>JAPPBY010000033.1 GCA_026702615.1 Chloroflexota bacterium | reverse complement strand
CCGAGGTCGGTGCTGAGGTCGAAAGAGCACCGCTCCGCGACGCGAAGGGTGTTAGCCCCGCGACACCTTCGCCGCCGGACGCCGCGGCTACCTCCGCTGGCGCCGCGACCTCCAGGTCCGCCACGCAGGCCATGCCCGCGCCATCCTCGAGGAGTGCGGCTACGACGAGGACACGATCGCCCGCGTCGAACGCCTCATCCGCAAGGAGACGCCGAAGCGCGACCCCGAGGGCCAGGCCTTCGAGGACGGCCTCACCCTCGTCTTCCTCGAAACGCAGCTCCACGACTTCGCCCTCCGCACCGAGCCGGAGACGATGGCGAGCGTCATCCGCAAGACCTGGAGCAAGATCAGCCCCGCCGCCCGGGAGCTCGCCCTCGCCTCCGACCTCGCGCCCGAGGACCGCGCGCTGATCGAACGCGCCCTCGCCTGACCCCGACCCGCGTCTCCACCTCCTACAATTGCCGCATGGCTTCGGGCGAAGAGTTCGCACGCGAGTTGCTGGAGGCGCAGGCCGACCGCTTCGCCTCGCTGCTCGATGGCGTGCCCGAGCCCATGGCGCTCGACGCCGCCATGACCGCGCGCCAGCTCGCGACCCTCGTGCGGGCGACCCGCGCCAGCTACGTCCTCCTCGTCGAAGGCGAACCGCCGCCGGATGCCGACGGTCTTGACGCGAAGGCGGTCGAGCAGCTTGCCGCCAACCTCGCGTCCTACCGCGCCCTCCACATCGCGGGCGCGTTCGGCCACACCGGCCAGATCGAGGTCGTCGAGCGCGGCCCCAAGGTCGCCGACGGCATCCGCCGCGCCGCCGAGCGCCACGCCCTCGCCGAGCATGTGCGCGTCCACTCCGGCAAGCCCCCAGCCGTTGTCCACGCTCTCAACGGACCCTACGACCTCGTCGTGCTCGGGGGCCGCTGGCGCGAGTACGAGCGCATGGAGGAGGACCTGACGCGCCTCATCCGCATCGGCGGCTCCCTCACCATCGTTAATGCCGCCTCCCTCGCGGCCGCCGAGGGCCGCGAGGCCGAGGCCCTACGCCGATTCCTCTCGTTCCTCGCCGCCGACGAGCGCTACCTGCTCAGCACCGGGCTCGATTTCGAGGGCGTCCTCGCCGCCCGCATCCGCTAGCCCCGCGTGACCGAACCGCCCCGCCGCCGCGTCCCCGTCGCCGCCGAGCAGAGCGTCCGCGAGGAACGCCGGGGCTTCTTCCGCATCGCCGCTATCCTCGGCGTAGTCATCGGCATCCCGCTCGGGGTTCTGGGGATACCCCCGCTCCTCAACGTCTTCTTCGACGAACCGACCGTCCCGGTGAACGGCGCCCACACCGAGGACGGCCTCACCATCTGGGTCGAGTCCTACGACGTCGACGAAGGGCCGCCCCGAGCCGTGACCGTCACGCTGGGGCTGCGCACCGCTGAGCCCTGGGCGTTCGACCCGGCAGCGGTGGAGATGGAGCTGTCGGAGGGCGACCACGTCCCCCTCGAGTCGTACGTCGCCCCCGACGTGTTTGAGGTAGGGCCGCAGGGCACGCTGGTCCTGCGCTTCACCCTCGCGGGCGCCGACGGGGAAGCCGAGCCTGTGGCCGTCCGCCTCCCCGAGCCGAAAGTCCGCTTCGCCCTCACGGAGGAGGACCATTGACCGCCGACCTCGCCACGTTGCCCCACTACCTCCGCCCCCGCCTCCGCATCGTCTTCATCGGCTACAACCCCGCCATCTACTCCGCCGAGGCCGGCCACTACTACGCCCGCCGCGCCAACGTCTTCTGGAAGCAGCTCAACGAGAGCGGCCTCCTCCCCCGCCCCGCAGACCCCGAGGACGACGCCTCCCTGATGGATGAAGCCGGTATCGGGTTCGTCGACCTCTGCCCCCGCCCCACCGTTCGCGCCGACGAGCTCACGTCCGAGGAGATCGCTGAAGGCGCCCGTCGCCTCCACGCCCAACTCCACGCGAACCAGCCCGCCTACGCCGTTTTCAGCGGGCGCGGCATCTACGTTCACTTCGCCCGCCACGCCCTCGGCCTCCCCCGCGCCGCCCTTGCCGGTCGCCCCGATGGCGTACAGCCCGAACGCATCGGCGAGACCGTCCCCTACGTTGTGCCCTCCTCCAGCGGGCTCGCCAGCCGCTGGAGGGCGGAGCGCCTGGACCTGCTCAAGGATCTCGCGAAGCTGCTCGGCCCCCCGCCCCCGTCCCTGCGCTCTTAGGATCGCGCCATGCGCGCCGCCGTGCTCGAACGCACCGCCCCCGCGGGCGACGGACCCCTCGTCGTCGCCAACCGCCCCGACCCGGTCCCCGCTCCCGGAGAGCTCCTGCTGCGCGTCGATGCCTGTGCCGTCTGCCGCACCGACCTCCAGATCTGCGAGGGCGATATCGAGGCCCGCCGCCTCCCCGTCGTTCCCGGCCACCAGGCCGTCGGCACAGTCGAGGCGCTCGGCGACAGCGTCGACGGCTGGCAAGTGGGCGACCGGGCGGGGGTCGCCTGGCTCGCGGGCGCCTGCGGCGCCTGCTCCCGCTGCGATTCCGGCCGCGAGAACCTGTGCGAGGCAGCACAATTCACCGGCTGGGACCGCGACGGCGGCTACGCGGAGCGGGTCACCGTGCGCGCAGGCTTCGCCGTCCCCCTCCCGCCTGACCTCGACCCCGTCGAGGCCGCGCCCCTCCTCTGTGGCGGCATCATCGGCTACCGCGCCCTGCGCCTCTCCGGTGTCGCACCCGGCGGCCGCCTCGGCCTCTACGGCTTCGGCGCCTCCGCGCGGCTCGCCCTGCAGGTGGCGCTGCACTGGGGCTGCGAGGTCTTTGTCGCCACCCGTTCCCCCCGCGACCAGCAACGCGCCCGTGACCTCGGCGCCGTCTGGGCAGGGGGCACGGACGACGCCCCGCCCGCGCCCCTCGCCGCCGCCGTCACCTTCGCCCCCGCTGGCGAGGTCGTCGTTGCCGCCCTCAAGGCCGTTGACCGCGGCGGAACCGTCGCCGTCAACGCCATCCACCTCGATCGCATCCCCGAGTTCCCCTACGAGCACCTCTGGTGGGAACGCAGCCTCCGCAGCGTCGCCAACTTCACCCGCCAGGACGCCCGCGAGTTCCTCGCCCTTGCCGCCGAGGTCCCATCCGCACCGAGACCGAGGTCTACCCCCTCGACGACGCCAACCAGGCCCTCGCCGACCTGGCATCCGGCAAGGTCGAAGGCGCCGCCGTCCTCCGCGTCGACTGAGTCCCCTAGACTCGCCGGACGGACCAGAAAGGGAGCCTGCCGTGTCCTCCGACGCCACTTCGAAATCCCTCGACGACATGCGTGCCCGGAACGCCGCCGCCCCCGTGCCTCTCGAGGAGATGCTCGCCCTCAACCGCAGGGTCATCGAGGAGTTCCGCGCGAACGACGGGAAGGTCACGGGCATGTTCGCGAACGAGCCCCTCCTCCTCCTCACCACCACCGGCGCGAAGAGCGGCGAAAAGCGCACCAACCCCCTGGTTCACACGCTGGACGGCGACCGGGTCGTCATCATCGCCTCGTTCGGGGGCGCCCCGAAGCATCCCGCCTGGTTCCTCAACATCCGCGCCAATCCCGAGGTCACGATTGAGCTGCCGGGCGAGACGTTCACGTCGAAGGCCCTTATCCCCGAGGGGGAGGAGCGCCAACGCATCTACGACCAGCACGCCGCTCAGATGCCCCGCTTCGCCGAGTACCAGGCGATGACTGCCCGCGAGATTCCCGTCGTCGTGATCCCCCGCCCGTAGCACCCGGGGGCGCAGCGTTAGCAATCGTGGGCGGCTAAACTCTCCCGACGCAACCCGAGGAGACGCCTATGACGTCAGAAGACCCCATCGCCCAGATGATCTCCTACAACAACCACCTCATCGAGCAGTTCCGCGCCAATGGCGGGAAGGTCACGGGCCGCTTCGCCGATGCGCCCCTCCTCCTCCTCACCACCACCGGCGCGAAGAGCGGCGAGAAGCGCACCACCCCGCTCGCCCACAGCACCGATGGCGACAACATCATCATCATCGCCTCGTACGCCGGGAACCCGAAGCACCCCCAGTGGTACCACAACATCCGCGCCAATCCGGAGGTCACTATCGAGCTCCCGGATCAGACGTTTACGGTGAACGCCATCATCCCCGAGGGCGAGGAGCGCCAGCGCCTCTTCGACCAGCAGGCCGAGAAGATGCCCGCGTTCGCCGAGTACCAGGCCAAGACCACCCGCGAGATTCCCGTCATCGTCATCCCCCGCCCGTAACCCGGCGGCCGAAACACGAAAGGAACGACCATGCCCCGACCGCGCGTCCTCACCGAGCTCGACGAGTGGCCCCGCCACCAGACCATCGACACCTTCAACTCCGTGCAGACCGCCAGTCCCGAGTGGAGTGACGGTTACTGGCACTGCTTCGGCGACCCCGCGGGCGAGGTGAACCTGATCACCGCCATCCGCCTCTACCCCAACACCGACGTGATGGACGCCTACGCCATCGTCAGCGTCGATGACGGCAAGCAGTACAACCTGCGCGCCAGCCGCCGCCTCCGCCCCCGCATCGATGAGCTCCGCGTCGGCCCCTTCTGGCAGGAGATCATCCGCGGCATGCGCACCCTCCGCATCGGCTGCGACGACAACGCCCACGGCATCGAGTTCGACATTCTCTGGGAGAGCAAGGCGCCCGCCTACGACGAGGCCCCAGGCGTCCAGTACCGGCTCGATGGCCGCCTCGTCGCCGAGCGCTCCAACTACATCCAGGCCGCCGACATCGCCGGCTGGATCAGGATCAACGGCCGCGAGTGGAAGTTCGACTTCGGCGACGGCTGGGGCGGCACGCGCGACCACTCCTGGGGCATCGGCGCGGGTACCGGCACCGGCGCCAAGCCCAACCCCTACGTCGCCCCGCCGCTCACGCCTCCCGATCAGGGCAGCTTCCGCGCCGACGGCATGCGCCACTGGGCCGTCGTCAACATGCCCGACCGCTGCCTCTACTACGCCTTCCGTCTCGGGGAGGACGGCGTCTACCGCGCCTCCGGCACCGGCCGCCAGTCCGATGTCGGCATCCACTCCTGGGTCGAGTACGGGTACGACTCCGACAAGGAGAGCTTCGCCTACACCGACATCAGGATCTCCGACCACGAGTGGGAAGACGGCTTGCCCCGCTTCAAGCGCGGCAAGATCCACCTCACCCGCCCCGACGGCGGCGTCGACAACTTCCAGCTCGAGGTCGTCAGCGAGCCCGTCTACATGCGCGCCGGCGGCTACGCCGACGGCTGGAACGACCGCCTCGGTCGGGGCGTCTTCCGTGGCGATCTCGTCGTCGAGGGCGAGGTCTGGGACGTCTCCCACCCCGTGAAGGTGTTCGACGACGACGGGAACGAGATACCGCAGATGAGCGGCGGCGGCTCCTACGCCGAGCTCTCGACCGTCTACACCAACATGGACGACCCCAGCGACACGGGCGTCGGCATCCTCGAGTGCGCGATCATGACCGAGTTCGAGGGGGTCAAGGGTCCCTAGCGGCCCCAAGCCGAAGGCGCATGTTGATCTGCTTGTGGGGAGCATTTATGATCCCAGGCGGGAAACAAAGATGGTCACGGCCAGCGAGCAGCGCGAAAACGAAGAGAAGTATGCCGGTCTGAGCCTGCGCCTGCTCGGGCAAGCGCAGGAGGAGTTCGACAAGGGCGACCGCCTGCAGGCATCCGAAAAAGCCTGGGGCGCTGCCGCCCACGCTATGAAGGCCGCCGCTGAGCGTCGCGGCTGGAATCACCACAACCACGGGCTTCTCTTCCTTGTCGCTGCCCAACTTGCTGACGACGCCGGCAATCCTGAGTTGCGGCGGCTCTTCAGCATCGCGAGTTCCCTGCATCAAAACTACTACGAGGACTGGCAACCGGAAGTCTCCGTCCAGGACGGCATTGGCGATGTAGGTCGCCTGGTGGGCCTGATGGAGCAGCTGCGCGCCCAGCCAGTAAGCCCATCCGTCGTGACGGATGAGCAGCAGTGGGACCGCCTCACCCGGCCCCGGCCTGACCGCTCCTGATTGGCCCGACCTCCCTTAATCTCCCAGCGCCTCCGCCAGCAGCTCCGCGACGTGACGCGGTGTGCGCGAGGTGAAGTGCCCGATCTGTTGCCGGCACGACACCCCCGTGACGGCTACCGCGACCGCCCCGTCCGCCGCCTCCACCGCCGGGAAGAGCCGGTACGCGCCCATCTCGCGCGAGACCTCGTAGTGCTCCTGCTCGAACCCGAACGACCCCGCCATCCCGCAGCACCCTGACTCCACCAGTGATGGCGCGTACCCGGCCGCCTCAAGTGCTCGCAGCGACGGCTCCGCACCCGCCAGCGCCTTCTGGTGGCAGTGAGCATGGACCAGCACCTCACCGCCCGCCCCTGCCGTGAAGCGGTCCCTAACCCCCTCGTCCTCCTGCGCCACCTGCGCGACCAGCTCGTCCAGCAGCACCGCCTGCCCCGCGACCGCCTCCGCCCCCTCCCCCTCGAGCAGGTCGCGGTACTCGTCGCGAAGCGTGAGCAGGCAGGACGGCTCCGTCCCGACGATGGGGACGCCCCGCCGCGCGTACGGCTCCAGCCGCGCCACGTTCGCCTCCGCCCAGCCCCGCGCCAGCCCCAGCTGTCCCTTCGAGATCGCCGGACGCCCGCAGCACTCCAGCTTCGGCACGACCGTTACCGCGTACCCCAGCGCCTCCAGTACCCGCACCGCCGCCCGCCCAACCTCGGGGTGGAAGTACTCCGTGAAGGTGTCGGCCAGGTACACGGCCTCCCCGCGGGGCGCCTCTCCCCGCGGGGCCGTCCGCCGTGACCACCACCGCCCGAACCGCTGCGCCGCGAACGCCGGCAGCGGCCGGCGCCGGTCGATACCGCCCGCGCGCTCCAGCAGCGCCCGCGCCGGCCCCAGCCGTGCGACCGCGTTCGCGAGCGGCCCGAAGGGGCTCGCGAGGGCGCTCAAGCTGCGGATGCGCGCAAAGGCGCGGTCGCGCACGGGCGCCCCATGCGCCGCGCTCGCCTGCGCCTGCACCTCGTACTTGAGCTTCGCGAAGTCGACCCCCGAGGGGCACTCCGTCTTGCACGCCTTGCACTCGACGCACAGGTCGAGCGCCTCGTGCATGCGCTCGCTTGTCAGGTCTTCGAGCGGCAGCGCCCCGTTCAGCGCCTGGCGGAGCAGGTTCGCCCGTCCCCGCGTCGAGTGCTCCTCGTCGCCCGTCACCATGAACGACGGGCACATCCCGCCGTCGAGCTTCCGGCAGGCGCCCTGCCCGTTGCACTGCTCCGCCGCCCGCGCCAGCCCACCCTCGAACGCAAAATCGAGGTCAGTGTGCAACTCCGCGTTTACGGTCGAAGGGCTCAGCCGCAGGTTGTCGGCGAAGGGCGGCGTGTCGACGATCTTCCCCGGGTTCAGCAGCCCCTGCGGGTCCCACAGCGCCTTCAGTTCGCGGAACGCCCGCGTGAGTTCCGGGCCGAACATGCGCTCCGTGAACACCCCCCGCACGATGCCGTCCCCGTGCTCCCCGCTGAGCGACCCGCCGAACTCCAGCACGAGGTCGGCGATCTCCTCCGCCAGCCCTTCCGCGTTCGCCAGCCCCTCCGCGTCCTTCAGGTCGACCACCGGCCGGATGTGCAGGCAGCCCACGCTCGCGTGTCCGTAGTACGCGGGACGCAGCCCTCGCGCCCGCACGAGTGCGTCGAAACGCGCCACGTACTCGGCCAGCCGCTCCGGCGCGACCGCCGTGTCCTCCACGAACGAGGCCGGCTTGGCGTCGCCCCGCAGACTCATCAGCAGCCCCAGCCCCGCCTCCCGCATGCGCCACATGCGTTGCTGCTCCGCCGCCTCCCGCGCCACCACCGCCGCGTACGCCCCTTCCTCCCCCACGAGGTCCGCCCGCAACTCCCCGACCTTCCCCTCCACCTCCTCTACCCGCTCCCCCGCGAACTCGACCAGCAGCAGCGCCCCCGGCTCCCCCTCCACGAACTCGACCAGGCTGCGGAAGCCGGCGCTCTCCCGGCAGCGCTCGATGATCGTGTCGTCCACGAGCTCGACCGCGGAAGGCCCGTGCGCGTTCGCCCGGACCGTCGCCGCAGCTGCCTCGACGACCGTCCGGAAGTGCAGCGCGGTGAGCATCTTCACCGGCGGGATGGGCACGACCCGCACCGTCGCCTCGGTCACCGTCGCGAGCGTCCCCTCCGACCCCACCACCAGCTTCGCGAGATTGAGCGGCCCGTCCTCCCCCACCTCGTCGAGGTTGTACCCGGAGACCCGCCGCAGGATCTTCGGGAAGCGCTTCTCTACCTCCGCCCGGTGCTCCCGCGCGATCGCCCGTACTCCCCGGTAAATGTCCCCTTCCAGCCCCTCGCGGCCGCCCCGCTCCGCCGCCTCGTCTTCGTTCAGCGCCTCCAGCGCCGCCTTCGACCCGTCCGCCAGCACGACTTCGAGCGCGACCACGTTGTCGACGGTCTTGCCGTACACCCCCGAGTGCGCCCCGCACGAGTTGTTCCCCACGCCCCCGCCGATCGTGGCGCGATTCGCCGTCGAGGGGTCGATGGGGTACTGCAGGCCGTGCGGCCGCAGCGCTTTGTTCAGCTCGGAGAGCACAACGCCCGGCTGCACCCGCGCCGTGCCGCTCTCCGCGTCGATCCCGAGAACCCCCGCCATGTGCAGCGTAAAGTCGAGGACGATGGCGTGGTTCACCCCCTGCCCCGAGAGGCTCGTGCCCCCGCCCCGGGGCAGCACGGGCACGCCGTGCTTCCCCGCCACCCGCATCGCGTGCTGCACGTCCGCCGTCGAGCGCGGGTAGACGACTGCCACCGGCTCCATCTCGTAAATCGAGGCGTCCGTCGCGTAGAGCAGCCGACGGTACCGGTCGACCTCGACGTCCCCCGCGCCGCCCGACAGCCCCGCCGCCAGGTCGCGCGCAAGCGGGGTCAGCGCTTCCTCACCCCCGTGCAGGAGCTCCCGTGCGCGCGTGACCGTCGCGAACGTCGAGGGCGTTTCTCCCTCGATCGTGCGCCCCGCGACCGTCCCGGCGGGTGGCATGGCCCTAGGCCGGGTCGAACTCGATCCAGAGCTCCCACGGATCGAGGCTGATCGCGATCGGCTTCGGGTCGGAGCCCGGCTTGAAGCGCGGGTTGCGCATCACGTCCATCAGCATGCGGCTGCCGATCACCGTCTCCGTCTGCGCCAGCTGGTAGCCCACGCAGAAGTGCTTCCCCAGCCCGAAGCCGAGGTGGCTCGCCTGCCCGTTGTCGTGGTACCCCGCCCGCAGCGCTCGTCCCACGTACAGGTCGGAACGCATGACGTCGAACTTGTCCGGGTTCGTGAACACGCGCTCGTCCCGGTTCCCCCCGTAGATCGAGAGGTTCACGTACGCCCCTTCCGGGATGGTCACCCCGTACTCGGGGAAGGGAATGTCGTGGATCGCGCGGCGCGCCTGCCCGCCCGAGGGCGGATGCACGCGCATCATCTCCGTGAAAGCGCGGTCGAGCAGCGACGGGTCGTTGCGCACCAGCTCCCACTGCTCCGGGTTCGCCAGCATCTGGTACCAGAGGTTCGCGATCGCCTTGTCCGTCGTCTCTGCGCCCGCCACCAGCAGCAGGCTCGCGAACGACTTGATCTCCTGGAACGTCATCCGGTGCCCGTCCACCTCCGCCACGCACAGGCGCGAGATGAGGTCGTCCCCGGGGTTCTTGCTGCGCTCCTGCAGCAGCGGCTCCAGGTAGTCGTGGTACTCCTGGTTCGCCTTGATCCCCGCTGCCCGGATGTCGGGTGGTCCACCGATGCCGTTCATCATCGCCGGGTACCACTTGTGGAACATGTCGTGGGCGTCCTGTGGCAGGTCCAGCACGTCGAGGATGACGTTCAGCGGCAGCCGCGTGGCGAAGTCGTCGACGATGTCGATGACCCCCGTCTTCGCCGCCTCCTCGGCGATGCGGCGCGCGTGCTTCTCCGTGTACTTCTCGATGAGCGCGATCGAGTTGCGCTCGATGATGGGCAGCAGCGCATCCAGCTTCCGCCCCACGAACTCGGGCGCCACGATGTTGCGCAGCTTGTTGTGCTGCTCCCCGTCGTACTCCATTAGCGTCGGCCCGAAGACCGCGCCGATGCCGAGCGCGTTCGGCTGCGCCGAGTAGTTCTCCAGGTCCCGGAAAGCCGCACAGACGTCGTCGTAGCGCGTGATCATCCAGTTGTCCCCGATCGGGTTGTAGTAGACCGGGTGGTGGTCGCGCAGCAGCTTCAGCGTCGGGTACGGGTCGTCCTGGTACTCCCTGCTGAAGAAGATCTCCGGATCGATCTCCGGTTTCGTCATCGTCATCGCTCGTCCTCCTGCCCCCGACGCCGCGCGCCGCAAGCAGATTCGCGCGTCATGGTAGCCGTTTGCCGGTTCCGCGGCGCGCAGACGGTGCGTCCCGGCCCCCTATCGCGTAGCGTTCGAGAAACCGCGCAGGAGCCCCGCCCCATGCCTGTCGATCCGAACCGCGAAAGCTGGAAGCCCGGCATGCCCTGGGAGCTTGCCATCGCCGATATCGAGTACATCCGCGGGCTCGGTCGCGAGATGGGCGGGCCCGAGCGGATCGAGCGCCAGCACGCGGGCGGCCGCTACACCGTCCGCGAGCGCATCGAGAAGATGGTCGACCCCGGCAGCTTCGTCGAGGCCGGACCCATGGTCGGCGCCGCCGAGTACGACGCAGACGGCAACCTCATCGGCTTCACGCCGGGCGCCTACGTCATGGGCCTCGCCGAGCTCGACGGGCGCCCCGTCGCCATCGGCGGCGACGACTTCACCATCTCCGGCGGCAGCCCCCACAACGTCCGCAAGCACCCCCGCGACTTCATGCAGCCGCTCGCCGTCCAGTACGGCATCCCCTACGTCCAGCTCGTCGAGGGTGTCGGCCACAGCTCCAAGGCCGACGAGGCCGAAGGCCACATGGGCCTCCCCGCCGGCGACATGTGGTGGCGCGCCGTCGAGATGCTGCGCACCGTCCCCGTCGCCGCCGGCATCATGGGCTCTGTCGCCGGTGCCCCCGCCGCCTTCGCCCTCATGTCCCACTTCACCGTCATGGTGAAGGGCCAGTCCCAGATCTTCCCCTCCGGCCCGCCCGTCGTGCGCCGCGCCATCGGCGAGGACCTCGACAAGGAAGCCCTCGGCGGCGCGAAGATGCACGTCCACGAGAGTGGTCAGGTCGACAACGAGGCCGAGTCCGAGGAGGACGCCTTCGACCAGATCAAGCGCTTCCTCTCCTACCTCCCCAACACGACCGGCGACGTCGCCCCCCGCGTCGAGACCGGCGACCCGCCCGACCGCTGCCCCGAGGCGCTGCTCAACCTCATCCCGCCCAACCGCAAGCGCGGCTACAACATGCGCACCCTCGTTTCACACGTCGTCGACAACGGCGAGTTCTTCGAGATGCGCCGCCACTACGCCGGCGCCATCATCACCGCCTTCGCCCGCCTCGACGGCTACCCCGTCGGCGTCCTCGCCAGTGATCCGATGAAGCTCGCCGGCGCCATGGATGGGGACGTGGCCGACAAGTACACCCACTTCGTCGACCTCTGCGACACCTTCAACCTGCCCCTCCTCATCTTCCTCGATATGCCCGGCTTCATGCTCGGCTCCCACGCCGAGCGCAAGGCGACGATGCGCCGGGGCGTGCGTGCTCTCATCGCCAGCGCCGAGGCGGGCGTGCCCAAGATCGAGTTCAACGTGCGCAAGTCTTACGGCGTCGCCGCCGACGCCCCGAACAGTGTGGGCATCCCCAACGGACTCAACCTGCGCTTCGGCTGGCCCGCGGGCGAGTGGGGCGGCATCCCCATCGAGGGCGGCGTGGCCGCCGCCTACCGCCGCGAAATCGAGGCCGCCACCGATCCCGACGCCCACCGCGAGGCCATCGAGGAGCGCCTCCTCCGCCTCCGCTCCCCCTTCCGCGCCGCCCACCGCGGCGATGTCATCGATCTGATCGACCCGCGCGATACGCGCCGTCTCGCCTGCACGTTCGTGAAGCTCGCGCAGCCCGCCCTCGCGCGGCTCGCCAGCCGCCCCAAGCGCGCCGTCCGCCCCTGAATGTGAGTCCCTAAGCCGGCACGGCCTCCCGTGCCTTCGTGAACTCCAGGTGCAGCTCGTACAGCCCCAGCATGATCCCCGGCTGGTGCTTGAAGTCGTTCTTGGACGTGGCCAGCTTCAGCTCGTCGATGCGGTCCAGCATCACGTCCACGGCGATGTTCTGCTCCAGGCGTGAGAGCCCCGCCCCGGGGCAGCCCCGCGGCCGGATCGAGAACGTCAGGTGCTTGCCCGGGCTCTTGCGGTCGAGCCGGATCTCGTCCGGCGCCTCGCACAGCTCCGGGTCGCGGTTCGCGGCGGCCCAGCGGAGGTGCAGCAGCGACCCCGCCGGGATCTTGACGCCGCGGATCTCCGTATCGCGCGCCACCATGCGGCCCGAGAGCCCCTGCGTCGGCGCGTACAGCCGCAGCGCCTCCTCCACGAAGAAGCGCACCTTCGAGCGATCCGCCCGCAGCTCCTCGACGATCTCGGGGTGCTGGGCGAGCAACATCGCCTCTGAGGTGAGCGCGTACTGCGTTGTCTCGTTCCCGCCGATGTGCATCCCCGAGACCACGCTGATGATGTCGCCGTCGGCCAGCGGCTGGCCCTGGTACTCGACCTGCGTCAGGAACGTGATCATGTCGTCCTTGGGGTTGCGCCGCTTCTCGTCGATCTGCTCCTGGATGTAGCGGTTGAACGCGACGAGGGCCTTGGCATTGTCCTCCTCGTCCGGGTCCTCCATCTGGCTCTTCGGGCCGAAGCCGTAGACGAAGCGGCGCACCTGCGCCTCTTCCCACTTCTTCGTCATCGGCATGTCCTCAAGCGGGAACCCGAGGATCGTCGAGATCACGGCCTGCGGCAGCGGCGCCGCGAACTCGGTCACGAACTCGACCTCGCCCTTGTCGATCCAGTTGTCCATCAGCCGGTTGGCGTGCGCCGTGATCATGTCGCGGTGCTGGAGCGCCCCCGAGGCGCCCACCCACGGCTCCGTCAGCGTCTCGCGGTGCAGCTTGTGGGTCTCGATGTCGGGCCGCAGCCGGTCCCGCGCCGTCACCACCTCGCCGAAACCCTCTTCCTCGAAGATCTCATCGTGAATTTTGCTCGTGCCCGAGGCGCCCGGCCCGGTGCGCGACGGGAACAGGTCCGGATCGCGCACCACCTTGCGGATGTCCTCGTATTTCGTGAGCACGAAGGCGTCCGCGCCCGGCTCGTAGCCCTGGCCGGGCAGCCGCAGCACCGGCTCCTCCGCCTGAAGCAGCTTGTAGGAGTCGTACCAGTGCTCCTGGGCGCCCGGCGCGAAGAGGTCGACCTCTCCCACGCTCATCGGGCACGCCGCCTGGGGCATCGCTTCGAAGTCTTCTCGGTTCGCGGCCATCGTTGGTCCCTTTCGGGCCGGACACAGGAGGCTCCGGCCCTGCCGTTGCTGGAAAGTGCTGGAGATTATAGCAAGCGAGTATGACGGCCCCTGGAGCCGATTCGGCTACCTCGCCGAGCCTCCCGAAACGGTCAGCAGGGCCCCCGTCGTGAAGCTGGACGCCTCCGAGGCGAAGTAGAGCGCCGCCCCCACGATCTCCTCCGCCTGTCCGCCCCGCGCCAGCAGGATCGTGCTCGCCGCCCGCTCCTCGAACGCCTCCATGTCCCATGCCTTCGAGATGTCGGTCAGGAACGGCCCCGGGATGATGCAGTTCACCCGCACTTTCGGGGCGAACGTGCGCGCGAACCCGATCGTCAGGTTGTTCAGGCCTGCCTTCGCGGCGCCGTAGGCAAGCGCGTTCGGACCTGGGCTCTGGGAGGCCGTGCTCGACACCATGATCACCGAGCCCCCGTCCCCCTCCGCCATGCGCGTCGCGATGTTCGCGGTCAGCCGGAACGGACCCTTCAGGTTCACGTCCAGCACCTTGTCGTAGAGCGCTTCGCTCACGTTGCTGACGTGGTCGTAGAGGGGCGACAGCCCCGCGTTGTTGACGAGCACGTCGACCTTGCCGAACTCCTCATAGGCCCTCTCCGCCAGCGCGTCCAGCTGCTCCCACTCCCCCACGTGGCACGACACCGGCAGCGCCCGCTGCCCCGTCTCCGCCCGCACCTCCTTCGCCAGCGCCTCGCACGAATCCAGCTTGCGGCTCGCGATCACCACGTCCGCCCCCGCCCGCGCGAAGCTGCGCACCATCGCCGCTCCCAGCCCCCGGCTTCCGCCCGTCACGAGCGCCACCTTCCCGCTCAGGTCGAACAGCTCCGCCGCTTCGCTCATGACGCCCCCTTCCGGCCAGCCGGCATGATACGGCTCGCCCCTAGCCGTGGTGGGAAGGCAAATCGCGCCAGGAGACGCGCCGGCGTGGCACCAGCGGACGTACTTCGTCCCAGCGCTGGAATACCGTCACTGCCCCCGCCATGAACGCCCTCGTCACGGTCTCGCGCAGCTCGCCCTGACCTCCGCCCGGCTGCCTGCGGAGGGCCGGCGCCTGTTGCTCCCAGTACGCCTCCGCCCACTCCGCCACCATTTCGCCGAGCTTCTCGCCCGCTTCGTCGTTCGTGTGTTTCTCAGCCATGCGCCCGCTCCCCTGCTGGCCTTCCGCAGAGTGTACGGCTCGGGCAAAGCTGCGCGTTGGGAAAGAACGCCATCCCCGACGGTTGCGATCGCAGTACGGATAGCCGAGAATCCCGTGAATCGCGCGGGGGCTGTGATCGGGCCCGTTCGCGCAAGGGGGGATGGCGAGACCGGCGGGAGGCACGCTTCCCGGCGCTCAGGTCAAAGCTCATGACCCGTTACATCGTCCGCAGGCTGATTGCTGTCCCCTTCATGCTGCTGGGCATCTCTTTCGTGCTCTTCATGCTGCTCTACATCCGCCCCGGCAGCGCTGCCTTCGCGGCCATCGGGTCCGTCGGCGACGCCGACCCGCGCGCGTTCGAGAAGTTCGAGGAACGCTTCGGCTTGGACCGCCCCTGGTGGGAGCAGTACGGCGACTGGCTGTGGGGCGCCATCCAGGGTGACCTCGGTGAGCGCCTCACCCCGCCCCACGACGACGTGATGGGCGACATCATTGAGGTCCTGCCCAACACGCTTGAGATCGGCCTCCTCACCATCTTCATCTCCGCCGTCATCGGCATCTCCGTGGGGGTCCTCTCCGCCGTTCGCAGAAACAGCATCCTCGACTACGCCTTCCGGGGGATTACCATCATGGGGATCTCGATCCCCAACTTCTGGTTCGCGATCCTCGTCATCTACCTGCCCGCCCTCTGGTGGGGATGGACCCCCGCCCGACAATGGGTCGTGTTCACCGATGACCCCATCTACAACCTCTCCCTCGCCGTCTGGCCGGCAGTGACGCTCGCGCTCGCCAGCGCCGCTGGCATGGCGCGCTTCGTCCGGACCTCCATGCTTGAGGTGCTCTTCTCCGACTACGTGCGCACGGCCCGCGCCAAGGGCCTCCGCGATCGCAGCGTCATCTGGGGCCACGTGTTCCGCAACTCGCTCATCCCCGTGATCACGCTCGTCGGCCTGCAGCTCGGCGCGGTGCTGGGCGGGGTCGTGATCGCGGAGCAGCTCTTCACGGTACCCGGCCTCGGCAGACTCTCTCTCGAAGGCGTGACGGATCAGGATTACCCGGTCGTGCTGGGCACGATCATGGTCTTCTCCTTCGTCTTTGTCCTCGTGACGCTCCTCGTCGACATCCTGTACACGGTCATTGACCCAAGGATTCGGTACTAGCCATGGCACAGGAGCAGTCAGCCCTCGAGCTCGAATACGCGATTCCGCCACGCCAGCGCTTCAATCCGCTCAAGTGGGCGCGTAGGGAACCGTTCGGCGCCTTCGGCTTCGCTCTCATTATCTTCATCGTGTTCATGTCCGCGGCGGCGCCCGTGCTCAGAACCGCGCCGCCCAACGAGTTTGCGGTGGGCCCGCCCCTTGCCGGCCCGAACACCGAAAACTGGTTTGGAACGACCGCGCGCGGCAAGGATGTCTGGTCCCGTGTGCTCTTCGCCGGACGCATCTCCCTCAAGATCGGCGTCGCCACCGTGCTCCTCGGCACGCTCGGCGGGACCCTTATCGCGCTCCTCTCCGCTTACGCGGGCGGCGCCGTCGACTTCGCCGTCGGCCGAATCGCGGACATGTTCATCGCGATCCCCGGTCTGCTCTTAGCACTGGTGCTGCACTCTTCGATCAGCGCCGACCTGCCCGACTTACCGGGGCTCCAACGCGAAGAGCTCTACCTGGTGGTAGCCATCTCCCTGTTCTTCATGCCGGGCACCTACCGGATCATGCGCGGGATCGTGCTCGAGCTGCGTGAGTCCACCTACGTCGAGGCCGCCCAGGTCGTCGGGTCGAGCAGTTTCCGCATCATGTGGCGGCATATCGCTCCCAACATGTTCGGTCTCATGATCGTCATCACGAGCATCTCCCTCCCGGCCGCCATCCTGGCCGAAGCCAGCCTGAGCTTCCTCGGCCTGGGCGTCCCCATCGGTGGCCTCGATGCCGTCCCGTCGTGGGGCGCCGACCTCTCCGGCAGCTCCCGCCGCTTCTTCAGCGTGGCGCCGTGGCTGGCGGTCTTCCCGGGTCTCGCGCTCGCGATCACCGTCTTCGGGTTCAACATTTTCGGGGATTCGCTCCGCGATTCCCTCGACCCGAGGCTCCGGGGCCGGATCTAGCCCTTCGAAGCGTCTTTCCCAAAAGTTGCCTCAGTGGGAACGCTCGGTACCCTTTTCTGCGTATAGCTCTCAGGAGGCGCCATCGTGGCGCGAATTCCGAATGCGGGAGGGACTCAGTCCATGCGCGATAACGAGAACTATTGGCAGAGGCTCCGGCGCCGTCCGGTCACCCGGCGCAGTTTCCTGGTCGGGAGCGGCGTCGCCGCGGCCGGCTCCGCCGCAATCCTCGCGGGTTGTGGCGACGACGACGACGACGACACCGCTGCACCCGCAGCCACACAGGCTGCTGCCGCGACGCAGGCCGCCGCCGCCACCGAGGCTGCCGACGACGATCAAGCCGCTGCCGCCACCGAGGCCGCCGCCGCTACCGAAGCTGCCGCCCAGGCCGATCCCGACGCGGACAAGCGCGGCGGCACCCTGAACCTGTGGAAGACGGAAGAGGACGCCGGTCTCGATCCCGGCGTGTTCCACCTCAACAACACCGAGGTCATCTACTCGACGATGACCCAGCCCTACACCTACCAGCCCACCAAGAACCTCATCGCCATGGATGGCATGGTGGGCTTCGAGCAGGTGGACCCGACGACCTTCGTGTGGAGCATCCGCCCGGGCATGAAGTTCCACAACGGCGACGCCGTCGACTCCGAGGCCGTGGCCTTTAGTTTCGGCCGCCTGGAGAAGCTCTACCGCGCGCTGGACGGGACGCACACGACCCGCACCGGCTACGCCTTCGTCGACAGTTTCGAGGCGACCGACGAGCTGACGGTGGCGGAGCACTGGGCGCGGCCCAACGCGGACGCCCCCATCTACCGCGCGCGCCACTACTACTCCTTCCTGAACCCTCGGGTCGTGGAGGAGCACGGCAAGTTCGAGGGCTCCTACGAGCACGCCGATGGCACGGTCGAGGACGTCTACAGCGTGCAGGAGCTCCCGCACGGCTCGGGCAGCGGTCCCTACACGCTGACCAAGCGCGACGCCACCGGCACGCGCGTCGAGCGCTGGCCGGACTACCACAAGCACACCCCGGCGGACGACGGGTTCGTCGAGGACGGGCCCTACATCGACGCCTGGGAGACGCGCGTCATCCCCGACGCCGTTGCGGCCAAGGCCGCGTTCCTCGCCGGTGACCTCGACGTCTTCACGACGGTCGACCCCCTCGAGGTTCCCGAGTTCGAGGGCCAGGACCACGTCAACATCGTCGAGATTCCCGGCGGTGGCCGCGCCATGCAAGGCATGGACGGCGGCAAGTTCCACGACAAGCGCTCTCGGCAGGCCCTGCAGAAGGCGTTCGACTACGAGGGCTTCATCGCGGCCATCCGCCCGCTCGGCGGCATGTACGCGGCGCCCATCTCCGACCTCCTTCCGGCTTACCAGAAGCTGAGCCAGCAAGACCTGCAGGAGTGGTACCGCTTCGACCCGGCCGAGGCCCAGGCCCTCTGGCAGGCCGCCGACTTCGAGGTTCCGGTCGACAACATCAAGATCTTCCAGTCGACGGGCGCACCCCTGCAGCACGAGATCAGCGACTACATGGCGCAGTCGCTGGCGAGGGCGCTCGGACCGATCGGCATCACCGCCGAGGTCGAGGCCGTCGACGGCAACTCGTGGGCGGCCCGCGCGGTCGACCGCAGCACCGACGTCAAGGACTGGGAGATTCTCAGCTACGGCACGGGCGACCGGGGAAGCACGACCGGCATCCCCAACGACTCGTACCTCATCGACTACGACCCGCGCGCCTACGGCTTCAATGCGTTCAACCACTATCTGGAATCGCCGCGCAAGGAGATCGCCGAGGACTCCGCGACGATCATCGACATGCTGAACGCGCAGGAGGCGGAGACGGACCCCGAGGCCCGCGCCGCCCTCCTCACCGAGGTGCAGACCTGGATCCTGGACCGGCACTGGTGCAACTGGCGTCTGCCGGTGAGCTCCGTCGCCTACTTCGGCTTCAGCTCGAGGCTGCAGGACCAGGGCGTTGCCGACTGGGTCAATCTGTACGACCGGCGCCGTGAGTCCATGTGGCTCAAGAAGGACGCCTAGCCACTCCGAACACGGAGCGCTCACGGGCGCTCGACCAGCGCAGCGAAGGGCCCGCCCGCAAGGGTGGGCCCTTTGGCTTGGCATATCCGCAGTAGACGGAAGTCCGTATACTGCGCAAATCCCAAATCTTGGGGAGGGGAATCGCGCATGCGTGATAACGAGAACTACTGGCAGAGGCTGAGGCGCCGACCGGTTAGCCGGCGCAGCTTCCTGGTCGGGAGCGGCTTGGCCGCGGCCGGCTCCGCCGCAATCCTCGCGGGTTGCGGCGACGACGACGATGACGACGACGACGCAGCTGCCCCCGCAGCCACACAGGCTGCTGCGACACAGGCCGCCGCTGCCGCCACTGAGGCTGCTGCCGAAGAGCAGGCAGCCGCAGCCACCGAGGCCGCCGCAGCTACGCAAGCGGCTGCCCAGGAAGATACCGGCCCAGACAGGCACGGCGGCACCCTGCTGAACTGGAAGACGGAAGAGGATGCGGGTCTCGACCCCGGCGTCTTCCACCTGAACAACCGCGAGATCCACAACGGCACGATGACCCAGCCGTACACGTACCAGGCGACCAAGAACCTGATCGCCATGGACGGCATGGTGGGCTTCGAGCAGGTCGACCCGACGACGTTCGTCTGGAGCGTCCGCCCTGGCATGAAGTTCCACAACGGCGACCCCGTGGACGCCGAGGCCGTGGCCTTCAGCTTTGGCCGCCTGGAGAAGCTCTATCGGGCGCTGGACGGCACGCACACCACGCGCACCGGCTATGCCTTCGTCGATAGCTTCGACGCGACCGACGAGCTGACGGTGACGGAGAGCTGGGCGAGGCCGAACGCGGATGCTCCCGTGTACCGCGCGGCCCACTACTACTCCTTCCTGAACCCCCGCATGGTCGACGAGTTCGGCAAGTTCGAGGGCTCCTACGAGCGCGCCGACGGAACCGTCGAGGACGTCTACAGCGTCCAGGAGCTCCCGGCCGGCTCGGGCAGCGGTCCCTACACGATGACCAAGCGGGATTCGACCGGCACGCGCATTGAGCGCTGGCCGGACTACCACAAGCACACCCCGGCCGACGATGGCTTCGTCGAGGACGGGCCCTACATCGACTCGTGGGAGACGCGCATCATCCCCGATGCGGTGGCCGCCAAGGCCGCCTTCCTCGCCGGCGACCTCGACGTCTTCACGACGGTCGACCCCCTCGAGGTTCCCGAGTTCGAGGGCCAGGACCACGTCAACATCGTCGAGATCAAGGGCGATGGCGGGCTCTGCATGCAGGGCATGGACGGTGGCAAGTTCCACGACAAGCGTTCGCGGCAGGCGCTGCAGAAGTCGCTTGACTACGAGGGCTTCATCGCGGCCATCCGCCCACTCGGTGGCCAGTACGCCGCCCCCATCACCGACCTCCTGCCGGCCTACCAGAAGCTGAGCCAGCAGGAGCTGCAGGAGTGGTACCGGTTCGATCCGGCCGAGGCCCAGGCCCTCTGGCAGGCCGCCGACTTCGAGGTTCCCGTCGACAACATCAAGATCTTCCAGTCGACGGGCGCGCCCCTGCAGCACGAGATCAGCGACTTCCTGGCGCAGTCGATCGAGAAGGCGCTAGGGCCGATCGGCATCACCGCCGAGGTGGAGGCTGTTGACGGCAACTCGTGGGCGGCCCGCGCGGTCGACCGCAGCACCGACGTCAAGGACTGGGAGATTCTCAGCTACGGCACAGGCGACCGAAGTGGCACGGACGGAATCCCCAACAACAGCTTCCTCATCAACTACGACCCGCGCGCCTACGGCTTCAACGCCTTCAACCACTATCTCGAGTCACCGCGACCCGAGATCGCCGAGGGCTCGGCCACGATTATCGAGATGCTGAACGCTCAGGAGGCGGAGACGGACCCCGAGGCCCGTGGCGTCCTCCTCACCGAGCTCCAGCGCTGGATCCTCGATAACCACTGGTGCAACTGGCGGCTGCCCGTCAGCTCCATCTCGTACTTCGGCTTCAGCTCCAGGCTGCAGGACCAGGGCAGCGCCGACTGGCTCAACGGCTACAGTCTGCGCCGCGAGTCCATGTGGCTCGAGCAGGGCTAATTCGTTTCGAACCCCGGGTGCCCGTAGGGCGCTCGACCAGCACGGAAAAGGGCCCGCCCGCAAGGGTGGGCCCTTTACTGTTGCGCCCGGCGCGTTTGCGTATACTCCGCGAATCCCAGATCTGGGGAGGGAATCTCGTATGCGCGACAACGAGAACTATTGGCAGAGGCTCCGCCGCCGCCCTGTGACACGGCGCAGCTTCCTCGTAGGCAGCGGCGTAGCCGCAGCCGGCTCCGCTGCAATCCTCGCGGGTTGCGGCGATGACGATGACGATGACGACGATGCGGCTGCGCCCGCAGCCACGCAGGCTGCCGCTGCGACGCAGGCCGCCGCTGCCGCGACCGAGGCTGCTGCCGAGGAGCAGGCCGCCGCAGCCACCGAGGCGGCCGCAGCCACGCAGGCTGCTGCCCAGGAGGAGGCCGGCCCCGACAAGCACGGCGGTACCCTCAAGCTCTGGAAGACGGAAGAGGACGCTGGCCTGGACCCGGGCGTGTTCCACCTGAACAACACCGAGGTCATCTACTCGACGATGACCCAGCCCTACACCTACCAGCCCACCAAGAATGTTTTTGCCATGGACGGCATGGTCGGCTTCGAGCAGGTCGACCCGACCACCTTCGTGTGGAGCATCCGCCCCGGCATGAAGTTCCACAATGGCGACCCCGTCGACTCCGAGGCCGTGGCCTTCAGCTTTGGCCGCCTCGAGAAGCTCTACCGGGCGCTGGACGGGACGCATACGACGCGCACCGGCTTCGCCTTCGTCGACAGCTTCGAGCCGACCGACGACCTGACGGTGACCGAGCACTGGGCGCGGCCGAACGCGGACGCTCCCGTGTACCGCGCGCGCCACTACTACTCCTTCCTGAACCCGCGCGTCGTCGATGAGTTCGGCAAGTTCGAGGGTTCCTACGAGCATGCCGATGGCACCGTCGAGGACGTGTACAGCGTGCAGGAGCTCCCGCACGGCTCGGGCAGCGGTCCTTTCACGATGGTGAAGCGGGATGCCACCGGAACCCGCCTTGAGCGCTGGCCGGATTACCACAAGCACACTCCGGCGGACGACGGCTTCGTCGAGGACGGGCCCTACATCGACACCTGGGAGACGCGCGTCATCCCCGACCAGACCGCAGCCAAGGCCGCGTTCCTGGCGAGCGACCTTGACGTGTTTGCCCCTGTCGACCCGCTGGAGCTTCCCGAGTTCGACGGCCTCGACCACATCAACATCGTTGAGCTTCCCGCCGGTGGCCGCTCCTCGCAGGGCATGGACGGCGGCAAGTTCCACGACAAGCGCGCGCGACAGGCGCTGCAGAAGGCCTTCGACTACGAGGGCTTCATTGCCGCCATCCGCCCGCTCGGCGGCAAGTACGCGGCCCCGATTACTGATCTTCTGCCGGCGTACCAGAAGCTCAGCCAGTCGGACCTCCAGCAGTGGCTTCGCTTCGATCCCGCTGAGGCGCAGGCCCTCTGGCAGGCGGCGGACTTCGTCGTTCCCGTCGACAACATCAAGGTGTTCATGCCGACGGGCTCGCCCCTGCAGCATGAGATCAGCGACTTCATGGCGCAGTCGCTGGAGAAGGCGCTCGGACCCATCGGCATTACCGCCGAGGTCGAGGCCGTTGACGGCAACTCCTGGGCGGCCCGCGCAGTCGACCGCAGCACCGACATCAAGGACTGGGAGATTCTCAGCTACGGCGACGGCGCTGCCGGTGGCACGACGGGTGTCCCCAACGACTCAAGCCTCATCCACTACGACCCGCGCGCCTACGGCTTCAATGCGTTCAACCATTACCTCGAGTCGCCGCGCCCCGAGATTGCCGAGGGTTCCGCGACGATCATCGACATGTTGAACGCCCAGGAAGCCGAGACCGATCCCGAGGCCCGTGCTGTCCTCCTCACCGAGCTCCAGAGCTGGATCCTGGACAACCACTGGTGCAACTGGGGTTTGCCCATCAGCTCCGTGTCCTACTACGGCTTCAGCGCGAGGCTGCAGGACCAGGGAGTCGCGGACTGGCTCAACTTCTACGACCGGCGCCGCGAGTCCATGTGGCTCCAGAAGGGGTAATCGTTCTTTCCAGCAGGGCGCTCGCTGAGCGTCCCAACTGGCCAGCAGAGGGCCCGCCCATTTGGGCGGGCCCTTTCCTTTGGGCCTCTACCCCCTTGCGCCGGTGCGTATACTGTGCCAATCCCAAATTCCTGGGGAGGGGTATCTGAGTGCGCGATAACGAGAACTATTGGCAGAGGCTCCGCCGCCGGCCGGTGAGCCGGCGCAGTTTCCTTGTCGGCAGCAGCGTCGCTGCGGCTGGCTCTGCCGCCATCCTCGCGGGTTGCGGCGACGACGACGATGATGACGAGCCCGCCGCCGCCGCCACCCAGGCAGCCGCCGCTACCGAGGCTGCCGCGACCGAAGCTGCCGCCGCCGCCACTGAGGCAGCGACCGAAGCTGCCGCCGCTGCGACGGCTGCCGCCACCGAGGCTGCCGCTGCTGCGGCGGACGACTCCCACAAGCGCGGCGGCACCCTCAAGATGTGGAAGACAGAGGAGGACGCGGGTCTCGACCCCGGCGTGTTCCACGTTGCCAACACCGAGGTTCTGTACTCGACGTTGACTCAGCCCTACACCTACCAGCCCACCAAGAACCTGTTCGCGATGGACGGCATGGTGGGCTTCGAGCAGGTCGATCCGACGACCTTCGTGTGGAGCATCCGCCCCGGCATGAAGTTCCACAACGGCGATGCCGTCGACTCCGAGGCCGTGGCCTTCAGCTTCGGCCGCCTGGAGAAGCTGTACCGCGCGCTGGATGGGACGCACACCACGCGAACCGGCTTCGTCTTCGTCGACAGCTTCGAACCCTCGGACGAGTTGACGGTCACGGAGCACTGGAACCGCCCCAACGCGGACGCGCCGGTGTATCGGGCCCGTCACTACTACTCGTTCATCAACCCCCGCATGGTCGATGAGCACGGCAAGTTCGAGGGCTCCTACGAGCATCCCGATGGGACGATCGAGGACATCTACAGCATCCAGACGCTTCCCCCCGGGTCCGGAAGCGGTCCCTACACGCTCACGAAGCGGGACACGACCGGCACGCGCGTGGAGCGCTGGCCCGACTACCACAAGCACAGCCCGGCGGACGATGGATTCGTCGAGGACGGCCCCTACATCGATGCCTGGGAGACACGCATCATCCCCGACAACGTGGCCGCCAAGGCCGCCTTCCTCGCAGGCGACCTTGATGTCTACGCCGGCGTGGACCCGCTCGAGCTTCCCGAGTTCGACGGCCAGGACCATGTCAAAATCGTCGAGCTGCCTGCCGGCGGCTTCGCCGGGCAGGGCATGGACGGTGGCAAGTTCCACGACAAGCGCTCGCGGCAGGCACTGCAGAAGGCCTTCGACTACGAGGGCTTCATCGCGGCCATCCGCCCCCTCGGCGGCGCCTACGCCGCTCCTATCTCCGACCTCCTCTCGGCCTACCAGAAGCTGGGCCAGGAGGATCTCAAGCAGTGGCTTCGCTACGACCCGCAGGAAGCCCGCCAGCTCTGGGCGGCTGCCGACTTCGAGGTGCCCGTCGACAAGATCAAGGTCTTCCAGTCGACCGGAGATCCGCTGATGCACGAGATCAGCGACTTCATGGCGCAGACCCTGGCGAAGGCGCTCGACATCGAGACGGAAGTCGAAGCCGTCGACGTCAACACCTGGGCGGCTCGCGCCGTCAACCGCGACGAGCCGGTCAAGGACTGGGAGATCCTCAGCTACGGTACCGGCACCAGCGGTGGGACGACGGGCGTGCCCAACGACACCCACCTCATCCACTACGACCCGCGAGCCTACGGCTTCAACGCCTTCAACCACTACGCGGAGTCGTCACGCAAGGAGATCGCCGAGGGCTCGGTCACGATCTCCGAAATGCTGAACGCCCAGGAGGCCGAGACGGACGTCGAGGCCCGGGCCGAGCTGCTCACCGAGGTCCAGCGCTGGATCCTCGACAATCACTGGTGCAACTGGAAGCTGCCCAACAGCACGGTCTCCTACTACGGCTTCAGCTCGAGGCTGCAGGACCAGGGCATCGCGGACTGGTTGAACTTCTACGACCGGCGCCGCGAGTCCATGTGGCTCCAGGAGTCCTAACCCTTCCGGCCACCGGGCGCCTCCGGCGCTCGACCAGCACAGCAAGGCCCGCCCCCCGGGGCGGGCCTTGTTCTTGCGTACGGTCGCCACTGGGTATACTG
Source organism: Chloroflexota bacterium (assembly GCA_026702615.1). Taxonomy (GTDB): domain Bacteria; phylum Chloroflexota; class Dehalococcoidia; order Tepidiformales; family Tepidiformaceae; genus UBA2991. Next base: position 262,112 of record JAPPBY010000033.1, on the reverse strand, counting down.
GGGCAACCCCAAATCTGGGGAGGGATCGGTCTCCATGCGTGACAACGAGAACTATTGGCAGAGACTCCGCCGCCGGCCGCTGAGCCGTCGCAGTTTCCTTGTTGGCAGCGGCGTTGCCGCGGCCGGCTCCGCCGCAATCCTCGCGGGTTGCGGCGATGACGATGACGACGACGACGCGGCTGCGCCCGCGGCCACCCAGGCTGCCGCCGCGACGCAGGCTGCCGCTGCCGCCACTGAGGCTGCTGCCGAAGAGCAGGCCGCTGCGGCCACCGAGGCCGCTGCCGAGGAGCAGGCTGCCGCGGCCACCGAGGCCCCTGCCGACAAGCACGGCGGCACGCTCAAGTGGTGGAAGACCGGCGAGGACGCCGGCATGGACCCGGGCATCTTCCACGTGCTCAACACCGAAGTGACCCATGCCACCATGACCCAGCCGTACACCTACCAGCCCACGAAGAACCTCTTCGCGATGGATGGGATGACCGGCTTCGAGCAGGTGGACCCCACGACCCTCGTGTGGAGCCTCCGCCCGGGCATGCAGTTCCACAACGGCGACCCCGTTACCTCGGAGGCCGTGGCCTTCAGCTTTGGTCGCCTCCCCAAGCTGTATCTGGCTCTGGGTGGTACGCACGTCACCAGCTCCGGGTTCGACTTCGTCGACGAATTCGAGGCGGCGGACGAGAACACCATCGTCGAGCACTGGAGCCGCCCCAACGCCGACGCGACCGTCTACCGTGCACGCCACTACTACTCCTTCATCAACCCCCGCATGGTCGAGGAACACGGGAAGTTCGAGAGTTCGGTCGAGCTGGCCGACGGCACGACGGAAGACATGTACAGCATCCACGACCTGCCCGAAGGCACGACGAGCGGCCCCTACAGGCTTGTCAGCCGAACTGCCACCGGCACCCGGCTGGAGCGCTGGGCCGACTACCACAAGCACACCCCGGCGGACGACGGCTTCGTCGAGGACGGGCCCTACATCGACGCGTGGGAGACGCGCATCATCCCCGACACGACGGCGGCCAAGGCCTCCTTCCTCGCTGGTGACCTCGACGTCTTCTCGTCGGTCGACCCCCTCGAGCTCCCCGAGTTCGACGGTCAGGACCACGTCAAGGTGTACGAAGTCCCCGCCGGCGGGCGTGCCTCCCAGGGCATGGACGGCGGCAAGTTCCACGACAAGCGCTCCCGCCAGGCGCTCCAGAAGGCGTTCGACTACGAGGGCTTCATCGCGGCCATTCGCCCGCGCGGCGGCCAGCTGGCCGCTCCCATTTCGGATCTCCTTCCCCACTACCAGAAGCTGAGCCAGCAAGAGCTGGCCACCTGGTACCGCCACGACCCGCAAGAGGCCAGGGCCCTCTGGGCGGCGGCGGACTTCATCCACCCCATCGAGAAGCTCAAGGTCTTCCAGTACACAGGTCCGCCTCTCCAGCAGGAGATCAGCGACTTCGTCGCGCAGTCCATCGCCACCTCGCTCGGCATCGAGACCGAAGTCGAGGCGGTCGACATCAACAGCTGGGCGGCTCGCGCAAACGACCAGAGCTCGGATGTGAAGGACTGGGACATCCTCAGTTACGGCACCGGCGATAGCGGCGGTACCACTGGTCTCCCCAACGACAGCCACCTCATCAACTACGACCCCCGCGTCTACGGGTACGTCGCCTTCAACCACCGTGCCGACTCACCCCGCAAGGAGATCGCCGAGGACTCGGTCACCCTTATCGGGATGCTGGAGGCGCAGGAAGCCGAGAGCGACGTCGAGGCCCGCGCCGAGATCCTCACGGATGTCCAGCGCTGGATCCTCGATAACCACTGGTGCAACTGGGGGCTCCCCATCAGCTCCGTGTCGTACTACGGCTTCAGCTCCCGCCTGCGGGACTTCGGCCTCAACGACTGGCTCAACGCCTACGCCTTCCGTCGCGAGTCCATGTGGATCGACGAGACCTAGGCCCTTCGCCACCTGGGCGCCTCCGGGCGTTCGACCAGCACAGAAGGCCCGCCCGCTGGGGCGGGCCTTTCTTTACCTCCTTCGCATACTCGATTCCGCCAGAGCGGTAGCATCGTCCGGGTGAACCGCCTCGCCCTGCCGTTCATCGCGACCGTCCTCGTTCTCGCCGCTGCCTGCGGGAACGATTCCCCCGCAATTCCCGAGACCCCTGCAACCCCCGACGCTGCCACCCCAACTCCCGACGCCGCCACCCCAACGCCCGCAACCCCCGTCCCCACGCCCACCCCCGCGGCGGCGCCTGCCGAGCCTGACGAGGTCGAGTGCCCCTACGCCCACCACACCGACCCCTCCGGCCACGTTGATATCGTCCGCCTGCCCCCCGACTTCTGCCGCGACTGGCCCGACCAGGACTGGTCCCGCCACACCGTGCCCTTCGGCCAGATCATCCGCGGCTGCGGTGCCCGCGACTGCATCGTCGCCCTCGACGCCCCCGGCGCCGTCTCCACCGACGGACCCTACGGGGTCGCCCGCTTCGCCCCCCTCGACGAGGTCGACTACGCCGGGAACCTGCCCATTGGCGTGCTGCGCGTCGGCGAGGTCGTCCGCGGCTACCCCCTCCACGTGCTCACCTTCCACGAGATCGTCAACGACGTCGTCGACGGCGTGCCCGTCATCGCCTCCTTCTGCCCGCTCTGCAACACCGTTCTCGCATTCGACCGCCGCGTCGACGGCGAGGTGCTCGACTTCGGCGTCTCCGGCAACCTGCGCCACTCCGACCTCATCATGTGGGACCGCCAGACCGAGACCTGGTGGCAGCAGGCCACCGGCGAGGGCATCGTCGGACGCCACGCCGGCGTCTATCTCCGCGCGCTCCCCATGAGCGTCCTCTCCTTCGCCGACTTCAAGCGATCCTTCCCCGATGCCGACATCCTCACCGAGGAGACCGACTTCAACTTCCGTTACGGCACAAACCCCTTCCCCAACTATGACAGCGGCGGTCTCTCCCGCTATTTCCAACGGCGGCCCGACTCCCGCCTCCCCGCTCTCGAACGCGTCGTGGCCCTCTCCGCTGAAGAGACCGCCATCGCCGTCCCCTTGTCGACGCTCACCGAGCTTGCACTCGCGACCGTCGACCTCGCCGGAACCGAGGTCGTGGTCTTCTGGGCGCCCGGGACGCTGTCCCCCCTCGATGACTTCGAGATCGCGGCCTCCCGCGACATCGGCAGCGCCGCCGCCTACTTCGCCGAGGTCGATGGCCGGGCCCTCACCTTTACGGTCGTGGCCCCCGGCCGCTTCGAGGACGACCAGACCGGCTCGACCTGGGATGTGACGGGCCTCGCCCTCGACGGCCCCCTCGCAGGGTCGCGCCTGGCGCCCGTCAACCACGGCACGCCCTTCTGGTTCGCCTGGGCCGCCTTCAACCCCCGCGGCATGATCTGGGAACCATCCCCCTGAGCCCGCGGCGCGGCTGGGGTCGCGAACCGGTAGGCTAGGCGCGCTGCATCCGGGCGTGGGGTTCCCCTGCCCGCCACCCAGGAGGTCCATGTGGAATTCGGCGTGAGCTACGCCCCGACGCACTACAACGCGAGCCCCGTCGTTGTCGCCCGCGAGGCCGAGCGCCTCGGGTTTGAGTCGCTCTTCGTTCCCGAACACTCGCACATGCCGCTCGCGACGGATTTCCCGCTCGCCCCCGAGACGCCCATGATCTACAAGAGCATGTACGACCCCTTCGTCGCGCTCGCCGCCGCCGCTGCCGTCACCGAGAACCTGAGGCTCGGCACCTCCATCGCCCTCATCCCCCAGCGCGACCCCATCCACACCGCCAAGGAAGTCGCCACCCTGGACCAGATATCCAACGGACGCGTCGTTCTGGGCATCGGCGCCGGATGGAACGAGGAGGAGATGGAGGCGCACGGCACCGACCCGAAGACCCGCTTCCGTGTGATGCGCGAGAAGGTCGAGGCCATCAAGACCCTCTGGACGAACGAGGTGGCCGAGTACCACGGCCGCCACGTCGAAGTCCCGCCCACCTGGCAGTGGCCCAAGCCCGTGCAGGACCCCCACCCGCCCATCCTCATGGGCGGCGCCGGCCCCAACGTCCTCAACCGCGTTGTCAACTACTGCGAGGGGTGGCTCCCCGCCGTCCACATGAACTTCACCGAGGACCTGCGCGGTCGGTTCACCCCCGTCGAGGAGTTCCCCGACGAAGTGGCGAAGCTGCAGCGGATGGCCGAGGAGCGGGGCCGCCCCCGCCCCCACATCCAGTGCGGCTCCGAGATCCTGACGCGCATCCCCCTCGGGCAGCTCGAGGAGATCGGCGTCACCCGTCTCATGGTGGGCGTCGGCGGAGGCGGTCTCGATGCCGTTGACGACGACGGCGTCCGGCCCGCCCTCGAGCAGGCCCGCGAGCGCGTCGACGCCCTGACCGGCTAGCGGCCACCGTCCACTCCGCCACCAGAAACCGGGAGGTCACCCATGGAGTTCGGCCTGAACTACGCCCCCATGCACTTCAACGCGAGCATCGTCAACGTTGCCCGCGAGGCCGAGCGCGTCGGGTTCGAGTGCCTCGGGGTACCCGAGCACTCGCACATGCCCCTCGCCACGGACTTCCCCCTCGCGGCGGAGACGCCCATGGGCTACAAGAGCATGTTCGACCCCTTCGTCTCGCTGGCCGCGGCCGCCGCCGTCACGGAGAAGATCAAGGTCATCACCAGCCTCGCCCTCGTCCCCCAGCGCGACACCATCCACACCGCTAAGGAAGTCGCCACGCTCGACCAGATCTCGAACGGGCGCGTCGTCTTCGGCATCGGCGCCGGCTGGAACATCGAGGAGATGGAGGCGCACGGCGTCGACCCCTACACCCGCTTCCGCCTCATGCGCGAGAAGGTTGAGGCCATGAAGACCCTCTGGACGAACGAGGTTGCCGAGTACCACGGCCGCCTGGTCGATTTCCCCCCCACCTGGCAGTGGCCCAAGCCCGTGCAGGACCCCCACCCGCCCATCATCCTCGGCGGCGCCGGCCCGACCGTCCTCAACCGCGTCGTCAACTACTGCGACGGCTGGATGCCCGCTATCCACATGCGCTTCACCGAGGACCTGCGCGGCCGCTTCACCCCCATCGAGGAGTTCGCCGACGAAGCGGCCAAGCTCCAGCGGTTGGCCGAGGAGCAGGGCAAGCCCAGGCCCCAGATCCAGTGCAGCACGGCGGTCCTCTCCCGCATGCCCCTCGGCCAGCTCGAGGAGATCGGCGTCACTCGCCTGATGATGGGCCGCGAGGACTTCCTCGGGAATCTCCAGGACGAGGACGTTCCCTCCGCCATGGAGAAGATGCGCGAGGACCTCGATAAGCTGATCGCCTAGGCCTGCGGCGCCGCGATCTCGATGCCGCCCAGCGCCTTCGCCGTCTCCTGGCAGGTCGAGACGTAGGCGGCGGCCCCCACGCCGCCCTCCACCATCGCCTCGCCTACCGCCCGCATCATCGTGGCGAACACGCGGAAGCGCAGGCCCTCGCGGGCCTGCCACGCCCGCGACACCTCGTCACGCTCGTGCATCGCCCGCAGCTCGGAAGGCAGGTAGAGCCCCGAACCCTGCGCTAGCCGGTGCGTCGCCAGCACGGCGTGCGCCCGCGGATCCACGTGCGAGCTGTGCGGGAACGTCTGCGCGTTCACGATCGGGAACCGCTCGAACGCGTCCATCATCCACGACTCCGAACGCTCCTCCGCCACCTCCGCCGCCTCGATCGCCGCCTCCGCGTCCTCCAGCTCCGTCCCCATCGCTGCCTCGTCCCCCAGCCGCTCCTCCAGGAAGCCCAGCACACCCTCGCCGCCCGACTCCTCCAGCCTTGCCTCCAGCTCTCCGAGTAGCGTCACCGTTCCGTACCCCGCTTCGCGCTACAGGTTACGCGCCGGCCCCGCCACCTCGGCGGCGAGGTACTCAGGCACCTCGTCGGAGTCGAAATCGAACTGCTGGAACTCGATCTCGTCCAGCCCCATCTCCCCCAGCCGCCCGAGCGTGTCGATGACTTCGTCCGTCGTTCCTCCCACCGTCGCTGCGGGCCCGGCGGCGGCCCCGCCCAGACCCTTGCTCGTGAGCACGGCCCCGATGCGCTGGATCGCGGCCTCGTTCGGCCCCACCAGGCCGAAGCTCATCATCGAACGCTTGATGCTGGCCGGGTCGCGCCCCACCGCCTCGCAGTGCCGCTCCAGCACCTCGCACTTGTGGCGGTAGTCGTCGAGCGGCATGGCGGGCGTGTTCCACTCGTCCGCGAACTCCGCCACAAGCCGCAGCGTCCGCCGCTCCCCGCTGCCACCGATCAGGATCGGTGGCCGTCCCGACTCGGGCTTGGGCAGCGCGTTCACCCCCTCGAGCCGGTAGTGGGTCCCCTCGTACGAGGCTGGCCCGTCCGCCCAGAGCGCCTTCATCACCTCGATCGCCTCGGTGAGCCGGTCGAAGCGCTCCTTCGTGGGTGGGAAGTCGAGCCCGTAGGCGGCGTGCTCGCCCACGTTCCAGCCCGCGCCGATCCCCATCACGAAGCGCCCCCCGCTGAGCAGGTCGATCTGCGCCGCCATGCGCCCCAGGTTCGATGGGTGACGGAACGTAATCGGCGTCACCAGCGGACCGAAGCGGATGGACTCCGTCTCCGCCGCCGCCAGCGTGAACGAGAGGTACGGGTCGAGGCTGTCCTGCTGGTGCGTCGGCAGCATGAAGAAGTGGTCCGAGCGGAACACCGTCGGGAACCCCAGCCGCTCCGCCGTCGCGAGCATGCGCCGCCAGTTCTGCCAGTTCAGGCCGTGCTGGCCCTCGACCATCAACCCGACATCCATGCTCCGCCTCCCGCGCGCTCGTGCGGTTCTTCGTTCCTGCTGGTCATCGCCGGTTCCGGCTCCGCCGGAGCCCGCGCTAGACGACGATCTTGCGGTGAGCGAACTTCCACTCGCCGTCGACGCGCGAGAGCTGGTCCTCGTACATCGCGGTGAAGACGGTCGCGTTCCCGTCCGTGTTGATCAGGTTCAGGTACGAGCTCATCGTGGCGCTGTCGCCGTCGCCGTCGATCACGAGGTTGCTCACGTGGTGCCGCACCGTCGGCATGTTCGTGTTCACACCCTGGGAAAACTGGATGAGGGCGTCCCGGCCCTGCGAGACCCCCTGCGGCGCCTCGATCGCACCGTCCGCTGTGAAGGTGTCCGCCCACGCCTCCGCGTTGTGCGAATCCGTCGCGTGGCAGTACCTCGCACTCAGGTCCATGATCGCCAGTCTGTCTTCCGCTGAGAGCATTCCTTGCCTCTTTCGTCATGCTGCTTCGGCAGAGACCGGACTGTCCCCGCCGGGGAGCGCGATGCTCGCAGGTCGCCCCCCGCCCGTCAATCGAACCGGCTGTGCTGTAAGGTTCGCCGGAGCCGGTCGGGTCGAGCACGCGACGGCGTCCGGTGGCGCAGGAGGTATTCGGTGGTCAACTTCGGTGTGTTCATGTTCTGCACGGCAAACACGATGCAGCCCGCGGAGCTCGCGATCGCTGCCGAGGACCTCGGCTTCGAGTCACTCTACTTCCCCGAGCACACCCACATCCCCATGCGCCGCTGGAATGGCGAGCCCCCCGACCGCTACGGAACCGTCACCCTCAACCGCGAGGGCATCCGCCCCTACGGCCGCCCCTCTGATTCCGACACGTTCACCTTCGCCGAGGAGTACATCAGCCTCTACGACCCCTTCATTGCCATCGCCAACGCTGCCGCCGTCACCAGCGAGCTCAACTTCGGCACGGCCATCTCGCTCATCAACCAGCACGACGTCATCACCTTCGCCCGCGAGCTCGCGTCCCTCGACCGCATCTCGCAAGGACGCCTCTCGATCGGCTTCGGCGGCGGCTGGTTCCCCGACGAGATGGCAGACCACGGCATCCCCTTCGAGCACCGCTGGCAGATCGCGCGCGAACGCATCGAGGCCATGCGCGTGCTCTGGACGAAGAAGGAGTGCGAGTACCACGGCGAGTTCGTCGACTTCGACAAGTGCTGGATGGACATGAAGCCGATGCGGCGTGGCGGCCCGCCCTTCCTCCTCGGCACGAACTCGAAGCCCGCCCACCGCCGCGTGGTCGAGTACTGCGACGGCTGGCTCGCTCCCCCCGGGACGCCCGACATGCTCCGTGAGGGCATCGAGCGCATCCGCCGCATCGCCGACGAGAAGGGCCGCTCGATGGACACCATCGACCTCAACGTGCTCGGCCCGGTCACCGACGAGAAGCACGCCGAGAGCCTCATCGAGATGGGCTTCGACCGGCTCATCATGTGGCTTCACATCGGCACGCCCACCGACGTCATCCCGCAGCTCAAGAAGTACGCCCGCATCAAGGCCGCCTTCGAAGGGGCCTAGCCCCCCGCCTCGCAGGAGCACGACATGCCCATTTCCGTCGACATCAAGGACCACATCGCCGTCGTGACGCTGGACAACCCCCCGGTGAACGCCCTCGCGCCCGACTGGGACGTCATGGGCATCTTCGATTCCCTTTCCGACAACCTCGACGTGCGCGTGGCCGTGCTCACGGCCACCGGCGACCGTGCCTTCTGCGCGGGCGCCGACATCAAGGCCCGCGCGAACCGCGACCCCGACGCGCCCCCGCCCCCCAGCGGCACCGGCAACCGCCGCATGCGCGAGATGCTCTACTCGATCCAGGAGTGCGCCGTGCCCGTCATCGGCGCCATCAACGGCCCCGCCCTCGGCGGCGGCCTCGCCCTCGCCGCCTCCTGCGACTACCTCATCGCCTCGGAGAAGGCGACCTTCGGTCTCCCCGAGATCGATGTCGGCCTGCTCGGCGGCGCCCGCCACTTCATGCGGCTCCTGACCAACTGGGGCCTGGTGCGCCGCCTCCACTACACCGCCGAACGCCTCAGTGCGCACGAGGCGCTTGAGCTCGGCATGGTCGTGAAGGTCGTGCCTCACGACCAGCTCATGGAGGCCGCCATGGAGGACGCCCGCCTGATCGCGTCCAAGATGCCCCTCGGCATCCGGCTCGCCAAGGAGAGCCTTCACATGATCGAGAACATGGACGTGAAGAACGGCTACCGTTTCGAGCAGACCCGCACCGCCATCCTCACGAAGACCGAGGACGCCGCCGAAGCCCGCAAGGCCTTCGTCGAGCGCCGCCCGCCGGAGTTCACGGGGCGCTAGACTATTTGTAGTTGTCGCAGGCAGAGGTCACGTGATGACGCAACAGGAACGGAAGGCCCTCCGCGCGCGTTTCGATGCGCTTGCCGATGAGTGGGCACACGAAACCCGCTTCCAGTCGTCTTCGACTGAGATAGCGATGCACCCTGCCTATCAGCAGATCATCGGCATGGGTCCGGAAGCCCTTCCGTTCATTCTCGACCGCCTGGGCAGGCAGACCGAGCATTGGTTCTGGGCGCTTGGCGCTATCTCGGGCGAAGATCCTGTTGATCCGGATGAAGCGGGCAAGGTCGAGGCAATGGCGAACGCCTGGCTGCGCTGGGGTCGCGCCAAGGGACTGATCCCGCTCCGTGCAGCCACTGCCTGAGGAAGAGCTGGAGCTCGTGTTCCCCGGCCTCTCGGGTGTGGCTTGGGAGATTGCGAGTCCGCAGGACGCGACCTACAACTGCGTTGCGTTCGCCCTGGGCGAAGTCCACCGCTGGTGGTGGCCCCTCCGCCTTCCTGCCTCAGGTGCCTACTGGCCCGCCGATGCTTCACCCGCTGAGACTGTGGAAGCCTTTGCAGGCATGCTGGCCACCCTGGGCTTCACCGTTGCCGATGGCGAGGAGTCTGTCGAAGGCAGTTCAAAGGTGGCGCTGTTCGCGAAGGGCGCCCGCACGTTGCACATCGCGGTTCAGCGAGAGGACGGTCGCTGGGCCAGCAAGCTGGGAACACAGTGGGACATCGTCCATCCGTTACGGGCCCTCGAAGGGGAGGAGTACGGTTCCGTCGCTGCCATCCTGACTCGACCTACCAGATGACCTCTTCCGCCACCAGCTGCTCGTACTCCTCCGTGCTCAGCCCCAGCAGGCCCGTGCAGACCTCCTCGCTGTGCTGCCCGAAGAGCGGCGCCGGACCGTAGTCGTACGTCTCGATGTCGCTGTAGCGTCCCGGTAGCCCCGCGATCGTGCGGGGACCCACCTCGGGGTGGTCCATCTCCACGTACAGGTCGCGGTCGGCCATGCCCTCGTCCTCAAGCAGCTCGTGTGGGTCGAGGCAGGGCGTCGCCGCGACGCCTGCCGCCTGCAGCGTGTGCATCACGTCGTAGTGCGACCGCTCCCGCGTCCAGGCCGTGATCGCCGCGTCGATCTCATCGTGAGTGCCGCGCCGCCCCTCCGCGCTCGCGAAGCGCTCGTCGCCGACCCACTCGGGCCTGCCGATCGCGCTCGCCAGCCCCTGCCACGCCTCGTCGCTCTCCACCTCGATAGAGGCCCATTTGTCGTCGCCGGAGCAGCGGTAGACGCCCCGGGGCGCCTTCTGCGGCGAGCGGTTTCCCGGACGCGGCGGCTCCCGCCCGTTCATGGCGAACTCCATGATCCCCTCCGGGATCATCGTCGAGACGATGGCCGCCATCGAGAGGTCCACGTACTGCCCCTCGCCCGTGCGGTTGCGCGCGTGCAGCGCCGAGAGCGCCGTGAACGCCATCACCGTCCCAATCATGAAGTCCGGGTAGAGGCCGCCCAGCCCCGAGGGCGCCCCGCCCTCGTAGCCCGTCAGGTGCGGCAGGCCCGCGTACGCCTGCACGTTCGGACCCCACCCCGTGGCCGCGTGGTCCGGCCCCACCTGCCCCAGCGGCGAGGTCGCGATCATGACGATGCCCGGGTTGATCGCCTTCAGCGTTTCGTACCCGAGCCCCATCTTCTCCATCACGCCCGCTGCGTAGTTCTCCATCACGATGTCGCTCTGCCGCACGAGGTCCTTTGCCAGCTCGAGGCCGCGCGGTGTCGAGAGGTTCAGCCGCAGGCTCTTGCGGCTGAAGTTGAGCGAGTTGAACACCGCCCCGCGGTTGATGCCCGGCTCCCCGTCCGCCCCCGCTCCCAGGTTCTGCCGGTGGAAGTCGAGCCGGCTCTGCGACTCGATCCGGATCACCTCCGCCCCCAGGCTCCCCAACCACGCCGTCGCGTACGGCCCCGCCAGGATCCAGCCGAAGTCGGCCACGCGAACGCCTTCCAGCGGACGGTTGTTCATCCCGACGCCTCCCCCGTGGCCCCAGACGCCGCCAGCTCCTCCTCCGACCGGCCCAGCTCCCCGCAAACCACGTCCCGCGTGTGCTCCCCGAGCAGCGGGGCGGGCCGCCGCACGGCCCAGGGCGTGCTCGAGTAAATGCCTGCCGCCCCCGGCTGCCGCTGCGTCCCCGCCTCCGGGTGCTCCACGTCGACGAAGAAGTCGCGCGCCGCGTACTGCCGCGAATTGAGCACCTCTTCCATCGTGTTCACCGGGAAGCAGGCTACGTTGCGGGTGAGCGCCATCTCGTAGATCTCCTGCTTCGTGTGCTCCATCAGCCACTCGACCGTCAGCGGCTCGACCACGTCCGCGTTCTGGACCCGACCCATCGTCGTCGCGAACGCTTCGCTCACGGCCCAGTCCGGGCTGCCCATCATGTCGACGACCGCGCGCCACCAGTGGTCCATCAGGAACGGCGCGAAGGAGACGTGCCCGTCCTTGCACGGCATCACCCAGGGGAAGTTCGCCTTCTCCCGCGAGATCTTCGGCTCGTGTCCGTAGCCGATGCTCGCGATGGGCATGCGCGTCATCGCCGCCACCGACTCCATCGCCGAGACATCAAGCAGCTGACCCGTGCCGTACGTGCTCCGGTGGAAGACCGCGATCAGCGCCATGATCGCCGCCGTCCAGCCCGTCAGGTAGTCGCCCTGGTCGCCGCCGTCGACGAGTGGCGGGAACGCCTCCGAATCCGTGATCTCGTTGTATGGCGTCTCCCGCCCCATGCCCCCGATGTGGAAGGCCGTGAAGGCGGAACCCTGGTAGTCGCGGTACGGCCCCGTGAGCCCGAACGGGCTCGCGCAGACCATGATCAGGCCCGCGTTCCGCGCGCTCAGCGTCTCGTAGTCGAGCCCGAGCTCCCCGTAGGCCGTGGGCGGCAGGTCGGCGATGAAGATGTCGGCGCTCGCCGCCAGCTCGCGCAGCAGCTCCCGACCCGCCTCGTCCTCGATGTCGAGGGTGACCCCGCGCTTGTTCGTGTTCAGGTAGAGGAAGCGCCCGCTCTTCTCGGGATGCGGCTCGTCGTTCGGGAAGGGACCGTGTGTCCGGCTGCGGTCTCCCCCGGGGGGCTCGACCTTCACCACGTCCGCGCCCAGGTCGGCGAACGCCTTCCCGCAGAACGGCCCTGTCACTCCCTGCGCGTACTCGACGACGCGCAGGTCGCTCAGGGCCCCGTCAGCCGTGTCGCCTTCCCCGGTCGCCACCGCCTGCGACTACGATTCCGACTTCTGGTATTGCTGCATCACCTGCCGGTTGCGTGACGACGTACCCAGGATCGGCGGGATCAGCCCCGAAGCCTGGTCGATCATGCCCGCCTCCGCGCAGAGCGCGCGGAACAGGGCGATCATGCGTTCACGCTCCTCCGGCGGCTCGTACTCGCGGAAGACCGAGCGCAACTTGATGTCGCTCGCCTTTGCCGGGTCCGGGACCATCTCGAAGACCGGCTCGTAGACGTCCCGCAGCAGCTCCTCGAGCGCCGCGTGGTACTCCTCCTCCGACTCGCAGTCCTGGATCTTCTGGAACCGCTCGGTCGGCGTCTCGTTGGGCGTCAGCAGGTCCAGCAGCTTCAGGGCGTGCATCGTGCGGTCCACGTCGATGAAGGGGATCCCCACGTGGTGCAGGTCGTCCGGGCTGAACCGTCGCGGGAAGTCCCGCAGCCGGTAGCGCCGGATCACGCTGAGGATGTTGACCATGCCGGCGGCCGGCGCCGTTGCGTCCGTTGGATGTGCCATCTGCCCTCGTCTCCTTTTGGGGTCGACTGTCTCCGGACCGCCTAGCGGTCGGGACCGTAGAGGTAGTTATCCAGCGCGTAGTGCATCGCCCGGATGCGCCGCTCCTCGCTGTTCAGCAGGATGCCGCTGAACCCCTTGGAGTGGTACGACTCCTGCACGATCTGCGCCTGCGCCATGTCCTGCTCCAGCGCCTCGAACAGCTCCGGATGGTTCCGCGCCGTTCCGTATACCGTTGCCGGGCGTCGCGGCGGCGGCGCCCCCTCGGGCACCCGCGCGTACACCTGGTAGTCCCAGTAGCACTTGTTCGGGTCCGTCGGATGCGGCCGCGGTCGGAAGAACAGGAACGACCCGTAGGTGAAGTTGAACGTCAGGTTCGGGAAGATCATGTAGTGGAAGTTGTCCACCAGCTGCTCATCGACCAGCAGGTCCATGTCCATGCCGATCCGCTTCCCCCACTCGCGGCGGGCCTGTGCCAGGAACGGCGGCAAGTCGCGCGACTTTCCGTCGAACGTGTCCGGATCGACCCCGCAGTCCTCCAGGTTCTGGCGCTGCTGGCGGGTCAGCTCGTCCTGGTTCTCGTAGCCGAAGCGCTGCGCCAGGTCGTCCGTCCAGCTCGGATCGGGCAGGCCCATGCGGATCAGCTGGCGGCTGTGCTTGCCCTCGTCGTACACGTCCAGCGGCGTCGCCAGGTGGTCGAAGTACTCCAGCAGCTGCGGGTGCAGCGCCGGCAGGTGGTAGATCTCGGCGAACTGGTCCACCGCGAACTTCCAGTTGCACGACCACTCCAGCACGTAGTCGTCCACCACGTGGTACTGGTCCAGCCGGTACGGGTCGAGGTGCGAGGGCATCACGCCCAGGTACTCGTGCAGCGACTCCGCCTCGTCGTCCATGTTGAACCAGACCCAGCCGGCCCATGTCTCCACGCGAACCTCGGTCAGGTGCTGCTTGTCCTCGGGAATGCCGTTCACGAAGTGCTGCCGGTCGGGAACCGTGTTCAGCTGGCCCTCGATGTCGAACGTCCAGAGGTGGAAGGGGCACTGCAGCTGCTCCGCGTGGCCCATGCCCACGCTCGGGCGAATGCGGCTGCCGCGGTGCGGGCAGATGTTGTAGTAGCCCTTCACCTCGTCCTCGGACGTGCGGATGAAGATGAACGACTCCCGCCCGATCTCGTGGACGAAGTTGTCGCCCACCTCGGGGATGTCGGAGAGCGGTCCCGCGTTCAGCCAGACCTTCGTCCACATCCGCTCCCACTCGAGCTTCGCGAACTCGGGGGATGTGTACCGTTCTGTGTCGATAAGGCCCGTCCCCATGTCGGGCTCTTCGGTTCGCCCCGTTGGCGTTGGGGCGGGGCGGTTCTCGAGCACCATCGAACGGCCCTCCCTGCAAGAAAAATGCCCGCGCATCATGGCGCTTTGCGAGACGATCGGTCAACGTGTACCGGGGTGCCCGGCGACCTCCTCGGCGCCGACGTTGACAGGCCGCGTGCGGCAGTGAAGCATGCGTCTTCCACCAGCATCACCGGCGGGCGAAACCGCCCCTGCAGCCCACGGAGGAACAGATGGCCACGATTGAAGAGCTCGAAGCGCGAGTCGAATACCTGGAGGCGGTCGAAGGGGTGCGCCGGACCGTTTACGAGTACCTCCTCATGCACGATATCCCCAACGTAGTCGAGACCCTCATCTCCCTCTTCACCGAGGACGCCATCCTCGATATCAGCGGCTACGGCGAATCGCTCGAGGGCAGGCTCGTCGGACGCGAGAAGATCGGCGAGCTCTACCGCCGCCTCGAAGAGGGCGGGATCTTCTCGGGTAAGCACAGCACCACCAACGTCCACATCGAGATCGACGGCGACGAGGCCACGGTCATCAGCTACCTGGAGGTCGGCACGGGACCGAAGCCCGGCGTCGCGCCCGGCGGAGGCATCTACCAGGAGCGCCTCCGCCGCGAGGACGACGGCCGCTGGCGCTTCGTCCACAAGCGCATCATCGGCACGGGCGAGCAGACCGTGCACGACGCCATCGACCACAGCTTCCCCGGCACCGGGGCCTGGCGCTACTAGCGCCCGGCGAAGGGATCAGCATGGAGTTCGGCTGGAACGAGGAGCTCGAAGCCTTCCGCGAGGAGGTGCGGGCGTTCCTCCAGGAGTTCGATACCCCCGCCCTCCGCACGGAGCTCGCCAACCGCGGCGAGGCCGCCCAGCTCGGCCCCGAGCAGACCCGCCTCCGCGAGGCTCTGGAGGACCGCGGCTGGGTGCGCATGTGCTGGCCCGAGGAGCTCGGCGGCGAGGGCAAGTCCCAGTGGTTCCAGTTCGTCATGACCGAGGAGTTCGCCAAGCGCGAGGTCCCCTACGGCTCCGGCTTCGGCACCATGGTCGGCCCTGCCATCCACCGCTTCGGCACCGAAGCGCAGCGCGAGAAGTACCTGCCCGGCATCTGGGCGAACGACATCACCCTCTGCCTCGGCTACTCCGAGCCCAACGCCGGCACCGACCTCGCCGCCCTCGAGACCCTCGCCGTGAAGGACGGCGACGACTGGCTCATCAACGGCCAGAAGCTCTGGACGAGCGCCGCCGACACGGCTTCGCACGTCTGGCTCGCCTGCCGCACCGACCCCGACGCTCCCAAACACCGCGGCATCTCCACCTTCATTGTGCCGATGGACACGCCCGGCATCTCCGTGCGCCCCATCATGACGATGTCGGGCGGCCGCACGAACGAGGTTTTCTTCGAGGACGTGCGCGTCCCCAGCGACGCCCTCATCGGCGAGGTCAACCAGGGCTGGTACATCATCGCCAACGCCCTCGACCACGAGCGCGTCTGGATCGGCGCCGGCGGCGGACTGCGCCACATCTTCGACCGCCTCATGGCGCACATCCGCGAGAAGCGCCCCGAGCTCCTTGAGGACGACGTCGTTCGCCGCCGCCTCGTCGAGCTGGAGCTCGACCTCGACGTCATGGAGGGCCTCGTCCTCACGAACGCCTCCATCGTCGCCTCCGGCGATACGCCCACGATGGAGGCCTCCATGTCCAAGATCTGGACCTCCGAGCTGCGCTACCACATCAGCAACGTCGCCATGGACCTGCTCGGCCACGAGGGCGCCCTCACGGAAGAGGCCGACGGCTTCGCTCCCCTTGGCGGCGAGCTCGAACGCACCTACCGCGCCTCCCCCATCCAGCGATTCGGCGGCGGCGCCAACGAGGTCCAGCGCGACATCATCGCCAGGCGCGGCCTCGGCCTCCCCCGTCACTGAGCACGACATGGACACCACCCTCAGCGAAACCCAGCGACTTCTCCGCGAGTCCCTCCGCGACTACCTCGGCAACGAGGTGCCCTTCGATCGCATCCGCGAGCTCGAACGCGAAGGGGGCGCCGACCAGGCCCTCTGGGAGTACCTCGCGGGCGCCGGCTTCCTCGCCCTGCCCTTCGCCGAAGCCCACGGCGGCGAAGGCGGCGAGCTCACCGACACCGCCGTCGTCCTCGAAGAACTGACCCGCCGGGCCTGCGTCATCCCCTTCCTCGAGACGACCGCCTCCGCCCTCGCCATCGAGCGCCACGGCGAAGAGGCGCTCGCCGACGAGGTCGTCCGCGGCGTCATCAGCGGCGCGATCACGATCGCGCCCGCGCTTCAGAGCGCCACGCCCGCCAACGGCGCCTCCCCCCGCGTCGTCGACGGCGCCCTCAGCGGCGAGCGCCGCTTCGTCGACTACGGCGCCGAGGTCACCCATCACCTCGTCGAGGCGACCGAGGACGGCGAACCCGCCCTCTACCTCGTCGACGCCGCCGGCGAGGGCGTCGCGACCGAGTCGCTCAGCACGATCGCGCGCACGCCCCTCGCGCACTGCTCCTACGACGGCGCCCCCGCCCGTCGCGCTGGTGGCGCCGAGGCGCTCCAGTTCCTGGGCGGCGCCGGACGCGCCCTCTGCGCCGTTCAGTGCCTCGGCAACGCCCAGCAGGCCCTCGACATGACCGTCGAATACGTCGGCATGCGCGTCCAGTTCGGCCGGCCCATCGGCTCCTTCCAGGCCGTCCAGCACCACTGCGCGAACATGGCCACGCAGACCCTCTCCGCTCGCTTCCTCACCTACAGGGCCGTCTGGTGCGTCGACCAGGGCATCGCCACCGACCGCGAGATCGCCAAGGCCAAGGCGCTCGCCTCACGCGCCGGCACCGAGGTCACCATGCAGGCCCACATCCTCTTCGGCGGCATCGGCTACACCGAGGAGTACGACCTCCACTTCTTCAGCCGTCACGGCAAGGAGCGCGCCCTCGCCTGGGGCAGCACCGAGGAGTGCCTGCGCGTCGCCGCCGAAACGCTCGACGAGGTGCAGCCCTGGCAGTAGACCTCGTCTGCGGCCGCGAGGTCGCTGAGGGCGACGTCGACGCCATCACCGGCTACGTTCCCGGCGGCGCCCCCGAGCGGGCCAGCGGCACGGGCGCCAAGCGCTTCTACAAGGGCCGCTGGTACTACTTCTGCTCCCTCGAATGCCGCCTCACATTCATGGCCACGCCGGACGAGTTCATCGAAGGAACTGCCCCCGCCCCCTGACCCCGCAGGCCTCCCCTCCGGTCGTGTACCCTCCCCTCGTTCCGTAAGGGGGGACTGCCATGCCCGAGATGTTTGGAATGGATGTGACCGTCGAAGAGAACGTCATGATCCCGATGCGCGACGGTGTGCAGCTGCAGTGCGACATCTTCCGCCCCGCCGGCCCCGGCCCCTTCCCCACCCTCCTGACGCGTTCCCCTTACGGGCGAACCACCGGCCGCGAAGGCACCGGCATCGATTTCTGGCTGCCCCTCGGCTACGCCTACGTCACCCAGGACTGCCGCGGGCGCTTCGGCTCCGAGGGCGAGTACACCCCGCACCTGTACGAGGGCCCCGACGGCTACGACACCGTCGAATGGCTCGCCGAGCAGTCCTGGTGCGATGGCCAGATCGGCACCATCGGCCAGTCATACCTCGGCGCGGACCAGTACCAGCTCGCCCCCCACTCCCCGCCGCACTTGAAGGCGATGGCGCCCGTCTCCGGCACCGCCGACCACCGCCAGAGCTGGACCCGCCACGCCGGCGGCGCTCTCGAGCACGGCTGGATGGTGCCCTACTCCCTCCTCAAGGGCCGCAACACCCTCGATCGCAAGGGCCTGACGGGCGAGGAGATGGACACCCTTGAGGGCTACCTCGATCCGCCTGAGGAGCACGGCTTCTTCGCCCAGCCCCTCACCCCCGAGGGATATGCGCACGTGCCCCTCACCGACTGGATCGAGCGCATGAAGGACAGCGCTCCCTACTTCGCCGGCTACCTCGAAAACCCCGACGACGGCCCCTACTGGCACGAGATCAACTGCCGACGCGGCTTCCACACCGTCGACATGCCCATGCTCCACTTCGGCTCCTGGTACGACATCTTCCTGGAGGGCACCCTCTCCGGCTTCGAGGGCATCAATGCCCTCGGCGGGCCGAACGCCCGGGGCAAGCAGCGCCTCCTCGTCGGCCCCTGGGGACACATCGGCTACTCCCTTCCGGAGAGCGGCGGCACCGGCGACCTCAACTTCGGCCCCGAGGCCGAGATCGACTTCATGGAGTGGCAGAAGCGCTGGTTCGGCCACTGGCTCAAGGGCGAGGACACGGGAATCATGGATGAGCCCCCCGTTCGCATCTTCGTCATGGGCGAGAACCGCTGGCGCGACGAGCAGGAATGGCCCCTCGCCCGCACCGAGTACACCCCCTGGTACCTGCACAGCGGCGGCTCCGCGAACAGCCTCAACGGCGACGGCACCCTTAGCCCCGAGGCGCCCGGCACAGAGCCCCCCGACCGCTACGTCTACGACCCCAACGACCCCGTCCCCAGCCTGGGCGGCAACAACCTCATCATCGCCCGCGGCGCCTTCGACCAGCGCCCCGCCGAGGTTCGCGACGATGTGCTCGTCTACTCCAGCGAGGTCCTCGCCGAGGACCTCGAGGTCACCGGGCCCCTGCGCGTCACCCTCTGGGCCACCACCTCCGCCGTCGACACCGACTTCACCGCCAAGCTCGTCGATGTCTACCCGGACGGCTACGCTCAGAACCTGCAGGACGGCATGATCCGCGCCCGCTACCGGGATTCAGCCAGCAACCCCACCCTCCTGACCCCGGGTCAGGCTTACCGCTACGAGATCGACCTGTGGGCCACGAGCCACGTCTTCCTCGCCGGACACCAGATCCGCATCGAGATCAGCTCGTCGTGCTTCCCGCGCTTCGATCGCAACCCCAACACCGGCACGCCCGTGGAGAGCGAGAGCAACCTCGTGCCCGCCGCCCAGACAATCCTGCACGACGCTCAGCACCCCTCCCACATCACCCTCCCCGTCATCCCGCGCTAGGAGGAGGGTCAGGCAGTCGTAAGCGTCACCGCCCCTGTGCGGCCGTCGTAGGACATGGAGAAGTGACGCAGGAACGTTCTGCCTAGCAGGATGGCGTAAGGCAGTCCGCCTGAGAGGAGACGGACGCCCATGAAGTTGCCCAAAACGGAGTGCTCAAGAGCTGGGACGTATACGTGGGCGGCATACATCTCCGTTTCGAAGAGACCATCCACTCCCGCGGCCGTCACATACTCCGAGGGATTCAGTCCAATGGCTCGCGCAAAGTCCATGTCGATGCAGTTGTCGAGCGCGCCCGTGTCGACAAGGGCAAGGTGTTGGCGAGCATCCGCACTCTCGACGGAGTCGCGGCCCACCCCTATTTGCACGGAAGCCGTCGGACCTGACAGGACGAGCCTTTCAGGCTGACCCGGGAACCCAAAGTCGGCGGTTGGCACTAGGTCAGGTAGGCCTGAACTGAGGCGGGGAACCTGACGATCCGGGAGGCGCCCACCTCGCGGATTAGGTATGGGCCGGTTCCGAACCGCTCGATTGCATCTTCGGCCGCTTCCTCAAACGAGTCGTAGGTTCCTGCCAGATCCTCGTCGTGAAAGACCACCCACCTGCCAAGGTGCTCGCGCTCCATCTCCTCCCGCCGTGCTTCGTAGGCGGATACCTGGCGGTCAAGGACTGCATTCATGGAGGCTCTCCAAGGCTGACTGTCAGCCTAGCACACCCGCAGGGCGACAAAGGGGGCGGCCCACTGGGCCGCCCCCTTGACGTTCCTGCCGGTCTCGAACCCTAGCGGTCCGGGCCGAAGAGGTACTGCTCCAGCGCGTAGTGCATCGCCCGGACGCGACGCTCCTCGCTGTTCAGCAAGATGCCGCTGAACCCCTGGGAGTGATACGACTCCTGCACGATCTGCGCCTGCGCCATGTCCTGCCCCAGCGCCTCGAACACCTCAACGTCGTGCGCTGTCCCCCGGACCGTCGCCGGACGTGGCGGGATCGGCGTGCCTTCCGGCAGCCGCACGTACGTCTGGTAGTCCCAGAGGCACTGGTCCGGGTTCGTCGGATGCGGACGCGCCCGGAAGTACGTCAGCGACGTGCCTCCGATGTTCAGCGTGATGTTCGGGAAGATCATGTAGTGGTAGTCGTCGATCAGCTGCTCGCCGTGGAGCGCCGAGACATCCACGCCCATCGCCTCGTACAGCTCGCGGCGCGCCTCGATGATCGCGGGGCGGACGTCGTTCACGCCGCCCTCGAATTCGTCCTGCTCGATCCCGACCGCGGCAAGCTGCTGCCACTGCGAGTCGGTAATCATCTCCTTGTCCGTGTAGCCGTGGCGGCGAGCCATGTCGTCCGTCCAGGCGCCCCCGTCCGGGTACCCCTGGCGGATGAGCTGGCGACTGTGCCGGCCTCCGTCGTACACGTCCAGCGGCGTGCCCGCCGTGTCCCACCACTCGATCAGCTGCGGATGCAACGCCGGCAGGTGGTAGATCTCCGCGAACTGGTCGACCGCGAATTTCCAGTTGCAGTCCCAGATCAGCTGGTAGTCCTGCACCAGGTGGTATTCCTCGAAGTGATACGGGTCCAGATGCGAGGGAATCACGCCCAGGAAGTCGGTCAGCGACTCCGCCTCGTCGTCCATGTTGAAGAACACGAACGGGCCCCACGTATCGACCCGAACCTCGGCCAGGCGCTGCTTGTCCTCGGGAATGCCGTTCACGAAGTGCTGCCGGTCGGGAACGGTGTTCAGCTGGCCCTCGATGTCGAACGTCCAGAGGTGGAAGGGGCACTGCAGCTGCTCCGCGTGGCCCAGGCCAACACTCGGGCGCAGGCGGCTGCCGCGATGCGGGCAGATGTTGTAGTAGCCCTTGATCTCGTCCTCGCCCGTGCGGATGAAGATGAACGACTCCCGCCCCAGCGTGTGCGTGAAGTAGTCGCCCACCTCCGGGATGTCGCAGATCCCTCCGGCGATGTTCCACGTCTTCGTCCACATCCGCTCCCACTCGAGCTTGGCGAACTCGGGGTCCGTGTAGCGCGTGGGGTCGATGAGGCCCGTGCCCATGTCGGGCTCGTCCACCCGCTCCAGCGGCGTCATCGGCATTTCTTGATTCTGGGTGACCATGCAGTCCCCTCCCTCGTGCTCGAGATTGCAGGATATTCCGTGCCGCGATGGTGGCATTGCCCCGCTCGCCCGTCAATGCCGCAACGGCGGATGCGCTTCCCCATCCCTGTCCTCTACGATGCGCCCGCCGAAACCACACGCAGGAGAGCACCCATGCCCACCGTCGGAGTCGTTGCCCGCTTCACCATCCAGGCCGACAAGACCGATGAGTTCGCCCGTGTCGCGAACGAGTTCATCGTCGCCCCCAGCCAGCAAGAGAAGGGCTGCATCCGCTACGAGCTCTGGCAGGACAACGAGGATCCCACCATCTTCGCCATGGTTGAGGAGTGGGAGAGCGACGAGGACCTGAACGCCCACCTCGCCAACGCCGGCAGCCGCGGCGGCCCCAGCCTCGGCGACTACATGGCCGGCCCACCCGACATGCGCCGCTTCAGCAAGACCGGCTAGGCCGCCAGCGTAGCGCTCGCGCTACGCCTCCCGCATCGGATTCATCACCTCTTCCACGAAGCGGAGTACTGGCTCCGTCGAGGTTGGGTGCCCGAAGTCGCAGGTGAAGTGCCGCACGCCCAGCTCGCGGAAGCGCTCGAGCACCTCGCGCCACGCCTCCGACTCCTGGCTGTTGTTCGGCAGCCCCACCTCGCGGGTCACGCTAATCGTGATGTCGGAGGGGTCGCGCCCCGCCTCTTCGGCCGACTTGAGCACGATGTCGCGCTTCCGCGTCCAGTTCTCCTCCCACTCATCCGTCGGCCACCAGAACGTGTTCCACCCGTCGGCCTGGCGTCCCACCATCGGCAGCGAGAGCTGCTCGCCCTGCGCCCCCACCATGATCGGGATCATCGGGTCCGGCCGTGGCGGCGCCTTCGCGTCCTTGATCGTGTAGTAGCGCCCCTCGAAGCTCGGCGATTCCTCCGTCCACATCAGCCGGCAGATCTGGATCGTCTCCTCCAGCTGCCGGATGCGCGTTGCCGTCGAGGGGAACTCGTACCCGTAGCGCTCAAACTCCTCGCCGCGCCAGCCCGCCCCGATGCCGAGGATGAAGCGCCCGCCGGAGAGCGTCTGCAGGGTCGCCGCCATCTTCGCCGTCAGCGCCGGGTTGCGGTAACCCTGGCCCATCACGTGGTGGCACAGCTTCACCGTGGGGAACTTCGCCGCCAGCCACGTCATCGTCGTCCACGACTCCAGGAACGGGTCGTTCTCGTTCGCGAAGCCGTAGAAGTGGTCCGCGAGCCACACGCAGTCGAAGTGCTGGAATGCCGTCGGCAGGATGTTCCGCTCCTGGTACATCACGATCGGCTCGTTGTCGCTGTCCGGCAGGCCGATCACGGGGGATACCCACCCGAAGGTCAGTTCGTCTGTCACGCGCTCGTCTCCTCTTGGCCCCGCGTTCGCCGCCATCTGAGGCCTCATGGGGGCGCGAGGCAGGATACACGAGCAGCCTCCCGGTCGCCGTTCAGGGGTGCTCCCAGGCCCCGCCCAAAGGGGTAAGGTTGCGCGACACCGTTCCGCGCCTCCATCGGCGCCGGGAGGACTGCCATGCGAGCCCTCGTCTACCGCGGCCACAAGCGCGTCGAGATCGAGAACGTGCCGGACGCCCAGGTCCCCGCTCCCGACGGCGCCCTCGTCCGCACTACCAACTTCGCCATCTGCGGCTCCGACCTCCACGGCTACCACGGACCCGTCAACGAGGAGCGCATCGGCAACACCATGGGCCACGAGGCCATCGGCGAGGTCGTGGAGGTCGGCCCCGAGGTGCGACGCATCCGCCCCGGTGACCACGTCGCCGTTTCCGCCGTCGTCGGCTGCGGTCGCTGCGAGCAATGCCAGAGCCTCATCACCGCCCGCTGCGCCAACAGCGAGACCCGCGTGCTCAATCTCGGCCAGGCCGAGGCCATCGCCGTCCCCGCCGCCGACTCCTCCCTCCTCCAGATCCCCGACGGCGTCACCGACGAGCAGGCCGTTCTCCTCACCGACATCCTCCCCACCGGCTACAAGGGCGTCCGCGGCGCCGATATCCAGCCCGGCGGCACCGTCGCCGTCGTCGGCGCCGGCCCCGTGGGCCAGATGGCCCTCGAGACCTCCTTCCTCTTCGGTCCCTCGAAGGTGTTCGCCATCGACCAGGTGCCCTACCGCCTCGAGGAGGCCGAACGCCTCGGCGCCATCCCCATCGACGCCAGCCAGGTCGACCCCGTCGAGACCGTACTCGACCAGACCGGCGGCAAGGGCTGCCAGCACGTCATCGAGGCCGCCGGCCCCCAGGCGACCGTGCGCATCGCCTTCGGCGTGCTCGCCCACGGCGGCACGCTCTCCCAGGTGGGCGCCACCACCGACCCCGAGATGACCATCAACCTCATGGCCCTTTTCTCGAAGGACCTCACCTACCGGGTGGGGCTCGTCTCGCCGCAGTACGCCTGGCCCGAGCTCGTCCCCCTCCTGCAGGAAGGCAAGATCCACCCCGAGCGCATCTTCACCCACCACCTGCCGATGTCCGATGGCCCCCGCGGCTACGAGATGTTCGACAACCGCGAAGACGGCGTGATCAAGGTCATGCTCGACCCGACCCGCTAGCGCCGCTCGAGAAAGCTCCCCCAGGTCCTCGGTTCCCCGGGCTTCCGCTTCTGGGGCGGCTTGAGGTGCGGCAGGAAGCGGTCCATCACGAGGTTCCACAGCGGCCAGAGCGCCAGGGATGCCACCCACGTGTAGGCGCCGTAGAGCCACAACGTCAGCAGCATGCGCATCTTGGCGAACCCGGGCGAGTGGTCGCCTACGCTCGCGAGATAGCCCTTCGCCTCCAGCGCGACGCGCATCAGCAGCTCGCCGTCGTGGGAGATTACATTCGTCTGCGAGGTGGCGAAGAACACCCACAGCACGACGAAGGTCCGAAGCACCGCCACCACGAGCGCCGCCCCCGCCGCCACCCTCACGTAGCCGCTGCGGTGCAGGAACCACAGGGCTACCAGCAGGTTGGGCAGGCCCGCGATCGTCAGCAGCAGCCAGGTCGGCCAGAAGTCGTAGTAGTAGAGGGTCGCCTGCAGGTTCGCTTCCATCCTTGTGGTGGGAAGGCCCAGCGAACGTGCGTCGAGCTCCTCGGCGAACCCGTAGATCAGTGCGAGGCTCAGGGGTGCGGTCAGGAGCGGCGTCAGCACCAGCCACAGAAACGGCGAGCGCCTGCCCAGCCCGGCGAGCACCTTCCTCAGCGCTCCCGTCGGTTCCGTTCCCCGTTCGCCGTGCACGGCCGGATTCTAGCCCCGCGAATGAGCGACCTACGCCATGTCCGAGGAGCGCTGGCGCCGCTCGAAGAAGCCGCCCCAGCCCTGCGGCTCCCCGGATCGCCGCCCTTGCGGGGGCTTCAGGTGGGGCAGGAATCGTTCCATCCCGAGGTTGAAGAGCCCCCAGGCCAGGACGCTCGGTCCCCACGCGAACGCTCCGAACAACCACATCATCAGAGGCAGGCGAACCAGTGCCTCCCGCGTCGATGCTCGAGGCTCAAGCGCCAGGAAACCCGTTCGCTCCACCTCGATGCGCATCAGCAGTTGCCCGTCGTGGATGATCAGGTCGGACTGCGCGATCGCGAAGAACAGGAACAGGACGCCCACGGTCCGCACCAGCGCCAGCACAAGGGCAAGAGCCGCCGCCACCCGCAGGTACCCGTTGCGCTGGAAGAACCACAACACGACCAGCAGGTTCAGGACCAGCCCCGGCCCGATCAGCAGCAGCGCGGTCAGCCAGAAATCGAAGTAGTGGAGCGTGGCCGGGATCAGCTCGTTTCGCCAGACGGGCAGCCCCAGCTCCCTCGCGCTGAGCTCTTGCGCGAAGCCGAACACGAGCACGGCGGTCAGGGGCGCTGTCACGACCGGCGTCACCACCAGCCACGCCAGCGGCGAGTACCTCCCCATACGGCGCCACGCCCTCTCGATCACGCCGAAGGCGCCTGAGTCGTCCGGGGCAGATGGAGAGGGAGTCGTTCCCATGCCGGCAGTCTAGCGGGGTGGAGGACCGACCACCGATCACCGACCACCGATCACCAGTCCCCTACCGCCTCTGGAAGAAGCCGCCCCAGCGCCCCGGTTCCCCCTGGGAGCGTTCGCGGGGCGGCGCGAGATGTGGGACGAAGCGCGACATGAGTGGCTCGTACCCCTGCCAGATCACGAGTGTGAGCACCCACATCCCCAGTCCGCCCATCCACGCCGTCATCAGGATGCTCAGCGTCGCGAACGACGGCGAGGGGGCCGAGGATGCGCCCGCCTCCCCGATGGGGATGCGGAGGATGAGTCCGTCCTCGCGCATCAGATCGCCCGTCAGCCAGAGGACGGAGGCCACCGGCACGACGAACGTGCGCAGCAGGGCGAGCGTTAGTGCGAGCACTGCCGCGATCCGCACGTAGGTCAGCTCGTGGCGCAACCACCAGGCGACGGGCAGGTTCACCACCCCCGGCACGGTCAGCACCGCCCAGGTGACCCAGAAGTCGTAGTAGAAGTAGTGCGTCCGGTCGAGCTGGCGGTTTTCCCGCGTCCACTCCACCTCGACCAGTCCCAGCGCCTGCGCATCGAGGGTGCCGCCGACGGTAAAGATCAACAGGGCGCTCAGCGGCAGGGTCACCGCCGGCGCTACCTGGAGCCACTCGAACGGAGATCGCGTCCCTAGCCGGCTCCGGAGGCTCCCGATCACCGCTGCACCGTCCACCACGTGCTCGCCCGGAGCCCGCTAGCGCCGCGTCAGGAAGCCGGTCCAGCGCTTCGGTGCGTCGAGGCGCGGTCCTCCCGGCGGGTCGAGGTTGCGCCAGAAGCGCGCCATCAGCGGCTCGTACGCCCGCCACACCAACACCGTGATCCCCCAGAAGATGGCGCCGCCGACCCAGGCCGCCACGAGGATCCTCCGGATCGCCGTCCCCTCCGTGGGCGAGGTGATGTCGGTCACGACGCCCGTCGCTCCGACCTCGACCCGCAGGAACAGCCCGCCGTCGTTCACGACGGCGATCTGGGAGATGGCGACGGTCGCCAACGGCACGATGAGCGTCCGCACCAGCCCGAGCGTGAGCGCTACCACCGCGGCTACCCGCACGTAGCCGTTGCGGTTGAGGAACCAGAGCAGGACCAGCAGGTTCAGAGCGCCCGGCACCGCCAGCAGCAGCCCGGTCCGCCAGAAGTCGAAGTAGTAGTAGCACTTCTGGGCGATGAACCCGTCGAACTTGCAGAGGTCGTTCTCCGGCAGGCCCAGCACCTCCGCGCTGTGCTCGCCCCCCGCCGTAAACAGCAGCAGGGCGGCAAGCGGTACCGTCGCCAGCGGGCTTACGGTCACCAGCAGGAAGGGCAGCCGCCGCTTCAACCAGCTCCACGCGCGGTGGGGGCCGGTCGGTTGGTCGTTACGCATCGTCACCTTCCGTGGGAAGGTTGTGCTCGATGCGGGTCTCGTCAAGGTCCGCCAGCAAGGGGAGCATGCGGTGGGGCTGGTGCGGAAGGGCCAGCACCACTTCGTTGCTCCCGTCGCCGCTCCACGGCCCAACGTGCGCCGGAGCCGCCCCCGTTGGGTTCATGCCCATCCAGCGGCCGGATGCGCGGTCGTAGACATCCGTCCGCCCGAACGCGATCAGCGACGGATCGTCAGGCGATGGCGCGGCGCCCCGCATGTCTGGGTGCTGGAACCACTCGCCGGAAGGCCCCGGCGGATCGGGAAGCGGCTCCAGCCGCGATCCGTCCCTGCTCACGAAGCTGTACCCCACCCTTCCCCCAATCTTCGTCTGCATCACCAGCCCCGATGAGTCGGCGAGCCAGCGGGCGCCGCCGAGCTCGTCGCCGTAGTTGAGTCTGGCCGACCGGACACGGAAAAGGTTCCGCCCCGTCGTTCCGTCGATTACCAGCACCGTACTCGTCTCCTCGAACAGGGGTGGATCGGTCCCTGGGACCGCCAGGACGCGTTCACCTGCTGCCAGCGACCCGTCCGGGGAGACAAACGCGCGGTCCACCCGCACGCGTGTCATCCCCTGATGATCGCCCGCCCAGCCGAGACGCGCCACAAAGGTCGCGAAAATCCCGTACCCCAGCGTGAGCGGAGGCCGGGTGGGCCAGTAGGAAAACGGCAGCAGGAACGACTCCCCATCGCTCGCCGGCGTTGTCGCGTGGAACAGGATCCGCTGGAGGGTCGACTGCCGCTGGGGCGAGAACACGCTTGTTACCCATCCCGTGGCCCCGTCCAGCATGAACAGCGAGGGGTACTCCTGTGGCTGCTGGAGCGCCAGGAACACTCGCCGCCCGATGGGGTCGAAGAACGGTGGAATGGAGGGAAGGAGCGTCCCCGTCAGCTCGAACTCCGCCCGTTCCTCCAGCCGTCCGTTCGTGAGCACGTACCGCGCCCGCTTGATCAGGTGCGGCCCCAGCTCCTCTTCCACTACCTCGAAGAGCGCTCCGTAATCGGAGAAGCCGAGCAGCCGCAGGCGATCCTCCGGCCACGTCCACGATCGCCCCGTTGTCCGCTCGTGGAGCGCGTTCGTCGTTGCAATGAACCGCCTGCCCGCGCCCGCCTTGTAGACGGGCGGGTCGCCGCCCGGCTCGGCGACCTGCCAGCCCGTCACGCTCCCCGCCCCTTCGCCCCGCGTCCGCAGGAAGAAGATGCCGTGGTCCTCGGTCAGCGGCTGCCCCGGCTCAAGGGTCAGCTCCTTGAAGATGCCCGTCGCCGGCTGCAGCGCCGCGAGCGCTGGCGGCACGGGCGTGAGCGTGGGCGGAACCGGGATGGGTCGCGGTGGACGCACGATGTCGTCCTCTTCCTCGCCCCCGCGCATCGCCAGGAACGTTCCTCCCGTGGCCAGCCCCGCGATCCCTGCCGCCGCCAGACCCAGGAACGCCCGCCGCGAGAGGCCCCGTCCCGGCTCCGGGGCGCTCGGCCGTCTCGGCTCCGGCCCTCCACCACCCCCTCCCGAAGCGAGAGGGGTGCGTCCCTCGCCGCCCCCGGGCTGACCCTGCTGCGCAAGGCTCGGTGGCAGGGGCGGCAGCCCTCCCGCCTCCATGTCCCGGCCCGGCGGGACACCCCTGATGCGCGCGTGTGCATCGGGAACGCTGATGCCGAGCCGCACCGCAATCTCCGCGACCGGCTTCCCCTCTGCCAGCAACTCCTCGAGCAGCCGCGAGGTCGCGTCCGCGCCCTCCGTCGGGCGGAGATCCCTGGGTTGCTCCCCTTCGGCCATGGGATCGATTCTAGGCGAGCCAAGGGCCGCCCGGCCCGGTCACATCGAGAGCTTGCCCCAGTCTCCGCTCAGGTCCGCCGGGCCGCGGTACAGCGCCTCCAGGCGCCGCGTCTGGATGTACCACTGCCCGTCGATGCGCGTGTACGTATCGAAGTAGCAGAGCGAGTTCATCGTGCGGCCCGCCTCGCGGTTCAGGAACTCGCCCATATACCAGCGACCCGTGGCCGTGTCGCCCGTCACGTCGTCGATGACGCCCGAGTACACGTGCATGTAGACGTTCGGGATGCTCGCCATGATCCGCGTCCAGTCGGCCACGACCTCCTCGCGGCCCGTGCGCGTGGTGCTCGTGATCCACTGCCCGTCCGGCGCCCAGGTCGAGCCCCAGGCCTCCGGGTCGAAGCGGTTGACCGCATCCACGTAGCGCTCCGCCACCTGTCGCAGGGCGGTGTAGTCCTCAACCGTCGGTGCTCCCATGTCGTCCTCCTCGCTGGCTCGCGCAGCCTACCCGAAACGGACGCCGCCGCGCGCTCCCCACGCGGCTCGCCGCGCCGTAGGATTCGCCCCACCACTGCAGGAGGCTCCCCATGACCGACACCCGCGCCTACGAAGGCCTGATCGCCGAGACCATCACCGTTCAGGGCGATGGCGGCGACTCCATTTACGCCTACTTCGCCCGCCCCCTCGGTGAGGGCCCCTTCCCCGCGATGCTCCTCCTCCACCACATTCCCGGCTGGGACGAGTGGTACCGGGAGACCGCCCGCCGTTACGCCCACCACGGCTACGTCACCATCTGCCCCGACCTCTACTACCGCGACGGCCACGGAGAACCCGAGGATGTTGCCGCCAAGGTCCGCGCCGAGGGCGGCGCCCCCGACGACCGCGTCGTCGGCGATGCCGACGGCTGTATCGCCTACCTCCGTTCCCTCCCCTACGTGACGGGCAAGGTCGGCGTCATGGGCACCTGCTCCGGCGGACGCCACTCCTTCCTCGTCGGCTGCCGCTCGAGCGAGGGCGTCGACGCCGTCGTCGACTGCTGGGGCGGGAACGTGGTCATGCCCCCGGAGAACCTCTCCGAGCGACAGCCCGTCGCCCCCATCGACTACACCGCGGACCTGGCCGCCCCGCTCCTCGGCCTGTTCGGGGAGAACGACTTCAGCCCCACGCCCGATCAGGTCGCCGAGCACGAGGCCGCCCTTCAGCGCGAGGGAAAGGATTACGAGTTCCACATGTACCCGAACGCCGGGCACGGGTTCTTCTACTACCACTACCCCCAGGCCTACGCCGCCGAGGCCGCCGTCGACGGTTGGGAGAAGATCTGGGACTTCCTCGAGCGGAAACTGGGCTAGGGAGGGAACGCCATGTGCACCATGATCGCCGAGAAGGTCCAGATCGCCGGTAGCGGCAAGTCGCGCGACCGCTGGTTCCCCATCGCCCAGACCTACGTCTCTTTCGACCACCCCTTCCACCTCCAGCGCGAGCACGCCCTCAACCTCGACTTCGTGAACGAGGAGCTCGGCACTGGCGCCCGCGTCGCCGTCGAGCTCACGCCCGAGGACGCGCGCGAGCTCGCCACCACCATCCTCCGCCTCCTCGATGAGGGCGCCGAAGTCGAGACCGGCCCAGCGTGAGCGACCGCATCTACGTCCGCACGGACGGGAAAATGGAGGTGTTGATGGCCAAGTCCTTCGACGATGAGCAGGAGGATGTGCTTCAGAAGCTAATCGCGGAACATCCGGACCTTGTGAGTGGTGGTCAGATTCGCCCCGAGAACCCCCTCCGCTGGATCCTGATTACTCGTGAACAAGGCATTGCTGAGGAGTTAGGGGTCGGCAACCGCTGGGCGGTGGACCACCTACTGATCGACCAGGACGCTCGTCCCA
Source organism: Chloroflexota bacterium (assembly GCA_026702615.1). Taxonomy (GTDB): domain Bacteria; phylum Chloroflexota; class Dehalococcoidia; order Tepidiformales; family Tepidiformaceae; genus UBA2991. Next base: position 231,720 of record JAPPBY010000033.1, on the reverse strand, counting down.
CCCTGGTTGAGGTGAAACGGCGCAAGAACCCCGAGGTTAGGCGGGCGGTGGTCGGTCAGTTGCTTGAGTACGCTGCCCATGCTCGCCGCAGCTGGGACATTGACGATCTGCGTCGCACCTTCGAGGCACGCGATGGCTGGGAGAACGAACTCCGTGGGCTACTGGATGCTAGCGACGCCTCGGACGCCGACGACCTGGGACCGACGGCCGACGAGTTTTGGCAGGAAGTAGGCACGAACCTCCGCGCTTCGAACCTTCGTCTCCTCATCGTGTCGGACGAAATCCCTGACTCGCTCACCCGCGTAGTCGAATTCTTGAACGAGCAGATGCGCGACGTTGATGTGCTTGCAGTCGAAGTCAAGCGCTACATGGGTGGGCGTCGCGAAACATTCGTCCCGAGGGTCATTGGTCGTTCGGCGAAACCGGGTGCCTCGTCGGGAGGCGCAGGCGGCATTCTGACGATGGATGAGATCGTCGCTCGGTTTCCTGATGGCTCGGTCCGAGAGGCTGTCCAACAGCTCATCAAGCATGCTCGCGATGCTGGCGCCACGTTCGAGCCGGGATCACGGGGATTCAGTATCCGCATGAAGTGTTCGGTCTGGCCGCAGCCGGTCACCGTGGCTTGGCTGTATCCGCCTTCCGTGACGAGCGGCTGGATGAAGACCAGACACTTCTCCTTCGGCGCGGCCATCTTCGACTACGACCCACCGCCACCGGCGGGGTTGCGTGACTTGCTTCAGCAGTACGCAAGGGAGTTCGAAAATGACTCGTACACACATGACGCGTCCAGCAAGGGCGTTGTCGCCTCGTATGCCGAACCCGATGATGCCGCTCGGCACGTTGACACGCTGATCGCGAGACTCAGGCGGGTGCTCACCGGCCTAAAGGCCTTGGAGCCCGCAGGGGAAGCCGGGCAGCCTTGACTACACGGGGCGGTCAGCGCGGCGGTCCCGGGGAGTTCTGAAGCCTGACGCAGCCGCCCACCGACCAGGTCGAGATCGAGGACGAAGGGCCGCAGAGCCTGCGGCCCTGGGCGGCCTTCACCTTCCGCGACTACCGCTACCTCTGGGCGGCCGGCCTTGCCACGGTCGTCTCCCGCTGGATGCGCATCCTCGTCACCGCCCAGTGGCTCTTCGAGACGACCGGTTCCCCGGCCCAGCTCGGCCTCATCGGCGCCGTCCAGCTCGTTGTCCAGATCCCCGCCCTCCTCTGGGGAGGCGCCCTCGCCGACTACATGAACCGCAAGCACCTCGTGGCGGCTGCCCACGCCGTCACATTCGGCGTGCTGCTGGCGCTGGGGTTCCTCGCCGCCTCCGGGACGCTCACCGTCTGGCAGGTGTACATCGCCATCGGCATCACCGCCGCGACCCAGGTCATCTCGCAGCCCGCCGCCGCCGCCCTCACCCCCACCGTCGTCCCCCGACGCCACCTCATGCTCGCGATCACCGGCGAGACCGCCACCATGAATGCCGGCTCCATCCTCGCGCCGCTTCTCTTCGCTGGCGTCGCCGAGGGCGTCGGGCTCACCGCCGCTTTCTTCGTCGCCGCGGGCACCACCGCCCCCGCCGCCCTCCTGCCCCTCCTCATCCGCGCCCGCGGCCAGGTCGAGCAGGTCGCCCAGGGCTCGACCGTGCGCCGCGTCTGGGAGGGCTTCCTCTTCGTCATCCGCCACCCCATCCTTCCCGGCCTCTTCCTCCTCGATATCGGCATCACCGTCGTCTCCTTCTACCGCGAGATACTCCCGGTCATCGCGAAGGGCCTCTTCAAGGGCGGCGCCGGGGCCGTCGGCGTGCTCGGCTCCGCCAACAGCGCCGGGGCGGTAGCCGGCTCCTTTGGCGCGCTCTTCTTCGCGGGCTACCGCTCCAAGGGGATGCTGGTGATTTACGCCTCCCTGGGCTACGCCGTCGTCCTCCTCCTCTTCTCGAACGTGACCGCCCTCTGGGCAGGCGCCATCACCATCGCCCTCCTCGGCCTCGCCGATGCCGTCACCGTTGCCGTCCGCCAGACGACCGTGCAGCTCACGACACCCGACGACATGCGCGGGCGCGCCTCCGCCTTCCTCGTGCTCGCGGCCGTAACCGCGAATAACATCGGCACGCTCTGGGTGGGCCTCTGGTCCGCCTGGATCGGCGAGCGAGCCACCATGATGCTCGGCGCCTTCCTCGCGTTCGGCGCCACGCTCCTCATCTGGAGGCTCTGGCGCCCCCTCCGCGAGTACCGCTACCCCTGAGCCGGACCGCTACCGGTAGGGGATGATCTGGGCGTAGTCGACGGCGCTCTCGATCACCCGCGAGTAGGCGTAATCGACCACCAGCACGTCTTTCATGATCGGCCCCAGCATCGGGCCGACCACCTCGGTGTGGTACGGATGCGCGGCGTACTCCTCCATCGCCTCGATCGAATCGACCTCCGCGATGAAGACCAGGTCGAACCGATCCGTCGCCGAGCCGTAGTACGGCCCCGGCTTCCCCAGGATCCAGCGCCGGATGAACGGCTTCTGCCGCGGGAAGCGATCGAGCGCGAGCGTGAATTCCTCAATGTCCTCCTCGCTCGCGTCGTCCTTGAAGGCCAGGCAGGTCACGTGCGCAATCGCGACGTTGTCGTCGCCCTCGCGCGGCGCCTTGTAGGCCACGGCGCTCTGCTGCACGGCCGTGAACTCGAAGTCCACCACCAGCACGTCCTCGATGATCGGCCCCATCAACGCCGCCGCGTCCATGTGGAACGGGTGCTTTGCGTAGTCGACCATCGCCGCCGGCGAATCCACCTCCACCGAGAAGGCGAGGTCGTAGTCTTCGCTCGAGATCGGGTAGTAGTTCCCCGGCTTCCCCGAGATCCAGCGGCGCAGGCCCGGCTTCTTCGACGGAAACTCGTCGAGCTTGTCCCAGAACTCCTGGATGAGGGCCTCGTCGGCCCCTTCCTTGAAGCTCATGAAAACGGTGTGGGAGACGCCCATGGCGATCCTCCTTGCGGCGGACCGCGGAGCGCCCTGGCCCGCCTCGTGATGGCCGCGAGCATACGCCCCTCGGACCCGCTGTAGACTCGCCCCACTCCACAGGAGAGCGATATGCAGATCGGCGCCCAGCTCCACAACAACTCAACCAGCTGGCAGGACATTACCGCCGTCGCCCGCACCGTCGATGCGGGCCGCTGGTCCAGCCTCTGGGTCTACGACCACTTCTTCCCGCCCGTCCCCAACCTCGGCAACGAGATCCCCACCTTCGAGGCCTACGCCCTCCTCGCGGGCCTCGCCGCCACCACCGAGCGCGTCCGTCTCGGCACGCTCGTCACCGGCAACACGTACCGCAACCCCGCCCTCGTCGCGAAGATGATCGCGACCATGGACGACATGAGCGGCGGCCGCATGAACGTCGGCATCGGCGCCGCCTGGTTCGAGCGTGAGCACACCGCCTTCGGCTGGCAGTTCCCCTCCCTCAAGGAGCGCCTCGACCGCCTCGAGGAGGCCGTTCAGGTCATCCGCCTCCTGTTCGACACCGAGGGCCCCGTCACCTTCGAGGGGGAGTACTACTCCCTCGACGACACCCCCTTCGAGCCCAAGTGCATCCAGCAGCCGCACGCCCCCATCATGGTTGGCGGCGGCGGCGAGAAGCGCACCCTCCGCACCTGCGCCCGCTACGGCGACATCATGAACGTCGACGGCCCGCCCGAATTCGTCCGCCGCAAGATCGAGGTGTTGGAGCAGCACTGCGCTGACATCGGCCGCGACCCTGCCGAGATCAAGAAGAGCATCCAGCTCACCTGCGTCCTCCAGGACGACCCCGAGAAGGCCGCGATGTGGCGCGAGCGTTACGGCGGCCACCTCACGCCCGAGGAGCGCGAGCGCGACCTCGCCATCGGCCCGGCCGAGCGCATCGTCGAGGTGCTCCGGCGCTACGAGGAGGTGGGAGTCGAGGAGGCCATCTTCGCCCGCATGCCCAACAACCCCCGCCTCTACCAGCGCCTCAACGACGAGGTCCTCAGCGCCTTCGCCTGAACGCCCGCCACCCCTCCCCATAGGCGTATCCTGATCGCTCACAGCGAGCCGTGCGCTCAACGGGAGCCGAACCATGAGGGCAGGAGAGAAGGCGGCTGAACGCCTCAAGACCGAGATCGACCCGCGCGAGTTCGATTCTCCCGAATATCGCAAGGATCCCTTCCCCGTCTACAAGCGCCTGCGCGACCACCGCCCCCTCTTCCGCGACGGGTTCCACGGACGCTGGGTGCTGAGCCGCTACGACGACATCGTCGGCGTCTTCCAGGACAACGAGCACTACGACCGCGCTACCTACAACCCCGAAGGCCCCTACAAGTTCGGCGAGCGCTCCGTCTTCGGCCCCAACATCCTCGAGTACGGCAACAGCCAGCGGCACCGCTGGATGCGCAACATCGTCGCCGACCAGTTCGTCGGCAACCGCCTCGGGGCCTTCATCCCCTACATCGAGATGATCGCCCGCGAACTCCTCGACAAGATCGCGCAGAAGGCCGCCGACGACATCGCGAAGGGTTTCTCCGACACGGGCGAGGTCGAGCTGGTAAGCCAGTTCACCAACCAGTTCCCCGTGCGCGTCATCTCCAACATGCTTGGCCTCCCCCGCCACGACGAGGACACCTTCGTCAGCTGGTACCAGCGCCTCATCTCCGGCATGGGCTCCGGCCAGTACTACGTCGACGGCATCCACGCCCGCGACGAGATCTGGGACTACCTCGAACCGATCATCGAAGAGCGCATGAAGAATCCCGGCGAGGACCTCGTCTCCCGCATCGTCACCGCCGAGCTGCAGGGCAAGCGCATGAACGTCGAGGAGGTCAAGGGCTTCGTCGCCCTTCTCCTCGCCGCCGGCGGCGACACCACCGACAAGGCCATCGCCAACATGTGGTACCACATGCTCTACACCCGCCCCGACCAGTTCGAGGAGGTCCAGGGCGACCACTCCCTCTGGACCAACGTCTTCACCGAGATGATGCGCTACGACCCCGTCGTCCACGGGCAGGGGCGGCGCACGACCTGCGAGATCGAGATGTACGGCGAGGTCATCCCCGAGCGCGCCTCCGTCTCCCTCCTGCTCGGGGCCGGGAACCGCGATGAGCGTGTGTTCAAGGACCCGGACACCTACGATGTCTTCCGGGACGACCTGCACATGGGCCGCGAACTCCGCTCCGGACGCTACCCCGATGGCCGCGCCGGCCACCTCGGCTTCGGCATGGGCCAGCACTTCTGCATGGGCTACGCCATGGCCCGCCAGGAGGCCATCATCGCGAGCACGCGCCTCTGCGAGGCCATGAAGAACCCCCGTCCCAAGTTCCCCACCCACGAGGGCATCACCGGACCCAACATCAACGAGGGCGGCTTCCGCGCCCCCCGCGAGCTCTGGGTCCAGTTCGACGTCGCCTAGGCGCGACGCAGCACCACATCAGGAGTACTCATGAAGTCCGAAGTCCATCCCCTCAGCGGCGCCACCTATACCGAGCTCGGCGATGGCAGGGTCCGCGTCGAGAAGGCGAAGAAGTACGGCATCTTCCAGTGGGACGGCCACCACCTCGAGGGTGACCTGAAGTACGCCGACCCCCACCTCCTCCAGTGGGTCGGCGGCCCCGAGCTGCCCCCCGAGTTCGTCGAGAACGACCCCCGCCGCTCCTCCCGCATGCTCGCCAATCGCGACGCGGCCGCCGCCGAGGCCCAGTACACCGGCGGCACCGCCCTCGCCGGCGAAATCGACGACACCTTCACGCGCTACACCGGCGACCCCGGCCGCGATACCCCCGCCGGGCGCCGCTCCTCCGGCATCTCCTTCATGGAGCTCCTCGACGGCGACCAGTACCCCGAGCGCATCCCCGAGACGCTGCGCATGGAGAACTCCCTCGAAGGCGGAGTCCGCAGGGTTCCCACCGAGCGCTACACGCAGAAGAAGTGGCACGACCTCGAGGTCGAGCGCCTCTGGAAGCGCGTCTGGCAGATGGCCTGCCACGTCGACGATATCCCCGAGGTCGGCGACTACATCGTCTACGACGTCGCCCACCTCTCCTGGATCGTCGTCCGCACGGGCGAGAACGAGTTCAAGGCCTACAACAACGCCTGCCTCCACCGCGGCCGCCAGTTGCGCGAGTTCGACGGCAAGAAGGCGACCGAGTTCCGCTGCCCCTTCCACGGCTGGTGCTGGGAGATCGACGGCTCCCTCCGCGAGATCCCCTCGGAGTGGGACTTCCCCGAGGTGCGCGAGGACGCCAGCCACCTGCGTGAGGCGAAGATCGGCACCTGGGGCGGCTTCGTCTTCATCAACCCCGACCCCGACAGCGAGTCGTTCGAGGACTACCTCGGCGATCTCCCCAAGCACTACGAGAAGTACGACTACGAGAAGAAGTACAAGCAGATGCACGTGGCGAAGATCGTGCGAGCCAACTGGAAGGCCAACCAGGAAGCCTTCATGGAGGGCTACCACATCATCGCCACCCACCCGCAGCTCATGATCTACGGCGGCGATGGCGCCAACCACCAGTACGACTCGTTCGGCAACTGGTCCCGCGCCGTCACCGTCGCCGCCCGCACGAGCGCCCACCGCAACATCCACCCCGACCGCGACGAGATCTTCGCGACGCGCCACCGGATGGCGGACATGATGCGCGAGACCCTGCGCGAGACCATCGGCGACCGCGTCGACACCTACTGCGACGCCGAGCTCATCGACGGGCAGTACAACAACCTCTTCCCCAACTTCCACCCCTGGGGCTCGTTCAGCCGCATCGTCTACCGCTTCCGCCCCTACGGCGACAACCCCGACATGAGCATCATGGAGGTCATCTACCTCGCCCCCTGGCCCGAGGGCAAGCCGAAGCCCCCCGCCGCCCAGATACACTGGCTCGGGCCCGATGAGCACTGGACCGAGGCCCCCGAGATGGGTGGCCTCGCCCGCGTCCTCAACCAGGACAGCTACAACCTGCCCAAGGTCCAGAAGGGCCTCAAGACCAAGCAGGACCCGTACATCTACCTGGCCGCCTACGAGGAGGGGAAGGTCCGCCACTTCCACCACCTCTACGACCAGTGGGTCGCCTACGACGATGGCGAGTAGGGCCTGAGGCAAGCCCGCACCCGTGCCCCTGCGGCGCTGCAAGTTCTGTACCCAGCCTCCCCTGGAGGAGGTCGCCGTCTCCATGTGGACGGATGACCCCTCCGACCTGCGCCGCGACACCATCAAGCTCTGCCGCAAACACCTCGTTCGCCTGCGGAAGGCGGGCGACAGGGGCCACGAGCACCGCGGCGTCCGCTACCGCCCCGGCTTCTGGTAGGCTCGCCTCGCTGCGGACGAGCCCGCCACGGCCGCCCGCCGGAGGTCCACCGCCATGCGAGAAGCCGTCATCGTTTCCACCGCCCGCACCGCCATCGGCAAGGCCTACCGCGGCGCCTTCAACGACACCTCCGCCCCCACCATGGCCGCCCCCGCCATGGAGGCGGTCGTCGCCCGCGCCGGCATCGATCCGGCCGAGGTCGATGACGTCATCGTCGGCTCCGCGCTCCAGCAGGGAACGCAGGGGTTCAACGTAGGCCGCCAGGTCGCCATGGCCGCCGGCCTCCCCGTGAGCGTCTCCGGCCAGTCCATCGACCGCCAGTGCTCCTCCGGGCTCATGGCCGTCTCCGCCGCCGCCAAGCAGATCATGATCGACGGCATGGAGACCGTGATTGCCGGTGGCATCGAGTCCATCAGCCTCGTCCAGAACAAGAACCAGAACTCCTTCCGCGCCCAGGACCCCAACGTCCTCGAGGCCACCCCCGACATGTACATGCCCATGATCACGACCGCCGAGGTCGTCTCGAAGCGCTACGACATCTCCCGCGAGGCCCAGGACGAGTACTCCCTCCAGAGCCAGCGCCGCACCGCCGCCGCCCAGGACGCCGGCCTCTTCGCCGACGAGATCGTCCCCAGCAGCGTCACCAAGATCGTCGTCGACCGCGAGAGCGGCGAGACGAGCAAACAGGACGTCACCATCGACATGGACGAGTGCAACCGCCCCTCGACCAACGCCGAGGGTCTCGCCAAGCTCCCGCCCGTCATGGGCGAGGACGGGTACATCACCGCCGGCAACGCCAGCCAACTCTCCGACGGCTTCGCCGCCTGCGCCCTCATGGAGGCGTCCGCCGCCGAGAAGCGCGGCCTCCAGCCGCTCGGCTACTACCGCGGCATGGCCGTCGCCGGTTGCGAGCCCGACGAGATGGGCATCGGGCCCATCTACGCTGTGCCCAAGCTGCTCGAGCGCACTGGCCTCTCCATGGACGACATCGACCTCTGGGAGCTGAACGAAGCCTTCGCCTGCCAGGTCGTCTACTGTCGCGACCAGCTCGGCATCCCCGACGAGAACCTCAACGTGAACGGCGGCGCCATCTCCATCGGCCACCCCTACGGCATGAGCGGCACGCGCATGGTCGGCCACGCCCTCATGGAGGGGAAGCGCCGCGGCGCTCGCTACGCGGTCATCACCATGTGCGTCGGAGGCGGCATGGGCGCCGCGGGTCTGTTCGAGGTCGCCTGACATGGGCCAGTGGCTCGTCGGCGACATCCTCGAACGCAGCGTCCTCCTCTACGGCGACCGCCCCGCCGTCATCGATGGTGACGTGCGCCGGACCTACGCCGAGACCAGCGAGCGCATCCGCTCGCTGGCCGCGGGCATCCTTTCGCTCGGCGTCGAGCCCGGGGACCACATCGGCATCCTCGCCAACAACTCCCACCGCTACTTCGAGACGTATTTCGCCGCCCACTACGCGGGCACGACCCTCGCGCCCCTGAACATCCGCCTCTCCGGCCCCGAGCTTGAGTTCATCATCAACGACGGAGAGCTGCGCGCCCTGCTCGTCGGACCCGAGTACCTCGATCTCCTCGCCTCGTTCCGCGACCGCCTCCCGAAGCTTGAGCAGGTCGTCGTCCTCGCCGACAGCGCCGGCGAGGGGATGCACGCCTACGAGGATCTCGTCGCCGGGAACGAACCGCTCGCCGCCGCCGCCCGCGACTGGCACGAGGACGACATGATCAACCTCTGCTACACCGGCGGCACTACCGGCCTCCCCAAGGGGGTCATGCTCTCCCAGCGCAACGTCGTCTCCAACTCCCAGCACATCCAGATGACCTTTGCCTTCGAGGAGCCCGACGTGTGGCTCCACGCCGCCCCCATGTTCCACCTGGCCGACGCCTGGGCCTGCTACTCCGTCACCGCCGCCGGCGGCGCCCACGCCTTCATCCCCGGCTTCGCGCCCGACGCCTTCCTCGCCGTCGTCCAGGAGGCGCGCGTCACCGCGACCATCCTCGTGCCGACCATGATCAACTTTGTCGTGAACCACCCGACCGTGGGCGACTACGACCTCTCCTCGCTGCGGGCCCTCCTCTTCGGGGCCTCCCCCATGCCCACCGACCGCATCCTCGCCGCCCGCGAGATATTCGGACCCATCCTCGCCCAGGCCTACGGCATGACCGAGACCGCCCCGCTGCTCTGCGCCCAGCGCCTCGAGTGGCTCGACTACGACACCCCCGAGGGCATCGACCGCCTCGCCTCCTGTGGGCGCCAGGTCCAGGGCGTCGCCGTCCTCGTCGTCGACGACAACGACGTGCCCGTCCCCGCCGGCGGCACCGGCGAGATCGTTGCCCGCGGTCCCAACGTCATGCTCGGCTACTGGAACCGTCCCGAGGAGACCGAGGCCGTCCTCCGCGACGGCTGGATGCACACCGGCGACGTCGCCCGTATCGACGAGCAGGGCTTCATCTACATCGTCGACCGCTCCAAGGACATGATCGTGAGCGGCGGCGAGAACGTGTACACGACCGAGACCGAGGGGGCGCTCTACGAGCACCCCGCCGTCCTCGAAGCCGCCGTCTTCGGAATCCCCGACGATCGCTGGGGCGAGGCCGTCCACGCCGCCGTGGTCCTGCGCGAAGGCGTCAGTGCGAGTGAGGCTGACCTCATCGAGCACTGCCACACGCTCATCGCCGGCTACAAGTCCCCCAAGAGCATCGAGTTCCACGACACGCCGCTGCCCAAGTCGGGCGCCGGCAAGATCCTCAAGACGAACCTGCGCGCTCCCTGGTGGGAGGGCTACGAGCGGGGCGTCAACTAGCCCTCGCCCTGGGTCGAGAGCGGGTTCTCGCCGATCAGGTAGTCCTCCACCGCCTGCCCCTCTCCAAGGTCCTCCGCGATCACCCGGTCCAGCGCCTCCCGCTGCATCCCCCCGTACCACCGCCCCTCCGGGTACACCACCGCCGTAGGGCCGCTCTCGCAGATACGCAGGCATCCGACCTTCGTCCGGTAAATGGGCGTGGCCCCCTCGCGCTTGTTCAGCTCGCCCACTCCGCTCTTGAGCCGCGTCCAGGCAGCCATGCCTTCCTCGGGTGTGACGCAGTCCGGACCCGTGCAGATGAAGACGTGGCGGCCGTAGCCGCCCACGCCCCGCCGCTCCGCTTCCGCGCGCGCTCCGTCCAGTCCGCTGTCTTGCTCGTCAGTCATGCCGGTGTCCCTGTGAGGATAGGGGAATCCGTCCCGACGGTCCCATGCGGACCCTCCTGGAGGCAGGAAAATACCCGTCGCCGGCCACGACCGAGGACGGGCAATGAGAAACCCCCGCACAGGCGGGGGCTTCAGGTCCAGAACGTGAGGCGAGCGGCTACAGGCGCAGCTTGCCGTGCGACGGCTGGCGCCGGCGCTGGCGCTGCGGCAGAGCCGCTTCCTCGGCAGCGAGATCGATCGGCGGGCGCGTCAGCACTTCGTGCACGTAGCCGCACATGATGCAGCTGCCGTAGGTGCCGTGCCAGTCGCGCTCCACGATGATGGAGCCGCTGCACTTCGGGCACGTCTTGGGTGGGGCCTCTTGCAAGGCAGGCATGGGGAACTTCTCCTGGGTTCCGTGAGGCAAGATCTTCTCGGCCTCGAAGCGAGCAGCCTGCTCGCCAGGCCTTCCAAGTGCATACGGGGTTAGCTGACGGGTTCGGGCGGAAGGTTGCCCTAGGGACTGGAGAGGTCCCATTCACCCCTGATGGTGGTTCCCCCGCTGCGCCACTGTGGCGCACTCTGCAGGTTTCGGTTTTCACCGAGCGCACGCTCCTTGCGGAGCCCCTCGAAGCTAGCAGCCCCGAGATCGGCCTGTCAAGGACTTTGGGAAGGAAATCACAAATAAATCCCGAAATTCGTCGATATTCGTCGTCGGGAGGGCCGTATTCCCCTCCGATATGGCTAGGCGGCCACCAGCGCGGGCGCGATCGCCGCTCCCGCCGCCGCCAGCCACACCGCCAGAGAGAGCCCCGTCTCCGCCGCGACCCCCTGCTTGCCGCCTCCCCTCGCCACCAGCGCCAGCCCCGCGACCAGCCCTGCCAGGGCCGCCCCCGCCGCCATCTCCCAGCCCGCGTTCCCCCCGACGGCCGCCCTCACGATCAGCGCTCCCGCCAGCGGAACCGCCGCCGCCGCGAGCACGGCCCCCAGCGCGCGAGCCGCCGCCGCCCGCCGCCCTGCCGCCGCCAGCCCGATCGCGGCCAGCAATCCAGTCAGCGCCACCAGCGCTCCTACTCCCACCAGGCGGTCGAGCCGCAGCGGCGGGAGCGAGGGGAATGGCAGGGGTCCGCCCGCGATGGCCTTGGTGCCCGCGTCCAGCCGCCCTTGTTCCGCGCGCAGCTCGAGCAGGCGTCGCGTCTCCGCTTCCCCCGCGAGCATGAGCTGCGGCGCGTCCGCCGCGTGAATGTCGTGCCGGTCGAGCAGGTCGCGGTAGGAGGCCAGGTCGTAGGCCGCCTGCGCCTCGATGTCCTCGAAGTCGGGCACGACCCCGAGCTCCGCCGCGATCTGCACGTAGCGGGGCACGTCGCTCGCGGCCACGTTCCCGATCTCCGCTCGCACGGCCAGCAGCAGCGCCCCTGCCAGGACCGCCCCCACGAGCGCTGTCCAGCCGATGCCGTGGCACCACGCCGGCGCCAGCGCTCGCTGCGCCGTCGCCCTCAGCGGTCCGAGCGGCATGACCGCCGGCCCCTCGTCCTCACCCTCGGCCGGCTCTACGGCCTCGCGGGCGCGCTCCGCCAGCGCGACCGCGTTCGCCGCCCCCGTCCCGAACGCGCGGATCGCGACCGCCGCCGGGGCCAGCGCGAGCGCCCCCGCCGCCGCCATCGCCACCCCGTACAGCGCCGTCGCCGTCGAGCTGACTCCCTCGATCTCGACCTGCCACCCGAAGATGAACGCCGCCACCAGACCGACTCCCGTCAGCAGCGTGAAGGCCGCTCCCGTCCCCCGGTAGCCCGACCCGTCTCCGATGATCGCCCGCCCCGTCACGAACAGCAGCGCGCTCAACCCCGCTCCCAGGAGTCCGGCGCCCGCGAACCACCACCGCCCCTCCTCCAGCATCGCAACCGGCGCGAGGAACGCCAGCGCCCCGCCCACGACCGCCGTGATCGCGTACCCCGCCACCACCGACCGCCCCGCGTTCCGCATCGCCCGCGTCCAGAACGGGAGCGTGATCCCCGCGATGGTCGCTGCGGCCACCCCCAGCGCCATCACCACCAGTGGCGTCACGATCCAGACCAGGTCATCGCCGAGTTGCGCCATCGGCGCCCCCAGCACGAGCCCGGCCCCGCCGCCCGCCGCCATCAGCGCCACCACGTCCGCACCGCCTGCCGCGCTCCCCGCCGCTTCGACGGTCTCCGACTCAGGCCCTTCGTCTTCGTCAGGGTCGTCGCTCGCCGCGAGCAGCCGCGCTGCCAGCGACGTCAGTGCCGCCCCGGCCCCTGCCCCGAGCACGAGGAACGCCGCCTCGCCGCTCGCGATGTCCGCGAAGCGCGTCGCGATGCCGTAGAGCCCCGCGACCCCCGCCACCGCCAGCGCCCCGCCCGCCAGTGCCGGCGCCGTGCCTGCCCACAACACGATCGCGAGCGCCTGGCGCAGCGTCCGGTCCGCGGCCGTCGCCGCCCGTTCGCTCGCGCGCTGACCCAGCGCCAGTCCTGCCGCCGCCGTCGCTGCCGCCCCCAGCGCCCCTGCCAGCACCGCCAGCCCCGCGACTGCGCCCGACTCGACGCCGTCGCGATACGCCCCCACCGCCGCGCCGACCCCTGCGCCGCCAGCCAGCCCCAGCGTCACGCTGAGGACGACGAACCGCCAGATGTATGAGCCGCCCAGTTCTCGGGTGCGCTCCGCAGCCGCGGACACGCCCTCGCCGGGGCGCGTCCGCAGGAGGATGTCGAGGGCGAACCAGGTGGCGAAGACGACCGCCACCACCGCTGCGAGCGGAATCGCGAGCTGCGCCACGATCACCGCTCGCCTCCTCTCGGCCAGCCCAATGGGGGCTGCGACCGGCGGCTACGCTAGATGAACAGCGGCCCGAACACCACCGCCACGATCGACATCAGCTTCAGGAGGATGTTGAGCGAAGGCCCCGAGGTGTCCTTGAACGGATCGCCCACGGTGTCGCCCACCACGGCGGCCTTGTGGGCTTCCGAGCCCTTGCCGCCGAAGTTCCCCTCTTCGATGTACTTCTTGGCGTTGTCCCAGGCGCCGCCCGCGTTCGCCATCATGATGGCGAGCATGGCGCCGGCCGCAATCGAGCCGATGAGCAGGCCGCCGAGCGACTCCGCGCTGATCACCGCGCCCACGAAGATGGGAACGGCCACGGCCAGCAGGCCCGGAATGATCATCTCGCGCAGCGCCCCCGTCGTGGAGATGCTGACCGCGCGCTCGTAGTCCGGCTCCTCGGTGCCGTCCATGATGCCCGGCTTCTCGCGGAACTGACGGCGTACCTCTTCGACCATCGCCTGCGCCGCGCGTCCCACCGCGCCCATCGAGAGCGCCGAGAACACGAACGGCATCAGGGCGCCGATGAGGATGCCCACCATCACCTCCCAGTCGAGGAGGTTGAACATCTCCACACCCGTGGTGATTGAGTAGGTCGCCAGTAGCGCCAGCGCCGTGAGCGCCGCCGATCCGATGGCGAAGCCCTTGCCCGTCGCCGCCGTCGTATTGCCGAGCTGGTCGAGCGCGTCCGTGCGCTCGCGCACCTCCGGCTCCAGACCGGCCTGTTCGGCGATGCCGCCGGCGTTGTCGGCCACCGGGCCGTACGCGTCTGTCGCGAGCGTCACGCCCAGCGGGGCGAGCATGCCCACCGCCGCCAGCGCGATGCCGTAGAACCCGGCGAACTCGTTCGCCAGGATGATCGCGACCACGATCGTGATGAGCGGGATCGCCGTCGAGAGCATGCCCAGGCTCATCCCGCCGATGATCACGGGCCCCGAGCCTGTCTCAGCCTGCTCCGACAGGTTCACCGTCGGGCTGTAGCGGAACGGCCCGATGGCAAAGCCCTCGGAGGAGGTGAAGCCTTCCGTCACTGTCCCGATGATCTGTCCCGCGACAAGGCCCACGAGGATCGCCCAGAAGAGATCCCACGGCAGGTCGATCACCGCGATGGCGACCGCGGCGCCGACCAGCACCAGTCCCGAGGCGCCGTACACGCCCGCGCGCAGCGCCCAGAGAAGACGTCCCTGACTCGCCTGCTCGCCGGTGCGAACGAGGAAGGTCGAGAGGATGGCGGCGAAGATGCCTGTCCCCGCCACCAGCAGCGGCAGCATCACCGCGTCGCCCTTGAAGGAGTAGGCCCCCTCCCCGAAGAGACCGATCGCGCCGGTGTACTCCACGCCTACGATCGCGACCGCCGCCAGCGCCATCGTCGCCACGATCGAGCCCACGTACGACTCGAACAGGTCGGCGCCCATGCCGGCCACGTCGCCCACGTTGTCGCCCACGTTGTCGGCGATCGTCGCGGGGTTCCGCGGGTCGTCTTCCGGGATGCCCGCCTCGACCTTGCCGACGAGGTCGGCGCCCACGTCGGCCGCCTTCGTGTAGATGCCGCCACCCACGCGCGCGAATAGCGCGATCGAGGAGGCGCCGAACGCGAAGCCCGCGAGCGGGACCGCGCTCTCCCAGATCAGGTAGAGAATCCCGAGCCCGAGAATACCCAGCCCCACCACCGTCATGCCCATCACCGTGCCCGAGTTGAAGGCCACGCGGAGGGCCGGATTCAGCCCTTCCTGCGCCTTCGCCGCCGTGCGCACATTTGCCCGCACCGCGATCGTCATGCCCAGGTAGCCGGCGCTCGCCGAGAGGATGGCGCCGATCAGGTAGGACAGGGACATCGCCGGCACGTCCTTGTCGAAGTCCCAGAACTGGCTCGTGAGCGGATCCTTGTCCAGCACGTCCAGGTCGATGAACAGCAACAGGACCACGAACACGGCCGCGACGAAGACTGCCAGCACCGCGTACTCGCGCTTCAGGAACGCCGCCGCGCCAAGCTGAATCGCGCTCGCGATGTTCTGCATCGTCTCGTTGCCCTCGCCTTCCCGCACCACCGCAAACACGCGGAAGGCGGAAAAGAGGAGGGCGAGCACGCCCGCGATGATGGCGAAGATCAGGATCTCCATGGTTCCCCCAGAGGCAGATGCTGCGCGCCCTCGCGCTCCCTCGGGGAGCCCCCAACGGAAGGCAGTCGCGGCAGGATATGGGCCGCAGGCACTCTAGCGTCCCGCCCCCCTGCGTTCAATGTGAACCCTGTGTTTCGCGTGTGGGAGGGCTAGCCCTCGGGCGTCGCCCTCCGCTGCACGATCGCCATCGTCAGATCGCCGCGTGTCCGCTCCAAAATGCCCCGCGTCTGGTCCGTCGTGCGCCGCAGCCCACCCGTCATCGCGTCCGGGAAATCGATCGTGACCAGCAGCGCGTAGATGTCATCCATCGCCTCGAGCAGCGCCTCGCATCCGTCGAAGTCACCCTGCCGCAGCCGGTCGAGGATGACCCGCCGCAACTCCCCCGCCGCCTCCGCGATGCCGTTCAGCCAGGCCGCCGCGTTCACCCCCACCTCCTCCGGCGAGGGCAGCGGCGCCCCCGAGACTAGCGCCAGCGTCGCCCGCGCCTCGGCGTACTCTTTCTCCGCGTCGTGCACGAATCCCGCGTGCTCGATGTCCGGGTGGCCCCCCAGCCCCGCGAACCCCTCGTCCGCCGCGGCCCGCGCCTCATCCAGCCGCGCCTTCGCTTCCGCCATCTCCCCCCGATGCACCTGTCGGATGCTGCGCGCACTCGCCTGGATCAGCGCCCGCGAAGCTCGCAGCGCCTTCTCGCGAGCGGCGTGTTTCTCCTCCAGGTGCGCAACCACGCGCGGTGCAATCTCCCCGAGCGGCGACGTGTCCGGCCGGGGCGCGTCTCCAGCCCCACTCACAGGTTCTTGACCGGGTCCGGCAGGTCGCCCTCGCGCGCTGCGTCGATCATCTCCCGCGCGCTCTCCGGCATGTCGACGCCGTACTCGTCGAACCGCTTCTCCACCCATGAGCCAATCTGGCGGGGATCCTTCAGGTCCGCCTTGTCGTCGGTCGCCGGGTCGCCGTAGCGCTCCAGCACGTCCTCGCGCGAGTACGTACGCGCGAAGCTCGAGACGAGCCGATGGGTCGACTTGCTCCCGCAGTGCTCGCAAACAGCCGTCGCCTTCGGGTCCGGCTTGCGCGAGAAGTGATTCGTGATCTCCCGGCAGTCGTCGCAGCGGAACTCGTAGATCGGCATAACGTGGCGATCCTAGCACGCTCCCGCGCGCTACTCGTCCGGAATCTCGAGCCCGCGGAAGTGCTCGATGTGCGCCACCGAGTCGCGCGCCCCGATGTCCAGGCTGACCAGGTCGATGCGCACGCACTCCGGGTCGAGCCCCTGCTCCTCGCAGTACTCCATCGCGCAGCGCCACATCCGCTGCAGCTTGCGCGTGTCCAGCGACTCCGCCGCGGTGCCCCGCTCCGCCCGCCGCGTTCGCACCTCCACGAAGGCCACGTCCTCGCCGTCGCGCGCGATCAGGTCGATCTCGCCGCTGGGCGTGCGCGCGTTCCGATCCATGATTGTGAGCCCCGCCGCCTCCAGCCGGTGCGCCGCCACACGCTCACCGAAGGCGCCCAGCTCCTTGCGGCGGTTCACAGGTCGAGCTTGCCCTGCGCGAACGGCGCCCAGCTCACGCGGTGCGCCTCACACGGACCCCGCCGGTCGATCGCGGCCCGGTGGCTCTCGGTGTAGTACCCCTTGTTCTTGCAGAACCCGTATCCGGGGAACCGCTCGCACAGCTCCGTCATCCAGCGGTCGCGCGCGACCTTCGCCACGATCGAGGCGGCCGCCACCGAGACGCTGCGGGCGTCCGCCTTCGGCTCCACCCGCACATGGGGCAGCGGCAGCGGCAGTGCGTCGGAGATGACCATGTCGGGCTCGCAGGGGAGCTTCTCGATCGCGCGCAGCACCGAGAGCCGCCGCGCCTCCACGATCCCGCGGCTGTCGACCTCCGCGCTCGTCGCCCACCCGATGCCGTACGGGATCGACGCCTCGATCTCGGCCGCCAGCTCCTCGCGGGCTGCCGCCGTCAGCACCTTCGAGTCGCGTACGCGCCGGAACCACGGTCGCTTGTCGCCCGGCGCGAGCAGCACCGCCGCTGCCGTTACCGGACCTGCCAGCGGCCCCACCCCTACCTCGTCCACCCCCGCGACCGTAGCCGCTCCCTCGCGCCAGGCCTCCCGCTCCCAGCGCAGGGAGGGGATGCGGGACCGGGGGTGCTTCTTTCGAGGTGTCGCGCCGTTCCCGCGCGCCACGGCTAGCGCGCCACCCCGGCGCGCTCGGCGAGCAGTGCCGCCAGCGCTTCTTCCAGCGAGGGCGGCTCGGGGACATCCTTGAACTCGCTCCAACGGCGGAAGATCTCCGCTGCCGCCCGGTGGAACCCGTCCGGCAAACCCGCCCCCGCGAACGTGTCCGCGATCTCCTCCATCTCCCCCGCGAAGCGCCACGCCTTCGCCGCACTCCCCAGCGCCCGCCCCTCACCGCTCGACGCCAGCTCCGGCTGCGAAGTCGCCCACTCGCCGCGCAGCGCCTCCGCCACCCCCTCCCGCTCCGCCAGCGCGAGGATGCCCGCCAGCAGCGCCGACGTTCCCTTCGTGTAGGCGGCGTACGCCATCTTCAGCGCGGAGGCCGCCCCCGCCTCCGGCCCGATTGCGATCGCCTCCAACGGACTCCCTTCGAAGAGTCCCGCCACGTCCTCCGCCTCGCCCCCCGACAGGTACAGCCGCGTGATGCCCGGCTTCCACGCAGGTGGCCCGATGATGCCGCCGTCCACGCACGCCCTCGCCCCGCCCGCCAGCACCGCCTCCCCGATGGCCCGACCGCGCGCCGGCGACACTGCGTTCGCATCGACGTACACGCCCGCAAACCCCGTCCCGGCCACCTGTCCGGCCAACGCCAGTGCCGCGTCCGGCGGGCATACGCTGATCAGCGTCCCGCACGATTCAGTCAGTCGATCGATGCTGCCCGCGTCCTCGAGGCCCGCGCCTTCCGCCCGCTCGCGCGTCGACGCGCTGCGGCCCCCGCTCGCCCAGAGCACACGGTGCCCCCGCCCCACGAGCGCCGCCCCCACCGAAGCGCCCATCGCCCCCGGATGCAGGAGGCCGATGGCGCCGTGGGAATCCGCCACGCGCTAGCTCCCGCTCTGGGGCGGCTGGCCCGGAGGCGCCGCGAGCAGCGCATCGAGCTCGGCCGCGTTCTCCGCGAGCTGCTCGTTCAGCGTCTCGATGCGCGTGAGCGCCGTCTGCACCTCGGCCAGGTCGCTCTCCATCTCGCCCGAGGCCAGCAGCGGGTAGAGCGCCTCGCCGATCGAGGTCTTCTCGCGCCTCACGCGCGCTTCCAGCCGGCTCTCGCGCATTTCCAGCTGCGCTCGGCGGGCCTGTTTCTTGGTGGCCTCGGTCGCTGCCGTCGCGGTCTCCCGCACGGTCTCTCTCACCCGGTCGAAAAAGCTCATTTCGCGGCCAAGTATAGGCCCACCCTTCCGTGCGGGATCCATCAGGCGCCGGCCATCGACTCCTCGTAGACCTGCGCCATCCCCTCCAGCACGGTGTCCGCCAGCCCCAGGATGCTCTCCATCGCCTCTACCGCCTCGTCTGTCCCCTGCTGCGCCTCCGAGGCGAGCTGCGCGGCCGTTTCCTCGAGCGAGTGCCGCAGCGCATTGAACGTCATCACCGCGTCCGTGAGCGTCACCCCCGCCCCTACCAGCGTTCGCCCGTACTCCCCGCCGATGCCGCGCGCATCGTCGATAAAGCGGTCCGGGCGCGTCCGCGACGAGACGAACCGCGCGAACAGGTCGACCAGCTGCCGCCCGATGAAGCGCAACCGCTCCCGGGTGGCGCGGTCCAGTCCCGCGAACGCGTCCATGTCGTGGGTCTGGCGCCGGCGGTTCAGCCGGCGCTTCACACGCCCCACGGCCAGCTCGCTGATGCGGTCCGTGTCGACCGCGCCCGCCGCCTGGCTGCTCTGCGCCATGAACTGGCGCACGTCCTCTTCGAGGATGCGCCGGTGACCGCCGCTCGTGCGGTACGAGCGAATCTCTCCGGCATCCGCCCAGCGCCGCACCGTCGAGTGGCTCACTCCGAGCAATCTGCTCGCGCGCCCCAGCGACAACCACGCCTGCGCCTGAGACTCGTCCGTCACGAAACCTCCCAAACCTTGCCACAAGCATAGGCGAGCCGCCCCCGCCCCGCTACTCCCCTCCCTTCCCCCGATCCGCCGCGATCTCCGTCGCCCGCCGCACCGACTCCTCACCGAAACGGTCTCGCAGGGTGTTGACGGTGTCCGCAAGCCGGTCCGCCTCGAACGTCTCGCCCAGCTTCAGCTGGCGCGCGGGCTGGCCGATGTTCATCACCCCCAGCCCGATCAGGCGCACCGGCCGCTCCCCTTCCTCGCGCCACGCTCGCTCGAACAGCTCCGCCCCCGCTTCGAATATCTCGTCCGCGAGCGCCACCTGCCCCACCCCGGTCCACGACCGCGTGAGCGTCTCGAAGGGCGGGAAGCGCAGCTTCAACACCACGGTGCGAGCCGCCAGCCCGCTCCGGGCCAGGTCCCGCGCGACCCGCTCGGCCTGCGTCCGCAGGATCGCCCGTAGTCGCCCCCGGTCACCCACGTTCGTCCCGAAGGTCGCCTCGCGGCTCACCGACTTCGCCTTCCCGCGCTGCTCCAGCACAGGCGCGTCGAACCGCCCCTGCGAGCGCGCGTGCAACTCCTCCCCCATGCGCCCGAAGCGCTCCCGCAGCGCGTCCGCGGGATAGCGTGCAACGTCCCCGATCGTGCGCAATCCCAGTTGCGCCAGCCGCTCCTCCAGCTTCGCCCCCACCATTGGCAGCTCACGCACCGGCCGTGGCGCCAGGAACGCTGCCTCCTCCCCCGACGCGACCACCCACACCCCGTCCGGTTTCGCCGCGTCGCTCGCGACCTTTGCGACCAGCTTGTTCGTCGCCACCCCCACCGACGCCGTGATCCCGATCTCCGACCGCACGCGTTCCCGGATCATCCCCGCGATCGCTTCCCCGTCCCCGAAGAGCCGCCCGGACCCGGCGACGTCGAGGTACGCCTCGTCCGTACCCGCCGCCTCGCACACCGGCGTGAAGTCCCGAAGGATGGCGTGGAAACGCTCCGAGGCCGGCGCGTAGTAAGAGAAGTCGACGGGCAGGTAGGTCGCCTGCGGGCAGCGACGCTTCGCCTGCGCCGTCGGCAGCGCCGAGTGCACCCCGAAGGCACGCGCCTCGTAGCTCGCCGTGCTCACGACACCCCGCGGCCCGTCGAACCCGACCACAACGGGCGTCCCCACCAGATTGGGCCGCCGCAACAGCTCCATCGCCACGAAAAACGCGTCGAGATCGACATGCAGCACGCTCGGCGAACTCATCCGAACACCCGTTCGCTATCCTGCGCGTTTCCGAGACGAAATGCCACCGGGTCCCCGTCCCTGGCGGTTGCCGGTTGTTAACGGATGGCGATAGTATTGAACCGCGTGAACCGATTCCGCGATCGCGACGCTGAGCGGCTCTTCAACGGGCAGCCAGTCCGCCGCCTTCCGGGGGACATCCAGCGCAGGGGGCGAATGCGGCTCCAACGCGTGGTTGCGGCCACCGTGCTGTCCGATCTTCGCGTCCCGCCCTCTCATCGCTTGCAAGCCCTGCGAGGAGACCGGAGAGGCCAGCACAGTGTCCGCATCAATGATCAGTGGCGCATCTGCTTTCGCTGGACGGAGCAGGGCGCTACCGAGATCGAGATTGTGGACTACCACTGAGGAGATGGATCTATGACTGTCCTCACCCCCATCCATCCGGGAGAGCACCTCGCGGAGATCCTGGAGGAACTCGGCATCAGCCAGTACCGGCTCGCGAAGGCGATTGGTGTCCCCCCCATCCGCATCAGCGAAATCGTGCGCCAGCGCCGGTCGATCACCGCTGACACCGCCCTTCGCGTGGGAACCGCTCTCGGCATGACCCCTGAGTTCTGGCTCAACCTACAGAAGATGTACGACCTGGAGATTGCCCGTACCTCGACCGACACCAGCCGGATAGAGCCCCTCGTCAGGAAGACCGCCTAGCTCCGGAGAATACGGCCTGGCCGTCCAGCCTCGGCTAATCGTCCTCAGAATTCCCGCGCAGGAACTCCTCGATGTCGCCGACCAGGTCCGTCGCCTCCGGCAGCGGGTCGCTCGCCGCCTCCTCTTCCTCCACCTCCGCCAGCGCGCTCTCGAGACGTTCTAGGTACGAGCGCATCTGCGGGTCGCCCGCGATCGTCGTGTCGAGCTGGTCCCGGAAGCGGTCCGAGGCCGTCTCCAGCTCCCCGAGGTTGAAGCTCGTCCCGAGCAGGCGTTCCAGGCGCTGCAGGACCGCCAGCGTCGCCGGCGGACACTGCTCACCCGTGATGTAGTGCGGCACCGTCGCCCAGAGGCTCGCCGAGGGCCGGCTCGCCTCCTGCAGGGCGTAGTGGAGGATGCCGACGATGCCCGTCGGCCCCTCGTACCGCGACCGTTGCAGGTCGAGCTGGGCCGCCAGCTCTGGGTTGGCGGCGCTCCCGGTCACGCCGATCGGGCGCCGGTGCGATGCCTCCCCGATAAGCGCCCCCAGCGACACCACCATCGACACGTCCAGCGTGTCGAACAGCTCCATGAACTCCTGGGAGAACGTGCGCCAGCGCAGGTTCGGCTCGGCGCCGATGCCGATGACGTAGTCCGGCGAGTCGCCCTCCGTGCGCGCGTAGTAGAACTCGTTCCCCGGCCACGTGAGCTGCCGTTCTCCGCTCGAGTCCAACCGCACCGAGGGACGCGTCTCCGTGAACGCATAGAACGGCTCCGCCTCCATGGAGGCGAACCGCCGCGCCCCCAGCCGCCGCACCACGAAGCGCGCCGCGTTGCTCGCGGCGTTGGCGGCATCGTTCCAGCCCGTGAAGGCCAGCACCGCCACCGGCGATTGCAGCTCGGGCGTCCGCTCCATCGTCAGGTACCGCATTCGGCTCCCTTCGGGGTTCGCCCCCGCGCGGGGATTCTAGGCCCATCGGCACCCGCTCGTGCTGCCACCGCCACGACGCCCGTCCCGCTCATGCCAGTCCCCTGGAGGCCAGCGCCTCGTGGAACGCCCGCCGGTCGATGGGCTCGCAAATGTTCCTCACCCTGCCCAACACCTCCTCTGGGTGCACGACCATCCGCCCCGTCGTCTCATGCTGAGGTCGCCAGGGTTTGAGTCCGACATCGGCGCACCAGAGCGCTCTTACCAACACCAGGCCAGCCTCCTCGCCCTTGAGGCAGACGCTTTTGGAGTAGCCAAGCAGTGTCGCACTCCGCACGACGGCGCAGGCCTCCTCCAGCACCTCCCGCGCCAGGGTCGCACGCCAGTCCTCGTCGGCTTCAGGCCGCCCGCCGGGATACTTCCAGGCGGTGCCCTGTTGGATCACCAACACGACCGACCCGTCGGGCGTGAAGCAGATTCCGTCGGAGCCATGCCGTGTCCCCTCGGGAGGTGGCAGCTCCGGCGAGTGCCACGACAGCATCCAGTCCTGGCCGCGGTCGTCCCGGAACGCGTACTCCTCGCCCTCTCGCGCCAGACCCTCAGGGGCGTTCACTCTGTCCGCGTCTCCAAAGTCACTTCCAGCGCCAGCCTCCACCCCTCGCGGCGATGGCCAGAGGAAAGCCAACACCCTGCTCCGATCCAGAGGATCAACCGGCGTATTCCCAGCCGAGTTCCTTTTCGGTGAGGATGTCGCCGCTGCGGGTTACGTCGCCGTCGAGCACGCGGCCGACGACGAGTGTGTGGTCGCCCGTCTCGAAGAACTGCTCGACCGTGCAGTAATACCAGCCGAGCGCCTCCTCAAGGATGGGCGCGCCCTCGGGCGTGAGGAAGTGCGCGAGTCCGTCGAGCTTATCGTGGACCGCCGCCGCTGCCTCCTCCGAGCGCCCCCGGATCTTCTTCCCCTCCGCCGGCATCACCACCTTGCGCGCGATCTCGTGCCCGTCGCGTTCATGCAGCAGGTTCACCGTGAATGCCTTCGTTTCCCGCACGAACCGCAGGGTGCGCGCGTCGTTTTCGATCGACGCGGCCACCAGCCGCGGCTTGAACGACACCTGCATCACCCAGTCCGCGATCATCAGGTTTCGCTCACCCGCCGAATTGACCGACCCGATGACGTGGACGCCATAGCACATCTTCAGGAGAGCCTTCTCGATCGGTTCGAGGTTGAGCGGCTCGCCGGGGATGGTGGGGAACTCCGATCCGGGGAAGGGCTGCTGCTGTGTCACTGCTCCCGTCCGTTCATGGCCCCCGCGACGGCCGGACCCGCCTCGGGCCGGGCTTCCGCCGTGGTTCGCCGCACGAACACTGTAGCCCAACCGACGGGAAAGCGAGCGTTCGGTACGGAGCGGGATTGGCAGTCCAAACCGCCTGCTGCGCGGGTGGTTGCCGCTTGCCCGCCCGAACCCTACTATTGGCCGGCAAACCTCTCACACGTAGGACCAGAAACAACCGTAATGACAGTTTTGCTACCTTTCGCGAGAAGGCCTCGCCTGTTCATCTCCCTGTCGCTCATTGCGCTCCTGAGCGTGGCCCTGCTCGTTGCCTGTGGCGACGACGACGATGCTCCTCCCGCGCCCACCCCCGCTCCCACCGAGGCGGCTACCGAGGCGCCTACGGAAGCCGCGACGGAGGCTGCCACTCCTGCACCTACTGAGGCGCCCACGGAGGCCGCTACGGCAGCCCCGACCGAGGCTGCTACCCCCGAGCCCACGGAGGCCGCAACCGAGGCCCCGCCCGCTCCCGGCTACCCCCGCGATGTCGTCGATCTCTTCGGGCGCACTGTCACCATCCCCGACCTCCCGAAGGCCATCGTCGCAATCAGCCCCACCGCTACCGAGCTCGTGTACGCCGTTGGCGGCACGGTCATCGGTCGCACGCGCACCGTGAACTACCCGCCCGAGGCCCTTGAGGCGACCGACATTGGCAACGCCTATCAGCCCAACCCCGAGGCGATCCTCGCCCTTGAACCCGACCTTGTCGTGGCCGACTCCACCATTCACATCGCCCCCGACGTCCGCGAGACCCTGGAAGGGCTCGGGGTGCCCGTCATCTTCGCCGGCGCCGCCAGCGTCGATGAAGTGCTGACCGGTCTCACCCTTCTTGGCGAGGTGCTCGACAACCCCGATGGCGCTGCCGAAGCCGTCGCCGCTATCGAGGCCGCGCGCGACGCTGCCCGGGAGGCGCTCGCCGGGCAGGAGCTCTCTGCTGTCATCCTCATCGGCGATCGCGACCGCAACCTCTATGCCGCCAAGGGCAGCAGCTACGGCGGCTCCATTCTCGATGCGCTCGGCATCGCCAATCCCGCCGACGTGCAGCCCGACTCCGGTCCCTTCCCCGGCTTCACCCGTGTCTCCCCGGAGGCCCTGCTGCAGTATGACCCCGTCTACATCTTCACGGTGACTCCGGCTCCGCCCCCGGCCCCGCGCCTCAGCGGCATGCTCGGCCTCTTCCCGGGCATGAGCGGCCTGCAGGCCATGGCGAACGGGCGCGTTATCGAGATCGAAGTCGAACTTCTGGTGCAGGCCCCGGGCCCGCGCGTCGTCGAAGCTTTTGCCACCCTCGTCGAGGCGGTCACCGGCAGCGAGTAGCCGGGAGTAACGCGATGGCGGGGGCCACGGTCGAGGCGCGTTCGGGGATGTCCTTCCTGGTGCCCCGTGGCCGGTCCCGGAGGCACTTCGTTCTGGCCTGCGCGGGCGTGCTCGTCCTCGCCGTCATCGGCCTGCTCACCATGATGCTCGGCGCGGTGAACCTCTCCGCGGGCGAGGCCCTGAGCGGCCTTGCAGCCAGCTCCGACTCCCTCTCCGGGCTCGTCGTCGGGCAGATTCGCCTGCCCCGCTTCCTCGACGCCATCCTCGTCGGCGCGTCCTTGGGCGTCGCCGGAGCGCTGCTGCAGGGTGTCACCCGCAATCCCCTCGGCGACCCGACCATCTTCGGGCTCACCGCCGCCGCCGGCCTGGCCACCGCCACCGCCATCTCCATCAACCCCCAGATTCCCCAGTGGGGCATCGTCCTCGCCGCTATGGTCGGAGGCCTCGGCGGCGCCGGCATCCTCTTCGTGATCGCCTACCGCGGCGCCGTCTCGCCCGTGCGCCTCGCCCTTGCGGGCGTCGCCCTCTCCGCGCTCTTTGGGGCCATCACCGTCGGCCTCATCGCGAGCGTGCGCACCTTCATCCAGACCACGCTCGGGTTCCTCGCCGGTGGCCTCTACGGCTCCGACTGGACTGACTTCCGCTCAATCCTCCCCTACGCCATCCCCGCCCTCGCCGCCGCCCTCGTCTTCGCCGGCCGGCTCAACGTGCTCTCCCTCGGCGACGAGGTTGCCACCGGCCTCGGAGTCCTTGCCGACCGCACCCGCCTCGCCATCCTCGTCATCGCCGGCGTGCTCACCGCCTCGGCCGTGGCGATCGCCGGACTCGTCGGGTTCGTCGGGCTCCTCAGCCCACATGTCGCCCGCTACGTCGCCGGCTCCGACAACCGCTACCTCATTCCCGCCTCCGCCCTGGTCGGCGCAATCATCGTGACTGCCGCCGACCTCATCGCGAAGCTCGTCATTACGCCCTCCGAGATTCCCATGGGCATCATCACCGCCGCCGTGGGCGCTCCCTTCCTCCTCTACCTCGTGCGGTTCAAGGTGTAGCGATGCGGCTGTCGACCGAACGCCTCAGCCTGAGCTACAACGGCCGCGACGCCGTCCACGAGGTCACCCTCGACCTCGAGAGCGGCGAGCTTATCGCCATCGTCGGACCCAACGGCAGCGGCAAGACCACGCTTCTGCGCGGCCTTTCCCGCCTGCTCCGGCCAGTAGCCGGACACGTGCTCCTCGATGGCGACGACATTCGCGCCATCAGCTCCCGAAGTGTCGCTCGCCGCCTCGCCGTCCTCCCCCAGGAGCACCCCGAGGGCGTCGACATCACCGTAAACGAGCTCGTCTGGCGCGGGCGCGCTCCCCACCAGGGCATCCTCCAGCGCGCCACCCCCGCCGACCACGAGGCCGTCGACTGGGCGCTCGAAGCCGCCGATGTCCATCACATCGCCAGCCGCCCCCTCGGCAGCCTGTCGGGCGGGGAGCGCCAGCGCGCCTGGATCGCCCTCGCTCTCGCCCAGCAGCCCCGCGTCCTCCTCCTCGACGAGCCGACGAGCTTCCTCGACGTCCAACATCAGGTTGAGGTGATGGCCCTCCTCACCCGCCTCAACGCCGAGGGCATGACCATCATCGTCGTCGTCCACGACCTCGCCCTTGCGGGCCGCTTCATGCAGCGCGTCATCGGCATGCGCGACGGCCGCATCGCCTTCGATGGTCCCTCACGCGAGGTGCTTCGGCCCGAGCCCCTCGAGGAGGTCTTCGGCGTGCCCATGCTCGTGCTGGAAGATCCCGAGAGCGGCCTGCCCGTTCCCCTGCCCCGACACCCGGAGGCCGACGCCGGCCCGTAGACCGCAGATCTAGGGGAAGGCGTTGTAGAGCGCGTCGTTGTCGCCAACCTGCAGGTCGGAGGTGACGCCTCCGATGGCGGCGATCGGCTTGTTACTCCTGATCACCATGCCGCCCATCATGCAGGTTGGCAGGGCCCCCAGGCCGGTCTTGCCCTTGTCGTCGGCGCCCTGGTCGAACACGAACGACCCATCGATCGTGATTGTGGTCTGGAAGAGCGCCAGGCCCTCGCACCCCTTGATCGCCCCGGCGGGGTTGTTCACCGCCACGACTTCGAGCTCTGCCTTCCCCCCGTCCGCGACCGCTATCCCGACCCAGCTATTGGTGCCTTCCTGGTCTTGCCAGCCGTGGACGTTGCGGAAGACCAGCGGGAACTTCGCGCTCTTTGTCGTTCGTCCCTTGGGAACGCCGTTCGCCGCGGCATAGGAATCCGTGTCACGCCAGCTCGCTCGCAATAGCAGGGCGGCAACCGGCCGATCCGCGTAGACCATGGCCCAGCCCTCGAAGCCCTCCGGCAGCTCGGCGCTGTCATACACGCTGTGCGTGATGCCGCCTCCCGCGGGCAGCTCGATCTCGACCGTCACGAGCACGTCCCGGTCCGGATCGCCGTCGATGGTGCCCTGGTAGACGATGCTCCCGCTGATGGGCTCGGCCCACGGGTTGGCGATGGCGTATTCGGTCCAGTAGCCGCCAACCGACTTCTGCGCGAGCGGCATCACGACCCGCCTCGAGATGTCGTCCTCCGTCGTGCCGGGCCTGTCCTTATCCACCACGAACCCGTTGTACGAGGCCAGCCGGGCGTTGCCGTTGTCACCCCCGTAGATGTCGACCGCCACCGTCACGGGCTGGGTCGAGTCGATCATCACGCTCATCAGGGCATTCACCGTGCCCGATGGCATGGCGGTAACCAGGATTCCCGCGTCGGGGGCCAGCGTCATCTGCCCCGCCGCCGGTATCACCCAGCCGCCGTCGGGACAGCTCTCGCTGGCGACGTCGCTGGAGACGAGCGTCGTGCCCCCGTTCGACGATGCCGCTCCCCTGCCCGGAACGAGCTCGTACGTGAGGGTGACGCACGCCACATCGAGTCCCGCGTTCGCGATCGAGAATCGGGTGTTCGTGACCGTTCCCTCCTCATCGAGCTGGTTGGCCACATACGGAAGCGCCACCCGCTTCCCGCTGTCCGCGTACGCGTTGTGAACCGCGTACGACCTCGTGTTCCCCGTCCCCACCGCCTCCCGCATGAGCAGGGCGTTAAGCGGCCGGTCGCTCGAAAGCACCCCCACGCCCCGGAAGCCCGGCAGCAGCCCCTGGTTCAGGGCCTGGCTGAAGGTGCGCGTGCTCCACGCCGGAACCTCCGGGTGAATCTCGCTCGCGAGCGGAATGAGCACGCCCCCGGGCGTGTAGAAGTCCATCACGATCGTCGCCGCTTGCCGGCTGTTGTTCTGGACGAGGATGGCCGTGTGCTCTTTGCTCTCGGGCGAGAGCGAGGTGTTGACCTGGAAGGGAAGCCGGGGCCCGTTTGCGGACTCGCTCGCCCCAACCGGCGCGCTCGTGCTGCCCGCCGCCAGCGCCAGGAGCGCCAGCAGCCCGATCAGGAAGGCAAGAGGATGAGGGCGGACGCGTCGACCCAGACCTGTCATGGGGCCTCCGCTGTTCGAGTGTCGGGGCGGTCGCGTCTGCCGTCAATGCGGGGCCGGGGTCTACTCCAGTGAGCTCAGCACCTGGAACACGAGCACGAAACAGGCCGCGCCCACCACCATGATCAGGACCAGCCGTCCGCCCCGCATCCTGTCATTGTGGGGCGAACCGCCGCTTGCTGCTCGCCGGCTTGTCGCCGTCTTTCCTGTGGCTCTCGCACAACCCTTCTTCTTCCGTCACGATAGTGGCGATGCGCTCGCTCTCCCTGCTCGCGGCTGTCTTGCTCGTCGCGGTTGTCGTGGCGTGCGGTGGTGGGGACTCCCCCCCGGCCGCCCCCACCGCCACTGAGAAACCCCGCGCCACCGAGCAGGCCGCAGCGACCGAAGCGCCCACCTCCACCCCCGGGGCAGCGTCCACCGCCGTCGCCACCGAAACCTCCGCCGAGGCGGCCAGCCAGGCCACCCCCACCGAGCGGGCGACTGAGGCCGCCACCGCCACACCGACTGACGCGTCCACCCCCGCTTCGACGGAAGAGCCCGAGGCCACCCAACCGGCGGCCGCCACGAGAACGCCGGAGCCGACGCCCGACACCACCCCCGAGGGCGAGGATCCTGAGCCGACCGAGGAACCGAAAGAGCCCGAGGAGCGGCCCACCCGCGAGCCCGACGCCGGGGATGATCCCGAGCCCACCCAGGAGACCGCTCCTGAAGACGAGTCCACGCCCACCCCCACCGCCGCCGAGGCGGACCCCGAGCCCGAGACCACCCCCGCCGACACCGCCGCCGATGTCCCCGAGGAGGCGGTCGTCGCCGCCCTCCCGAGGGTGTACTTCGTCCACACCGAGTGGTGACCGACCTGCAACAAACTCCGCCCCGTGTGGGAGGACTTGCAGCAGGAGTACGAAGGCCGGATCGAGTTCATCGTCGTCGACCGCGAGAGCGAAGATGGCAGCGAATTTGCTCGCAGGCACAACATCTTCTACCAGCCCGTCTTCATCATCTACGAAGGCGACACGCTCGTCCGTCAGGACGCAACGGTCGCCCGGGAGCGCGACCTGCGCGCCTTTGTCGCCTCCGCCCTTGAGGAGGGAAGCTGATGCGCCTCATAGCCCTTGCCGTCACCACGGCCCTCGCAGCAGTCGTGCTCCTGGCCTGCGGCGGGAGCGACCCCGCCCCCACCGCCGCGCCCGCCCAGCCCGAGGCCACCCAGCAGGCCCAGGCCGCCGACGCCCCCGAGGACTCCGCGGTCTCGGCCACGCCGAGGGTCTACTTCATCCACACCGAATGGTGACCGACCTGCAATGCGCTCCGCCCCGTGTGGGCGGACCTGGAAGAGGAGTACGGGGACCAGGTCGAGTTCTTCTCGATTGACCGCGAAACCGAAGAAGGCCGCGAGTTCATCCGCGACCACGGCCTTCCCATCGGCCAGCCCGGCTTCGTGGTCTATGACGCTTCCGGCGAGGTGACCTACGCGGCCCTCGGCCCCACCCGGCCCGACGGCGTGCGCGAGCTCGTCGAATCCGTCGTTCCCCAGTAGCTGTGCGTCCGCTCGCGCTGGCTGCCGCCGTTGCCGTTGCCGCCACAGCCCTCGCCTGCGGCTCCGGCGGGTCTGAGTCGCCCGACCCGACCGCTGCCTCTCCCGCTGCTGTCTCCGGCCCCCAGGTCTTTTTCGTTCAGATCGACACCTGAGGACCGTGAAACCGCCTCCGCCCCGTGTGGGCGGCGCTGCAGGCCGAGTACGCGGACCAGATCGAATTCACCATGGTGGACGCCAACACCCGCGCCGGCGCCGACTTCTCGGACCTGTACGGTATCCGCGGGCACCCGGGCTTCGTCGCCATCGACGCCGACGGTGAGGTGGTCCACGCCGCCCTCGGTCCGTTCGACGAAGAGGGGTTACGCGACCTCGTGGCCTCGCTTGCGCCCGAGTAGCGGCTAGCTCCCGGCCGCCGCCATCAGCCGCTGCGCCCGGTCGATCAGCACCGGCACGAACCACTCGAAACGCGCGCTGTCCGGGTTCGCCGCGGTCTCCTGCAGGTGCTGCATGTACAGCCCCTCCAGGATGATTGCGAGCTTGAAGACCGCGAACACGTGATAGAAGGCCACGTGCTGCATCGAGCGGCCGCTCCCCTCCTCGTACAGCGCGATGACCTCCTCGTGATCGGGAAAGCCCTCCTGTGCCGTCAGGAGCACCGGCGGGTCCCAGCCCGGCGGTGGTGGCGGATCGCCCGGGTCGCCCCAGTACGAGAGCAGCCAGCCCACGTCCGCCAGCGGGTCCCCCACCGTCGCCATCTCCCAGTCGAAGATGGCCACGACGCGTGGCTCCTTCGCCGCGTACATCACGTTGTCGAGCCGGTAGTCGCCGTGGACGACCGTCGCCCCCGCGTCCCCCGGGATCCGCGCCTTCAGCCACTCGACGATTTCGTCGAGGCCCGGCAGGTCGCGGGTCTGCGGGCGCGTCAGCTCCCACTGGCCGATCCAGCGCCGCATCTGCCGTTCCAGGTAACCGGAGGCGCGCCCCCGTAGCCCCACCGCCTCCCAGTCGACCGCGTGCAGCTCCACCAGCGAGGCCACCAGGTCCTCGGCGATCCGCCGCCGGCCTGCGGGCGTGTCGTACGCCTCCGGGATCCCGTCTCGCATCATCGCCCCGAAGCAGCGCTCCATCAGGTAGAACGGCGCCCCGATCACCGAGTCGTCGTCGCACGCGACCACCGGCGTGGGGACGCGCGCTCGCCCCTGCAGCGCCGCCATGAAGCGGTGCTCGCGCAGGACATCGTGGGCCGTCGGCAGTAGCGGCCCCGGCGGCGGCCGCCGCAGCACCCACTGCTGCGACCCCCGCGTCACGTAGTACGTGACGTTCGAGGAGCCCACCACGTGCCGCTCGCACTGGAGCGGCGCGTCGTCGCCCGGCACCCGCTCGGCGAGGAATCGCTCGAGCGTGGGAACGTCGATCAGGCCGTCTGCGTCTCCGTCGGTCATGGGCTCGCCTTCGCCCTAGAGCGCGGCGAAGTCCCAGCCCGCGCCTTCGCGGAAGCTGCGCAGGATGCGTCGCGAGACCACCATCCGGTGCGTCTCGTCGGGACCGTCGTAGATGCGCGCGCTGCGGGCCGCCCGGTACATCGACTCCAGCGGCGTGTCGCCGCTCACGCCGCGCGCCCCGTGCGTCTGGATCGCGCGGTCGATCACGTCGTGCAGCACCTTCGCCCCGAAGAACTTGATCGCCGAGATCTCGACCCGCGCCTCGTCGCCCGTGTCGATCTTCTCCGCCGCCCGCAGCGTCAGCAGCCGAGCCGCCTGGATCTCGACGTACGAGTCCGCGATCCAGTTCTGGATCGTCTGTTTGTCCGCCAGCGGCCCGCCGAACACGTGTCGCTTGAGCGAATAGTCGCACATGATCTCGAAGGCCCGCTGGCTTTGCCCCAGCCAGCGCATGCAGTGGTGGATGCGCCCCGGCCCCAGCCGCTTCTGGGCGATGCGGAAGCCGCCGCCCGCTTCGCCCAGCACGTTCGTCAGCGGCACCCGCACGTCGTTGTAGCGAATCTCGCAGTGGTGGCCCTCGGTATCCCCCATCACGGGGACGGGCCGGATGATGTCGAACCCGGGAGTGTCCGTCGGCACGATGATCTGGCTCATGCGGCTGTGCGGCGGCTGATCAGGCTCCGTCACGCACATCACGATCGCGAACGACGCCTTGAGCCCCCCGCTCGTGAACCACTTGTGCCCGTTGATCACCCACTCGTCGCCGTCGCGAACAGCCGTCGTCTGCAGGTTCGTCGGGTCCGCCCCCGAGACCTCCGGCTCCGTCATCGAGAAGCAGGAGGTGATGTCGCCCTCGACCAGTGGCTTCATCCAGCGCTCCTGCTGCTCGGGCGTGCCGAACTGCCACAAGATCTCCGCGTTCCCCGAGTCCGGCGCCTGCGCGCCGAACGACTTCGGCGCGAACGGACTGCGCCCGAGAATCTCGTTCATGTACACGTACGGCATGAAACCGATGCCCATGCCTCCCGCCTCGGCCGGCAGGTGCGGGGCCCACATCCCCATCCCCTTCGTCCGCCCCTGCAGGTCGCGCATGAGCGAATCGGCCGCCTCGTCGTGTTCCGAGAACGCCTCCTCGTTCGGGTAGATGTGCTCGTCCATAAACGCCTTGGTCCGGTCGCGGAGCTCATCAATCTCCGCCTGGCCCAGCGCTTCTCGCGTCTCAGTTACCACGGCTGTACCTCCGTTGTTGGCGCTGGGGAATGTACCAGTGATGGGTGGCTAGTGGTTGGTGGCTAGTGGCTGGTGAGGGGCGTATGTGCTCAAGTCTGACCGCTACTTGCCAGAACGCTTCCGAGTCTGGAGGGAGCGTTTGAGCCCGCTAAGCATGCGCCCCACGGCGTCCGCCTGCTCCAAAGCGGCCTTTGACCGCTCGGGCGGCAGCAGGTTGAGGCGCTCCGCGAGGAGCAGAAAAGTCTCGGTCTCGGCAAGGGATCCGCTCGCGATCCCCAGGAACTGCAGATACTCCCCGGTTCCGTTTCGTTGTGCACCCTCTGCGATGTTTGCTGGCACCGAAGTGGCCGCCCGTCGCAGTTGGCTGGTCATGCCATACCGCTCCTGTGCTGGGAACCGCGCGGACAACCTCCAGACAGTCTCCGCCAGGTCCATCGACTGCCGCCACACCTCAAGGTCGCGATAGCTCTGAACACCCATGAGCCCCAGCATACTCTGGCGCAAGACAAAGATTCATCCGCAGGAACCACTAGTCACTAGCCTCTAGCCACCAGCCACTAGAACAGTCCATGCCGTTCCCGGTGCTCCGCCGCCCTCGCCGCCCCCGCCGCCGCCTCCGCGTCGAGCGCCGCCAGCACGCTCTCGCCGCCTTCTGACGCCACCTGTTCCCGCATCTCCAGCAGCCGGTCCGGCAGGTCCCGGTAGGTCAGGCCGTTCCTGTCGAGCAGGCCCCCGTCCATCACGTTGTAGGTCCCGGTCATGTACTCCGCTTCGTCGCTGGCGAGCCAGCAGACGAGGTTGCCGATGTCCGCCGGTTGGCCCACGCGCCCGAAGGGGAGCTCCCGCTCCAGCATCTCCCGCGCCTCCCGCCGCGCCGCCACCGCCCCCCACAGCCGCGTGTCCGTCATCCCCGGCGCGATGCTGTTCACCGTGATCCCGAACGGAGCCAGATCGAGCGCCCAGCAACGCGTCATCATGCGCACCGCCGCTTTGCTCCCGCTGTAGGCCGAGGAACCCATATCCGCTCGCTCCCCGCTCACTGAAGAGATGACGATCACCCGCCCCGCGCGTCCCTCTCGCACCATCTCGCGGGCGCACGCCTGCACCGTCAGGAACACGCCCTTCGTGTTCACGTCGAACACCAGGTCGAGGTCCTCTTCCGTAAGGGTGAGCACGTTCGTGCCGCGCGCGATGCCGGCGTTCGCAAGCACGATGTCGAGCCGCCCGAGCTGCGCGGCCGTCTCCTCCACCGCTACCTCCAGCACCCCCAGGTCGCGCACGTCGACCGCCGCGGCCAATGCGTTCCGCCCGAGTGCGCGAACCTGCGCGGCCGTCGCCTCGGCGCGTTCCGCGTCGAGGTCCGTGCAGGCGACGTCTGCCCCCGCCCGCGCAAGGGCGAGCGCCGATCCCTCCCCGATTCCGCTTCCCGAGCCAGTTACGAACGCCACCTTCCCTGTCAGGTCGAGCATCTCGTCCTCCCGCCGCGCGACCGCCGGCGGGCGCATTATCGCGCGCCCCGCATGCCCCCTGCGCCCCGGACCTGCGATAGTTGAAGGCAGCGCGCGGCCACCGCCGTCAGCGAGGGTACCCGGTGTCGATCCCCTCCCGTCTCACCTCCACGAGGCTGGCCCTCGTCCTGGGCGCCGCCCTGGCCATCGCCGCGATAGTCGTTCTCTCCTTCGTCCTCAGCGACCGAGGCGTGCCCGCTCCCACCGACGGTGTCGGCGACATCCCCACCGCCCACCTCGTTCCCGAGGACGCCGCGCTCTACGTCGCTCTCTCCACCGACTTCGACTCTCCCTCCTGGGGCGACGCATTCGACGAGTCCGAAGACGTGGGCGCCGAAGACCCGCTCGCCCAGTTGCGCGAGCTGCTTGCGAACGAGCTGGGCATCGACTGGGACGAGGAGGTGGAACCCTTCCTCGGGGGCGCTGCTGTCTTCTTCATCTCAGGCAGCAGGGACGGAGACGAGGGCGACCCTGCGGGCGCCGTGGTCTTCCGCGCGAACGATGCGAGCGCCGCCGAGGCGGTCATCCTGGACCGGCGCAGCGACAGTTTCGAGGGACGCAGGTACCGGGATGTGCCCTACAAGGTGATGGAGGAGGGCGGCGTCCTCGCCGTCATCGGCGACCACTTCGTCTACGCCGCGGATGACCCCACCCTCCGCGCCATCGTCGACACTCACTTCGGCGACACCCGCGCCCTCGCAGACGCCGACGACTTCCGCCGGCTCCGCAACGCCCTTGAGGGCGACGCGCTCGCATTCGTCTACATCCACCCCGGCAACCTCACGAGCGCGATGGACGAGGCCCTGGAGCCGTCCGGCGTGGAGGAAGCGTCTGGGGAAGAGCCGGACATCCTCGCCATCGTCGGCCTCGACAAGCTCTTCGCCGAACCCATCGGCGTCGTCGTGAAGACCGACGAGGACTCGTTCCGCGTCGAGGCCGCGATGCTCGGCGATCCGGGCCCGCTGGTACCCCTCCTCCGTCCCCGCGACTCCCGCTTCGCCGAGATGGTCCCCGACGGGACCGTCGTTTTCGTCTCGGCCTACGACGTCGCCGGTGTCGTCGACGAGGCCTTCGGTGACACCGGCCTCGCCGCCCGCCTGCGCGACGCCGTCCTCGAGTCCGCCGACGAAGAAGGCGAACTCGGCCTCGTCGAGGACGTCCTCTCCCTCCTCGACGGCGAGACTGCCCTTGCCCTGTGGCCCTCGGCCCAGCACGACGACTTTGACTTTGTGCTCCTCGCCGAGGTCGACAACGAGGAGTACGCCCGCGAGCTCTTTGGGGAGCTCTTCGCGGAACCCCTCGACGCAGGCGAGGTGGCCCTGCTGGTCGAGGACGGCGTTGCCGCCCTCGGACCGACCGCAGCCGCCATCGAGACCCTCCTCGACGGCGCCGGCCCCTCCCTCGCGGCCTCCCGGCACTTCGCCGCCACCGTCTCCACCCTGGACAATGAGCTGGCAACCTTTGCCTACGTCGATATCACGGGCCTCCTCGCTTCCACGCTCGTCGAGCTCGACGGCCTCGATTGGGAGGACGACACCCTCGGCTTCATCGTGAACCTCCTCTGGGAGGACGACCGCATGCAGGTCGAAGCCGCCCTCGCGAGCGGCGGGGGCGACTGAGCCCGAGCGACCGCCCATCGCTGTGCGCTAGAATCTCCGCCCCGCCAGACGGCGGCTGAGGAGTGCGCCATGCCCGTCGGACCCAACGATCTCGAGACCGCCCGCAAGCTCTTTGAAGAGGGCGGATGGGGCAGCGGCGACCCCTATGGCCCCGACCAGTGGTTCGCCGAGGACGCCGTCATGCGCGACATCGTCGGCCATGAAGATGCCCTTCGTGGCCACGAGGAGATCCGCCAGTTCTGGGCCAGCCAGAAGGTCGGCATCACCCTGCGCGTGCCCGTCGAGGACCTCTACGTCGCCGAGGGCCACCGCGGCGTCGCCGTCCTCTGGATGGCCTACGTCCAGATCATGGACGAAGAGAACGAGAACTACGCCAAGTGGATCACCTTCGAGGGCATGTCCCGCCTCGAGTTCAACGACGAGGGCAAGGTCACCCTTGAGGTCGACTACCACCACGGCCCCCAGGGCGTGACCGATAGCTGGGTCGCGCACTGGAACGCGCGCCGCGCCCGCCCCTGGAAGGAGCTCGGCGAAATCACCGGCGCCTAGCCGCCCGCCAGACGCTTTCGTTCTCGCCCCGTCAGACACCACTGAGGAGTGCGCCATGCCCGTCGGACCCAACGATCTCGAAACCGCCCGCAAGCTCTTTGAGGAGGGCGGCTGGAGCAGCGGTGACCCCTACGGTCCCGACCAGTGGTTCGCCGAGGACGCTGTCATGCGCGACATCGTCGGCCACGCCGAGCCCCTTCGCGGCCGCGAGGAGATTCGCGAGTTCTGGGCGAGCCGCAGGGTCGGCATCACGCTGCGCGTGCCCGTCGAGGAGCTCTACGTCGCCGAGGGCCACCGCGGGGTCGCCGTCCTCTGGATGGCCTACGGCCAGATCATGGACGAAGACAGCGACGACTACGGCCGCTGGGCCAGCTTCGAGGGGATGTCCCGCCTCGAGTTCAACGACGACGGCGAGGTCACCCTCGAGGTCGACTACCACCACGGCGGTCAGGGCATCGTCGATAGCTGGGTCGCGCACTGGAACGCGCGCCGCGCCCGCCCCTGGAAGGAACTCGGGGAGATCACGGGCGCCTGACGTCACGCCCTAGCGCCCCGCTGCCGCCTCCACCTCGGTCGCCGCGTCCTGCTCGGTAGCGGAGACGTAGACCGTGCGCACGGCCAGCGCCTGCCGCAGGTCGCGCACCACGTCCTCGAAGAACTGCGCGCGGTAGTCCGCGTTCGTGACGATGCTCACCGTGAAGTAGAAGGCCGAAAAGGCCGTGAGGAAGACCGCCACCTTCACATGCGCGAGCGTCAGCACGGTCCCGGTGCCGTCGTCGATTCCGAGGAGGACCTCCGGCTCCTGGCCGATCCAGTCCCGGACGAGCGCTTCGTCCATCGCGATCACGCCGAAGGCGACGAAGAAGGCCCCCAGCACGACACTTACGAACGCCACCTGCAGCGTCAGGCTGAAGAGCACGACCAGCCCCGCGTTGAGCCACTGCCGCCTGCTGAGCGGCGCATCCAGGCGTAGCGCCCCCGCGTCGACCGAAAGCGCCTCGGCGGGCGTTCCCCGCACCAGTCCCTCCACCCGCTGGGCGCTGTCGAACGTCTCCAGTTCGCCGATCTCGCCGGGCAAGCGGGACACGAGGAAGGCGCCGGTCACGACGACGAAGAGTCCAACCAGGAGCCCAAGGAGCGCATCCTCGAGCCCTCCGGCCACTCTCCACACCTCCTCGGTGATGAAGAGGAACGTCACGAACAGGAGCAGCAGCGGCAGCGCCCGTGCGAACAGCCCCGCGACGTCGCGGACGTTCCGGACGAGCAGCAAGCCCGCCCAGCCAAGGATGGGCAGCAGCCCGTAACTCACGACTGCGAAGATCACGGCCAGAATCACCGCGTTGAAGAACATGAGCGAGAAGAGGTGTGTCCAGTTCAGGTCGAGAGTGGCTGCGAGGGCGCCCGGCAGAACCAGGTACACGGCCACCTCCACCCACCCCACCCGCTGCGGCAGCGCCAGCAGCCTCCGTCCCCGCAGGAAGTTGAGCCCCGCCCAGACTCCCGGGATCAGCAGCAGCACAAACCCCACGACCAGCACGTTCACCCACCACGGAAGGCTCGGGTTCACGAAGAGGAAGGCCTCGAGCAGGAGCGTCAGCACGAGAAACGGCATGGCCCGCGTGAGAATGTCCTCGCGCGCGTTGTAGTTCTGGATGAAGTGCGGGACGCCCCGCCTCTGGAACCACCCCTCCGTGGCCGCGATTGCCTCGGCGCTCATGGCGGCCGGCCGGACGCCCTTACTCGCTGAGGAACATCGGGCCCGGAGGCGCGCTCGCGGCCGCCGCCTCCGTCGCCTCCAGCATGTCCCGGATGCGCTCCGCCTCGCGCTCCAGTTCCTCGGGGCTGAGCGAGTAGGCATGGCGCGCGATGCCACCCATCCCGCGCGAACCCCACTCCACCACCAGGTCCTCGATCTCGTCCAGCACCGGCCCTGGCACCGCCTTCCGCGGGAGCCGCAGCTCCGCAATCCGCGTCCACGCCGCCGCCAGCCCCTGCGGCGTCGGCTCCTCCGTGCCGAGGTCACCCACCGCGTCCCGCAGCCGCGCGATCGTTGGCTCCAGCTGGTGCGCCGTGTAGGTCGCGTCGTGGTCGTCGCGAAGGATGTCCGGCAGGTCCAGGTTGATGGGCATGGCCGCAGTCTAGCGCCCCGCGCACGCCTCCGGGAGGCTGTACGCCTCTAAGCGGTCACGACTGATACGGTGGTGGTCACATCGACAGGGGAACGAACAACCATGGTCACGGAGAAGGGCGACGGAACCCGCACCATGAACGCCTCCGATTTCAGGGCGAAGTGCCTTGCCCTCCTGGATGAGGTTGCCGAGAGCGGCGAGGAGATCGTCATTACCAAGCGGGGCAAGCCCGTGGCGAAGTTAGCTCCCTACGAGGACAGGCCCGCCACTTTGTTCGGGCGCGACCGCGACGGCATCGTCATGTACGACGACCTCATCGAGCCCGTGGATGTCGAGTGGGAGGCCGAGACCAACCCCGACCGTGTCCTCAATCCTTGATGCCTGCGCCGTTAGAGTTCATCTTCCCGACCTGTTGCTCTTGTCGGTGTCTTGCGCTCGGGAGGGACCGCTCTGACCCGTCAGCGCGTCCTCGGTGGGGCTCCAGGAACTGCCGGC
Source organism: Chloroflexota bacterium (assembly GCA_026702615.1). GTDB lineage: Bacteria > Chloroflexota > Dehalococcoidia > Tepidiformales > Tepidiformaceae > UBA2991. Next base: position 192,787 of record JAPPBY010000033.1, on the reverse strand, counting down.
TCCGATCGCTCGAAACCGCCTTCGGTCTGCCAGACCGCTGATGCGGGCACCGAATTGATCAACTCGATGAGATCTCGAGCAGGTTTGGTCGGCAGCAGGACTGCCAGACTCATCGGACGTCGTTCCAGGAGGCGGTAGTCGAGGAGTTGGCCGATGGCCATACGTACCGACGTGCGTCGAGTATCGCCCTTGGCTTCATAGAGCACCTTGTCAGTCTCATCCACCAGATCGCAGACAAGGGTAGCGACGTGGTCAGGCAGCCGGTATCTGTTTCTCTTCACTAGGTGGCCCTGGCTCTCCAAGTGGTCGCAGTAGGCGAGCACGAGTCTCTGTTCGCGTCGGTCTGCTTCAATCGTCCGGGCCGTCACGGACACCTGGAACTGTTCAACGTGCTGAGCTTCGACTTCGGTCTCGATGACCTGCGGGGTTTCCGAGTCGGCGAACTGGAAGTCTGCGAGCTTGTTCCCTTCCCTGACCGCTGCCACGGCTGCAGCTAGAGCTTCCCGGTCCGATGCGTACCTGTCCCACACTTCGGCGTCGAGCTTCCCACCGCGCCGCATACCTAAGCCCGGATGGTTGGGGTCGATGGCGGCGAAGTTTGCGGTCTTCAGCGCCACACCATTCGGATTGCGAAAGTCAGGCCTCTGTGGACGGTCGGGATGAATCGCTAGGGTGTTGAGAAAGCGTGAAACTTCGATGACTTCGGCGTCCGCGGGGCCTAAGTCGCCAAGCCGGAGGTAGAGGTCGAGGGCGAGGACCAGTTCCTCCTCGGCCCAATTGGGGTTACGCGCCAATTCAAGTACCTATGGGCATATGGTGTATTCCGACCATCTACCTGCAGGTCAAAACTAAGCCTGCGTATAAGTGGGAGGAACGCCATGAGCATAACCAGCGACATCTTCGAAGTCATGGACACCTGCCGCGCCATGCGCCGGCTCAAGCCCGACCCCGTCGACCGCGACCTTCTGCGGAAACTGGTCCACGCCGCCACCCGCGCCCCCAGCGCCGGCAACACCCAGCTCTGGGGCTTCCTCATCGTCGACGAGCCGGAGGGCAAGGAGTTCCTCGGCGACCTCATGCGCGAGCAGTTCGGCGCTCGCTTCCAGGTACCCGAGGGCGACGAGCCGCCCGCCCGCATGATGCGCGCCGTGGCCGAGCTCGTGAACAACTTCGACGAGGTGCCCGCCGTCATCTTCCCCTGCGTCGAGAACGGCTATCCGCCGGGCGGCGAGCCCAACCCGATGTTCATGTGGTCGACCGTCTACCCCGCCACCCAGAACCTCCTCCTCGCCGCCCGCGCCCTTGGCCTCGGCGCCGCCATGACCACCTTCCAGATGGCCAACGAGGACGCCATCAAGGAGCGCTTCGGCGTCCCTGAGAACGTTTCCATCGGCGCCACCATCCCCGTCGGCTATCCGAAGGGCCGCTTCGGACCGGTCACGCGCAAGCCGGTCGAGGAGGTCATCCACTGGAACGCTTGGAGCTAACGAGCGGACCTCAGTCCCCTTCGCGTGGAGGCAACTCGACGGGCACGCCTACCCACGCGCCGATGTTCTCGCCCGTGCGCCCTTCCGGCCCCTCGCGCAGCAGGTCCAGCACCAGCCCCGCGATCTGCTCCGGCCGGATCCACGTCTCCACCCGGTAGGGAAAGGGGCGTCCCTGCCAGTAGGCGCGCAGCATCGGTGTGTCCGTCTCGCCCATGCAGATCGCGTTCACGCGCACCCCGTGCTCCCGCAGCGCCCCCGCCCACGCCTGCGTCAGGCCGGTCAGGGCGAACTTCGAGGCGCTGTAGAGGTCCGTGAACGGAGGCCGCTCGCCCACGATCGCCAACTCCTCCGGTGTCCGCGGCATCAGCGGCTTCGGTGGCACCACGTAGTAGGTGCTCATGTTCACGATGTCGCCCCCGCCCCGCTCGATCATGCTCGGCATCACCGCCCGCCCGAAGAGGAAACACCCCCGCAGGTTCGTCCCCATGATCGACTCGTACTCCCGCAGCGCCTTGCTCCGCGGGTCGTGCACCGTGTGGTCGCCCCAGACGGCGGCGTTGTTCACGAGGATGTCGACCCCGCCGAATCGCTCCGTCGCAAGGTCGACCGTCGCGTAGACGTCCTCCGGCTCCGAGACATCGCCGACCAGCCCCACCACCTCACCTCCGCCCCGCGCCGTCACCTCGTCCGCGACCTCCTCCACCAGCGGCCGCACGTCGCGCGTCACGACGCTTGCGCCCTCGGCCGCCAGCGCCTCCACGCAGGCGCGCCCGATCCCCATCGCCCCGCCCGTGACGACCGCGACCCTGCCCTCGAGGAGTTCGCCCGACACGCGTCAGCCGTTCGCGTAGATGCCGGCGTCCACGATCAGCGTCTGGCCGGTCATCATGCGGCTCTCGTCCGAGGCCAGGAACACGGCCGTGCCCGTCAGGTCGCCGGGCTCGAGCGACGTCCCCAGCGCTGCCTGCTGCCGCATGTGCTCCGCGAACGCCTCCGGAACGACCCGCCGCGTCGCGTCCGTCATCGTTACGCCCGGCGCGATCGCGTTCACGCGGATGTTCGAGGGCCCCGCCGTCTTCGCCATCGACTTCGTCAGGTACACCACCCCCGACTTCGAGAGCCCGTAGGCGTAGTTGGGGAAGTTCTCCACCTCCCCCGGCGGCTTGTTGAACATGTAGGAGGCGATCGAAGAGATGTTGATGATGGAGCCGCCGCCCTGCTCCTTCATCTGCGGGAACACCGCCCGACCGCTAACGAGGATGCCTACCAGGTTCACGTCGAGCACCCGCCGGAGGTAGTCGATGCTCGGGTCGCCCACCTCCAGGTCGTAGTAGATGGCGGCGTTGTTCACGAGGATGTCGACCCGCCCGAACCGCTCGACCGTGTCCGCCACCATTTTGGCTGCCCCCGCCTCATCCGCGACGTCGGCGTGGATGGCGAGCGCCGAGGCGCCCGTCGCCTCGATCTCCGACTCCACCTCCTTCGCCTCCTCCGCCCGGAGATCGGCGACCGCGACCGATGCGCCCTCTGCTGCGAACCTCAGGCTGTACTCCCGCCCGATGCCCTGTCCCCCGCCCGTGACGATCGCGACCTTGTCCTGCAAGCGCATGGCGCTCCCCCTTCGTGTCTGTTGGCGGGGAGCTTAGCGCGCTGCTCGCCGCCCCGTCGCGCGCGGTACCATCCGCGCGCAACCGCGAGCCACAGGAGATCCCGCATGGACAACCAGGAACGCGCCAACGATGAGCTCGTCACCCGCTTCTGCAGGGAGTGGGACGCTGCCTACCTCACCACCGAGGCCATGGCCCCCTACTTCACCGACGATGCCGTCTACCACAACGTCCCCCTGCCCCCGATTGAAGGCGGCGCCAGCATCGCCGCCATGCTCGGCGGCGGGGGCGCTCCCGACGAGGAGCGCGGCAGCAAGAACCTCGGCTGGGTCGTCCATCATCAGGCCGCCAACGGCGATGTCGTCCTGAACGAGCGCACCGACAGCTTCGAGGTCGCCGGCAAGCGCTGGGACGTGCCCGTCTGCGGCGTCTTCGTCCTCCGCGACGGCAAGATCGCGCGCTGGTCCGACTACTTCGACATGGACCACACCTGGCTCCCGCGCCCCCCGCGCGACGGCTGAGTCCGGGCAAGAGAAAGGGGCCGCATGGGCGGCCCCTTCCTCGGGAGGGATGGTGATCGCGAGGAGCTAGCCCGTCGCGATCTTGATCTGCTTCGGCTTCGCCGCCGCCGGCACCGGGATGCGCAGCGTCAGCACGCCGTTCTTCAGGTCGGCGTTCACGTCGGCGTCATGCAGCACGCCCGGGAGGGCCAGCCGCCGGCTCAGCGTCGACCAGCGCCGCTCGCGCCGGTGGTAGCGCTCGTCTTCGTGCGCCTCGCTCACCGTGTGCTCGGCCTTGATGGAGAGCACGCCCTGGTGGAGCTGCACGTCGATCTCGTCCTCCGCGAAGCCGGGAAGCGACGCACGCACGATCAGTTCCTCGTCGGTCTCGGAGATGTCGACGCCGAGAGCGCCCTCGTCGTAGCCGCTCGCCTCGGTCGTCGCGAACGCGCGGTTGAAGAAGCGCTCCATGAACTCACGGGGCGAATCGAAGGGGTCGTATCGGACCATGCCTGCCATTTTCCTTAGCACTCCTCTCACAATGTCTTTGTGAAGTCTGAGAAGAGTATGCCGTGGCTTGGCACTCATGTCAAGAGAGTGCTAGAGTGCCTCTGGCGCAAGTCTGAAAGGACTGGGAAACGGGCTAGTGCCGACGCTCGCTAGGCCTTGTCGAACAGGATGTGGAGGTTGTTCAGGCCCCGCAGGATGTAGCTCGGCTGGTGCGTCGGCGCCGGATAGTCGGGGTCCAGGCGGAAGTTCGTCATCCGCTTCACGACCTCCTCGAACGCCACGCGGATCTCGAGCCGCGCCAGCGCCGCGCCCACGCAGTAGTGCGGCCCCGCGCTGAACGCCATCTGCTCGCGCGCGTTCTCGCGCCCCACATCGAACTGCGCAGCCTCCGCGAACTGGCACTCGTCGCGGTTTGCCGCCGCATAGATCAGCATCATCAGTTGACCTTCGGGAAGATCGACGCCGCCGAGCGTGACCGGCTTCGTGGTGCGGCGGAAGAGGGCCCGCACGGGCGTCTCCACCCGCAAGGTCTCCTCCACCATGTTCGTGATCAGCGAAGGGTCGTCCTGGACTCTCGTCAGCTCATCCGGGTTCTCGATGAAGAGCAGCATCGTGCTGCCGATGCAGTGCGCCGTCGTTTCTTTCCCCGCCACCTGCAACTGCTGGAGGATGCTCAGGATCTCGGCGTCGTTCAGCGGGCGCTTCCCGTCGTCGGGGTGGTCCATCTCGACTGTCGCCAGGGTCGTGATGATGTTGTCCTTGGGGTTGTCCCGAGCCTCCTGGGCCCGCATCAGGAAGTACTCCTGCAGCTCCAGCCCCGCCTTCAGGATGGAGCGTTCCTCCTCCGGGGGAATCTGTCGCTCGATGCCCCCGATGGCCGCGTCCGCGCGCGCCTTGTAGTCCTTCAGGTCCTTCCGCGGCACCCCGATCTGGTCGGCGATCACCGCCATCGGCACCTCATCGGCGAACTGCTTCGTGAAATCCACCTTGCCGTCGTCGATGAACTCGTCGATCAACCCGGTCACGATCTCGCGTACGTAGCCCTCCATGCTGGCCACGCGCCGAGCCGAGAGGGCCTTGTTCACGAGCGAGCGGTACCGCATGTGATAGGGCGGGTCGGCCGCCAGGAGCGTGGGCGCGCTTGCCCGATTCGTGGTCTCGCGCAGCATCTTCAGCTCGTCGTCCACGTCTTGGTCCTGCTGCATGACCAGGTCGGCCGGCCCCGTCGGGATGGACGAGGAGTACGTGATCGGGTCGTGCACGACCTCGGACAGCAGCTCGTACGTGCTCACCACGGCCATCCCCAGTTCTGGCACGAAGTGCACGGGCGCCTCCTCGTGGAGCGCCTCATAAAACGGGTACGGGCACTCGAGCGTCTCAGGCGCGATCAGGTTGAAGTCGGCAACGGACATGGCGGTTCACTCCAGTCGCCCTGCGGGCGGGCGTGGTCGCCGAATCGTACGGACTTTGCCCCGCAGCCGCATCCGCCTCCCGCCTCCCGCCTGCCGCCTGCCGCCCGGCGCGGCTACGTCCCTCGCAAGAGACGCCCTGCAACACCTCCACCCCTCGCGGCGGAGATCAGAGGGAAGGCTAGAACGTGCTCCGACCCAGAGAATTAAAGGATTTGGGAGAGGAAGAGTTTGGTGCGGTCCTCTTGTGGGTTCTCGAAGAAGTGCTGGGGTGTGCCTTCCTCCACGAGCGAGCCCTCGTCGAAGAAGATGAGGCGGTCCGCCACCTCGCGCGCGAAGCCCATCTCGTGGGTGACCACGATCATCGTCATGCCTGAGCGCGCCAGCTCCTGCATCACGTCCAGCACTTCCTTGATCATCTCCGGGTCCAGCGCCGAGGTCGGCTCGTCGAAGAGCATGATCTTCGGCTGCATCGCCAGCGCCCGCGCGATCGCGACGCGCTGCTGCTGGCCACCCGAGAGTTGAGCCGGATACTTCTCCGCCTGCTCGGGGATCCCGACCCGTTCCAGCAGCTGCATCGCCAGCGCGTCCGCGTCCAGCTTCGGCATGCGCCGCACCTTGCGCGGCCCCAGGGTGATGTTGTTCATCACCGAGAGGTGGGGGAACAGGTTGAACTGCTGGAACACCATCCCTACCTCGGAGCGGATGGCGTTCAGGTTGCGGACGTCGTCGTTCATCTCGATGCCGTCGATCACGATGCGGCCGGCATCGTGCTCCTCGAGGCGGTTGAGGCAGCGGATGAAGGTCGACTTCCCCGAGCCCGATGGCCCCAGCACCACGACGATCTCGTGCTCCTTGATCCGCATCGAGATGTTGTCCAGCGCCTGGAAGTCGCCGAACCACTTGTCGACGTTCTCGGCGATGATGATGTCTTCCATGGACTCGAGGTCCCTGGTGGGCGTGGCTTCGGTTTCGGTCGTCATCGGGCTCTCCCCTCAGATGCTAGCGCTCGCCGATGCCCAGCGAGCCTTCAACGCGCTGCGAAATGCGCGACATGATGAACGCCACGACCCAGAAGACCACGGCTACGAACACGTACGCCTCGATCCGGTCGGGTGTGAACTCGAACTGCGCGATCGCCGAGTCGGCGTTCCCCTTCAGCTCCCGCAGGGGCAGGATCACCGTCACCAGCGTTGTGTCCTTCCAGATGGAGATCGCCTGACCCACCATCGGCGGGATGGAGATACGTAATGCCTGCGGCATGACGATCAGTTGCATCGACTGGAACTGATTCAGACCCACGGCGTGCGCCGCCTCTGACTGGCCGTGTGGGAGCGCCTGCAGCGCGCCGCGGATGTACTCGGCCATGTACGCCGCGGTGAACACCGCCAGCACCACCATCGCCCGCACGATCAGCTCGCCACCGATCACGTCGTCGAGGATGAACAGCGCCACGAAGAGCCAGCCCAGCAGCGGCGCCCCTCGCACCACCTCGATGTAGGTGGTGCACGTCCACGAGATGGCCCGCATCCGCGACGCCCGCCCGAGCGCCAGCGGGATGGCGATGATGAGGCCTCCCACGATGCCCACCGGCGCCAGCACCAGGTTCAGCACGAACCCTTCGAGCTCGCGCGGGCGCGCCCCGCCGAAGGCCAGCAGCACGATCAGCACGATCGGCAACGCCGCGATCAGGAGGCCGGCTACGCTGCGCTGCTGCAGCGTCCGCCCAGGACCCGCTTCGCGCGGCATCCGGATCGTGATCGCGTAGCCGGCGTACAGCAGTCCCACCGCGATCAGGTACCAGATGGTCGACCAGATGGCCGCGCCCCCGTGTGCCAGCAGGAGGATCGCGAAGCCCGAGGCCAGGACGATGAAGAGGTGGTCCCGCCGCCCCAGGCTTGCCCACGTGCCGTAGGTCAGCCCGATCAGCAGGAACACGAACATGACGCTGAACCAGAGCCGCCACTCCTGGTCCATCGGGTAGCCGCCCGCGAACAGCAGCCAGCGGTTCTCCGTGATCACCCGCCAGTTCGCATCGACGAACACGAAGTAGACGACGCCGTAGATGATCAGCGCCAGGATCGCGGCCGTGATGATCGTCAGGAACGTGCCCGCCCGTGAGTTGAAGAGGTTGCGGCGCGCCCACTCGCGCAGGCGCACGATCCGTGGACGCCGCGCCCGCTCGCGGTGGGGTGGCAGCACGATGCGCTGCGGGTTCTGTGCCGGCATGTCGACCATCAGCGCACCCTCCCTAGATCCTCTGCGCCGTAACGCGCGCGTTGAAGAAGTTCATCACCACCGAGATCGCGAACGAGATCAGCATGTAGGTGACGATGATGACGAAGAACATCTCGAGCGCGTGCCCCGCCTTGTTCTGCACGATGTTCGCGACCCGGAAGAGGTCGTCGTACAGCACCGCGTATGCCAGCGAGGAGTTCTTGTTGATGTTCAGGTACTGGTTCGTGACCGACGGGATGATCTGCCGTAGCGCCTGCGGAAGAATCACGAGTGTCAGTCGCTGGTAGCCGGAGAGCCCGACGGCATTGGCCGCCTCGGTCTGCCCTCTGGGAAGCGCCTGGATGCCGCCCCGCACGATCTCGGCGATGAAGGCGCTCGTATAGAGCGTGAGCCCCGCCACCAGCGCGGTGAACTCGGGCTCCATCACCATGCCCTCGATGTAGTGCGTGCCGACGATGACCGGCTCGTCAATGCTCACCGGCGCCCCCAGCGCGAAGAACGAGATCACCGCGCCCACCGCGAACACGCCCAGTGCCCAGCGGTTGGGGTAGTGCGGCTGGCCGGTCTCCCGCTCTCGGCCCTGCCGGTCGGCTCGCACCCGCTGAGCCACGAACCCGATCGCCAGCAGGGCCGCCACCCACACCCCCACGAACCAGTCCGGGGTGCCCCAGAACCCCGAATCCGGCACCGGCCAGGGCATTGCCATCCCGCGATTCGAGATGAAGAAGAAGTCGCCCACGTTGACGACGTTCTCGATGAGCGGGGCCCCGATGAGCAGGATCGTGTAGACCAGCACCACCTGCACCAGCAGGGGCGTGTTCCGGAAGATCTCCACGTACAGCATCGCCATTTGCGCCACGAGCCAGTTCGAGGACAGCCGGGCGACACCGATGAGCACGCCAATCACTGTCGACAGCGCGATCGCCACGAGCACCGCCCGCAACGACGACCACACGCCGACCAGGTACATGGTGATGCGCGAGTTCGTGACGCCGTCGACGTCAGTCAGCCACTGGTTGCCGACCTTGAACGCCGCCGGTTCGCTCAGGAATCCGAAGCCAAACTCACGCAGGTCGAGCGACGTGTAGACGTAGCCGATCACCACGGCCGTGAGGGCCACGTAGATGCCCTGCGTTAGCAGCCGGCGAACGCCACGCCGGTAGAGGAGCGGGACCTCCGACGATGGTGGTGGCGCGCCGCCCGCCGCTACTGCCATGGGCCTTCACCTGGCTGCAGGCCGCCGTGCGCCCGTGTTGCGGGCACGGCCGCGTGGATACCTGGCGCCCCCTGGGTCATTGCAACCCCTTCCCCCGGCGCGTCACAGAACGCAGGCGCAAGAATAACCGGATCGGAGGCAAATGTGGGGCAAGATTATGGGGACCGGGAGGAGACACAAAGGGGGCGCCCACTGGGCGCCCCCTTCGGTGTAGTTGCCCCTGCGAACCCCGAAGGGCTCTCAGCGGTGTGGCCTAGCGGTACGGCAATGCGTACTGGATGCCGCCCTGCCCGTCGGGGCAGCCGGAGTTGTTGAGGACGAGGTCGTTCAACGTGCACGCGCGCGGGATGTTGTCCCCGATGGTGCGGTCGTAGATCTCGCCGTAGTTGCCGACGGCCGCGATGGCCCGCTGGATGAACTGCGGGTCAACACTGTCGAAGCCGAGGGCCGCTACCTCGCCGCCCTGGAACGGGACGCCGAGCAGGCGCGCGACCTCAGTGTTCGGCGGGTTCGCCGCCATCTGGCCCACGTTCGCCTTCGTGATGCCGATCTCCTCGGCCCTGATCAGGCCGTGGACGACCCAGTTCACGACGTCCTTCCACTCGCTGTCGTAGTCCCGCACGCCGGGAGCGAGCGGCTCCTTCGAGATGATCTGCGGAAGGATCTTGTAGTCGGCTGCGTCGTCGCGAACGGCGATGCGCGAGGCGAGGTCCGAAGCGTCCGCCGTCAGCACGTCACAGCGTCCGGCGAAGAACGCGTCCGCGACGTCCTGGCTCAGGCCGCCCTGCGGGTCGTACTCAAGTCCGATGTCCGTGAAGTGGTCGGCCACGTTCTGCTCGGTGGTCGTACCGGTCTGCACGCAGATGATCGCCTCACCCATGTCCGAGGTCGAGTCGATCCCGGAGTCGGTGCGAACCGCGAAGCCCTGGCCGGTGTAGAACGTCGTCTGGGCGAAGTCCACCCCAAGCTCACGGTCACGCGAGGCCGTGATCGTCGTCGTGCGGATGAGCACGTCGATCTCTTCTTCGTTCAGCAGCTCGAAGCGCGTGGACGCGTCCGAAGCGTCGATGTACTCGACCTTCGTGTGGTCCTTCAAAACCGCGGCCGCAAGCGCCTTGCAGAACTCGATGTCGAAGCCGACGACCGTGCCGTCCGCCTCGCGGAACCCGAAGAGCGGCTGCGTCTGCTTGACGCCGCACTTGAGCTCCCCGCGGTCCTTGATCGTCTGGACCGTGTTGCCGCGGCCTTCGCCGCCGCCGTCTCCGTCGTCGTCGCCGCATGCGACCGCGACCAGTGCCACTATCGCTACCACCGCGGCAGCGAGGAGGCCAAAGCGTAGTTTCTTCATGAGTCCCCTTTCCGTTCCATGGGTATATGGCCGCCCGAGTCTACGCGTCCGGTCAAGTTCCGGCCAGTTCCCTTTACCGAGTCGTGTCGGATTGCTTACCCGGAAGCGGTTCGCAGCGCTTCCGCCGTGCGTCGCGTGAACCCCAGGAAGCCGCCGGTCCCGATCGCCACCATGTTCAGGCCGTAGTTGCGCCCTTCGTTGAACACCTTCAGCGTCGCGATGTTCGCGCAAGCTGCCTTGAAGTAGTTGAAGATTTCCCAGTAGAGCAACTCGTCACCGCCGATCTCGAACTCCTCCACCTCTCGCAGCAGGTCGAGGATCGGCTCCGGCGGCCCGAACATCCGCCCCTTGATGTAGGCGAAGAAGGCCACGTCTTCCATCGGGTCCCCCAGGTTCGACCACTCCCAGTCGACGTGGGCCATGATCTTCCCTTCGTGCAGGATGAAGTTCCCTGCGCTCAGGTCGCCGTGGTTCAGACGCACCGGGCGCTTCGGCTCCGGGATGTTGCGGCGCAGCCACGCGATCGCCTCTTCCAGCAGCGGCTCCCGTACGTAGCGGTAGCGCTCGTACCGATCCGTCCACAGGTCGAGCTGCTCGAGTGTGCTCTGGCGAGTGTCCTTCGGGATGCCGAGTTCGTGCAGCCCCAGCTCCTCGCACGAGTAGCGGTGCATCTCTCCGATTGACTTGATGTAGGTGCGCAGGATGGTCTGCGCTTTCTCCGGCTCCGCCAGGTAGCCGAAGCTGCCGTCCCCCTCCACCCGTTCCGTGACCATGAAGGGGTAGCCGAACCACTGCGGGTCCTCCACCAGCCAGCGCGGTTTCGGCACCGGCACGGGCCCGCCGTGCAGCGCCTGCAGCAGCTTGAACTCCGGCTCGCTGGAGGTGCCCAGCACCCCGCCCTGCTCGATGCGGAAGACGAGCTCGGCCTCATCCGGCTGGTCCGTCTTCACCACCAGCGTCTCCCGCGACTGCCCCGAGGCGAGCCGCTTCAGCTCCACCACCTGCACCGGCTTGCCGAGCGCGTCGGAGAGGAAGGCGGCCGCGTCGTCCTTGCGAACTTCCGGCTGGTACGGCATCGCCTACCTCCGCTGCCTTCCCGGATAGGTGAACCCGATCGGCTGCCAGAACTCCGCCTGCCGCGTCGCGATCTCCATCAGGTCTTCCGTGATCCCGAGCCGGTCCGCGGGAAGGTCGTGGAAGCCGTATTCGCCCTGCTCGTAGGCGGCGTGGATAGCGTCGGTGATTGCCTGGCGCAGGGCCTCGTTGTGCTCGCGCAGCCCCTCCAGCCCCGCCTCCGCGGGGGGCGCCGGCGCCGCCACCGCATCGTCTCCCAGGGCGGCGTTCGCCTTCGCCAGCACGCCCTCGAGCTTCGCGTTCTCGCCCGCCAGGAAGTCCGGCTCGCGATCCGCCCGTCCCTCCAGGTGCTGCAGCATGAGCGCCATCTGCGTGCCCATCGCCTGCGCCCAGTCCGATTGCAGCTCCGGGATGAGCACGTCCTCGAGCACGTTGCGTATGCCCACGATCAGCTCGTCGCTCGTCGGTCGCACGCCTGGTTCCCTCCAGCCGCCGGGGGGCTCGGCCCGCCCCCGCGGCAGCCGCAGATGATACCCGCGCCTCCCCCCAGCCGCTCCCTTCCTCCCCCGACAGTTGGCGAAGGCAGGTGACGAAAGCGCTAATGCGCTATAGTCTCTTACCAGTTTCGACTGTTCAGGAGGGCAGATTGCCATGAACAAGACCGAGATGGTGGCCGCACTGGCCAGGAAGACCGAGATCACGCAAGCCAAGGCTGCTGAGGTCGTCGATGCGATCTTCAGCACCGTTCCCGGGCAGGGCCTCATCGCAGGCGAGCTCCAGGGTGGTGGCGAGGTCTCTATCGGCGGCTTCGGCAAGTTCGAGACGCGTGAGCGGGGCGCCCGCATGGGCCGCAACCCCGCCACCGGCGCGACCATCCAGATAGCCGCCAAGCGCGCGCCAGCCTTCAAGGCCGCCAAGAACCTGAAGGACTCCATCTAGGCGCTACCACTGGCTCGGGGCGGCTCCATCCATATGCCGGGGCCGCCTCGGCCACTCCTCTCCCCACAACCCCGGTCGGCGGTACCATCGTGACCATGACGAGGGTCACGGCTCCCCGTGGTGCGCGACGCGTGCTCCTCGGCCCGCTCTGGCAGTGGGCCGTCATCATTGCCGTGATCGTTCCGCTGGCGCTTGCCTTCGCCGCCTGGGGGGGCGCCTTCAACGCCACTGCCGAGAACGTCGCAAGGCACGCCCTGCGCGTCTGGTCGATCGTGCTCTTCAGCGCCTCCATCGCCTGGCTGGCGCTTGTGCTCCCCGGAGTTGTGCTCAGCACTATCGCCGCACGCCGCCGCGGCACTCCCGGCCTCGTAGGGCAGGGCGCTTCCCTCTTCTGGGTCGGGGTGTCCCTCGTCGTCATCTCCATCGCCGCGTCGGTCGGCGTCTGGCTGGGGCTGGGCGGCTGGCCCCGCTAGGACCGGGCCGAGTCGAACGCCGCCGCCACCCGCTTCGGCGCGATCTGCCGCCACGAGCCCTCGACCAGATCCACCACCTCGTCCCAGTCCACCTCCCCGTCTACCCGTAGCCCCACCCATCCCCGCGGCCCGACGTAGGCCGGCACGAAGAATCGTTCCGGCGCCGCCTCCACCAGCAGATCCCGAGCACCCGGCTCCGGCTTCAGCCAGAGCGCCACGCGCCCGTCCCCGTGGTGGTTGTCGGCGAAATGCGCGAACAGCTTCCCCCGAACCCGGAACGTGGGCATGCCCCACGCCTCCTTCTCCTCCGCCTCCGGCAGCGCGAGGCAGATCGTCCGCACCTGCTCCAGCGTCGCCGCCGCGTCTCCCATCTCGACGAGTCCCCTAGGCGTCGAACTCCACCTGCACGTTTCCCCGCACCGAGGGCTGCCCGTCTTCCATCAGCGTGACCACTTCCAGGTCCACGAGCTTCCGGCCCTCCTCCTCCCGCTTGTCCACCACCCGCCCCGCGACCATGAGCGGGTTCCCCGCGAAATCGGGCCGCCGGTACGCGACGCGTACGCTCCGAACTGTTGCTCCCTGCCCCGCCCAGTCGCTCGCGTAGCTCGTGATCCACGCCAGTTTCATCAGCCCTGGCACCACCGCCCCCCGGAAGCCCTCGCGCTGCGCGGTCGCCGAGTCGCTGAAGCGGCTCTTCGTCGCCGGGTCCTGCCCCATGAAGCGGAGCGCGTCGTCCTCGGTCGGCGTGCGGTCCAGCGGCTCCAGCTCGTCGTCGATGTTCACGTCCTCGAAGCTGGCCATTGCGTCCTCCTCGCGTTCAGCTGGCGCTCACGATGATACGGACGCGCGCAACCCCGTAGCCGTTGACCGTTATCGCTGGGCCCTGTCACGCTGGATGCCCATCCCCGCTCGTCTGTTCCCGGAGGCCCCATGGAAAGCGCCGAACCGTTTCGCCTGCTGGTGATCTGCACCGGAAACCGCGCCCGCTCCCAGATGGCGCACGGCTGGCTGCAGTGGCTGGGCGGGGACCGGGTCGCCGTGTCGAGCGCCGGCACCCAACCCAAGACCGTTCACCCGATCGCCATTCACGTCATGGCCGAGGTCGGTATCGACATCTCCGGGCACACCTCCGACCACGTCGACCGCTACCTCGACGCCGACTTCGACCTGGTCCTGACCGTCTGCGACGCCGCCCGCGAGGTCTGCCCCGTCTTCCCCCGCGCCAGGCGAACGCTCCATCGCGCGTTCGAAGACCCCGACTATCCCTGGATGAACGACGAGGAAATGACGGACGTCTTCCGCGGCATCCGTGACGCCATCGGCAAGTTCAGCCGCGAGCTGCTGGCAGCGGAGCTGGAATAGCCTGCGCCCCATCCCTTTCGAGTCGTTGACCCCCTTCTGCCGCTCTGCCACGCTACCTGCGCATGGCGTGAATCGCCCTGCGTTGTGCCCCCGGAGGCCCCCAGATGGAAGACGCGCTCATCGAGCAGCTGAAGAACGAGATCCGCTACGAGTTCTCCCGCGAGGGTCCCCCAGAGGGTTTCCCCAAGTTCCCCGACATCCCCGGCGGCCGCTATACCGACCCCGCCTTCTTCGAGCTTGAGCAGAAGTACCACTGGCCCCGAACCTGGCTCTTTGCCGGACGCCAGGAGGACCTGCCCGAAGTCGGCAGCTACTGGGTCTGGGAGTCGCTTCGCGATACGCCCGTCGTCCTCGTCCGCGACGCGGACATGCGCATCCGCGCCTTCCGCAACGAGAGCCCCAACAGCGCCCCCCTCGTGCCCTGGCATGACGATAGCGATCTCCGGACCGAGGTCGAGTTCGACGCTCCGGGGACGCTCTTCCGCCAGCAGCACTTCCCCCGCCGCACCCTCCCCGATGGCGTCCTCCGCTGCCAGCGCCGCGGCTGGGCCTACGACACGAACGGCCACCTCGTCGCCGTGCCCTTCGGCGAACAGCTCGACGCCATCCCCTACGAGGACCGCAGCCTCACCGAGTACCGCTGCGAGGTCTGGGACGGCTGGGTCTTCGTGAACCAGGACCCCGACGCCATGCCCCTCATCGAGTGGCTCGGCCCCATCGCCCGCCAGATGGCCCAGTTCCAGGGAGAGAATCTCCGCCTCTTCGAGAAAGACTCGCTGGTCATCAGCTGCAACTGGAAGGTCACGGTCGAAGCCTTCCAGGAGGTCTACCACTTCAAGCACATCCACCAGAAGGAAGGCGTCACCATGCTCGACCAGCGGGGCGCCACCATGGGGCTCTTCCCCCACGGTCACTCGCGCATGATCACCCCCATCACCAAGCGCGCCGCTGCCGCTTCCGGAATGGAGGACGCCCTCGACTGGAAGCCCGGGGGCATGATGGGTGGCTTCGGCGATATGGGTCCCATTCGCGAGATCGACACCGTCGTCCCCATGGTCAGCTGCACCAGCACCGCCTTCAGCATCTTCCCCAACCTCATCACCCCCGTGGGCACGACGGGTATGCCCTTCCTCCTCTGCTGGCCCATCGATATCGGCCACACGCTTTTCGAGTGGGTCACCTTCATGAACGACTGGGGCGACGACGACGACCCCGCCATCGTCCAGATGCGCGCCGACCGCCTCCACCAGCGCACGGTCGTGATGGAGGAGGACACCCGCAACATGACGCCCATGCAGAAGTCGCTCGACTCTCCGGGCCTCATCGGTATCCCCGTCAGCTACCAGGAGCGTCGCATCTGGCACTGCGCCGAAACCCTCGACCGCGCGATCGGCCCCGAGCGCATCCCCGAGCACCTGCGCGTGCCGCAGCTCCTCGAGCCCTACCTTGAGCGCTAGGCCGGGCCCGCCGGTTCGGAGAAGTTGAGCAGGTTTCCGTCCGGGTCCCGGACGATGAAGCCGGTGAGTCCCCACGGCTTCGTCTCAAGCGGTCGGCGGAAGTCGACGTCGCGGCCGGCGTACTCGCGGTACAGCCCCTCGACATCGTCGACCTCCAGGTAGGCGGCCAGCAGCTCGCCTCGCTCGGCCGCCTCGCGGTCGAGCACGGGAGCCTGGACGAGGCGCATGTTCAGCCGCACTGCGTCCCGCGAGAACTGTGCGTACACGGGCGGGTCGCCGAACAGGAAGCGAACCTCGAAACCCAGTTGCTCGCGGTAGAACTCGGCCGCACGCTCCATGCTGCCCGTGAACAGCTGCGGGTAGGCGGCCGTCAGCCGCGCCGCTCCCGTCGATACCTCAGAGGCGCCCATGCCTGTCCCTTCGGGTTGTGACCGGCTTGGTCAGCCGGAGGTAGACCGCGTCGGCGCCAGCTCGCGCTCCTGCCGGGGGGCCACCAGTGGCAACTGGTCCTGCACGTCCATCGGGTAGCGGTCAGTGAAGCAGCCGTTGCAGAGCGAGTCCCCCGGCCGGCGCGTCGACCGCACCAGCCCTTCGACGCTCAGGTAGCCCAGCGAGTCCGCGGCGATGTGCTCGCGGATCTCCGCCACCGTGTTATTCGCCGCGATCAGCTCCGACCGCGTCGCCATGTCCACCCCGAGGTGACAGGGCGCGATGATCGGCGGCGAGGCGATGCGCACGTGCACCTCCTTCGCCCCCGCCCGCCGCAGCAGTTCCATCACGCGCGGTTTCGTCGTGCCCCGCACGATCGAGTCGTCCACCACCACCACCCGCCGTCCTTCCAGGACCTCCCGCATCGCGTTCAGCTTCAGCGCCACACCTGCGTCGCGGATGCGCTGATCCGGCTGGATGAACGTCCGTCCCACGTAGCGGTTCTTCACGAGCCCGTCGCGATACGGCAGCCCCGCCTCCCGCGCGAACCCGATCGCCGCCGGGATGCCCGAATCGGGCACGCCGATCACGAGGTCCGCGCTCGGCGGAGCCGGCTGCTCCTTGGCCAGCTCCTCGCCCAGCCGCTCCCGCGCCAGGTAGATCAGCTCGCCCGAGAGGCGGCTGTCGGGCCGCGCGAAGTAGACGTACTCCAGCGTGCACCCCGCCGTCCGCTCCGACTGCCCCAGCGGGAAGAAGCTGCGAATCCCCGTCTCGTCGATCTGGACTACCTCGCCCGGCTCCACCTCCCGCTCGATCGTCGCCCCCAGGTGCTCAAGCGCGCACGTCTCCGAGGCCGCGATCCAGCCGTCGCCCAGCCGTCCCAGGCAGAGCGGGCGAACGCCCAGCGGGTCGCGCACGGCGAAAAGCGTGTCTGGCGTCATGATCGTCAGCGAGTACGCCCCGCTCACGCGCCGCATCACGTAGTGGAAGCGCTCCTCCCAGGTACCCGCGGGCGCCAGCGTCAGCAGGTGCGCGATCAGCTCCGTGTCGGCCGTGCCGTGCAGCTCGACGCCCATCGCCGCGACGTCCTCGCGCAGCACGTTGGCGTTCACGAGATTGCCGTTGTGCGCGACCGCAATCTCCGAGCCGCTTTCCCGGTCGCGCACGACGATCGGCTGCGCGTTCCGCGCCAGCGACCCACCCGCGGTGCTGTAGCGCGTGTGTCCGATGGCGATGTGCCCCTGGAGGCGCGCCAGGTCCGGCTCGTCGAACACGTGCGACACCAGCCCCATACCTGTACGCAGCCGTACCGGACCGCCATCGCTCGTGGCGATGCCGGCGCTCTCCTGGCCGCGGTGCTGGAGTGAGTAGAGGCCGTAGAAGGTGAGCCGAGCGACGTCCTCTCCCGGGCCGTAGACGCCGAAGACGCCACAGGCCTCCCGTGGATGGTCGCCGCCGTCGCTCAAAGGCCCGTCCGCCCTTCGCGCGTGGCTTCGTCGCCACGCAGGCTCAGTATAGCGCCGATGTTCAGAGGGGCTATGCGAACGCCGGGCCCGCGCACGAGCTCCGAATCGGGACAGACCTCACGACTCGCCTTCCCCGAAACACTCGGGCACAAGCTCCCGCACCGTGCCCGGAAGCCTGATGACGATGCCGCTCAGGTCTCTTCCGTCCACGACGATCCGCGTGGCTTCGCTCTCCTCCCTCGTGAAACCACTCTCTTCCTCGTACCACCCAAGCTCGACGGACTCTGGGGGGCAGTATCTGGTGACCTGAAGCCGGTAGGTGCTGTCCGGTGGACGAATCGTAAAGCGGGCATTTCTGGCGACGGTCACCCCTTCGCTGCCCGAGCCGTCGACACGGACCGCGTACACGGAGAGACGAGTGGCATCGACAGGATTGTCGTCCGGGCCGCGGATACTCCCGGAAACGGACCGCCGCACCACGAGGACCGTCGCACGATGGGCGGCGATTCCCTCATAGGCGTCCCCCGGGGAAAGCCCGAACGCGTCCTCGAACGCTTCCTCCCAGCTCTCGCTGTTCGGCAGCGATTCGTAGTACGCAACCAGGGCGGCTTCACCTGCCCGGCTAACGAGCCACTCGGCTGCCAGCGTCGCGGTGGATGCGGTCTCCACGCCTGTCAATTCCGCCGCTGTTGGCGACTGCCGTTCCAGGTCCTCAAGGGGAGTTGAGTCGAAGCTTGCCGCCCAGGTCACCAAGGCAAGCGCGTCCCCCAGTGTCTTCTCGCCCCTCCAGTGGCGAAAGAGGTGCGCTGTGTACATCGCCGCGCCCTCGCTCAACCACTCGGGCCCGAGGTCCCTGCCCTCTGCGGCCTGCTCCTGGAACGCCTCGAAGTAGAACCTCTCGATCCAATCGAAAGTTCGCGTCGCCTGGACGAAGAGGGCGCCGTTCCGGTAGGCGGCCTTGTGAATCTGGTCCACGGGTTCGACCGGTCCTCCCAGCGCTGTTGCCCAAGCGTCGTCGTCCGCCGCGATGTGAATGGGAAGGTTGGGCACATGAATCCCGAAGCGTTCGTCGAAGAACTGGATGACGTCGGTCACCCTGGCGCGCAGCGTGTCTCGCTCCTCATCCGGCACGTCCCCCCAGAACGTGACAATCGGATCACCCTCTTCTCTGGCCTCCGGGGTCGGCGTCGCTACAGGCACCCCAGTTGCGGCAGGCGTGGGTGTCGCTTCGGTCGTCGGCTCGGGTGTGGGAACCGGCGTAGATGTAGCCGTGGCGGCGGGCGTATCAGCTGGTGCGGGCGTTGTGGTTCCGCCGGGGCTGGGTCCTGCAGGTGGCGCGGTCGCCTCCGCCACAGTGGGCGTCGGGCTGACGGTTGCGGCGCTGGCGGGTTCGTCCCCGGGGCTCGCCGCCGGCTCCCCGTCGTTCACGATCAGGTAGGCCAGGAATCCGGCGGCAACTGCGCCCCCGCCGACCACCGTGATCGCCGCACCAGCCAACACCGGCTTCCAGAAACCGACGAGCAGTCCAATCGGGGCCAGCATCCAGCGCCGCGCGGCTCGTTGTGATGCTGGCTGCGGCTCGCCACGCCATGCGACCAATTCCGCCCGTTCCGTCAGGTCAAGCTTGTTGCGGATGTTCCTGATGTGAAACTTGACCGTCGCAAGGCTGAGGCCGAGGCGAACGGCGATCTCCGCGTTCGTCGCGCCGGTGCGTATCTCGCGCAGGACACGCCACTCCGCCGGAGTGAGGATGTCGGGATGAGGCGGACGCCCACGCCCTCGTTTGAGCACGCCGTCAATCTAAGCCGTCAGACCGGGGAATTTCCCCAGCCCCCCAAATTTGTGTCAGACCCGCGGGAAGCGCTAGTCGGTCGGTTCGAACGGGTCAGTCGGCGGCTTGTCGTAGTCGACGTACGGCGGCCAAAGCGACTCAAGCTCGTTCCTGATGGGGTCGCCCTCGGGCAGGTAGCGGTGGAACTGCGGCTCCACGTCGCGACGCTGCCAGCCACCCGCGATCGTGTCTTCCTTGATCTTGTCCTGGAGGAGCATCAGGCCCGTCAGCAGCGACTCCGGTCGCGGCGGACACCCGGGCACGTACACATCCACCGGAAGCAGCACGTTCACGCCCGGCGTCACGCTATAGGCGTAGGCGAAGGGCCCGCCCATGGTGGCGCAGCCGCCCATCGCGATCGCCCACTTCGGCTCCGGCATCTGCAGCCAGACACGCCGAACGGCCGGCGCCATCTTCCACGTCACCGTGCCCGGCACGATCAGCAGGTCCGCCTGCCTCGGCGACGCCCGGAAGATCTCGGCGCCGAAGCGCGCGATGTCGTAGCGCGGCATCGCCGTCGCGATCATCTCCATCGCGCAGCACGCCAGCCCGAACATCGCCGGCCACAGCGAGGAGCGGCGCGCCCAGTTCAGCACCTGGTCCACGCTCGTCACGAGCACGGTCTGCTGGAACTCCTCCTCCACGCCCGTGACGTCGTGAAGTGGCAGCGACTCGTAGACCTTGGTCGAATGTTCGGCGGGCATCGCGTTCAGCCTACGGCGGCGTCGGGGCAGGCGCTAGCGCCGTCCCGAGTAGTACGCCCCGTCATTGATCGGCTCGTCGATAAACAGATCGCCGTTCCGGATCTTCATGTTGTAGCCGCACTCCGGATTCGTGCACGCCCATGCTTTCCAGTGAATGGGAGCGCCCTGACTTCCGAAGTCCGAAAAGGGAACGAGATCACCGTCGTCACACCGACGGCAGCGCGGTAGCTCTTCCATTCCTCCACCCCAACCCGTGGTAGTCGCGGAATCCTACCAATCGCCCCCACGCCGGGCAACGGTCTCCGCGAACGCAGTCCCTACGCTTTCGCCGGCGCCGTGCGCGCCGCCTCCTGCAGGTCCGCCAGCAGCACCTCGAAGTCGCCCTCCGGAATCTCGCGCAGGTTGCCCTGGTAGGCCAGCGTCCAGTGCTCCCGAGGCCACCGCTGCGTCCACTCCATGCGGTCGTGGTACGGCTCCGCGTCGAGCCACTGCTCCTCGTCCAATTCCACCAGCGGCTCCGTGTCGACCCGGAAGGGGTACAGCTCGTCCGGCTTCTTGCTGCTCCGCCAGATGCGCGTGCTCTCCTCGACGATCCCCGAGGTCACCCGCACCGCCCCCGCGATCTGTTTCTTCCCCGTCACGTAGAACACGAGCGCATCGCCCGCCTCAATGCGGTACACCATCTTGCTGCGCGTGCTCTTGAACGCATGACGCGCGAACCCCAGCTCGCGCGTCTTCCCGAAGATCTCCGGGCCCTGCGTCACCATCCAGTACTTCGGCACGATTCAGTTCCTCCCGGTGTGTCTCCTGTCGCCTCTACTGTACCTGCGGCGACCAGTCCCCCGCGTACCCCCGCACGAGGATGTCGTCGCCCAGCTCCTCGATGGTACGCTCCCGCAGGCGGAACGCGTCCGGCGCGCGCCCGACGCCCGCCCCGCCAACCGCCGCCACCCCGTCCCCGCCGATGATGCTCGGCGCCAGGAACGCCCACACCTCGTCAACGTGCCCGCCCTCGACCAGCGACCCCAGCACCGCCCCGCCACCCTCTGCCCAGATGGAGAGCACCCCCCGCTCCGCAAGCGCCGACAGCAGTTGGTCGAGATTCAGCCCCTCTCCGTCCCGTTCGCACTCCACCACCTGCGCCCCAGCCCCGGCGATCGAGGCTTTCCATCCAGCGTCTGCCTCGTGCGAGGTCGCCACGAGCGTCCACCCCGGCTCCGAGAACAGCTTCGCCCCCGGCGAAAGCCGCCCCCGCCCGTCGAGCACGACCCGAAGCGGCTGCCGCCCCGCGGTCTCACCCCCCGGCCGCGCCGTCAGCGACGGGTCGTCCGCAAGCGCCGTGCCGCTCCCCACCAGTACCGCGTCGACCCAGGCGCGCTGCTCATGCGCCCGCTCCCGCGCCGCCTCGCCCGTGATCCACTGGGAGTCGCCACCAGCCGCCGCGATGCGCCCGTCTAGCGTCGCCGCGAACTTGGCGATGACGTACGGCCGCCCCGTCTCGCGGTGCTTCAGGTAGGGCCGCAGGAGTGTTGTCGCCTCTTCCGCCCCGTCCCCGACCTCCACCTCGACGCCCGCCTCCCGCAGCAGCGCCACCCCCCGCCCTCGGACGCGCGGTTCCGCATCCAGCAGCGCCACAACCACCCGCTCAATCCCAGCATCGATGATCGCCTCCGCACACGGTTGCGTCCGCTTTCCCGGGAACGGCGCGCACGGCTCGAGCGTCACGTAGAGCGTGCCGCCCCGTTCGCCTCCCGCCAGCGCCCCCGCCTCCGCATGCGGACCCCCGTCCGGCGAGGTCGCCCCCTCCGCCACGACCCGGTCCCCGCGCACGAGCGCAGCGCCCACCCAGGGATTGGGGCTCGTGTGCCCTCGCACCCCGCGCGCCGCCGCCAGCGCCCGCTGCATGAACGGTGAAGCTTCCGCCATTCCCCCAGCTTAGCGGCCTCTCCCGCCCACGGGCTCGTGCGAACCCGCGTAGTAAGCTTGAAGCACGCCTCCGTAGCTCAACGGATAGAGCACCTGGCTTCGGACCAGGGGGTTGTGGGTTCGAGTCCTGCCGGGGGCGCCAATGCTCGCTCTGGCGTTTGGTTCAGCGAACGGCCGCCAGCGAGGGTGGCTCCAGAGCCAGGCTCTCAACCTCTCCGTCGGCTCCACGAACCTTGACCTCGATTTCTGCATCGAAGGCCGCGAGTAGCCGCTGAATGGTTCGCCACGTGGGCTGCACTTCGGCCGCCTCGATTCGGGAAATCTCCGGCTGGGTCATCCCCGCCCGCTTCGCGACCGCAGCCTGCGAGAGCCCGGTCACTCGCCGCAGCGTGATCAGCAGGCTCGCAAGCTGGTACTGCGGCCTGATCGCGTCATAGGCAACGCGTGTGTCCGGGTCGGCCAGCAGCTCGGCCTTGAGTTCTTTCCAATCGCTCATATCAGTCACCTCTTCCAATATCAGAGTGCTATCAGGTGCTCGTGTGCCTCTCCTCTCGGGCAAGCCAGGTCGCCTGCCGCCTTCGTGCTGTTTCGATCTCACCTCGCGGCGCCCGCTGGCTCTTCTTCGTGAAGCCGTGGAGCAGTCCAAACGTGCGGCGGAACCAGTGAAAGTAGATCACGCGATAGATGCCGGACTGGTCTCGTGCTCGCAGTTCCCACAGGCCGTCGCCCAGGGACCGCGCGTGAGGCATCCCCAGGCCTCCACCGTGCTCCTCGAGCAAGTCAATGACGTTGATCACGACAGCCCTCGCCTCCGGCTCCAGACTTCGCATCCAGTCGTCCACCGGCTTCGTTCCTGTGTCCGACGTGAATGTCCGCACGGCCCATGGCACCGGTTCAATATAGCAGGAACGCTATGTCCCTCGCCAGCCTCGACCCAACTCCCCCCTACAATGGCGCCCCATGGACACCGTGCTCGCCGGTGGTGTTGGCGCTGCCCGATTCCTCCAGGGACTCGTGCAGGTCGTCGACCCCGCCTCCGTCACCGTCATCTCCAATGTCGCCGACGATGTCGAGATGTTCGGCCTGCACGTCTCCCCTGACACCGACATCGTCATCTACTCGCTCGCCGGCGTCATCAATCCCGAGACCGGCTGGGGCCTGGAAGGCGATACCTTCGATGTCGTCGACGCCCTCCGCCGCTTCGGCTACGGGCGCTGGTTCAACCTCGGCGACCGCGACCTCGCGACCGCCGTCCACCGCACCCGCCTCCTCCGCGAAGGTCGCCCCATGCACGAGATCGTCGCCGAGCTTACGGCGGCCTTCGGCGTCGCCTCGACGATTCTGCCCGTCACCAACGAGCGCGTCGCGACGCGTGTGCTCACATCCGACGGCGAGCTCGATTTCCAGGACTACATGGTGCGGCTCGGCACCGAGCCCGACGTGACCGGCGTGCGTTTCGCCGGCGCCGGCGAAGCCGCCCCCGCCCCCGGGGTCCTCGACGCCATCCGCGAAGCCGACCGCCTCATCATCGCGCCCAGCAACCCGTTCGTGAGCATCGGCCCCATCCTCGCTGTCCCCGGGGTCCGCGAGGCGGTTGTCGAGAGCAACGCCCGGCGCATCGGTATCAGCCCCATCGTCGGAGGTCAGGCGATCAAGGGCCCGGCGGCGAAGATGCTCGCCAGCCTTGGCCACGAGGTGTCCGCCGTTGGCGTCGGCGAAATCTACCGCGACCTCGTCGACGTCATGGTCATCGACGACGAAGACCGCGCCCTCGCCCCCCGAATCGAGGCGCTCGGCCTAACCTGCGCCGTCACCAACACCATGATGACCAGCCCCGCACGCAAGGCCGCCCTCGCGCAGTTCCTCACGACGCTGTAGGGGCCCCGCTGGGGCGCTCACGTTGGGAGGATCGGCTCGCGGGAAGGCCATCCTGCATACGTGGGGCACCAGGAGCTCCTGCAGCACGCCCGTAGGGGTCAGCCTATTCGTCTGACCCCCTGATGCACTCCTCGTGGACCTCCCTCGGGATCGCTTGGCCTGACGCGACGCCATGATCGTGCAGGCATTGCACTTGCTCCTCGGTGAGCACGATCCCCTCGTCTGCAACCCCGCCCGCACTCTCACCGAATTCGCCTGACTCGATGCACTTCTGGTGGACCTCACTGGGGATGACCTGGCCCGACCCCACGCCATGGTCCTGCAGGCATTGCACTTGCTCCTTGGTGAGCACGATTGGCTCGGGTGCACCTCCGCCCGCGCCTTCACCGAAGACCGACTCCTCGCTGGCTGCCGTCGTAGCGGCTTGCTCGGCCGCAGCCATCAACGTGTCGTCCTGGTCGTAGGCTGCGCGGGCGTCCGCGACGAGCTGCGGCACGTCGGAGTCGGTAACTCCCAGGTGCTCGATCAGAACCTCCGCCGGGGACTTGCCGCCCTGGACGCTTTTCGCGACGCCGGCAACCCCCAGCAGGTCCAGCGTCCGCAGAACTGCGGCGCCCGACGCATAGAAGCGGATAAAGCCGAAGTACTGCTTCACCGGCACTTGCATCTCCTGCCGCTGCTGTGGGTCGCCGAAGAGGCCCCACTCGTAGTTCCCTGCATGGTGGAAGAAGCGAGTGTCGTCGCCGGCCATGCGGTGTTCGATGTAGCGGGCGCTCCCTTCGATCCGTTCCTGGTCGTTGTCATGCGCCACCCGGTTGTCGGTATCGAGCCGGGCCATGCGGAGCGCGGCGAACTGGCGCGCCGCTGTCTTGCGGATGTCCGCGTCACCCGTCGTGACGGCTTCCCTGAGTGCGCGATCTTCCAGAATCGCCAGCGCAATGTTCTCGGCGGTGAAGGGGTAGTTCTCAAAATCCTGGCTGGTGGCAAAGCCTCTGAACTGCACGATCTGGTGGCGATGGAACAGTTCGTGCATGAACGTGGCAGTCCACACGAGACTGGATGGCTCGAAATATTCTTCGCCGCCGCCGGCGATCATGACGAACGTGGCGACGCCCCCCAGTCCGGTATCCAGATCGAAGCGCGGGATCGTGGCGATTCGCTCCTTGATGTCAGCGTTCAGATCGGTGAAGTAGTGCAACGACGTGAAGGGCGTGCCTTCCACGCTGAGCGGCGTCGGCTCACCGATCGTCTCGGGTGACGGAAAGTTGATCGCCAGCGCGGACGTAAACGCGTTGTCGGGGGTTCGGTACACCGCGAGCGCGGGGTAGGCGCCAGGGTCAAAGCCCTCCCAGACTCCCGTGGCCCCGGTGTAGGCGGCTGCGAGGTTGGCGATGACTTCGTCGGTCCACTCACCCGACGCGGCTGGCGGGGACGCCGTCCCCTCCGGTGTAGGAGATGCCGTCCCTTCAGGTGTGGGAGATGCTGTTCCCGCAGGAGTCGGAGCTGACGCGGGAGCGCCGCCGCCGCACGCGGACGCGGCCAGGCTGCTCGCCAGCACGGTTGCTACCAGGGTTGCACGGCCAAGAGTTGTAGTGACCGCCATCCCCGCCGCCTCGTCGTGGCGCCCTTCTAGGGGCCGCCCCCGTGCATCCCGCGCTGCCGCGTGATCTCCCGGTCGATCTCTGCCTGCCTCCGGAACTCCCCCCGGAGCTGTTGCTGCAGCGCGTCGGGATCATCGGCCGTCGCGGGCTCGATGTCGCTGACTCGCCGTCGTTTCCCGGGCAGTAGCCACTTCCAGGAGAGCTTCACCTTTGTCCTCTTCCTCACCGACCTCCAGCGTACACCCCACTCAGCCGCGTGTAGCGAAGCGAAACGCGGCGCTCCACTCAGCGCGCGAAGCGAGCGCTCCCCTAGAAAATCGGGTTGACGATGATCGCCTGCTCGCGCTCCGGCCCGACCGAAATCAGGTCCACCGGGACCCCCAGCAGCGACTCCACGCGTCGGATGTACACCTGCGCTTCGGCCGGCAGATCGTCGAAGTTGCGCACGCCCGAGGTGGGCGCGTCCCAACCCGGAAGCTCCTCGTACACCGGCTTCACCTTGCGCAGGGCCGAGGCGCTCGCCGGCATCGTCTTCACGATCTCGCCGTCGATCTCGTAGGCCGTGCACAGCTTCAGCGCCGGCAGGCCGTCGAGCACGTCGAGCCGCGTCAGCGCCAGCGCCGAGAGCCCGTTGAAGCGCACCGAGTAGCGCGCCGCCACCGTGTCGAGCCATCCGATGCGCCGCGGACGGCCCGTGGTCGTGCCGTACTCGCCCCGCCCGAACTCCTTGCCATGGTCGCGCAGTTGGTCGCTGATCTCCCCGAACAGCTCCGTCGGGAAGGGCCCATTGCCGACCCGCGTGCAGTAGCTCTTGAACACGCCCACCGCCCGCTGCACGTTTGTCGGCCCGATGCCGATGCCAAGCGTCGCCCCGCCGGCGGTGCTGCTGGGCACGCTCGAGGTCACGTACTCGTAAGTGCCGTGGTCGAGGTCCAGCAGGGAACCCTGCGCCCCCTCGAGCAGCACGTATTCGCCCGCCTGCAGCGCGTCGGTCACGATCGCCTGTGTGTCCGCGACGAACGGCTGCAGGCGCCGGCCGAACTCCGTGTACTCCTCGAAACACGCGTCGAAGTCGATCGGTTCCCCGCCGTAGACGCCCGTGATCACACGGTTCTGGTAGTCCAGCACCGAGCGCATGCGCGAGAGCAGGTCCTCGGGCTCCAGCAGGTCGATGATGCGGATACCGCGGCGCGCCACCTTGTCGGTGAAGCACGGCCCGATGCCTTTCCCCGTCGTCCCGATCGCTTCCGCTCCGAGGCGTTCCTCTTCCAGCCTGTCGATGAGCCGGTGCCAGGGCATCACGACCTGCGCGCGCGCGCTCACAGCCAGTTTGCTCGTGTTGATGCCCCGTGACTCGAGCTGTGAGATCTCGCCCAGCAGCACCTCGGGGTCGACGGCGACCCCGTTGCCGATGACGCACGTCTTTTCCGGGTAGAAGATGCCCGCCGGCACGAGGTGCAGCTTGAACTCGCCAAGCTCGTTCACGATCGTGTGCCCGGCGTTGTTCCCCGCCGAGTACCGCGCGACGACACGTGCCTTTCGGGCCAGCAGGTCGATGATCCGGCCCTTGCCTTCGTCGCCCCACTGCCCACCAACAACCACAACAACCGGCATGGTGGACTCGCTCCGGGCGCTCCCCCTCTTATGGGAAGCCCGCCCGTTCAGAAAGTGTACAGCCTCCCGCCTCCCGCGCGAGGGGGCCTCGCCTCCCCTCCCCCCGGCACGGTAGAGTGCCGTCGTGGCTGTCGTCGACATCCCCGCCCCCATGTCCGGTTCCGTGTTCGAGGTGCTCGTAAGCGCTGGCGCCTCCGTGAGCGCCGGCCAGGAAGTGATCGTGCTGGAGTCCATGAAGATGGAGATTCCCGTCGAGAGCCCCGAGGCCGGCGTCGTCGCCGAGGTGCTCGTCTCCCCCGAGGAGACCGTTGAGGAGGGCCAGACCCTCGTCCGCGTCGAGTCCTAGCCCGCGTCCTCGCGTCCGCGCTCGTCCAGGAACCGTCCCCACAGCTTGTCGCGTTTGCGCGACCCCCGCAGGTACCCCACCTGCCCGCAGATGAGCGGCCCGAAGAGCTGCGCCAGCAGATACCCCCCGCCGATGAGCGCCAGGAACGCGATCCCCAGCGCGATGCTCCGGTTCCCGACCAGGTCCGTCCCGTAGACCACCAGTGCCACGAACACGCCCGCCGCGATCAGCAGCCCCAGCATCGCGCCGCCGTACACCCACCGCTCCTCCGTCCGCTTCTTCTCGCGATAGATGATGAGCGCCTCCCGCGGCACCCGGTCGACCGTGGGGGGATCCGATGTCTCTACCCCGCAGTAGGGGCAGCGCTCGACGTCGCGTGCCAGGCGGGCGTAGCAGAACCCGCAGAAGCGTCCCGAGTTCGGGATCTGGTGGTCGAGGATCTCGTCCATCCGATCCTGCAGCCGCTGGACGTACGGGTACGGCGAGACGTACCCCGCGACCTCCTGCGTTTCGTCCGCCACCGGCTCCTCCGGGCGATCAGTCCGCGTGAATCCGTACGGTCCCGGCCTCGCCGTCAACCGTGACCGTGGCCCCGTTCGGGATGCGCTGTGTGCCCGATGCCGTGCCGGTCACGCAGGGAATGCCGTACTCGCGCGCCTCGATGGCGGCGTGCGAGAGCACCCCGCCCTGGTTCGTCACGATCGCCGCCGCCGTCGTGAACACCGGCATCCACGATGGAGCCGTGAACGGGCAAACCAGGATGTCCCCCGGCTCCAGCGTTTCCGCCTCCTCCAGGCTGAACACGACCCGCGCCCGCCCCGTCACAACCCCGCGGCTGGCGCCCTTGCCGTTCAGCAGCATCGGGTCGTCGCTTGGCTTCGGTGGCCCCCCGAACATGAGCGCGATCGGATTCGGTGGCCCGTCCGCGGGCGGCGGTGGTGGCGGCGGACCGAGCAGGAGGGGAGGCGCGAGCCCCGCCCACGAGGCGAGTTCGGCCTTCCGGTTCTCGATCGTCTCCAGCATCGCCCCGGAGGGGTTTGCGGCGAGCGGAGCCAGCTCCGCCAGCCGCAGGTGGAACACATCCTCGGAAGCCGCCAGCGCCCCCGCCTCCGCAAGCTTGCTTCCCAGCGCCAGGCACGCTGGCCGGAGCGCCCCCACGCAGTTCTGCTGCCAGTGCGCGCGCCCCTCGATCACGAACACGTAGTCGACGGCCCCCTCGACCAGCGCCCGGAACCGTTCCTGGTCGCCGTCGTCCGATAGGGCCGCTTCGCAGCGCGCGATCGTTTCGGCGCGTTCCGCTGCCGAGCGCGTATGCGCCGCCACCGGAGCCCGCGAAGGGTCGGCTGCGTAGCCCGCAAGCAGGCGCAGCGCCGCCCCCGGCTCTTCCCGCCACGTTGGCGTGTGCAGCTCCCACCACGTCTGCGAGCCGTGCCCGTAGTCCTCGAGGTACGCCTCGAACGCCTCCCCGAACGTCTCGCCGCCCTCCGCCGCCCGCGCCCCCGCGAGATCGCCTGCGCCGACCGCCTCCAGCAGCGCTGGCGATGCCTGCGCCAGCGGCGCTAGCGCCTCCAGCTTCAGCCCCCGTGCCGCCGACTCGTTGTCGACCCCCTGGACGAGCGCCGCCACCAGCTGGTCGCGGTCGCCCATCGACTGGAGCTTCTCGCCGCAGAACACCATCAGCGCGCTCGCCGGGGCGGCGATGATCATGAGCGGCTGCATCGTGTACGCGAACCCCCGCGCCGCCTCCGCCACGTAACCCGGAAGGGCCTGCGCCAGCTCCTCGATCGGCCAGGGCCCGTAGTCCTCCGACCACAGCCCCTCGCAGATCTCGCGGACGCGTGGCAACGCGTGCTGCTCCCACGCCTCCCGACCGTCGTTCGAAGGAGGCGGGTCGAGCGCAGCCGCAGGCTGCCCTGGCCCTCCTCCGAGGAACGTGTAGCCGTTGATGTGTACCGCCCGCCCGCCGAAGGCCAGCATGAACGCCTCGAACATCTCCTGCGCGAGGGGCGGCAGCGGCCGCAGCACGTGCGGGATCAGGCGTAGTGAGGTCTCTTCCAGGCCGGGTGGGGGCGCGAAGGCTTCGTTGGCTGTCATGGGAGCTCCGTGAAGTGGGCGTCCCGGCATTCTACGGGCGCGCCTCCCGAAGGGCCCTCGGACCCTTCGCCCCTACCGCAGCCCCAGCGCCTGTGCGCGCTGGTGCTCGACCTTGGTGCAGCGATCCTGCGTCGCGACCAGCCCCGCCCCGAGCGCTCGCTCGATCGCCGCCTCGTTCCTGATGCCGAGCTGCAGCCACACAGCCCCCGCTCCGATCGCGATCGCGTCGTCCACGAAGCGACCGGTGTGACCGGGCCGCACGAACACGTCCACAAGGTCAACATGCTCAGGGATGTCGCGAAGGCTGGCGTAGGCCCGTTCCCCCAGCACCTCGTCAGCGGGCTGCTGCACCGGCACGGGGATGATCCGGTACCCCTGCGACTGCAGGTAGGCCGCCACCTCGTACGCCGGGCGGAACGTGCGCGTATCGAGCCCCACGACCGCGATGGTCTTCGCCCCCAGAAGCGCGTCGAGGGCCGGGTCGCTACTCATCGCGCGTGCCTCCCGCCGCTTCCTCTTCGCTCAGCTCGACGAGTTCCCAGCCCTCCGGCAGCTTCACCTCGGCCCCCGTCAGGTTCGCGACGGCAGTGGCCACCGCGAGCGTGCGGTCCATGCCGTCCGTCTGGTCCCCCGCGGGAACGGGCACCTGCGCCAGTGTCAGCCGCTTCCCCGACTGCTTCACCAGCACCAGCGCGAACTGCCGCAGCGTATCCGTCTCCTCGCGCCAACGGTCCGGCGAATCCCCCTCGATCGTGATGGCGAGGTGGTCGATCTTCGCGAATGGCACCAGCTCGCGCGTCCCCACCCCCATCCCCAGGTACCCCTGCTGCCACGTCGCCGACCCCTTGCGCCCGTCGACCACCACGTCCGCCCCCATCACCGCCGTCACCAGCGCCATCGTGGAGATGGGGAAGGCGATCAGCGCGAACAGCAGGAGCGCCACCAGCAGACCGAAGTGCAGGTCCCCCGCCTCGATCGCGATCAGCGCTCCCGCGCCCCCGCCCAGGACCACCCCCAGTAGCGGCAGCACGACGGTGCTCCGGGCGCTCCGGATCTCCACCCGATCCTTGCCGATCAGCGCCAGCGAGCGGTGCAGCAGCACCTCGTACCGCCCGTCCCGGCGGCGTGCGGCCACGTGGCTCGGAAGGGCGGCGTCGACCATGCAGGAAGCGTAGCAGGGAGGCGCATGGGGCGCGCCGTCGCTCGCGGGTGATCGGGCGTGCCTGTACGCTTACTGAAGAAATGAACGAGCTGCTGCGCTCGCGCACCCGCGTTGTCGTAACGGGCCTTGGAGCGGTGACCCCGGCTGGTACGAACGTGCCCGACTTCTGGGAGAACATGCTGGAGGGTCGTTCCGGCATCGATCACATCACCTTCTTCGACACGACCGAGTTCCCCTGCAAGTTCGCCGGCGAGATTCCCGAGTTCGTCCCCGCCGAATTCATGGACCGCAAGGCTGCCCGCCGCATGGGCCGCTTCTCGCAGCTGATGGTGGCCGCCGCCCGCGAAGCCATCCACGACGGCTCCCTCGACCTGGAGTCGCAGAACCTCAACCGGATCGGCGTCCTCGTTGGGAACGGCGGCGGCGGCTATCCCGGCATCCAGGAGGCCGCTTATACGCTCTTCGAGCGCGGCGGCATGCGCATCGACCCCTTCTTCTTCTCGAAGCAGCTCGCCAACATGGCGGGGGCCCAGGTCGCGATGCAGTTCGGCCTGCGCGGCTACAACGGCACCATCGTCACGGCCTGCGCCGCCGGAACCCAGGCCATTGGCGAAGCCGCCCTCATGATCCGCAGCGGCCGCGCCGACGTCGTCCTCGCGGGCGGTTGCGAGGCCGGCATCAGCGAGCTCGGCCTTGCCGGCTTCTGCGTCATGAAGGCCGTTACCAGTGCCGATGGAGCTCCCGAAAAAGCGAGCCGTCCCTTCGATGCCACCCGCGACGGCTTTGTGCCTTGCGAGGGCGCTGGCGCCATCCTCCTTGAGAGCGAGGAGCACGCCAGGCGCCGCGGCGCCAGCGTTTACGCCGAGCTCGCGGGCTTCGGCTGCACCTCCGATGCCTTCCACGTTGTCGCCCCGCCCGAGGGCGGCGAGGGCGCCGCCCGCGCCATGCAGGAAGCGCTCGACGATGCCGGCATGCACCCGGACACGATCGGCTACATCAACGCCCACGCCACCAGCACGCCCGCCGGCGACACCGCCGAGACCGATGCCATCAAGACCGTTTTCGGCGAGCGTGCCTACGACATCCCCATCAGCGCCACCAAGAGCCTCATCGGCCACGGCCTCGGGGCCAGCGGCGGCATGGAGACCGTCGCGGCCATCAAGACGCTGGAAACAGGGCTCGCCCACCCCACGATCAACCTCGAGAACCCCGACCCCACCTGCGACCTCGACTACATCCCCGAGGGCCAGCGCCGCGTCGACCCCCAGGTCATCATGAAGAACAGCTTCGGCTTCGGCGGCCAGAACAGCTGCCTCGTCTTCTCCCGCTACGAACCGTAGCCCGGTTGTAGGATGTGACAGAGGCAAGGGGCCGCACGAATGACGACTGTCGAGGCTGAGTCCGCAGAGCCGGTTGCGATCGAGTTGGAGCTCTCGTGCGCCGAGTCTGGCCACTGGGTGGCCGTTGACCACTTGGTTGGCGAGTACGGTGAGGGTGCGACCTGTGAGGAAGCGGTCCGCGACCTCATCGGGACTCTGTATGAGAGCCGCGAGCTACTCCGGGAACGGAGGGAGCACCTGAGCGACCACCTGGCACAACAGCTGGCAGTGCTCGAAGCATCCCTTCCCGACGAGATGCCGTAGCTCCGTGCCTCCCTTCAGGAAGCAGGATCTTCGCTCTACTTTTGGGCGGAAGTGCCGGGCTGAGGAGACCACCCGCGACCACATCTGGTTTCACTTCCGCATAGGCAACACCATCTACGCCCAAACGAAGGTGTCTCACGGGCGAGGAGATGTCGATGTCCGGGTCGCTGGGCGCATCGCACGCCAGATCGGCCTCAGCCAGCGTCAGCTCTCAGACCTGGTGTCTTGCCAAATGGACGCCGACACCTTCTATGCCAATCTTGAAGACATGGGGCCGCTCACCGGCCGTGTAGGACTCTAGCAAGCCCTCGCTGGCGCCCCTACGCCGACCCGTGCCGCAGGAGCTGGCCCGGGGTCGCGCCCGTGCAGTCCCGGTCCTGGAACGTGACCTCGCCGTTCACGAGCGTGTAGCGATACCCCTCGGCCTTGCGTACGCGACGCCAGGCCCCCGCCGGGAAGTCCCACGCCTTCACGATCGGCAGCATCTCCAGCTTCTCGTAGTCGTACACCACGATGTCCGCCGGAGCGCCCTCGCGAATGCAGCCCCGGTCGCGGAAGCCTGCCGCCAGCGCCGGGTACGCGGCGAGCCGCCAGTGAGCCTGCTCGAGGTCCATGATCCCCGCGTCCCGTACCCAGCGCGCCAGGAACTCCGTCGGGTACGCCCCCAGCGTGATGAACTTCGTGTGCGCGCCCCCGTCCGACACGCCCGGTATCGCCACCGAGGAGTTCGCCACCTCCGCCATCGCGTCCGGGTCAGTTGGGCGCGGCGGCGTCACGAACGTCGCCTGCAGGTCGTCCTCCAGCGAGAGGTCGAGGAAGGCGTCGATGATGTGCTTCCCCTCGTTCTGTGCGATCTCGGCGAGGCCCAGGCCCTCGTAGTCCTTCAGCTCCGGGCTCTCGACCTCCTCGACGGTCAGCTGCGCGATACCCGAGACGTTCGCGCCGCCTCCGGCCGCCTTCATCTGTGACTCGATGCCCCCGCCCGCGATCGGCCCGTGGCCTGCGTCGAACTCGTCCCGCAGCGCCTGACGGATTTCACCGTCGCGCATCTTGTCCATGCGCACCTCGCGCGTCCCGAGCGTGACCTCCCGCCAGATGGGGCTGGAGTCGAACAGGTTCCAGTCCTCCAGGTTGAACTCGAAGCCGACGTCCACCGTCAGCGCCTGCCCGAAGATGCGCAGGCCCCTCGCGTTCGCCTCGTCCAGCTTCTCGATCATGAGCCGGTGCGGCGGCGTGTTCTGGCCGTGCTGGTCCGTCGCCGGCGCCAGCAGGTTCCAGATAACCGGCCGGCCGCTCACCTCCGCCACCTTCTCCGCCGCCTCGAACGGCCCCGTGATCTGCGCGAACCCGCGCCCCACCTTCCCCATCACCCCCGCGAACGCCAGCAGGTCCTCCTCCGACATCAGGTCCGTGATCATCGGCGTGCCGTCGTAGTCGCGCTGGACGCTCTCCTCGCCCCCGAGCTGCACGGAGAAGCCGCACGCCCCGGCCCTCAGCGCCTCCTCGAACAGGCGGCACATCTCCTCGCGCTCGGCCTCTGTGGCGGAACGGTTCTTCGCCGATTCCAGCCCCATGACGTACGCCATCAGCGGGTTCAGGCCCACGTAGCTCAGCAGGTTCACGCCCTTCGGCGTCCGCTCCAGGCTGTCGAGGAACTCCGGGTAGGTCTCCCAGTCCCAGGCCATCCCCTCCCGCATCGACTCCATCGGCACGGCCTCGTTCCGGGCCATCGTGAGCATTGCCCGCTCCTGGTCCTCCGCCCGCACCGGCGCGAACCCAAAGCCGCAGTTCCCGATCACCACCGAGGTCACCCCGTGCCAGCCCGAGATGCTGCACCATGGGTCCCAGTACACCTGCGAGTCGTAGTGCGTGTGCAGGTCGACGAACCCCGGCGCGACGATCAGCCCCTCCGCGTCGATCACCCGCGCCCCGTCGCCGTTGTGGATGCGCCCGATCGAGGCCACCCGCCCGTCCTTGATGCCGATGTCGCCGCGGAAGCGGGGCGTCTGCAGGCCGTCGATCACGGTCCCGCCGCGGATGATGGTGTCGAACATGTCGGGGTCGCCTCCAGGAGTCTCAGGGCCCCGATCCGCACCGCGTGCAGGGCGCGCAGGGCCCTGCGCTGAGCCTACCACTCCGGTCATGCGGTTCCCATAACGAGGAGCCCATCCGCCGCCCGCCCTGCCGCATACTGGCCCCATGCCGTGGGTCTCCGACGACAACGTCGCCGCCTTCGTCGATCTCTACGAGCTCACCATGGCCGCGAGCTATTTCGCCCACGGCATGAACGAGCCCGCCACCTTCGAGCTGTCCGTTCGCCAGCTTCCCGAGCGCCGCGGCTTCCTCGTCGCCTGTGGCCTTGATGACGCCCTCGCCTACCTCGATGGCCTCGCCTTCAGTGATGACACCATCGACTACCTCCGCTCACTCGGCACGTTCGATACGGCGTTCCTCGACTTCCTCGCGCGCCTCCGGTTCACCGGCGACGTCTGGGCCGTGCCCGAGGGAGAGGCCGTCTTCGCCCAGGAACCCCTCCTCCGCGTCACCGCCCCCCTGATTGAGGCCCAGCTGGCGGAGACCTTCATCCTCAACGCCATCACCTTCCAGACCATGATCGCGACAAAGGCCGCGCGCATTGCCCTCGCCTGCGGCGGCCGCGCCTTCGTCGACTTTTCGGGACGCCGCGACCACGGAGCCGACGCGGCCCTCAGGGTGGCGCGCGCCGCCTTCTTGGGCGGCGCCTCCGGCACCTCGAACGTGCTCGCGGGCCAGCTCTACAGCCTCGACCTGAGCGGCACGATGGCCCACTCCTACGTCCTCTCCTTCGCCGACGAGACCGAGGCCTTCCGCGCCTACGCCCGCGACTTCCCCGAGAGCGCCGTCCTCCTCATCGATACCTACGACACCGTCGAGGGCGCGCGCCGCGCCGCCGCGATCGCCAACGAGTTACGTGCGGAGGGCGTCACGATCCATGCTGTCCGCCTCGACTCCGGCGACCTCGCCTCCCTTGCCCGCACGGTCCGTGGCGTCCTCGATGAGGCCGGCTGTGGCGACATCCGCATCTTCGCGTCCAGCGACCTCGATGAGTACCGCATCGCCGAGCTCCTGGCCGGGGGCGCGCCCATCGACGCCTTCGGCGTCGGCACCCGCCTCGGCACGAGCGCCGACGCCCCCTCGCTCGGCGGCGTCTACAAGCTGGTCGCCGGTCCCCGCGGCCCTGTCATGAAGCGCTCAGCCGGCAAGGGCAGCCTCCCCGGCGTGAAGCAGGTTTATCGCGAGGAGCGCGGCGGCGGGTCCGTCGCCGACGCGATCGCCCTCGCGGACGAGCCCCGCATCCCCGGCCGTCCCCTGCTGGCGCAGGTGATGGCGTCCGGGAAACGCCTGTCGTCCGCCGAACCCCTCGCCGCCCTGCGCGAGCGCCGCGCAGCCGCCGTCGCCCGCCTCCCCGAGGCGGTGCGGGACCTCAAGGCGCCCGCGGACGCCTACCCCGTGCGTCTCTCCGGGGGCCTCGCGAACCTGGTCCGGCAGCTGGGCGGCTGACGCCTACTCGGCGGCGCCGTTCATGTTCGCGACGAATTCCTGGATCGCGTCGTACACGCGCCACAACTCGTTGTCCTTCTCGAGCGGGTAGCTCGGCGGCGCGATGCGCACCCCCGGGAACGCGTCGATGACCTCCTGGTGGTCGTCGATCACGTAGTCCGGCGTGAACGGCACGCCTACCTCCTCGAGCCGCTCGTGGTGCCGGTACAGGGGCTTCCAGTAGCAGTCGATGATGTGCTCGTGCAGGTCGAAGCGCCGCACGATCTCCCAGCGCGGCCCGTTCCCGCTCCAGAGGTACACCTCGTGCCCCTCTTCGCGCAGCTTCTCGAACACCTCCACCACCCCCGGCCGCAGCCGGACGTCCCACGTGATGATCGTGTCGTCGACGTCGAAAAAGATGCGCATGGCCGTCGATTCTCCGCGATTCCGCCGCTATCCGCCCGCCCCCGAGCTCGACCCACTGCAACCCTCCAGTCGCCGCAGCCTCCGAGCACCCCACCAGACTATTGCCCTTCCGCCAACCGTATCGATGCTTCAAAGACATCGTTGAGGATTTTCGCCCGCACCTCGCCCTCGGCGAACACGGGCCGGTACAGGTCCTCGATCACGTACGGCGCGAAGCGCAGGTTCACCAGCCTCGCCCCCCAGAACGTCGCCTCGAGCAGGTACCCCTGCATGTGCCCCTCGAGCCGCGTCTGGTCGTAAATGAAGTTCCCCAGCGCGTACGCGATGAACGCGTCCCTGCCCGGCTCGATCGCCTGCACGTGGTGCGCCTGGTTCCCCACCACCAGCGTCGCCCCTTCCTCCACCGCCGCCCGCAGCGCCTTGATGCTGCGCGGGCTCGGGTCGTGCGTGTCCTCCGTTCCCGTCTGCACCTGCACGATGACCACGTCGACCTCGTCCGCCAGCGCCCGCACCGTCGCCCGGAAGCGTTCCAGCCCCAGCTCCGAGGCAGGCCTGAAGAACGCGGGCTCGCCCGCGGCGTTCTCCTCGCTGTAGTCGTCGTCGAGTGGCGCCGTCCCCGGGCGACTCGTCCCCGCCTCCAGGAAGTACGCCGCCACGTCGTCGAATCCGAGGACCCCGAACGTCGTCCCTCCCACCTCGAAGATGGCCGGCGCCAGCGCCTCGGCGAGGTTCTCGCCCCCACCGACGACCGCGATTCCCGCCTCTTCCAGCAGCTGGATCGTGCGCAGGAACGCGGCTGCCCCGCATGGTTCCGCCCCGCAGTCGAACACGTGGTTCGTCGCGACCGTCACCTCGTCGAACCCCGAGAGCGTCAGCGCTTCGATCACCTCCGGTGGCGAGCTCAGATTCACGTGCGAGAAGCAGCCCAGCGGCTCCGCGATGTCCTGGATACTCCCGTCGATCGAACCCAGCGTCAGGTCCGCCGAGGCGAGGTACTCCCCCACCGGCCCCCGCAGTGCCGCCCCCCAGTCCCCCGTTGCCCGGATCTGCGTCAGTGAGCAGCGCGACTGGAGGATGTCGCCCGTCGCGATCACCGTCACCGCCTCCGGCAGCGGCTCCGAGTGCTCCTCCACGATCGCTTCCGCCGTCGCTTTCCCCTCCTCCGTGAGGGGCAGAATCGCCACTGCCTCCACGTACGGCCACTCCCGCGTATCACCCCGCCCCCGAACGATGTCGACCTCGCCTACTGCGACCGCCGTCACCGTCGGGAGCAACTTCTCGATTGGCACGAACGCCCACGCTCCGGAGTCCAGCGTCATGGCCGCCAGCAGCTCCCGGTACGTCGCGAACGACCGCTCCGGGGAGACTGGCTCGAAGGGCAGCACCGTTGATCCCCTCCCCCGAACGATCGCGAACGCCCGTACCGGCCCCGCGATTCCCCCCACATCCGACCAGTCCGTGATCGCGCCGCTCGCGAGGTCCTCCACCTGCGTCTGGGTCAGCGAGTCCACCCCCGTCCCCATCGCCACCACCGGCACGTAGTAGCGACGCACCAGCCGGTACTCCCCCTCCCCCTCCGAGAGGAAGGCGAGGTCCGCGCCTTCCGTAGCCGGCTCAAGGTCCTCCGAACCAGTCAGCTCCCCGGGCAGATCCCCCGAGTACCGCACCTTCTGAGCCATGCCCGGCGTGGCCGTGGCGGTGGGCGTGTCCGGCGTGTCCGGCGTCGCCGTGGGTGCCGTCGTGGGTGTCGCCTCCACCCCCGCCGTCGCCGGTGGTTCCGTAGCCGCCGCCGTCGAGGCTACCGGCTGCGGCGCCGGCTCCTCCCCGTTCATCCCGCGATCCAGTAGCAGGACCGCCAGCGCGCCCAGGCTCCCGACCAGGATTGCGAATGAGATGGTGGCGGCCCGCCTTGCGAGCCGGGACTGTCTCCCCGGTGTTGCGTCCCCGTTCTCGTGACCCGACCCGCGCGTCGCCATCCGGCCATGATCGGCGCGCGGCACGTGACCGGTCAACGAGGGTGCGGTGGCTCCCTCCCTGCGCGGCCCCGTTGCGCGATCCCCGCCGCCCCCTCACGATGCGCCCATGACTGACCAGCCCCGCCTCGTCCTCGCCTCCGCCGATCCCGTCGAGCGCGCCGACCTCCGCGCCCTCCTCGCCGATGCCCCCGTTGAGTGCGTCGATCCCGAGACGCCTCCCGATTCCCCTCCCGGGGGCGACTACGCCGCCCGTGCCACCCACCGCGCCCGCGCCTGCGCCGAGGCCACCGGCGAGATGGCCATCGCCCTCTGCGCCGGCATCGAGGTCTACCCCATGGACCTCCAGCCGGGCGCCCTCACCGAGACCTTCCACGCCGGACTCCCCGACGCCGATCGCTGCCAGGCCTTGCTCCAGCGCCTCGCCCAGACCCCCGTCGGCCAGCGCATCACCGTCGGGCGCGCCGCCGCCGCCCTCGCCACCCCTGGCGACCCGGACGTAGCCGTCTCCATGTCCATCATCGAGTGCGAGATCCCGATGGAACCGCGCGGCGAAGGCGGCTACGGCCTCGACGCCGTCACCCAGATCCTGAACGGCAAGACCCTCGCCGAGCTCGACGACGACGAGCGCGCCCGCCTCGGCCATCGCGGCAAGGCCGTCAAACCCCTGCTCAAGCGCCTCGACTGAGGCCTTAGATCCCCGGCTCCTGCGCCGCGTACCAGCGCGGTCGCGGCAGCGTGCCCGCGCGGTGGGCCGCGACCGTCTCCGCGATCGCCTCATCGACTGCCGCCAGGTACGTCTCCTGCGTCCCGTCGTTGTGGAAGATCCGGTCCGCCGCGGGAGCGCGCTCGCGCCAGTCGCGCGCCGAGGCCAGCCGCTGCTCCGCCTCCTCCCGCGAGAGTGAGCGCGTCTCCATCAGCCGCGTGATCGCCGTCTCGTCCGCCGTCACCACCAGCCAGGCCGCGTCCGCCTTCGTCAGGTAGTCCCGCTCGAGCAGGTTCACCGCCTCCAGCACGCCGATGCCGTCCTCCGGAAGCTCCTCCCGCCAGCGTTCGAGCAGCGCCATGAAGTACGCGGGAATGTCCCCGATGGCCGTGCGCAGGGCCTCCATCCGCTCCGGCTTCCCGAACACCATGCCCCCGAGCACGCGCCGGTCGATGACGCCGTCCTCCCCAACGATCTCCTCGCCGAACTCCGCCACCACGCGCTCGAACCCCGGCGTGTCGGGCGCGTACATCCGATGCACCTCCCGGTCCGCGTCGACGTGCACGGCGCCGTGCCGCTCCGCGAGGTGCGTGCAGAGCAGGCTCTTGCCTGCCGCGATCGAGCCGGTGACGCCGAGTAAGAGGGGCACGCCGTATTCTAGAACTCCGAATCCCAATGGAAGCCTGCGAAGCCGCCGAAGCCATCCACAGCGCCTTTCCCGACCTCGGAGAGGCTCCCGTCCGCGCGCTTAAGCACGGCTGGTCGCACTGGACCTTCGCCCACGGCGACCGCGTCTTCCGCTTCCCCCGCACCCCCAACGATGCGCGCCTGCTCGAAGGCGAGATGCGCCTCCTCCCCCTCCTCGCCCCCCACCTCCCCGCCCCAGTCCCCGTCCCCGAGTGGGTGGGCGAGTGGGGCGGCCGTCCCTTCGCGGGCTACCCCGTGATCGAGGGCCAGGCCCTGCGACGCGTCACCCTCTTCGGCCCCGGCGGTGGCGCCATCGCTCGCGAGATCGGCCAGTTCCTCACCGCCCTCCACGACTTCCCCCCCGAGCAGGCCGCCGAAGCCCTCGGCGCGCCCCTCCCCGAGCACGTCCCCGACCCCCGCGACTGGCTCGAGAAGATCCGCATGCGCGTCTTCCCCCGCCTCTCCGCCACCCTCCGCGTCGCCGTCGACAGCGGCTTCACCCGCTACGTCGGCCACGGCTTCGATCCGCAACCCCGGCTCGTGCACGCCGACTTCGGCTTCACGCACATTCTGGAGCGGCACGGGCGTCTCGTTGGTGTCATCGACTTCAGTGATGCAGACCTGCGCGATCCCGCCTGCGACTTCGCCGTCATCCTCGCCGAGGGCGGCTGGCATGCCGTCGATGACATTGTTCGCTTCTATGGTCGCCCCCTCGGCGAGGGCTTCCACGAGCGCGTCGAGTTCCACTACTGGACCATGGGCCTCTACGACATCCTCTATGGCCTCGACACGGAGGAGGAGCGCTACGTCGGTCTCGGCCGCTCCGCCCTCGCCCAGCGCATGCGCGAGACCGGCATCCTCCCCGCCTGACACCTCCCGCCACGCTAGAATCTTCCGGCTCACTAGGGGGGTTCACCGTGGAGATCGAAGGGAAAGTCGCCATTGTCACTGGCGCCGCGTCCGGCATCGGGCGCGCCACCGCCATCGCCCTCGCTGCCGAGGGAGCCAGCGTCGTCATCGCCGATGTCGACGCCACGGGTGGCGCCGCCACCCTCGGCGAGATTACCGGCGCCGACGGCTCCGCCACCTTCGTCGCCTGCGACGTGACCAGCCCCGAGAGCATCGCCAACCTCTTTGCCCAGGCCGAGGCGGCCTACGGCGGCGTCGACATCGTCTACAACAACGCCGGTATCTCCAGCGGCGAACCCCACTGGCCCGACGCCCCCCTTGAGCGCATCGCCGAGGAGACTCACATCAACACCTCCGGCGTCATGATGGGCACGCGTGAGGCCATCCACGCCATGCGCAAGCGCGGCGGCGGCGTCATCGTCAACACCGCCTCGGTCGCCGGCGACAGCCACCTCCCCTTCGACCCCATGTACTCCGCCACCAAGAAGGCCGTCATGTCCTTCACCCAGAGCTGCGCTCCCTTCGCCGAGAGCGACAACATCCGCGTCAACGCCGTCTCCCCCGGCATGGTCCGCACCGCTTTCCAGGGCAAGACCGGCGATGGCGAGCGTCCCGCCTCGTGGCTGGCGCCTTCCATCGAGCGGCACGCCGACAGCATCCTGCCCCCCGAGGCCATCGCCGAGGCCGTCCTCGACTTCATCCGCGACGACTCGAAGGCCGGCGAGGTTCGCACCGTCGCACCCGCCTAGCGGCGTATCATCGCCGCGGATGGTCGCCATGCCCGAACTGCTCGACGATCTCCGCGTTCTCGACCTCAGCGAAGGCCCCATCGGTGGTATCACCACCATGGTGCTCGCCGACTTCGGCGCCGACGTCGTCAAGGTCGAACGCCCCGGCGGCGACCCCTGGCGCTCCGTCGCGAACGCACCCATGTGGCTGCGCGGGAAGCGCAGCGCCATCCTCGACCTGACGACCGACGAGGGCCGCGAGTCCCTCGCCCGCCTCGCCGAAGGCGCCGACGTCGTGGTCATGAGCGGCCGCCCCGACAAGGCCGGAGCCCTCGGCGCGGACTACGATACCCTCAGCGCCATCAACCCCGCCCTTGTCTACTGCGCCATCACCGGTTTCGGGCCGGAAGGCCCTTACGCCGGGTACCCCGGCTACGAGGCCGTCGTCGCCGCCCGCCTCGGCCGCATGCTCACCTTCAGCGGCCTCGCCGACCGGGAGGGCCCTGCCTATCCCGCCGTCCAGGCCGGCTCCCACGCCACCTCCCAGGCCGCCCTCCACGGCATCCTCGCCGCCCTCATGGCCCGCGAGGAGAGCGGCCGCGGCCAGCTCGTCGAGACGAGCCTCCTCCAGGGACTCTTCGCCTACGACCTCGGCGGCCTCTTCCGCGCACAGCTCGGCGAGCGCTTCCCCGAGATCTTCGCGGGGCTCGCCATGCCCGTCATGCCCACCCTCAACTACCACGCCCTCCAGACGAAGGACGGCCGCTGGCTCCAGTTCGGCAACCTCATGGCCCACCTCTTCGATAACTACCTCGCCGCCGTCGACCTCGCCGACATCTTCGCCGACCCCGACTACGAGGGGAGTCCCGCGACGTGGTCGGAGGAAGCCCGCGAGCGCCTCCGCGACCGCATGTTCGAGCGCATGCTCGAACGCACCGCCGACGAGTGGATGGACACCTTTATCGAGCACGGCGGCGTCGCCGCCACCCCCTTCCAGAGCACCCAGCAGGCCCTCGACGACCCCGACCTCGTCCTCAACCAGCACGTCGTCGAGCGCGAGCATCCCGCCCTTGGCACGGTGCGGCAGCTCGGCGCCCTGGCCCGCCTCACCGCCACCCCCGGCGCCGCCGGCGAAGCCGGTCCCGAGCCGGGCGAGCACACCGCCGAGGTCCTCGCCGAGACCGCCCCGTCCCGCCGCTCCGTCCCCGCGCCCCCCGCCTCCGGCCCGCCCCTCCAGGGCGTCACCGTCCTCGAGTTCGCCACCGTCATCGCCGCGCCCCTCGGGGCCGCCATCCTCGCCGACCTCGGCGCGCGCGTGATCAAGGTCGAGCCCATCGGAGGCGACCCCTTCCGCGCCATGGGCATTGCCTCTCTCGGGGCCGGCCGCTGCAACGGCAGCAAGGAGAGCATCGCCCTCGATCTCAAGACCGCGGAGGGTCAGGAGATCGTTCAGTCCCTCGCCGCCTCCACCGACATCATCATCCACAACTACCGCCCCGGCGTGCCCGAGCGCCTCGGCATCGGCTACGAGACCCTCAAGGCCATCCGCCCCGAGCTCGTCTACGTGTACGTCAATGGGTACGGCCGCAACGGTCCCGGCGCGCACCGTCCTTCCACCCACCCCATCCCCGGCGCCGGCCTTGGGGGAGCGCTCATGCAGATGGGTGAGGGGATGCCTCCGGTCTGCACCACCATCCCCGAGCTGCGCGAGATCGCCCGCAAGTTCTTCCGCGCCAACGAGCTCAACCCCGACCCCAACACCTCCGTCGTCGTCGCCTCCGCCTCCCTCCTCGGTCTCTACGCTCGTCGCCGCTTCGGCCACGGCCAGGAGGTGTTCGTCGACATGTTCGGGGCGAACGCCTGGGCCAACGCCGACGACTTCATCGCCTACGAGGGCAAGCCCCCGCGTCCCACCCTCGACCGCGACCTCTATGGCCTCGGTCCCACCTGGCGGCTGTACGAAGCGGCCGCGGGCTGGGTCTTCCTCGGGCTGGCCGTGCAGCCCGAGTGGGAGCGCTTCTGCGAGCTGGCTGGCCGCCTCGACCTCGCCGCCGACCCCCGCTTCGCCACCCCCGCCGCCCGTACCGCCAACGCCGCTGCCCTCGCCGAGGCGCTGGCCGCTCTCTTCGCCGCGCGTTCCGCGGACGAATGGGAGGCGCTGCTCGCGACCGAGGGTATCGGCTGTGTTCGCGCCGATTCGGCGCCCGTCCACGAGTTCATCGCCCGCGACGAGCACGTTGCCGCCAACGGCCTGCGGGTCCCCGCCCACAGCGCCAACTTCGGCGAGTACGAGCGCTACGGCCCCCTCACCGACTTCAGCGAGAACAAGCTCGAGCTCCGCGGCTTCCCTCTCGCCGGCGAGCAGGCCGATGCCATCCTCGCCGAGCTTGGCTACGACCCCGACGCTGTCGAGGCCCTCCGCGCGAAGGGCGTCGTCTGGTCCGAGACGCCTGCCCCGCTCGCTGCCGTCACGGCCTGACCATGCCCGACTTCCACACCGGCCGCCTCCTCGTCGCCACGCCTAATATCGAGGACCCGAACTTCTGGCGCACCGTCGTTCTCCTCTGCGCGCACGACAAGGAAGGCGCCTTCGGCCTCGTCCTCAACCACGCCATGAACGGCGAGACCGTCGCCGGCCACCTCCCCGAGTGGGACGGCCACGCCGTCGCCCCGGCCGTCCTCTTCCGCGGCGGCCCCGTCTCCACCGCCTCCGTCTTCGCCATGGCCACCGGCGACGACATGCCCGTCGACCGCTGGGGCCTGCGCATCGCCCCCGGGCTGGGCCTCGTCGACCCCGGCAAGGGCCCCGACCACTTCGAGGGCCGCCTCGGCCGCATGCGCTTCTTCGCCGGTTACGCCGGCTGGGGAGCGGGCCAGCTCGAGGGTGAGATCGCGACCCACGGCTGGTTCATCGTCGACGCCCTCCCCGACGACCCCTTCGCCGACACCCCCGCCGACCTCTGGCGCGATGTCCTCCGTCGCCAGGGCGGCGAGCTCGCGCGCTTCGCCAGCCACCCCGCCGAACCCGGCGTCAACTAGTGGCTAGTGGATAGTGACTGGTGGCTGGTCCTCCCTTCCCCCGGGGAGGCCGGGCGGGGACTGACCACCGACCACTGATCACCGACCTCCAGGATCGCTGTAGCATTGGCGCCCACCTCAAAGCCCCCCAAACAGGAGGATCCCCATGGCCGCATACGTGCTCGCGCAGGGTCGAGTCGAAGACCGGGACAAGCTCAACGAGTACCTCGCCGGAGCGGGCGGAACCCTCGCCCCCCACAACGCCAAGGTGCTCGCCTACACTGAGGAGCCCGAGGTCATCGAGGGCGAAGTCCCGAACAACCGCTTCGTCCTCATCGAGTTCGCCGACGTCGAGACGGCCAAGGCCTGGTACAACTCCGACGGCTACGCGGCCGTGCGCGGCCTCCGTATCGAAGGCGCCCCCGGCACCCTGGTGATCCTCCCGGGCATGTAGCCGCTAGTGAATGGTGATTAGTGATTGGTGGTTAGTCCCCACGCCACCCCCCATCGGGGGTGGCGGAGTGGACCAGTCACCAGTCACCA
The DNA here is from genome assembly GCA_026702615.1 of Chloroflexota bacterium. GTDB lineage: Bacteria > Chloroflexota > Dehalococcoidia > Tepidiformales > Tepidiformaceae > UBA2991. The sequence continues at coordinate 147,964 of JAPPBY010000033.1, read as the reverse complement.
GCCACTAGTCACTACATGGCCTTGATGCCCTGGTACTCCTGGGCGAACACGCACTCCTGCAGCCCGAGACCCACGTCGTTCGGGTCGTCGAGGTTCGTGTAGCGTGTGTACAGCTCGGCGAAGTGGCCTCCGGGCCGCTGCTTCACCTCGTTCCCGTCCAGGTCACGCACGATTACCGGGTGGGAGACGTCCCAGACCTCCCCCTCCACCAGTTCGTCGCGATACACGCCCCGCCCGAGACCGTCGTCCCAGCCACCCCAATAGCCTCCCCCCTGCATGTAGACGGGCTTGCTCACCGTCTCCAGCAGGAACCGGTCCACGCCACCGTCCGGACGCGTCAGGTCCAGCCGCGCGCTCTTCAACCGCGGGAAGCCGTCCTCGAACTCCGTGCTCACCACGTCCACGTCCGTGTACGCCCACCCCTCCTTCCCGGAGTCGTAGGGGTAGTCGATGCGGCTATGCACCCTTCCGTACTCCGGCAGGTTTCCGCCGCCCGTGCCCGAGGCCACGATCGTCCCGTCGGTGTGGTGCCGGAACGAGCAGTACATCGAGCGGTCCGGGAACCGCACGAGCGCCCACCAGCGCGCTCCCGGCTTCCCCCAGACTGACCGCCGCTCCAGCGCCGGCGCCGCGTGGCGGTTCGGCTGCTCGCCCTCGCCCGTGTTCGCCTGGCCCCAGGAGTGGTCCTTCGCCCCCACCCAGCCGTCGTCCACGTCGAAGCGGTACTCCTTGCCCCCCACCTTGATCCAGCCCGAGAGCCAGCCGAGCTGCACGAGGTTCGAGCGCTCCCCCACCATCCTGCCGTCCTGGTACATCTTCACGCCCGGGCACTCGTCGTACGGCGGTGCCGAACTCTCCCAGAGGATGTCGAACGAGCAGTCGACGTCCGTCTCCTCCAGCCCCAGCCGCAGCGTGCGCAGCCCCCGGATGATCTCCTGCGAGAACGGCCCCACCGTCAGGTCGTCGATGTCGGGCCGCAGGCGGCGCGTCGCCCGCACGTTGTACTGCTTCCCGTCGCCCGTGCTCAGGATCGAATAGGCGTCGATTGTGTTCGTGTTGTGGTAGAGCCGCAGGGCCGTGATCAGGTTGACCTCGCCGTCCGGGTCGCCGATGCAGTGCCAGTACCCGTCGCTCCAGCCCGGACTCGGGTTCGCGATGATGTCGAACGTGTCGATCGTCTGGTGGCGGGGGTACTCATCCAGCTCGGTCAGGACGCGTTTTGGGGACATGCGGCTACCTCCGGAGGTTCGTGCCCGCGCAGGATACGCCGTGCGAACACCGCCCGCGTGAACGCCCGTGCGCGCAACGGCACCGTCCGTACAATCCCCGTCCCGGAGGGTTTCGCTATGTCAGACGACGTGTTCTCGATGGAAGGCAAGACGGTCATCGTCACCGGCGCGAGCTATGGGTTCGGTGTCATCTGGGCGGACGCCCTCTCGGAGCGCGGCGCCAACATCGTCGGCACCTCGCGCAGCCTCGATCGCCTCGGGGACACCGCCGCCATGGTCGAGGCCAAGGGCCGCCGCTTCCTCCCCGTCGCCTGCGACGTCACCGACTACGAGCAGGTCGAGAACCTCATGAAAGCCGCCTGGGACGAGTTCGGCACCGTTGATGTGCTCATCAACAACGCCGGCATCTCCGACCTCAGCGCCTGGCGCGCGGAGCACTCCGACAACGACATGTTCCGCCAGATCGTCGAGACCGACCTCACCGGTCTCTGGCACTGCTGCCGCGCCGCCGCCCAGTACTTCCTGCGCCAGGGCCACGGCAACATCATCAACCTCAGCTCCATCTTCGGCGTCGGCGGCTTCGAGGGCCGCACCCCCGGCTACTTCGCCGCCAAGGGCGGCGTCACCCGCCTTACCGAGTTCCTCGCCACCGAGTGGGGCGACCGCGGTATCCGCGTGAACGCCCTCGCCCCCACCGTCTTCGACACCCCCATGACCCACGACGGCCTCATTCAGAGCGGCGTCATGGAGATGCTCGAAGGGCGCACCCCCATGCGCCGCATCGGCCAGACCGAGGACCTCGTCGGCCCCATCGTCTTCCTCGCCTCCGACGCATCCCAGTACGTCACCGGGGCCATCCTGCCGCTCGACGGCGGCCTCACCGCCAGCCGCGGCTACTCGCCCGGCCCCTGGCCCATGGACGAGTTCGACCCCGAGGGTCGCGGCAAGCCCATCAACCCCGGAGACCCCTGGGACTAGCGTCGCCCCTCACACCGGGCTGTCATACTGACGCGCGATGGGGCCCGGCTACGAATCCGACCAGGATCGCTGGCGCCGCGCCTATGACCGCGAGCGCAAGCGCGGCGCTGTGCCCTTCGGACAGCTGGTCCTCGTCTGGTTCTGGAACGGCGCTCTCGGGCTGCCGCTCTGGATGAAGGTGCTCTACGCCATCCTTAGCCTTGGAACGATAGCCGCGCTCATCGCCCTCTTCGCCCTCGACGCCATCCTCAACGGCTAGCCCGCTCCGCTCCTCGTGGGTGGTGTGGTGAGGACTAGCCACCAGTCACTAGCCACTATTCACTACTACACATCCGCCGCGTGACCTCGTAGATCATCTGGCAGCTCAGCCGGAAGCTGTCCAGCGTCATGCGCTCGTTGTGTCCATGCACCGTGCGCGCCAGGTTCGGCGATGTGAGTCCGCCCGAGAACCCGTACGCCACGACCCCCTGGTTGCGGAACACGCGGCTGTCCGTGAACCCCGCCGTCACCCCCGGCGTCACGACCGCGTCCTCGACCAGCTCCCGCACCACCGACTCGATCGTCGCGAACAGCTCCGTGTCGTGCGAGCTCGTGTCCGACGCTCCGGCGAACACCCGCTCGAGCCGTACCTTCGGGTCGTTGATGACCCGCGCCACCTCCGCCTCGAAGGCGTCCGGGTCGACTCCCGGCAGCAGGCGGCAATCGATCGTCGCCTCCGCTCGCCCGGGGATGACGTTGTGCTTCATCCCCGCCGTCGCTGTGGTGGCGCTGATCGTGTTCGTCAGCAGGGCGCGCACGCGCCCGTCGGTTGCCGCTGTCTTCGTCAGCTGCTTGAGCGACGTGCCACCGGCGTAGATCCCGGCCCGCTTGAGCCGCTCGAAGTACTCCTCCAGCACCGGCGAGAGATGCGGCTCGCGCTCCCACTCCTGCAGCTTCCCCAGCGCGCGCACGAGCCGGTCGAGGGGGTTGTCGTTGTGCGGCACCGAGCCGTGCCCCGGTCGCCCCTCCGCCACGATCCGCAGCCAGAGCGGCCCCTTCTCCCCCGTCGTCACCGTGAACACCGGCCGCTTCACCCCGAACAGCTCCGTCGATCCGCCCCCGCCCTCGTTGATGACGTACTCCGCCTCCAGCGCCTCGGGGTGGTGCTCGGCCAGCCACTCGATGCCGAGCAGCCCGCCCGCTTCCTCGTCCGCCACCGCCAGGAACACGATGTCGCGCGCCAGCGGCGCCCCCGCGCGTTTCAGCAGCAGGAACGTCAGTAGCTCCGCTATCCCCAGCCCCTTCATGTCGAGCGTGCCCCGCCCCCAGATCTCCCCGTTCCGGATGATCCCCGCGAACGGCTCCTCGTCCCAGAATTCCCGCTCCACGGGCACCACGTCCGTGTGGTTCAGCAGCATCAGCGGCGGACGGCTGCCGTCGCCCTTGAGCACCGCCCGCAGCGAGACGCGGTCATCGCCCGGGTCGAACAGCTCGTACTCCACCCCCTCGCGCTCGAGGATGCCGCCGAGGAAGTCGCACGCCAGCCGCTCCCGTCCCGGCGGGTTCGACGTGTCGATGCGCAGGTACTCCTGCAGGATGCCGAGCGCTTCTTCGAACGCGGCGTCCCAGTCGACCCGCGGCTCGGTGATGGTCACTCCCCTACCCCGTACACCTTCGCCGAGTTGTCGTGGAGGATCTTGCGCAGCGTGTCCTCGGGCAGGCCGCTCAGCTCCTGCTCGATGAAGTCCCTGGGGTAGATCGCGACCGAGTTCGGCCCCGGCGACATGCTCGTCGGGTGCGGGAAGTCCGTCTCGTACAGGATGTTGTCCGCCCCGATCTGCTCGATCGCGCTGATCGCGCTCCCCCGCTCGAACCAGAAGCAGGCGTAGCACTGCCGCTTGAAGTACTCGCTCGGCAGCAGGTCCATCTCCGGGTGTTCCTCGCGACAGCCGCTGTTCACCCACTGCCAGTCCATCGCCTCCAGCAGGAACGGCACCCAGCCCACCCCGCTCTCTACCGAGACGAACTTCAGGTCCGGGTAACGGTGGCAGATGCCCGACAGGATCACGTCCATCATCGCCGTCGAGTTGTCCAGGAAGATCCCGACCGTCGCCTTCGCGTACGCCGCCTGCCGGCCGTTGTTCACGTTCGCGTCCCGGATCACCGAGAGGTCGCCCGAGCCGATGTGGAAGTTGATCGAGAGGCCCAGCTCTTGCGCCTGCGCCCACAGCGGCTCCCAGTGCGGGTCCGTGATGTGGGGGAAGTCGAAGGAGTGCGGCTGGCTCGTCATCAGAATGCCCCGGTGGCCGCGATCCTTCGCCCGCCGCATCTCTTCCAGGCAAAGGTCCACGTCCCAGAACGGCGTCGCCATGATCGGGATGAAGCGCTCGCTCGCCGGCTCCGTCCAGTCGATGAGGAAGTCGTTGTAGGCGCGGACGCACTCCTTCATCAGCTCCGGCTCCTTCAGCCGCAGGAAGTTCCCCGAGCCGAAGCCGCCCACGTTCGGGTAGATCACCTGCGAGTAGATGCCGTACTCGTCCATGCGCTGCAGCCGCGCGCCCACGCTGAACGCCCCGTGGTCCGCCTGCGGCAGGGAGGGCGGGTGGTTCGGCGGGGGGTCGGTCCAGCCCGCCATCGCCGCGCTCGCCGTCGGACCGGCCGGCTGGCCGCCCATGAACCAGCGGTCCTCGTTGATCTCCGGGTCGAACTTCACATGCGGAACCAGGTCGCCCCACTTCTGGCTCGAAACCCGGCTCGTCCACAGGTCCTCGGGCTCCGAGATATGGCTGTCCGCATCGATGACCTTGATCCGCTCGACGACCGTCGCCATGGCGATTCCTCCCCGGCGGTCCACCCGCCGCCGCGCCGCGTGGCGGGCAGGATACGCGCCCCCGCCCCGCTCCGGGGTGAAGCCCCTACACCGGCCGGAACTGCACCAGCGTGACCTCGTCGTCCACGTCCTCGTAGACCGCCTCCACCGCCATCCCGATGCGCACGTCCTCGATCGCGCACTCGACGATGTTCGTCGTCATACGCGGCCCCTCCTCCAGCTCCACGATCCCGATGACGTACGGCGCCCGCGCCGCGAACGCCGGCGCCGTCCCCCGCCGGTCGACGGTGTAGGAGTACAGCACCCCCCGCCCGCTCGCCTCCACCCATTCCGTCCCCGGCGCCAGGTTCCCCGGACTGAAGGGCCGCGGGTAGAAGTACGGCTCGCCGTCTGCCGTGCGCGGCAGCAGCAGCCGGTGCTCCCGCGCCGCCTGCCAGAAGGGTGCCGTCGCGGCGGTCGGGCTCGGCAGGATCCGCGGAGGCGGCTCCGCCATCACGCCCCCTCCAGTACCAGCGCCACCTGCTCCGACATGCAGCCCCCCGTCCCCGTCACGTACCCCCGCTCCGCCGACCCCACCTGCCGTGGCCCCGCCCGCCCCTGCAGCTGCGTCACCACGTCCACAACGTGCGACATGCCGCCCGCCGCCCCGCCCTGGCCCATCCCCAGCTGCCCCCCGTGTGTGTTCAGCGGCCAGTCGCCCGAGAAGCGCAGGTCATGCTCTTCCACGAACCGCGCCCCATCGCCCTTCGCGCAGAACCCCGAGTCCTCGATCGTGACCAGCACCGTGATCGTGTAGCAGTCGTACATCGAAGCCACGTCGATCGCCTCCCGCCCCACCCCCGCCATCGCGAAGGCCCGGTCCGCCGCCGCCACGATCGGGATCTGCGTGAGGGAGGGCGCGTACGTGATCGACTTGTGCGTGATGTGCTCCCCGAAACCGCTCACCACCACCGGACGCAGGCCTGTCCGCTGCGCTCGCTCCAGCGTCGTCACCACCACCCCCGCGCCCCCCGAGCACGGCATCACGATCTCCAGCAGGTGCAGCGGGTCGACCACCATCGGCGAGCTCAGCACGTCCTCGATCGTGATCGGCTGGTCGCGAAAGATTGCCCTCGGGTTCAGGAGCGCGTTCTCCCGGCCCTGCACCGCGACCTTCGCGAGCGTGCGCGGCGCCAGGTCGTACTCGTACATGTACCGCTGCGCCACCATCGCGAAGTGCGAATTCGGGTTGATCAGCCCGTAGGGCGCATCGAACTGTCCGTGCGGTGCCCCCCACGCGTCCGCCCCCATCATCCAGTTCTGCGTCCGTGGCGATGCGCCCGGCTGTGGTGGCGCCGGCACCGAAGGCAGCAGGCAGAGGCAGGCGTCGCACACGCCGGCTTCGATCGCCGCGGCCGCCCGCCACACCATGCCCGTCGCGTTCGCCCCGCCCAGGTCCACCACCTCCCCGAAGTTAGTGGCGATGCCCAGGTACTCGGCCACTGCCGCCGGCGCGAACATGGGCGCGTCTCCCAGCCGCGTGCAGAGGATCCCGTCGATCTCCCCGAGCTCCATCCCCGCGTCGTCGAGCGCTTCGCGCGCGAGCTTCCCGTACGCTTCCAGCCCGAACATGGGCGTGTCCCAGCGACGCTGTGGCGCCCACTCCGCCGTCCCGCTGATCGCCGCTCGCCGACCGTTCCGCATGCCCGCCTCCGTTTGCCTCGCGCCAGCCTACTCCCCGGCCCGGCGGAGCGCGCCCGCTGCCCGCTTGCGCCCGCGCCCGACGCTGGCCAAGCTGCGCCTCAGCCATGCGCATCGCCTCGCTCCTCCCCAGCGCCACCGAGATCGTCTTCGCCGTCGGCGCCGGCGACGAGGTTGTCGGCGTCTCCCACGAGTGCGACTACCCCGCCGCCGCTCGGGACCTCCCCGTCCTCACCGGCCCCGCCGTCGAGACGCGCGGCCTCCCGCAGGCCGAGATCGACGCGGCCATCAGCAGCCTGCTCGCCTCCGGCGGCTCCACCTACGCCATCGACGTTTCCCGCCTGCGCGAGCTCCAGCCCGACCTCGTCATCACCCAGGCCCTCTGCGATGTCTGCGCCGTGAGCGAGGGCCAGGTCCACCGCGTCGTGCACGAGGAACAGCTCGGCGCGCGCGTCCTCACCCTCACGCCCCTCGACCTTGAGGGCGTCGCCCGCTCCATTGAGGAGGTCGGCCAGGCCACCGGCCGCGCCTCCGAAGGCGCCCGCCTCGCCGCCGACCTGCGCGGACGTATGGCCCAGCCCACATCCCTCCCCTCCCCACCGCCCCGCGTGCTCGCCCTCGAGTGGTTCGACCCGCCCTTCACCGCTGGGCACTGGGTGCCCGAGCAGATCGCCCGCGCCGGTGGGAAGGACGTGCTCGCCGGCCCCGGCCAGAAGTCCGAGCGCGTGACATGGAACACCGTCGCCGCCTCCGCTCCTGATGTCGCGCTCCTTCTCCCCTGCGGCCTCTCCCTCGACGAGGTCGTGCGCGAAGCCGGGTCGCTGGCGGAGCGGCCCGAGTGGCGTGGCCTCCCCGCCGTCGCGAGCGGCGCCGTCTGGGCCCTCGACGCCAACGCCTGGTTCAGCCGCCCCGGACCCCGCCTCCTCGACGGCATCGAAGCACTCCGCGCCATCCTCGCCGACCCCACCGGCAACCACCCCGTCCCCGGCGCCCGCCGCCTCCCCACCCCCTGAACCTGCGCTTTCCACCGCTCCCGTACGCTGGATCGCACGCAATGCCTCCGCGACTCCCCCACCCTGCTCATTGAGCACCACGAGCCCGCGGAGGCCGCCGTTAGCTGACCGGAAGCATGCTGGTTGCTACCCTCGCGGCGGCGGGACGCGCGCGCAGGAAATGACCCAGCGCTTCTCGCCGCGAAACGGAATGGTGCGAGCACACAGCAACCCATGACCGCTCTTGGCTCAAGCAGAAGGCGCGGCACTGCCCCGGTCTGGTGGGCGCCCGCTACTCGTGTCCGCTCCACCATCGTCGAGTTCATGCGGCTCGAGGCCGCGGGCGGGATCGTCCTCCTCGTCGCCGCCGTCGCCGCCCTTGTCTGGGTGAACGTTCACGGCGACTCCTACCATGACTTCTGGGACCACCACACCGAGTTCGGCATCCTCCTCTTCGATGAGCTCTTTGCCGTCGATGAGGGACTGAAGGCCTGGGTGAACGATGGCCTCATGGTCATCTTCTTCTTCGTCGTCGGCATGGAGATTAAGCGCGAGCTCGTCGTCGGCGAGCTTCGCGATCCCCGCCGCGCCGCCCTCCCCATCATCGGAGCCTTCGGCGGCATGCTCGTCCCCGCCGGCTTCTTCGCCCTCCTCAATCAGGGGAGCGAGGGTATCGATGGGTGGGGCATCCCCGTCGCCACCGATATCGCCTTCGTCGTCGGCGTCCTCGCGCTCTTCGGGCGCCGCTTGCCCGCCGGGCTGCGCGTCTTCCTCCTCACCCTCGCCATCGCCGACGACATCGGCGGCATCGCCATCATCGCGGTGTTCTACACCGACGACCTCTCCCTCCCCCACCTTGGCACAGCCATCGGTCTGCTCGCCCTCATCCTTGCCGGCCAGCGCTTCGGGGTGCGCCACATCGCCATCTACGTCGTGGTCGGAATCATCCTCTGGTACGCGACCCATGAGTCCGGCATCCACGCCACCATCGCAGGTGTCGCGCTGGGACTCCTCACGCCCGCGCGCCCCTTCCGCGGCCGCGACGTGATGCACTCCCTCGAGCACACGCTGCTGCCCTACTCCAGCTTCCTCATCGTGCCCCTCTTCGCCCTTGCGAACGCGGGCGTCGAGGTCACGCCCGACTCCCTCGGCAAGGCCTTCGGCGGAAGCATCGCCTGGGGCGTGGTCCTCGGCCTCGTTGTGGGGAAATTTGTCGGCATCAGCGCCACCACCATCGCCGGGGCTCGCCTCGGCGTGGGACGCCTCCCCGCCGGTGTGAATCTCGGGCATGTCGTGGGCGCTTCCCTACTGGCCGGCATCGGCTTCACCGTCTCCCTCTTCATCGCCGAGCTCTCCTTCGCCGATGCCCCTGCCCTGCTCGACCAGGCGAAGAAGGGCGTCCTCGCCGGCTCCCTCATCGCCGGGGCGCTCGGCGCCGTCTTCCTGCTCGTCATCTCCCGCGTCACCCCCACCAGCGCCGAGCACGGCTCGATGGAGAGCGTCGCCCACAAGTAGCGCAGCGATCGCACGCGAAGCGGTACGGCAATTCGTGCCCGGCCCCGCTAGGGTAGGACCGTGACTCTCCCCAAGCGTGCGTTCGCAGCAGGACTTGCGGCTGTCCTCCTCGCCCTTGTCCTGACACCGGCGCCGCAGATCGCCAGCGCGCACCCCTCCCACCCGGTTACGACCGTGCTCCTGCCCGGCTTCAACCTGGCCGGCTGGATCGAACCCGAGGCAAGCGTCGACGTACTCTTCGAGGTGCTCCCCGAGCTGAAGGCCGTCTACGCCTGGGACGCCGTCGAACAACGCTACCGCAGCAGCTGGCCGCAACGTGCCGGGGACCTGACCACGCTCACGCCCGGCATGGGCCTCTGGCTCGACATCGACGGCGACCAACCGATCTTCTGGACCCGCACCGCCACTCCAGACCCTGCTACAGGCCTGGTCACACTTCGGGCGGGCTGGAACCTGGTCGCCTGGTACGGCAGTGAGAACGAATCCTTCGAGCACGCCTTCGCGACCCTCGACGCGGACTCACAGTTCGTCCTCGCCTGGGACGCTGAGAGCCAGTGGTTCGTCTCTCATGTTCCGGGCGCCGCCTCCACCGGTGGCGGCGTGGTCCGCGTCGGCGATGCGGTCTGGGTGTCGTCACCCGAGGAGAGGCACTGGCTGCAGCCAGGCAGCGTTGTGCCGAGGGTCGAGTTCTACGGCGGCTTCCCGGCGGAGCGGAAGGCCGAAATCCGCGCCGAGACCCTCTCCGTCGTGACCTGGTTCGCCGAGCGCTACGGCCTCCTCGAACCCGACTTCATCCTCTTTGTCGGGGCGGACCGGTCCTCCCTTGACCAGGCTCGCAGGGAGTTTCTCGACATCCAGGATCCCTCCGACGTGCAATGCGGCGAAGCAGTCAACAACTTGGTCTTCGTTGCTGACTGGTGCGCCACGGCCACACACGATGTCAGTTCTCCTCTGGCCCACGAGTACTTTCATGTCCTCCAGACCCACCTGGTCGCCCTTACGCCCGTGGCGGGGACCGTCTACGTCGCCGACTGGCTCCTGGAGGGGACGGCGGAGTATGAGGCTATCGAGTACCAGATTTCGCGTGGCCACATCACCCGCCACGAGGTGGAGCAGGCACTCGACGACGTCCTGAGTCAGGGTGTTCCGGATCTCCGGCAGCTTGAGAGCGACATCCCGGGCTTCGATCGCTGGAGCTACCTGGGGGCGATGGCTGCCGTCCGCCTCGCGGTGAGTGAAGTGGGTGAAGGGGCGGTGATTTCGTTCTTCCGGAACGTTCCCGCTGGCGAGCGCTGGCAAGACGCCTTTCAGAACTCCTTCAACGCTTCGACCTCGGAGTTCTATGCCTCCTTCGCCGAGTACGCTGCGCAATTCGTCACGGTGGTGAACCGTGTGACGGTTACCGCTCTCCTCCCCGACGGTACGGCCCTCAGGGAGTGGAACGGACACCCGCTGCGTGCTCATGCGAGCAGCGCCTCTTTCTCCGGTAGTGCAACCATGGAAGAGGGTGGCGCGGAACTCGAAATCCCCGATGGAACGTATTCAGTAACGGTCAGCGCCGTCTGCCGGGTCTTCGGAGGCCCGTTCCATGCATCCGCCTATCGTGACCGGATAGGGAGCTACACCCTCGATGGCACGCCTCGCACGACCGGCGCCGGCGTCGTACTCGTGGTCGCCGGTGAGGATCTCGCAATCACGGTCAACCTCGCGGGCTCGCCCGGTGAGTTGAAGCTCAACTGCTACAACGGGCCGCGCTTCAACATCGAGGGCAGGGTCACGAACGCTTCAGGGGAACCCCTGGAAGGCTACGACGTCAATGCCTACGCCCTCACCCACCGGTTTGACCAAAACTCCATCGATCTGAACCACACCGATCAGGATGGTCGCTTCACGATCGCCGCCCCGGATGGGCACACGTACGCCTTTCAAGTGCAGGACAGCTGCGGGACGTTCATTGGCATCTACCACGAGGCTCACGGTCTGATTGAATGGAGCGTCCACGGCGGCCTGCGGAACGGAACCCAGATCCCCGTCGATGGCGCAGACGTCACCGGAATCGAAATCGTCATCCCCTCGTCGGTCATCGCCGATCGGTGCTGAGCCCCTCCCCCTTGACCCGCCCCTCGCCCCCGCCCATCCTCCCCGCATCCACCGCGCCGGAGGCCAGCCATGCCCACGCCACCCGCCGAAAACGAGGTCCTGGACTATCTCGATACCCTTTCCAACTGGGGCCGCTGGGGGGATGACGACGAGCTCGGCACGCTCAACCTGATCACGCCCGAGAAACGCCGGGCCGCCGCCGCCCTCGTCCAGGAAGGCGTCAGCGTCTCCTGCTCCTGGGAGATCGAGACGCGCCCCCAGCCCGACCACGCCTTCGGCACGCCCCAGCGCTACATGCTCTCCACCGGCCAGGGCCTCAACGACGAGCACCGCGTTGGCGCTACGGGGGCCCGCAACGCCGGCGCCCTCGAGTTCATCGGCTTCATCTTCCACGGCTACGCCATCACCCACATCGACGGTCTCTGCCACTTCTTCTGGGACAGCAAGATGTACAACGGCAAGCCCGCCGAGCTCGTCACCTCCGGCCTCGGCGCCACCCACCACGCCATCACCGCCCTCAGGGACGGCATCGTCACCCGCGGCGTTCTCCTCGACGTCGCCGCCGCCCAGGACCGTCCCTGGCTCGATCCCGGCGAGGGCGCCTTCCCCGAGCACCTTGAGGCCGCCGAGGCCCGCCAGAACGTGCGCGTCGAGCCCGGCGACGCCGTCCTCCTGCGCACCGGGTACGGCCGCAAGAAGGGTGAGCTCGGCCGCGAGCAGCTCCCCGCCAACGGCTACCCCGGCTGGCATGCCGCCAGCCTCCCCTGGCTGCACGAGCGTGGCGCCGCCGTCATCGGCGCCGATACTGCCCAGGACGCCATGCCCTCCGGTTACACCGCCATGAACCAGCCCGTGCATATCGTCAGCCTCACCGCCATGGGCCTCCACCTCATCGACAACTGCAACCTCGAACAGCTCGCCGAGACCTGCGAACGGCTCGGCCGCTGGGAGTTCCAGTTCGTCCTCTCGCCTCTGCGCATGAGCGGCGGCACCGGCAGCCCCGCCAACCCCCTCGCTATTTTCTAGGTCGGAGGAAGTTCAAGCCTGCTGAACCACGGGCGCCGCGAGGGGTGAAGCCGTTGCCTTTCGCCTAGGCGAGCCCCTGCCGCTTCGCCAGCCGGATCGCCGTTGTGATCGCCTCGACCATGCTCGTCTCGTCCGCAACGCCCTTCCCCGCGATGTCGAACGCCGTCCCGTGGTCGACCGACGTGCGGATGAACGGCAACCCCAGGTTCACGCTGATGCTCTCCTCGAAGCCGTGCACCTTGATCGCGATGTGCCCCTGGTCGTGGTACATCACGACCACCACGTCGTACTGCCCCGCGATCGCCTGCGGGAACACCGAGTCCGCCGGGACCGGCCCCGTCGCCGCGATCCCCTCCGCCCGCGCATCCTCCACCGCCGGCCTAATCTCCGTCAGCTCCTCCGTGCCGATCAGCCCCCCATCCCCCGCATGCGGGTTGAGCGCCGCCACCCCTATGCGCGGCTCCCCGAACCCCCACTCGCGGAAGTGCCGGTCCGTCAGCCGAATCGCCTCTAGCACGTTCGCGCGCGTCACGTAGGCGCACGCCTCCGCCAGCGTCTTGTGCGTCGAGAGGTGCATGCAGCGCAGAGTCCCCGTGATCAGCATCGTCGCCACGTGGTCCGACCCCGACAGCCGCTTGAACACCTCCTGGTGCCCCGTGTCCGAGCTCCCCGCGAGCTGCCACGACTCCTTGTTGATGGGCGCGGTCACAATCGCGTCCACCTCCCCCGCCAGCGCCAGCCGCGCCGCCTCCTCCACCCAGATGTGCGACGCCTCCCCCGCCACCACCGAGTGCTCCCCCATCGCGAAGTAGTCCTCGCGGAACCCCCCGACCGCCAGCACCTCCGTCGTCCCCGCCTCCCCGCGCACGTCCCCCGGACGCCGCACCGGCCGCAGCTCGTGCGTCGAGCCGATCAGGCGCAGCGCCGCCGCCGCGCTCGTGGGCGATCCCAGGAGAAACAGCCGCGCATCCTCCCGCAGTTCGTCCCGTTGCAGCGCCTTTGCCGCGACCTCCGGTCCGATCCCGGCCGGGTCCCCCAGCGTGATCGCAATGAGCGGCCGCTCGGTCATGCCCCCTCCCGCTCCGACCGCGTCGCCGCTTTCGCGTCCTGGGGCGACCCCTCGACGTAGTCGATAACGCTCCAGTGGTCCGAGATGCGCCGCAGGATCTCCCCCGGCGGACCGTGGTGCGGGGAGGCCATGTACTCCTCGAAGTCGGCGTGGTTCTCGAACGAGCACGAGATGCCGATGTCGCACGGATCGCCGAGGTCCTGGAAGTTCCAGCCGCAGTAGTAGTCGATTGCCTTCGGGTGCTCGCTGATCGGCCCCAGTCGCTCGAAGAAGGTCTCCAGGTCCTCGGTCGAGGCGTCTTCCCGCAGCGTGATCGTGACGATGTGGCGAATCATGAAACGTCTCCCCTTACCCGTCGGCGGCGTTGCCGCCAGCGCGTAGAATCGCAGGACGCGACCGGCGCGGCCAGCGCCGGTCCGTGGAGGACCCCGTGAAAGAAGCCCTCGTCGAGCAGCTGAAGCAGGAAATCCGGTACGAGTTCTCGCGTGAGGGGCCGCCCGAGGGCTTCCCCAGGTTCCCCGACATTCCCGCTGGCCGCTACCGCAGCCAGGAGTTCTTCGAGCTCGAGATGAAGCACTTCTGGCCCACCGTCTGGCTCTACGCCACTCGCGAGGAGGAGCTTCCCGAGCCCGGCTCCTACCAGGTCTGGGACCACCTCGGCATCCAGGTCATCCTCGTCCGGGGCGAGGACCTGGCCATCCACGCCTTCGAGAACGCCTCCGTAGACGGCTCGCCCATCTTCGACGTCCCCGACGACAGCGACCTCTTCCACTGGAAGGAGTTCGACTCCGCCGGGAACAACCTCCAGTTCCAGCAGGAGTTTCCCCGCCGGAAGCTCCCTGAGGGCGTCTTCCGCTCCTCCGAGGGGCACCTCTACGACTTCACCACCGGGAAGTTCGTGGGCGACAAGGCCGGAATTCCCAGGGAGAAACACCGCATTCGTGAGCTCCGCTGCGAGACGTGGGATGGCTGGGTCTTCATCAACCAGGACCCGGACGCCGAACCCCTCCTCGACTGGCTCCACCCCCTCCCCGAGCAGATGTCGATGTTCCAGGGCGCCACGCTCCGCATGATCGACAAGCGCTGGACCATCATCCCCTGCAACTGGAAGGTCACCGTCGAGGCCTTCCAGGAGGTCTATCACTTCAAGCACATTCACCAGAAGGCGGGCGTCTCCGGGCTCGACCAGCGCGGCGCCACGATGGGCGTCCTGCCCAACGGCCACTCCCGCATGATCACGCCCCTCTCCAAGCGCGCCGCCGAGATGACCGGCATGGACCACCAGCTCGACTGGCGCACCGACCTCGACCGACAGGCCTTCGGCGCCCTGCACGACGGCATGGCCGAGATCAAGACCGTCAACGGCATGACGCGTTGCACCAGCACCGCCTTCAGCGCCTTTCCCAACCTCGTCACGCCCGTGAGCGCCACGGGCATGCCCTTCCTCCTCGCCTGGCCCCTCGATGTGGGCACGACCCGCTTCGAGTGGATCACGTTCTGTGTCGACTGGGGCGACGGCCCCTCCCCCGCCTCCTCCGAGGTCTGGCAGAACCGCCTCGATGGGTTCGACGTCGTCATGGAAGAGGACACGCGCAACATGGCGCCCATGCAGAAGTCGCTCAACTCGCCCGGCCTCACCGGCATGCCCGTCAGCTACCAGGAGCGGCGCATCTGGAACTGCGCCGAGCAGCTCGACCGCATGATCGGGCCCGGGCGCATCCCCGAAGACCTGCGCGTGCCCCAACTGCTCGCGCCCTACGTCGAGCGCTAGGAGTTATCGCGCCCTATGCCAACAACCGCCCGCGTCGTCGTCCTCGAGGGCGACTTCGGAGTCTGTGCCATCCAGGAACTGGAACTCCCCGACCCCGGACCGCACCAGGCCGTCCTCGAGATCTACGCCGCCGGCATTGAGCACGGGCAGCTGCAGCAGGTCGAGGAGCCCCAGCCCCTTCCCCTCATCCCCGGCCGGGAGGGCACCGCCCGCGTCCTTGAGGTCGGCAGCGAGGTCAGCCGCTGCAAGGTTGGCGACGTTGTCCTGATAACGCCCTGGAGCGCGGACCCGGGCCGTGAACCCGAGCTCCCCCTCGTCGAGTTCGACGATGGCACGGAGACCGAGGTGGCTCCCGCCGGCGCCTGGGGAACGAACCTCATCCTCGACGAGCAGTTCGTCGTTCCCATCCCCAACCTCATGGACAAGGAGGGCGCCTCCGTCCTCGGGAACACCACGCTCCTCGCCGTCAGCGCGGTCCGCACCGCGGGCGTTGGGGAAGGTGACAGCGTGGCCGTCTTCGGCTGCGCGGGCGTTGGTCTCTCGACCATCGCCGCGGCTGCCGCCGCCGGGGCCGGCACGATCATCGCCGTTGCCCGCGACGACGAGCGCCTCAAGGCCGCGACCGCCGCCGGCGCCACCGAGTCCCTGAACCTGAGCAGCGCCGCCGCCGTCGAGCGCATCGCCGAGCTCGTCCCCGGCGGGGTCGACCACCTTTTTGACTGCGTCTATGAGTTCGAGACGGCCTCCCGCCCGGGCCGCACGCCCGTACGCGATGGCGGCAGCGCCCTTGTCGTCGGACTTCCCGGCACCGATGAGCGCCAGGACGATCTCGACGCCATCGTCGCCGCCGGCGGCTACACCCTCCCCGACCCTCCCAGCCCCGACGAGGACATCCCCGTCCTCCTCGAGTGGATCGAGGACGGCCGCCTCCCCATCCCCACCATCGTGACCTTCCGCTGCACCATCGAGCAGGTGAACGAGGCTACGGCCATGCTGGAGAACGGCGAGATCGTCGGGCAGGCGGTCATGGTCATCGAGCCGCTGCGCTGAGGGCTTTAACCCTGGACAGGGACGTGTTGCTGGCTCTGGAACGCGATGCCTTCGCGCGCTGGTCCGCCGTGATCGAAGACCTCCGGCCAGAGGCGCGACGCGACGACGGCTGGACCCTGCGTGATGTGGTCGCCCACCTGGCGGCGTGGCAGCGCATGGCGGTGAACCGCCTGGAGAAGCTGGCCATCGGCGAGAAGGTCGAGCCTCCAGACATTGATGCGCTCAACGCGCGGGTCCACGCGGCTGCGGCTGGACAGAGCTGGGCGCACGTACTGGCGGAGGCCTCGGCTGCCCGGGCCGCCTTTCGGGAGGCGGTCGAGCAACTCCCGCACGAGGCGCTCGCCGCGCATGACGGACTCGGGGCCTTCATCGTCGATGCGAACGGAGCCGCCCATTATCGGGAGCACCAGGACGACTTCGCGAAACACAGTCGGTAGCGACGAGGGCTACCCCTCGACGAACAGCTCCGACCCCAGCGGCGCGAGCGCCTCACGCAGCGAGTCGCCCGGCGTCCTCAGCAGCGCCGCGTAGTGCAGTTCCTCAGCCAGCATCGCGCTCCGCGACGCCTCAGGCTCGCCGCCGCTCAGCGCGGCCTGCCCCTCGTCCTCCCAGTCCACCAGTGAGAGCCCCGGGATGTCGTAGGTCAGGCACGTGCCCTCCACATCGCGCGTGTTGTGCGTGCCCATCACCAGCGAGGCCAGCTCGTTGACGTCTGGACTGAACCACGCCCCCTCGGTGTTGAAGCGTTGGTAAGCGCGCCGGTTCAGGAACGTCATCGAGAGCGTCAGCCATGTCTCCCGGTCCGGCGAGGCCACGAGGTTCCAGCCCCCCATCGCCCGCAGCAGCAGGAACGGCACATCTGCCGCGATGTCGTCGAACGCCTCGATCTCCGGCTCGGGAATCGCGATGCCCGTCGCCTCCAGCCCGACCTCCCAGCCCGTCCCATCGCGCCACACCTGTCCCGCGACCACGGCCTCCGCCACCCCCAGCGCCCGCGACGCCGCCTCTCCGGCCCTCCCCGACTCCCCCAGGTCGACCGCGAGGTCGTACGCGCCCAGCGTTGTCGTCACCTCGGCGAGCGCCAGCCCGCCGTCGCCGGGTGTGGCCGCTCCCGCCCCCTCGACCGTCGCGCGCACAGCCGCGCGCGACTCCGGCAAGAAGCGGTAGAGCGCGATCATCGCTCGACCCCTCGCTTGGGCTGGCTGCGCTCCGCGCTAGGCGCGCGCCTGCGTGGCGTCCCAGCGCTCCCAGTTCGTCACTTCGTCCACCGGCTTGCGGTTGGTCGGACCGAAGTTCGCGTCGGGGAACCCCATCGGGATGATGGCCGTCGGGACCGCCTCGTCGGGAATCCCGCAGCGCTCCCGCAGGACGCCGTCGACGGCGCCCTGGAACGTCGTCATCACGGTGCCGAGCCCCAGCGCCCGTGCGGCCAGCATGATGTTCTGCACCGCCTGGTAGATCGAGCTCCCCGCCAGCAGCGTCGTCGGATCCTGCGTCGGCGAGGACACCTGGTAGAGGCACGGCACGATGAACACCGGCGCTGACGCCAGGTTCTCGAAGAGCCCGCGCGCGCCCGTCATCATCAGGCGCTCGCCCTTCGTCCCGGACTTGATCGCGTTGTCGATCATCGACTGCAGACCCGGGTTCTCGAGCCCCTTGCGCAGCTGCGCCGAGATCGCGTCCCGCGTCTCCTGGTCTTTGATCACGAGGAAGCGCCAGGGCTGCGTGTTGCTCCCCGACGGGGCCTTCGTGCCCGCCTCGATCACCTTCCAGATGAGCTCGTCCGGGACTTCCTGATCCGTCCAGCGGCGGATGGCCCGCTGCGTGTAGATCGCCTCCCAGACATCGTTCGTGCCGGACTTCGCGTCGGCCATGGTGCCTCCTCGCCTAGCTGGCGCCCACCGGCTCCTTCGCCGGCCGGATGTTGACCGGGATCGCGCTCTGCCGCGCCATGCCCGTGATCGGGTCGTACGCCTCCTCGTTGTTCACGAGGCGGTTCGTGCTCCCGCCGATGTTGCGAACGTCGTGGTCCGTCTCCGGAACGTCCCCCCACGAGTGGGCCATCGAGATGACGCCCGAGGGCACGTCTTCGGCGAACGCGGCCACGCCCAGGATGGTCGCTCGGCTCGACTCGATCTCGATGATCGCGCCGTCTTCGATGCCGAACGCCTCGCCGTCACGCGGATTCATGAAGGCCGGGTTCGTGCCGCCGTCCCGCGCGGTCAGCCCCGCGATGTCGCGGCCGGAGGAGTTGTAGAACTCGCGCATGCGGCGGCTGATCAGCCGGTGCGAGAACTCCTCGCCGGGCAGGTAGCCTGCGCCTTCCACGATTGGCTGCTCCCGCACCTCGGCGATTTCCTCCACCAGGTCCGGCGGCGCCGCGTCGAGACGCGCGTCCGTCCCCGCCGCCTTCGCGCCGACATGAACCGTCTCGCGCTCGAAGATGCCCCCGCCGTCTATGGCGCGAACCTCGTCCAGCGGGATGCGCGACTTTGCCGTGATCAGGTCCAGCACGTCGTCCGTGCTCGGCTTCGCGTCCATGGGCATCGGGCCGCCGACCAGTTCGATCTCCGTCCCCAGCCGCTGGGCGATGCCCCAGAAGAACTCCCATTCCTCCATCACGTCGTCCTCGGCCTCGACCATCGCGGGCGTGTAGTGCGCGTACGGCACCGGGTACCACGAGTCGGTCAGCACCGTCAGGTCCGGCCGCTCCAGCGAGAGCTTCGGGGCGATCACGTAGTCCGCCGTCTTCGCCGTCTGCGACATCTTGATGTCGATGCTCACGTTCAGGTCGAGGTGCTTCATCGCCTCGATCGTCTTCAGCTGGTCGGGCCACGCCCCAACGGGGTTGCCGCCCACGCTAATGAGCGCGCGCACGCGTCCCTCGCCCGGCGTGATGATCTCGTCGCTCAGGGCCGCCGTCGGCATCTCGCCGAACACCTCGCCAAGACCGCGGACGCGGCTCGGCTCGCCCTTGCCCCAGGCGGGATTCGGCGGGTTCGCCTGCGCCACCCACGGCCGCTCCGGCCCGATGACGCCCGGGTTCGGCACCACTTCGCCCTCGCGCAGGTGCCGCCCGCAGAGCGTATTCAGCGTCTGCACGAAGTGCTCCGTCAGGTTCGGGTGAGGCGACATGTTGGCGCCCGTGCCGCTCGAGGCGACGCCGCGCTGCGCTTCCGCGAACATGCGCGCCGCGCGCTCCACCAGCGCGGCGGCCACGCCCGTGCGCTCCTCCACGTAGTCCAGCGTGAAGCTGTCGACCGCCTGCCGCAGGTCCTCCACGTGGGCCACGTTCCCGGCAAGGAAGTCGCCGTCCACGAGCCCCTCTTCGAACATCACGCGAACGATCCCCGCCAGCAGCGTCGGATCTTCGCCCGGCCTCACCTGCAGGTAGAGGTCCGCCCGCTTGGCCACGTCCGTTTCCCGCGGGTCGATCACGATCAGCTTCAGCCCGCGCTTCTGCGCGTCCCGAAGGCGCTTCCACGGGTTGAACGGGGGAATCCCCCCGAACATCGACACGACCGGGTTGTTCCCGATGAGCATCGCCACGTCCGCCGTCTCGAAGTTCTGGCTGCCGCCCAGCCACGTGCCCGCCCGCGAGGCGGCGATCGCCTTCGCTGGCTGGTCGATGGTCACGCTCGTGTAGTACGAGGGCGACTCGATGCCCGCGTGCCAGGCCCGCGTCACCGAGAGCGTGATCGCGTTGCAGAAGGCATACGTGCCGTTGTAGCTGGCGACCGAGCGAGGCCCGTGCTCGTCGATGATGGAGCGTAGCTTCTCGGCGATCTCGTCGAGCGCCTGCTCGCTCGGGATCGGCTGGAAGCTGCCGTCCGGCATGCGCTTCAGCGACGTGCGCAGCCGGTCCGCGTGGTTGTGCTGGTCCGGCAGGTGACGGCCCTTGATGCAGGTGTAACCGCCGTAGACCGGGTCGCTCGTGTCGCCACGAACCTCGATGACCTTGTTGTCTTCGACGTCCACTTCAATGGCGCAGAAGGCATGGCAAAAGCGGCAAAACGATTTCTTGGTCTCGACCATGGGAAATCTCCAGGAAACTGGTATGCGGGCGCGAGTCTACCAGACGAGGCCCGTCGCCCAACGAGGTGTCCGTTAGCGAAACGGGTTTTCGTCGCCCGATGGAGCGGGCGCCGCCGTCTCATCGAGCCCCAGCAGCTTCAGCCGCGCCTCGTCGTAGGCCTGCTTGGCCCGCGCCTCCCGGTTCAGGAGTCCTTTCAGCCGGTCCGGCGACAACCGCTCCCCTTCCAGCAGCACCCCGTGGACGCGCTCAAGCTGCTTCATCCACGCCTGCCAGGCGTCGCGGTACGCATCGCGGGTTGCCTCGTCGGCCATCTCGGTCCTGCTACGTCCCCGGGGCAGGGTTGCCGGGGCCATCGGGCCACTCAAGGATGCCCTGGCGCAGGGCGGTGATCACCGCCTCGAGTTTCGTCGAAGCATTGAGCTTGCTGCGGAAGTGGCGGACGTGGTTCCGCACCGTGTGCTGGCTGATTCCCAGCTCTATGGCGATGTCCGCCGTCCCACGGCCGAGAGCCACCAGGTGCAGAACTTCCAGCTCCCGGCCCGTCAGCGCCGTCGAGGCTGCCGGGGAGGGGATCAGCACCGGCTGGTCCGAAACGATGTCGGCGCCGCTCTGCGAGAACTCCTTCCGGACCTCGTCCAGCGCTGCGTCGGCACTGCCCCGCTCCTCTCGGTCCTCGAACAGGTGAACGAGCAGGGGCGCGTCGCCCACGACCCCCGATACCACCATCGGAGTAACGGAAACTGACTTCCGCTCTCCGGATGCGCACAGCATCTCCAGCCTGCCGGCGCTAGGCACTCGTCCGTCCTGAAGGGAGCGCATGGAGGGGCATCCGTTCTGGCATGCCGGTGTGAGACCCCCCGGGGCCACTCCCGCCACCACCTCGTAGCAGTGACGGCCTACGACCTCGTTGGCGGCGTACCCCAGGATTCGCTCCGCCCCCCGGTTCCAGAACACGATTCGCTGGTCCAGCGACATCGCGTACACGCCGAAGTCCGCTGCTGAGAGGAGTGCCACGATTCCTGCCGTGCTCATAGCGCGCCCCTACCGCAGGTTTCCTGGCCCGAAGATTTGACGCTACTCTACCGGGAACCTGACCGAGGTGTGGTCAAGGGAAGGTCATGGCGGGCCGCCGTCAGCGGAATCCCTTCCGTGTTCCCACGTCCCGGAATCCCCGGTTCACGAGGGTCGGTTTCGAGTGCTCGCGCTCATCGAGATCAGGCGCCGGAAGCTGCAGTTCGGCTTCGTCACCGGCGTTGTCGCCCTTATCGCCTACCTGATCATCATGGTTACGGGTCTCGGGCTCGGCCTCTATGAGGCCGCCGGCACCGCCCTCCTCCGCCTCAACGGCGACCACCTCGCCTACGCCGCCAACTCCAATCTCTCCGTCATCCGCTCCCGCCTGAGCGACCAGGATGTCTCCGAGGTTCAGGCCCTCCCCGCCGCCGAGCGCGCCACCCCCATCGGCTACGTCGCCGCCGTCATCGAGTTCGCCCCCGAGGAGAGTGACACCGCCGCCATCATCGGCGTCATCCCCGGCTCCTTTTCCGAGCCCAGGGTCGTCGAAGGCCGCTCGCTCTCGGGACCGACTGACATCCTCATCGACCGCGCCTGGATCCGGGTTGCCGGCACCCGTATCGGCGACACGCTTGCCCTGCCCGTTGGCTTCGAAACCCGCGAGTTCACCGTCGTGGGCATCGTCGACCAGGGCTATTTCTTCTTCCAGCCCGCCATGTTCGTCGACCTCGCCTCGTGGAGGGACCTCGTCTTCATCGGCGATGCCGACCAGCAGCCCGCCGCCAGCCTGGTCCTGATTCAGGGGCGTGACCTCGACGGAGTCCGCGGCGAGGGTTGGCGCATCGTCACCAAGCAGGATGGCTTCAACAACATCGAGGGCGTTCAGGCCCAACAGTCCACCGTCGACGCCCTCCGCTACATGGGGCTGCTCATCGGCGCGATGGTGATCGGCGTCTTCTTCTACGTCATCACCCTCCAGAAGGTGTCCCTCCTCGGGATCCTCAAGGCGATAGGCGCGCCCGGAAGCTACCTCGTCGTGCAGGGGCTGCTGCAGGTGCTCATCGTCTGCGTCGTCGGCGCCGTTGTCGCCGTCGGGCTCGCGCTCCTCACCGAAGCCACCGTGCTCTCCTCCGACACCATCCCCATCGACTTCACCGCGAACGCCATGGCGACGAGCTCCATCTCCGTGGTCATCGCCGGCGTCGTGGGCTCGCTGCTCTCCGCCCGACAGGTCGCCTCCGTCGACCCCATCATCGCGATGCAGCAGCAGTAGGGCATTCCCGTGGCCATCCTCGAACTGCGCGATGTCTCCAAATCCTTCGGGTCTGGCGCCCGGCGGGTCGATGCCGTCCGCAAGGTCACGCTCGAGGTCGATCGCGGTGAGGTGGTGGCGCTTGAGGGGCCGTCCGGCTCAGGCAAGACCACCCTGCTCGCCCTTGCCGGAGCCCTCCTCACCCCGACCGACGGCGCCATTCGCGTCGGCGGAGACGACATAACGAACTACGGCACCCGAGCCCGCACGCGCTACCGGCGCGACCGCGTCGGCTTCGTCTTCCAGGGCAGCAACATGGTCCCCTTCCTCACCGCCCGCGAGAACCTGCTCGTGGTCGGCCAGTTTGGGGGCGCCGACCGTTCCGCCCTCCGCCGTCGCGCCGACGAACTCCTCGACCAGCTCGACCTCACCCCCGTCCGCAACCAGGTCGCCACGAGCCTCTCCGGCGGCGAACGCCAGCGTGTCGCGATCGCCCGCGCGCTGATGCGCGACCCCTCCCTCCTCCTCGTCGACGAGCCCACCGCCAGCCTCAATTTCGAGCTCGGCAGCCGCGTCGTCGATGCCCTCCTGAGCGAGGTTCACTCGCGCGACAAGGCCTGCATCATGGTCACGCACGACGACCGCATGGCGCAGCGCGCCGACCGTCTCGTCGAGATTCGCGACGGTCGCATCCTCGCCGACCGCCCCCTCCCCTAGCTCCCCGCCGAGGCTATCGGAGCCGATGGCTCTGACTGCGCGCCGCATGCGGTTTGACGCTCACCGAATCGGTACTGATACTGCGTCTCAGTATGCCCCGACACGAAGGAGAGCGAACGTAGTGCTCAGTCGACTTGGAACCGCAGCGGTCATCGCCGTTGCCATGCTGGTGATCGCCTGCGGTGGCGAAGAGGAGAGGGCGGAAGACACCACAACCACGCTCTCAGTCGTGACATCCACGACGATCGTCGAGGACCTGGTGAAGCAGGTGGGCGGCGACCGCGTGTCGACCACGAGCATTGTTCCCCTCAACGCGGACGTGCACACGTTCCACGTCACACCGAGTGACATCAGCAAGACCACCGAGGCGGACCTGCTCGTAATCGTGGGCAGCTCACTAAGCGTGGTCGAGGAGCAGCTTGCGGAAAGCGCCAGGGGCTCCGTGCTGGAACTAACGCACGACATGGAGCTGCGGCCGTTCCCGGAGGCGCTGGCGCACGATGACCACGATGACCACGATGACCACGACGAGCACGAAGACGAGCACGAGCACGAAGACGAGCACGAAGACGAGCACGAAGACGAGCACGACCACGAAGATGAGCACGAGCATGAAGACGAGCACGAGCATGAAGACGAGGGGATGCACGAGGACGACCACGGCCCGACCCTCATTGGCCGCCTGCTCGTTGCCGATGGCCTAGCAGCTCACCTCTCCGTCATCGACCTCTCGACCGATGACGTCGACAGCGGAGCCTTCGACATCGCAGGGCCCAACGCGACCGTCTACGCAAGCCCCACGCACCGTTACGGCATCGTTGTCGCTCGCGGGCCAGATGCCGGCGACGACCGCATCCACGTTTTCGACGGCGGCGTGTTCTACGTCCCACACGGCGATCACTACGACCTGGTCCGCAAGCCCGTCTCACGGCACGCGCTTGAGATCGTCGAGGAGTGGCCGGTCCACTACGTCAACAGCCACGGCTGGACCACGATCTTCGCCGACACCAACGGCCACGTAATCCTGATAAACGAGCAAGATCTGGCCAGTTCGGCCGGTGACTACGAGCCGATCGTGCTTGAGGCTGGAATCCAGCACGGCGCGGCGCTCGTCATTGCCGATGACCACGTCATCCTCAGCTCCAACAACCCGGCCTGCACCGAGTTCATCCCGGGGACATGGGAATGCCTGCCACTCGGTGTTGAGGTGCGCACGTTCGACAACGAGGTCGTGTACGACGCAGCCAACCGCTCCTGCACAAACCTGCACGGCGAGGCGAACAACGCACACGGCGCCGTCTTCGGTTGCTGGGAAGGTGTGCTCTTCGTACACGCCCACGACGGGCACTACGAGCACGAAGTCATCCCCTATCCACCGGAGGTGGGTGAAGAGGGAGAGTTCGCGCTCGGCCAGTACTACGGACATCAGCACAGCGACAACTTCTTCGCCCCCGCGACCCTCTTCCCCGACGGCCAGTGCTGTGCCCTGGGCGGCGTCTGGTTGGTCGACGTGGTCAACGGCGAAATGCGCGAGGTGTTCCCCGGGCCGAGCGCTGCGGCTGCGTTCTCGAGCGACGGCGAGACCTTCTACATGCTCGCCGCTGACGGTGTTCTGCGCGCGTTCGACTCTCACGACGGCGAACTGACCGGGACCATGCAGTTGGTCGACCCGTTTGAGATGGTGTTCGGACGTCCCTCGCCCTCGATGATCGTCGTCGGCGAGTGGCTCTACGTCGCCGACCCGAATAGCGGTCATGTCCTCGGGGTCCATCTCGAGCACATGGAGATCGAGGAGGAGTGGGAGGTCGGCGGTGCTCCGTCCAGCCTCGCATTCGTGGGCGTCATCGACGATGCGCACGACGACCATGACGAGGACGAGCACGAGGACGAGCACGAGCACGAAGACGAGCACGAGCACGAAGACGAGCACGAGGACGAGCACGAGCACGAAGACGAGCACGAGGACGAGCACGAGGACGAGCACGAAGACGAGCACGGCCACCATGGGCACGCCCATGGCGAGTTCGACCCGCACTTCTGGATGGACATCGACCTCACGATCGAAGCCGTCGAGGCAATTCGGGACGAGCTGTCACGCCTCGATCCGGATGGAGCCGACTACTACCGCGAGCGGGCAGACGCCTACATCGCGGAGCTGCGGGAGCTCGACGAGGAGATCCGCGAGCAACTCGCCGGACTCCCCGAGGAGCGCCGCTACCTGGTCACGTTCCACGATGCCTACGGCTACTTCGCGGACCGCTACGGGCTGACGATCCTGGGCTTCGTGGTGGAAGGTCCGGAAGAGGAGCCGAGCGCATCGGCAATCACCGAGCTGGTGGAGAGCATCACGGAACTGGGGATCCCCTACATCTTCAGCGAACCGCAGTTCAGTGCGCGCGTGATCGAGCAGATCGCCCGCGACACCGGCACGACCGTCCGCACGATTCCTTCCGGGGCCCTGGCTGAGGAGTATCCAACGTACGTTGAGTTCCTCCGCGCCATTGCCAACGGCATCGCGAAGTAAGGAGGCCGCGCCGGCAATCGAGGCAGACCCTGACGACGGACCACCGCGACCACACGCCTATCCGGAGGATGTGTTGTCGCGGTGGCTCGGGCGGGGAAGCTCCCGGGACTGTTGGGCCCGCACGGCCCGCGCCTCTGGCGCCAACCGGAGCCTCACCGTAGGGTTTTCGCCTCTGCCAGGGCCGGTCGGCCAGCAAGAGAATGCGGCAGGAGATCGAAACACGACTGATTTGAAGGTCGACAGGAGGAGTCAGCATGACCGGCACCAGGAGCAGTGAAGTCCTCTATGACGTAGTAGTCGTCGGTGGCGGCGCCGCAGGCGTGGGCGTCTCGGTGGCGCTCAGGCACGCCGGCATCGAGAACTTCGTCGTTCTCGAGCGTCAAACGGTGGGGGCGTCGTTCGCCTCGTGGCCGGCCGAAACTCGCTTCATCACGCCCTCGTACGCCACCAATTCGATCGGCATGCTCGATTTGAACTCGATCGCAATTGGAACGTCACCTGCGTTCAGTCTGGGCGTCGAGCACCCGACAGGTGCAGAGTACGCGACGCATTTGCGTACAGTCGCACGATTCTTTGAGCTACCCGTACGCGAGTACACCGACGTGATGGGGATCACGAGGGATGGAGACAACTTTCTCGTAGAGACGGCCCGCGAGACCCTGCAGGCCAGGAACGTCATCTGGGCTGCGGGCGAGTTCCAGTACCCACGCCTGACTGGGTTTGCCGGGAGCGAGCTGTGTCGCCACACCGCGACCATCCCCAGCTATGACGAGCTTGACGGTGACGACTTCATCGTGGTCGGTGGCTACGAGAGTGGTGTCGATGCGGCCTTCCACCTGGCTTATCGCGACAAACGAGTGCGATTGTTCGACATGGACTGCCCGTGGGAGGCGGAGAGCTCCGACCCCAGCATTACGCTTTCCCCGTTCACGCTCGAGCGGATGCGTGAACGGCAGTTCATGAGGCAGGTGGAGCTGTTTCCGAACACACCTGTCGAATCGGTGACTTGTGTGGACGGCACCTATGAGGTCACGTCTCAGGACGGGCAACGGTTTCAAACCTCCGTGCCGCCGCTCTTGGCGGGCGGCTTCGAGGGCAGTCACAGGATGATCTCGTACTTGTTTGAACAACGCGACGATGGCTCGCTGTTTCTCAGCGAAGACGATGAATCAACAATCGTGCCGGGGATATTTCTCTGCGGCCCCGCAGTGCGCCACAACGACCACGTCTTCTGCTTCATTTTCAAGTTCCGCCAGCGATTCGCCGTTGTCGCCAAGGCCGTCGCGACCTCGCTGGGGCTGCCCGCGGAAGACCTGGAGGCCTACCGCGATTGGGGCATGTATCTCGATGACCTTTCCTGTTGCGGGATAGAGTGCGCATGTTGAGTGGAAACGCAGGCGAGGCTGCCGTGTCTGGAGCGGTGCGAAGCCGGCTGGCCAGGGCGTGGAGCCTCAAGTGGCTCGGACAGACGGTTGCCAGCGTTTGCTGGATTAGCAGCATGCTGGCCTACGGGATCAACTCCCCTGGGGATGTGCTGCAGGTATGCGCCGCATCCGCATGGTTGGTGGCCAACATCGCAACGCTTGCAGCTGCCGAAGGCGATTGACCCCTCGGTAGCGTCCCAGGGACCCGGAGTCGCGCCCGTTCCGAAACGAGAAGCATCGGGACGACCGTGCTCCCTTGGCGGGCTACACGGCCAGCGTTGAACCGGGTCGAGGCGGGCCTTTTCTAGGCTCTAGGCCATGCGCAGAAAGCTGACGGCGTTGCCGTACATGTGCTTCTGCAGGGCTTCCGGGCTGAACTTGCCCCAGAAGTCCCACTCCATGACCTCCCTGGCCGTGTCGGGGAAGAATGCCTGGCCGTGGGGGTAGTCCGACTGATGCATCAGGCAGTCCTCTCCCAGGATCTTCACGCACGCCTCGGTCATCAGCGCCCCCTCGAACGGCTCGGCCGCACACCGGAATCGTCCCATCTGGACGTACTCCAGAGGCGTGTACTTGAGCTTGGGCGTGAGCCCCTGCGCGTAGCTCTTGTTGAAGCCGAGGCGGATCACCCAGTTGGGCAGCCAGCCGTGACCGACCTCGGAAACCGCAGCCCGCAGGTTGGGGTACTTGTCGAACAGGCCCGACAGGATCAGGTAGGCGCAGAGCCTCGCCGCGCCCCAGGGATGGGCCGCCGTTCGGGCGACCACCGAGTTGCCCCAGATGTCCTGGTGGCCGGGGAAGTAGGGAGGCTCCATAAAGAAGCTGTGATGCACCAGCGGCAGGTCCAGGTCGTTCATGGTGGCGAAGACCGGGTCCAGATCGGGATCATCCACCGGCAGGCCCGGAGGAAGATGGATCCACACAGCGGCCACCCACTTGCTGTTGGCCCACTTCTTGATCTCTGCGATAGCCCATTCAGGGTCTGCCCCCGGCACCTGGAGGCTGCTCTTCAAGCGGTCGGGCGCCACCGACGTGTAGGTGTCCATGTAGTTGTGGTAGGCCCGGTACATCCCCTCGGCCAGCGTGACGTCCTGGTCGTAGAGACCCGTCAGGCTGGAGGCCCACATGCCGGGGAAGATGAAGTCCAGGTCCCGCCCCTCGGTGTCCATGTCGACGAGGCGCCCCTCGGAGTTTTCATCTTCAACACCCGGGGTCACGGGTCCGCGGTGCATGCTGACCGTCCCCGGCCGAGCGCCCCCCCGTCCGGGGGCTCCAGCGGCCTGGTGACCGGCCTCCAGCTTGGTGCCCGGCCATCGATTGAACGGAAGCGCGCCCACGCTCAACCCCACTGAACTGACCAGCTCCTCGCCCGGCCCCCTGCGGATGTTCTTGCGCACGAGCTTGTACGGGTCCAACTCCGGCAGGCGGTGTCTGAAGCTGGGGTCTACGTACTTCTCCAGCACCGTCAGGTTGGGGTCGACGTGGGTGTCCATGTCGGCAACCTTGATTCCGTTGATCATGCTGCGCCTCTCTGCGGGAACGACATCCGGGGTTGGGCAAGACTGCGGACTGGCGGGATGATAGCAGTACGCACGCGGCCCCACGCGCGCTGTCGCTATGATGCAAGCCTGACCCGTCGGGATATCCCACGGCCACACCTGCCGGAGTCGTGACCGAGTGCCAACAGTTCCCCACACTTCTCCAGCTTGTTTCCCTGCCCTGCAGCGCGGGACGGCTTCGGGCGACGAGGACGCCAGGTAGTGGAGGGAAACGGCTCCGCTCAGGCAGCCCCTGATGTCGGAGGCGGGCGAACGCACCGGTGGGGGGCGCCGGCCATCGTCATCGCTGTCGTGGCGGTCGCACTCCTGGCACTGCCTGGCATTGGCGTTAGCTACCTCCTCCACGGTGACCTCGACGTCGTTTACTGCCTGCTCGCCCTGTTCTTCTCGATCAATCTCCTGATCAGCTACTGGGAGATGTGCCTGTTCTTCCGAAGGGACTACATCGAGGAGCGTGTCGAATTCTGGCGCGGACGGTGGGAGGACACCGGCAAGACCCCCGCCGTGGAGTTCCTCACGACCAGCGTGCCGCTCAACCGGGTCCTCTCGCCGACGGTCTGGGCGGACGTCTGGGCGACGTACTCGATGTACGACTCGGCGTACGCCGATCGCAACACGTACGGGTTCAACATCGACATCGCGAACGGGTTCACCACGCCTGCATCGACCCTGATTCTCTATGTGACCTATACCGGTGGGCTTCTGCCGGCTGTCGCCGCCGGCATTCTCGGGGCGATGCTCTTCTGGCAGTGGGTGTACGCGTCCTCGCTCTACGTGGTGAGTTTCTTCGTGGGACAGAAGCAAACCCGTATCACGACGCGAGAGTTCTGGATCTACATCTTCAACCCGAACGCCATCTGGGTGTTGTTCCCGGTGCTGGGCCTGTACGTCTCCATCCGCCTGATCCTGGACGGCGACTACAGCGTTCTGGGCTTTTGAGCGCGGGCTTCTGATTCAGGACTCCACCCAGGGACCCCGCGTGTCGGTGCTACAGGCTCTTGCACCCCATACGAACGTAGTCCACTATTGCGCTGCGCCTATCGAGGGTACTTAGGTGCTACTAATTTCCCGGTGATGTGACTGTGTCAACCACTCAAGCCTCGCGGCGCACTGCACCCATCAGGCGGACCTGGATCGCCCTCGCCCTCATGCTCGCCCTCGTCTTTGGCGCCGTAGCGGCCATGGGCTGCTCCGATGACGATGAGACGATCACGGTCTACGCGGGGCGTAGCCAGAACCTCATCGGCCCCCTCCTCGAGCGGTTCGCCGAGGACACGGGGATCGACGTCCGTGTGCGGTATGGCGGCTCCACCGACCTCGCCCTCCTCCTCCAGGAGGAAGGCGACCGGACGCCCGCCGACGTGTTCATCTCGCGCAGCCCCGGCCCCATCGGCTTCCTCGCCGAGCGCGACCTGCTGGCCGAGCTCGACGACGATGTCCTCGAGCTCGCTCCCTCCAGCCCCTCCGGCTACTGGGTTGCGCTCACCGGGCGCCAGCGCGTGCTCGTCTACAACAAGGAGCTGTTCGACCCGGCCGACCTCCCCACCTCCATCCACGAGCTCACCGAAGAGAAGTGGCTCGGTCGCGTCGCCCTCGCCCCCACCAACGGGTCGTTCCAGGACTTCTTCACCCTCTTCCGTCTGTCTGATGGAGACGACGTTGCCTTCGCATGGCTCAAGGCTCTCCACGATGGGGGTGCGCCCGTCTACCCGAACAACGTCTCCATCGTGCAGGCCGTGGCCCGCGGCGAGATCGAGCTGGGGCTGGTCAACCATTACTACAACCTGCGCATCCAGGTGGAGGACCCCTCTACCCCCAGCGAGAACCACCGCTTCAGGGATGGCGATCCCGGCGGCGTGACCATCGCTACCGCCATCGGCGCTACCGCCTCCGGCGACAAGGATGTGGCTCAGAAGCTCATCCGCTTCCTCACCAGCAAGGTCGCGCAGGAGTATTTCGGCAAGGCCAACTTCGAGTACCCGCTCGCCACGGGCGTCGAGCTTGAAGGAGTCGCCCAGTCCCCCGGACCGATCGACCTCGGCGAGTTCGATCGTCTCGGCACCAGCCTCGAACGCACCATCGAGCTCATCCGCGAGGCCGGCTTCGAGCCGTAGGAAGAGCAGAAAGGGAGGGAGTCGGTGTACCTGTGTATCTGCCACGCCGTGACGGTGGCCGAAGTGCGACAAGCGGCCGAAGCCGGTCCTTGCGACTTCGACGAGCTGGTCACCCGCTTTTCCCTCGGCGACGACGACAGCTGTGGCACCTGCCTGTCAGTGCTCGAGGATCTCCTGGTGGAGATTGCTCCCGGCCCTGCCGGCTCGCCTCAGGGGGCAAGCGCTGCAGTGTGCCAACGCTCCGGGCAACAGGTAGCCTGCGCGGGGGCAACTGCCCCAGAGGGAACCGAATGAGAGCGAAACCAGGGGTTGTCGATACCCTCAACCGCCTGCTCACCATCGAAGTAACCGCCGTCAACCAGTACTTCCTGCAGTCCGAGATCGTCCGGAACTGGGGCTACGACCACCTCGCCGATCGGCTTCGCGCCATCAGCATGGGGGAGATGCGTGACATCGAGGAGCTCGTCAAGCACATCCTCTACCTTGAAGGTCTGCCCAATCTCCAGCGCATTGACGTCGTCAAGGTTGGAGAGACCGTTCTCGAGAACCTCGAGCTCGACCTTGAGAGCGAACAGGCTGCCATCGAAGCCCTCACCGAGGGTGTTAACCTCTGCGTCGAGGTCGACGACTACGGCACGCGCTCCCGGCTCGAGGAGATGGTTCGGGACGAAGAGACCCACATCGACTGGCTGGAGACGCAGATCGAGGCGATCGGCCAGCTTGGGACCGAGCAATACCTCGCCCAGCAACTCGGGACGGGCGAGTAGGGCTCCGGGGAGCGCGCAATGGCCATGGCCTTCCAGCGTCGAAGACTGCGAGAACGAGACGCGGAAGCCCTGGCCCGGTACGTGACGCGCCTGCTCATCCCCATCCTCGCAGCGCTCCTGCGGCTCGCGGGCCCGAGCCGCTGGCGCCGCCGCGGCCTTCGCTGAGATGACGCCGTTCTCACGCAAGCCCCGACCGCTTCGCCTCCCCTAGCCACCGCATGGCCTCACCCCACAAACCAGGCCTGCTGCTGCTCAACCTCGGGACACCACGGAGCCCCACACCGACCGCGTGCTCGCGGAGCTTGCCCGGCAGGGCGTGCGGCGCGTCTCCGTTGATCATGCCCGGCTTTGTCGCGGACTGTCTGGAGACGCTCGAAGAGATCGGCATCCGCGGGGCCGCGACCTCCGCGAACACGGCGGCGAGGAACTGTCGCTCGCCCCGTGCGTCAATGCCGGCGACCTGTGGCCGGATGCGCTGGTCGCGATCGCCCGGGATCGACCCCGGATCTGGATTCCAGCCAGGGATAGTCGAGACTGCAACAGGGAATTGCGGAAGCTATCCGCGGGCGTGCGCTGCGACCCAAAGAAAAGATTAGGTTGACCTTTATTAAAGTCTTAGTCTAGACTCCCGTCCGGACTCAGTACCTGCATGTTGGGACTTGCGCTAGACGCCACCTCTGGAGCCCGACGGCTCCTCGCGGGCCTTGCCTCCCCCGGCGCCTCCGGCTTGGACACATCCCTGGGCGCGCTCGTGCGGGGCCAGCCCCTTCGCTGGCTCGTAGCCGCTGTCGTGGTGGCCGGGGCAGCCGTGGCGGCGGTCCAGATCGCCGACGGGGCCCTGCTGATCAAGGGGTTCGGCGAGGTGGTTCGCCGCCCTGAGTTGCTGCTGCTCCTTCTGGGCGGCTACGCAGCGGCGTTCGTGCTGCGGGCGGTTGCCTGGAAGGGGCTTCTTGGGCGTGCCGGGTCGGGAGTGACCAGCGGCAGGCTGCTCTCCATCCTGCACGCCAGCCTCTTCGCCAACCACGCCCTGCCCGTGAAAGCCGGGGAGGTCCTCCGTCCCTATCTCGGCGCTCGCGCCGGCATCGATGCGACCGACGCAACCGTCTCCACCGCCGTAGCGCGCCTGCTCGACTTCGCTGCCCTGTTCGCCATCGCCGCCGCCCTCATCCCCCTCACCGCCGGCGTCGACGGCCTCACGGTCCTGATTGCCCCCGCCCTCCTGCTCGCGGCCGTGGCCGCTGCCCTGCTGTGGTTGCGGGCGACCAATGCCACATGGAGTCGCTTCCAGGTGCTGGAGCGGGTCTGGACGCGCTCCAGGGAGGCGCTCCGCGCCCTCTCGCCTCGCGCCGTGCTCGCCGCCTTCGCCCTCACGGTGCCCAGCTGGCTCCTTGAGTCGGTCGTTGTCTACGCGGCCGCACATGCCCTCGGCTTCGAGCTCTCGTTGCAGGCGGCCATGGCGGTCACGGCGTTCACCATCCTCTTCCAGGTTTTCCACCTCACCCCCGGCGGCATCGGCGTTTACGAAGCGAGCATGACCGCCGCCCTCCAGATGCAGGGGATGCCGGGCGGCGAAGCGCTCACGCTCGCCGTGCTCACGCACGGCCTCAAGTTCGCCTACGCCTTCGGCGTTGGCGGGCTCCTGACGCCACTCGCCTTCGGTGGCGTGCCGACGCTCGGGCGGCTGCGCGGCAGCCGCGACGACCCGAAGCCCGCCACCCGTTTCGAGAACATCGCTGCGCGTCTCTGGAACGTCCTCAACGAGGGGAAGCCGTTCACGCCCGTGTTCGTCGTCGGGACCCTCGTCTTGCTCGGTCTGCCCCACCTCACCGATGGCGGCTACTGGGCGCGACAGGGACTCGCGCTCGCCGCCCTGGCGCCGCTCCTGGTCCTGTTCTACCGCTACGCCTTCCCGCTCCACCTTCGGGCGGGCCTCTGGGTGCTCCTGGCGGTCTGCCTTGCGGCTTTCCGCTTCGTCGACCCCGTGGCGATCGGGCTCGTCCTCGGGCTCTACCTCGTCTTCACCGTCGTGCTCTGGGGGAGCATCTACTACCACCTCCGCATCGGGACTCCCTGGACGAACGGCTTCCGCTTCTGGCGGCTCGTCCTGGAGAACCCCGACCCCACGAGCGGCAACTTCCTCGAGCAGGTGCCGAAGGTGCTCATCCTCGTCCTGCTGTCCGGTTTCCTCGTCGAGCATCCGGGAGCGCTCTCATTCGCGGCCGTCGAGGGGTTCATTCTTGGCGCCGCCGTCCTCGCCGTCCTCACCCACCAGTGGTGGTTCACCTGGGCGCCGCCCGACCCGCTCGCGCCGACCCACCTTCGCAACGAGACCGCCCGCGTGTCCCGGCGTTTCATCGTGGTCGCCATCGATGGATGCCGCCCGGACCGCCTCGCCGAGGCGCATACGCCCTACATCGACCGCCTCGCCGCCGAAGGGCTCGTCTGCGACGACATGCGCACCGTCTACCCCGCGCGCACCGTCACCGCCTTCACCTCCATGCTCACCGGCGCCCCGCCGCGCGTGCACGGCATGCGCAGCAACTTCGTCCCCTTCCTCGGCATGAACTGCGACTCCATCTTCGACGCGCTCAGGGAGCGCGGCCTGCACGGCCGCATGGTCGGAATCGCCCACCTGGTCGATTCCTTTGGCGAGCAAACCGTCGAGACCGTCACCGCGGTCACGCCGAATGAGGAGATCGACGACGCGCTCGTCGCCCGCGCAAAGGCCGTCCTCCAGGACGAGGACCCCGACCTGCTCGTGCTGCAAACGCTCTCCGTCGACCAGACGGGCCATGCCCGGGGGAGCTACTACCCCGAGTACCTGGAGCGGATCGAGGCAACCGACCGGTTGACCGAGGAGTTCCTCGGCTGGTGCCGCGAGGAGGGCTACCTCGAAGGCGCCACCGTCATCGTCATCTCCGACCACGGGCAGGGGAAGGGCATCGGAGGCCACGGCCACCTCACCGAGCCGGAGAAGCGCGTCCCCTTCATCGCCTGGGGCGAGGGAGTGCCGGTCGGGGCCCACATGGAGGGTCCGCGCACCCTCCTCGATGTCACGCCAACGCTCGCCTACTACCTTGGCGTCGCGCCCCCCGCGCAGTCGGTCGGGCAGGTGCTGTTCACCCCCGAAGGCGTGCCGGAGCAGGGCCAGGGGCCACTCGCGGTCATCATCCCCGCCTACAACGAAGCCGAGGCGCTCCCCGACGTGCTCGCCCGCATCCCCCGGCGCGAGCTCGGCGATACCGCCGTCATCGTCGTGGACGACGGCTCGACCGACGCCACCGCCGAGATCGCCGCACGCGAGGGCGCTGACCTCGTCGTCCGGCACGGCGTCAACCGCGGCCTCGGAGCCGCCCTGCGGACCGGCCTCGAAACCGCCCGCGGGCTTGACGCCCGCGCCGCCGTCTACCTCGACGCCGACCTTGAGTACGACCCCGCCGAGATCCCGGCGCTGCTCGCGCCCATCGAGAGCGGCGAAGCCGACTACGTCCTTGGTTCCCGCTTCCGTGGGACCCGCGAGGGCCACAGGCTCTTCCGCTCGCTGGGGAACCGCGTGTTCACGCTCGCGCTCAGCATCGTGGCTGGCCGGCGCATCTCCGACGGACAGACAGGCTTCAGGGCCTTCTCGGCAAAGGCGCTCAACGTCGCCGAGGTCGTCCACGACTACAACTACGCCCAGGTCCTCACGCTCAACCTGCTGCACAAGGGGATGCGCCTCGCCGAGGTGCCCATCACCTACCGCAGCCGTACGCGGGGGCGCTCCTTCATCAATGCCAACTACCTCTGGCGCGTGCCCCTCGGCATGGCGCGAGAGGTGCTGGGAAATCAGCCATAGCGCGCCCGCCAGGCGCAGGAAGAGGAATCGAGTCAATGCAAGCACTTTTGGCAAGCAGGGGTTGGATCATCGCCGCCCTGGCGGCTGTCGCCCTCGTCGGTGTCGTCGTCGCCTGCGGTGGCGATGATGGTGAGGACCGGCCGGGGTCGGTCGAAGTCATCAATGAAGGCACGGGCTCCGCTTCCGCGTCGGGCTCCGTCTCGGGCTCCGTTTCCGGCACCGGAACGGGGAGCCACACGCATACCGGTACCGGCTCCGTATCCGGCACGGGAACCGGCTCGGCATCGGGCACACACACGCACACCGGTACCGGCACGGGAACCGGAACCGAAACCGGGTCGGGGACACACACCCATACCGGTACCGGCACGGGAACGGGCACGGGAACTGGTACTGGCACCGGAACTGGCACGGGCACGGGAACCGGAACCGGAACCGGAACCGGCACGGCAACTGGCACAGGTGGCGGGGACGCCTCCGCCGCGATGGGCGCCTACCAGCCCGTCTCCAAGGTGGCCTCGCATGCTGCGCTCGTGCTCGACGTGTGCGAGATCAACAGCCTCCTGCCGAAGGACGCACCCCTGGACTACGACGCCATCGAGCGCGTGTACGTCGAGGGTGGGAACTCGGTGAAGGGCGACGGCTCCGTTCGCACGCTGGCCGGCTTCGCCCGCACGGAGCGCGACGAGCGCATCTGGAACGACTACGTCGCCTACTACGACGATCCGACCTGGCTCGACACCTTCGTCATGAGCGCCATCGAAGGGACGGGCGCCTTCGCGGGCGAGTCCGACCTCGTGCGGCGCCAGGGCATCCAGAAGGGCATTCAGAACCAGGTCCTGGTCGCCTACGCCATCCACGAGCTTGTGGTCGCCCTTGGCAAGGCCGCCCAGGACAACTTCGACCCGGCCTCCGGCGCTCCCCACAACTGGGATGAGGGCTGGGCCTTCTACCACGGCGTCGAACCCGGCTGCGGGCCCTACGCCACCGCCGACAAGCGGGGCGGCAACTTCGGTACGGGTACGGCCGTGAACGACGCGCTCGCGGCGGCCTTCACGGAAGGCGTCGAGGCGCTGGTCGAAGGCAGCGCCGCCGGCGGCGGGATCGCCACGGCCAAGATCATGCGGGAGCTGACCGTCACCTACGTCCAGGCCTCCATCCGCTACGCCCACGTCATGGACGGCGATCTGGAGGCGGGCGACACCGATGCCGCCCGCGTGCACCAGGCCGAGGGCTGGGCCTTCTTCCGCGTCATCGAACCGCTCGTCGCGGGCGTGGACCCCGATGCCGCGGCGACCATCGCTTCGTACTACGACCTCGCCGCCGGCCCCCCAAGGGCCGGTGCCGGAGACGCCGTGCAGGCGGCCCTCGAGTCTGTTTACGCCGGCCTCGGCATCACCGCCGCGCAGGTCGGCGAGCTGCAGTAGACCCACGGGTCGCCGGCGGCAGCCCTCGGTCGCCGGCGACCCTCCAACCAGGGAGGCACCCCATGAAAGTAACCATCGCAGGCTATGGCTCCGTAGGCAGCTACGTAGCCGGGCTGTTCAACGACCACGAACTGGCCATCTATGACCCACCCCTGGGATTCGGCACGATCGACGACCTCAGCGATACCGACTTTGTCATCGTCTGTGTCCCGACGGCCCAGCTGCCGTCCGGCGACTGCGACACGTCGATCGTCGAGGAGGTCGTGGGCCTCTCCGATCCCCGAATCGCCATCGTCTGCCATAGCACGATCGCGATAGGTACGACCGAGCGCATCATTGCCGAGACGGGCAAGCGGCTCGTCTTCATGCCCGAGTACGCCGGCGAGTCCGACGACCATCCCCTCCGTGATCCCGCCAACCGCCGCTTCCTCATCTACGGCGGGTACGACCCTGCCGCTTCGGCCGTGCGGAAGCTCTACGAGGAGGCCTACGGGCCCGGCCTGCGCCATTACCGCGTACCGCCGACGACCGCCGAGATCGTCAAATACATGGAGAACGCGTTCCTCGCGACGAAGGTCGCGTTCTGCAACGAGTTCTTCGACCTCTGTGAGACGGTGGGCGTCGACTACGAGTGGGTGCGCCTGCTCTGGCTCCAGGACGACCGCATCAATCCCAGCCACACCGTCGTCACCGCCGAGCGCGGTTACGGAGGCCAGTGCCTCCCCAAGGACACGGCTGCGGTCAGCGCCACTGCGCGCTCGCTGGGATCGCCGATGGCGATCCTCGAGGCCGTTCAGGAGGCAAACGCCCGCCACCGAGCCCGAGGCGAATCCGAAACGAACCTGCTGGAGGCCATCGCCCAGGGAGCAAGTTGATGAACGAGAGACGCTTGAAGATCGGCAAGATCCAGCCCTGTGACTGCGGGCAGCACTCGTCGGTCGTATTACACGAGTGTGGCGGAAAGACCCGCGTGCGGGTTCCCATCCACACCGACATCGAAGACTGGTTCGCGCCCGACAAGGATGGCGTTCGGTGCCTCGTGACGGGTATCGACGACATCCTGCGAGGGATCGGTTGGGAGCCTCGGGCCGTCGTCCTGACATGTGACGAGAACCGAAAGGGGCACATCTGGATGCGCCTCTGGAACAACGGCTCGGAGACGGACATCGAGTGTGACCCGGGCGTGGCCCTGCTCGTGGCGGAACGGATCGGGCTACCGATCCTCCTCGCGGATGGGGCTGCGGAGGCGGCCAGGAAGACCGGCACGGCCATTCCCGATGTGTATCACGAAGCCCTCGCGGAACTGGGGCTGCTGGAGGATTCCTCCGGCTGATCCGGCGGTGCTGGCCGGCGCTGGCTCTCCCTCCCCGGGTCCCTGTCCAGCGTCGCCCAGGCCGCCAGCGCCAGCCCGCCCAGCGCCAGCCACAGAACCGTGAGCACCCAGGTCTCCGTCGTCCACGAGGTGTACTGCGGGAACAATCGCGACACCCCCTGGAAGAGGTTGGCCCCCATGTCGAACGGGTCAACGGCGATGACGACCTCGCGTGACCTCCCCGCCTCGGCCAGCGCCGCCGTGACTCCCAGCGAATAGAGTCCGAGCACCGCGAGGGCCGTCCGCCCCCACCGGCCGTATCGCATCGCCAGCAGCGCCACCGGGATGGGCAGCAGCGGAAACACCGTCACGAGCGTCCGCCCCGCGAACCACCACCCCATCATCGTGATCACGACGAACGTCGCGATCAGCACCTGCACCACCACCAGCCCCAGCACGAGGCGCAACCGCGCGTCGCCCCGGAGCAGCAGCACGGCTCCCGGCACCACCGCGAACAGCACGGGCGCCCAGCGCGCCACGCCGAAGCGCCGGTCGATGAGCAGCCCCCACAGCCGGTACACGCGGTCACCAATCTCGACGTGCTGGCCGATCGTGCTGGCGGTGGTCTCCCCCGCGTAGATGACGTTCACGTTGTAAGGCGTCAGCGACTCGTACACGGCGAGGTGGAAGGCGGCATAGGCAGCTGCGGAGACCGCTGCGCCCGCGAGCAGCACGACCCTCCCCGCCGGCCACGCCCGCCAGAGCACGTACAGCGCGACCAACGCCGCGAGCGGGGCGTACTTCGCCCCCAGCCACGGCAGGACGGAGAGCAGCACCACGATCGCCAGCACCGGAAGCGCCGAGAGCCGCTCGCGGCGCGTCGCAACCAGCAGGGCGCCGACAAGCGCCAGTCCCGCCGGAATCTCCGGGTAGATCTCCGAGGAGTAGATGAAGGCGGTCGCGGTGAGTCCCACCACCGCCGTCGCCAGCCAGACGAGCGCCGGCCGTGCGCCCGTCAGCCGCAGCGCGAGCACGTACGCCAGCCCCCACGTAAGCGCCGCGATCAGCACGAGTTGGAACTGCGCACCCGCCAGACCCCCGAGTGCGAAGCCCGGCACCAAGAGTACCGCGAGCCCGGGATTGTGGGGGCTCAGCACGCGCCCATCGCTCAGCGGCACTGATTGCCGCCAGAGGCCGTCCGCGTGGTCGAAGAACGACTCGTACGAGTGGGTGTCGTACTGGTTGCGCAGGTCGAAATTGCCGTCTTGCAGCAGGCTCTGCGTCGTGATCAGGTAGAACGGCTCGTCGCCCGTGATCGACGCCCCCCGGCTCGCCCGGACGTCGATAGAGGCGCTGTACGCCAGCGTCAGCACCACGAAGAGCGCGACCGCGCCGGTCAGCGCGGGACGCGCCCGCGCGTGCGCCAGCAGTCGACGCGCGTGGACGGGCAGCCCCACTTCACCTCCCATGGCATGGCCATTCTGGGGCTTCGTACCAGCGAGGGTGACAGCCCATCAACGCTCCCTGGGGAGATCGCCGAGGCGGTGCTCCCGTTTCGCGGGCTCCTGCAGGTCGCTGACTTGCTTGAGAGCCAGCCACTGATTAGGCTCCACTTGCTCAAAAGATAAGTCAAGACGATCACGAGGGCTCGTTCTGGCTTATCCAAAGAAACAGGAGGCATTTTCATGGCGACACAATTCCTTGTCAGGGGCGCTGCAGCGCTACTGGCAGTCGCTGCGCTTGCGGCCCTCGTAGTGGCGTGCGGCGACGACGAAGGCGAGGTCCGGCCCATTGCCGTAAACGAGGGTGGTTCCCCGTCCGGTACGGGCAGCGCATCGGGTTCCGGTACGCACACGCACACGGGGTCCGCATCCGGATCGGCCACCGGCATTTCAACCGAGGGTCTTGAGACAACCACGTCGAACGACCTCATCCAGTCCGCCGTCGACGGCTACCGTGGCTACCTGATGGCCCAGGTCGACCAGATGATCTCCGATACGGACGCGTTCACCGATGCCATCCGCGCCGGCGACCTTGAGGCGGCGAAGGCCGCCTACGCGGTCTCGCGCCTGGCCTGGGAGCGCATCGAGCCCATCGCCGGACTCGTCGAGGAGATCGACGGCGCCGTCGATGCCCGCGTCGATGACTTCGAGAACGAGGACGATCCGGAGTTCACCGGCTGGCACCGTCTCGAGTACATCCTCTTCTCGCTGAACACCACCGACGGTGCGGCTCAGTTCGCCGACAAGCTCGACTCTGACCTCCGCATCCTCCGGGACTCCATCCCCGATCTCGAGCTCCCGCCCGCCGTTCTCGCGATCGGCGCGGCCGAGCTCATCGAGGAGGTCTCCCAGGGCAAGATCACTGGCGAGGAAGACCGCTACTCGAAGACGGACCTGTGGGACTTCTATGCGAACCTCGAAGGTTCGAAGGCTCTGATCAGACTCCTCACGCCTGCCCTTGAGGAAGCCGATCCGGACCTGCTGGCGTCGATCAACGCAGGGTTCGACGAGCTCGACGAGACCCTCGCTCCGCTTCGCCACGGCAACGGCTGGGTGCCGTACTGCCAGGAGAACGACGAGTACCACTCGGACGAGTACTGCCCCAACGGCCCGACCGTCTCTCAGGCCACGGTCGATCAGCTGAAGGCGCAGCTCGCGAGTCTCTCGGAGAACATCTCCCAGACGGCCGGGGCGTTGTCGCTGCAGTAGCGAGACTGCATGCCGGATCAGCCAGAGGAAGGAGGACGGCGGAGAGGGCCACGCCCCAGGCTCTCCCGTCGCGCCTTCCTCAAGGCCGGAGCGGTCGCGGGCGGTGCGGCAGCGCTAACGGGTGGCTCCGTGCTGCTCACCGCCTGTGGCGATGATGACGATGACTCCGCTGCCGTCATCGATCCGGAGGAAATCGAACCTCGGTTCGTCGACTTTTACGGACCGCACCAGACGGGCATCACGGCCCGACCCGTGCCCACCCTGGGCCTCATGGCCTCATTCAAGGTGCTGTCCCCGGATCGTGAGTCGCTACGCGACACGTTCGTGGAGTTGACCGACGAAATCCAGGGGTTGATGGCGGGCAGGCCGCCCACCATCCGCCCCGAGGCCTACCCGCCGACGGATTCCGGGTTGCTTGGCGCCGAGCCCGAACCGGATGACCTGAGTGTGGTGGTCAGCGTTGGCTCTTCGCTCTTCGACGACCGCTACGGGCTCGCAGGTAAGCAGCCCGTGGAGCTCCTGCGGATGCCGTTCCTCGCGAACGACCGCCTCGACCCCGCCCGCACCCACGGCGACCTGCTCCTCAACATCGATGCGCGCCACCCCGACACCATCCAGTTCGCCCTGCGCCAGCTGATGCGCCGCCGCCGCCGCGACCTCGTCCTGCACTGGATCATCGACGGCTACACCCGCGGAGGCACGGTCAACGACGGGACCGCAGGAGCGCCCCGCAACCTCCTCGGCTTCAAGGACGGCACGGCCAACCTCGATTCCAGCGATGACGAGGCCATGAACCGGTTCGTCTGGGTGCAGCCCGAGGACAACCAGCCGGAGTGGTCGGTGGGCGGCTCCTACCAGGCAGTGCGCATCATCCGCATGTTCGTCGAGTTCTGGGACCGCACGCCGCTCGCCGAGCAGGAGGCGATCATGGGGCGGCACAAGCTCTCCGGAGCACCCCTCGGCCAGGTGCACGAGTCCGACACCCCGAACTTCTCGAACGATCCCGACGGCGAAACCACCCCCCTCGACGCCCACATCCGCCTCGCAAACCCCCGCACTGCCGCAACCGACGAGAGCCTCATATTCCGTCGCGGCTTCTCCTACACCCGCGGCTACGACGGCGCCGGCCGCCTCGATATGGGGCTGGCCTTCGTCTCCTACCAGCGGAGCTTCGTCAAAGGCTTCCTGGCAGTGCAGGAACGCCTCGCCGGCGAACCACTGGAGGAGTACATCCTGCCCGAGGGCGGCGGCTTCTTCTTCGCCCTTCCCGGCGTCCCGGAGCCCGGGCGTTACCTCGGCGACGGCCTCTTCGCGTAATTCGGCTCAACCTGGGTACCGGGTCGCGAGAGGTGGTCCCCACCTCCGGCGCGGTCTGCCGTCAAGTTCGGCGGAAAGTGGTGGGCGATACTGGACTCGAACCAGTGGCCTCGTCGGTGTGAACGACGCGCTCTAACCATCTGAGCTAACCGCCCAAGCCTTTTGAGTCTAGGGCCGGGCCACCTCATCCGCCACCGTTCGGGGCGGCGTTTGAAGGCGAGGGGACGCCGGAAGATAATGGTCGTTGGCGCCGAAGTGGCGGAACAGGCAGACGCGCTACGTTCAGGGCGTAGTGCCCCTTGCGGGCGTGTGAGTTCAAATCTCACCTTCGGCACCAGAGAACGTGCGCCAGTAGCTCAGTGGATAGAGCGCTACCCTGCGGAGGTAGAGGTCAGAGGTTCGAATCCTCTCTGGCGTACCACTCCCCATTCACGTGACCGCGACCCCATTCAGGCGTCCGGCTGGCTCTCCGGCGGGAGCCCCTGCGCGAGTGCGACCGCCTCCGCGAGACGCCCAGCGGCAACGGTCGCGAACGGTTCCTCGTTGCGTTCGATCATGGCGCGCACGCGCTCGCAGGCGGCGAGGGCGCCCTCGATGAGATCGGGAGGGTAGGCGAGGGCGACCTGGTGTTCGGCGAACTCGTCCTCGTCGAGGACGCGGACAGCCCCCGAACGGAGGCGCACGACATCCAGGTCGAGGTCGACCATCGTGGCGCGGCCCTCGCTCCAGACAGCCGGGGTACAGATGTCAACGTAGACCTCGGGCTCGCCCGTTTCCTGCCAGATGCCCGCCCACCAGTCGTCGGTGACCAGCTTGAGGTTGGTGGACTTGAAGGTGATAGGGGGCTCGTCGCTCCGCTGGGCGCGGGTGCCGGGCGGGCCCCAGAGCCAGGTGCCGTATTCGTCCTCCGCAAGCCACCGCAGGTCGTACTGCCAGTGCTGGGTGTCCGGGTACTTGCGGAAGTCGACACGAATGCGGTCGGGGGCCATCGAGTCAGCGTAGGCAGCCCGTGGGGCAGCGACAAATCGGGCCACCGGCGCGCGGCAACGCTCTAGACTGCGG
Source organism: Chloroflexota bacterium (assembly GCA_026702615.1). Taxonomy (GTDB): domain Bacteria; phylum Chloroflexota; class Dehalococcoidia; order Tepidiformales; family Tepidiformaceae; genus UBA2991. Next base: position 104,674 of record JAPPBY010000033.1, on the reverse strand, counting down.
CTGGACGACGGGCCAACGCCCCCGGAGGTTCCTCATGCCGGCGCTGGATGGAGTGCGAATCCTGGACATGACGCAGTACGAGGCGGGAACCTCGTGTACGCAGGCGCTCGCCTGGCTGGGCGCGGACGTGGTGAAAATCGAGCGTCCGGGCGCGGGCGATCCGGGGCGCGGAATCTTCACAGGCCAGGACCACTCCGCGTACTTCGTCAACTGGAACAGCAACAAGCGGAGCCTCGCGCTCGACCTGCAGGACCCGCGGGGCAGGGAACTCCTCCTGCGGCTCGTTCCGCACTACGACGTGTTCGTCGAGAACTACGGACCCGGCGTCATCGAGCGGCTCGACATCGGGTACGAGGTGATGAAGGCGATCAACCCCGCGATCATCCACGCCCGCATCAAGGGATTCGGCCTCTCGGGGCCGTACTCCGGCTACAAATGCTTCGACACAGTGGCGCAGGCGGCGGGGGGCTCCATCGCGGTGACGGGCGAGCCGGACCGGCCGCCGGTGCGCCCCGGCATCACGGTGGGCGACTCTGGGACCGGCGTACAGATGGCGCTCGCGATCTGCGCCGCTTACATCCAGCGGCTGCGCACGGGCGAGGGCCAGTCGATCGAGATCGCGATGCAGGAGGCAATGACGTACTGGTTGCGGACGGCCATCTCGAGCGGGGCGGACTGGGGCAGCAAAGCGGCGCCACGCACGGGCGGAGGGGCCACCGCCACATCGAGCGTGTACCCGTGCGCTCCGGGGGGAGCGAACGACTACGCCGTCGTGCTCATCGTGACGCCCCGGATGTGGGAGGCCTTCTGCGAGGCGATCGGGCGCCCGGAGCTGCGCGACGACCCGCGGTTCGAGTCAGCCGAGGCCCGTCGCGACAACAGCGATGCACTCTTCGGGGAGATCGCGGCCTGGACACGCCAGCACGAGAAGCGCGAAGTGATGCGCATCCTCGGGGAGGCAGGGGTGCCCTGCGGGGCCGTGCTCGACACGCAGGACATCTACGACGACCCGCACCTGAACGAGCGCGGCTTCGTGCAGACGGTCGAGCACGAGGTGCTGGGGGAGGTGCAGCTGCTGGGGTGGCCGCCGCGTATGTCGGAGAGCGAGGTGCCGCTCGTGGCCTCACCACTGTTGGGTCAGCACACGCACGAGGTGCTGACGGCGGACCTGGGCCTCGGTGACGACGAGCTCGGAGAGCTCGTGGAGGCGGGGGTTATCGGGTAGGAATGGACGAAGGACTGGAGGCAAACAGCAAGGTGGAGCGACGACGGGCAAGAGTGGACTCGCGCGGGCGAGTGACCATCCCAGCTGACTTCAGGGACACGCTCGCCCTGGAGGGAGGAGGTGCAGTCGTGCTACAGCTTGGCGAAGGCGTGCTCAGCATTCTCACTCGGGAAGCGGCGATCAAGAAGGCGCAGGATTTGGTGGCGAAGCACACGGACGGGAGGGGGTCGCTCGCTGACGAGCTCTTGACCGAACGCAGAGGCGAAGCCACTAGGGAGTAGCGAGAGGGGAAGCAGCAGAATTCTGCACCCAAGCAAGAGGCCGGGCGATTGCCCGGCCTCTTGTTTGGGTGCGGAGAGGTGGGTCGGCTAGGCGCCCTGGAACTCGAAGTCGGGTTCGTGGCCCAGGTAGAGCTTGCCGATGGTCTCGTACAGCGGATGCGCGACCCAGCGGTGGGAAGCGCAGCCGTGTGCGTCGCGGAGCTTGCGCTCGAGCGGGCTGTACATGCGGGCGCCGGTGGTGCCGGCCGTGTTGTGGATCAGGTCCACGGCGTGCATGCAGGCGTTGGCGGCGAAGGTGCAGGCAAGCCGCGCCTTCTTCGTGATTTCCGCGCTGGGGTGCTCGGCGCCGGCGTGGAGCTCGTCCTCGACCTCGCGCATCGACTCCATCACGAACGCGCGGGCGGCCTGCACGGTGGCCTCGGCCTCGCCCGTGCGGTACTGGGCGACGGGGCGCTCGCGCAGCGTGCCGGACGAAAGCATCGGCACCTTGTTCTGGGCGAGGTCCTCGAACACGTCGAGGGCGCCGCGGCCGACGCCCAGCGCCACGGCTGCCTTGTTGTAGGAAAGGCGCAGGGGCACGGGGATACGGAAGACGGGGTTGGGGTAGTGCGCCGGGAGCGACACGAGCTCCACGTCCCGCCACTTCTTCTCGATGATGGCGCCGTCGCACTTGACGTCATGGCTGCCGGAGCCGCGGAGGCCGGCGACGTCCCAGGTGTCAACGATCTCGAACTTGGACTTGTTGACGAAGAACATCTTCATCTTGGGCATGCCCATGGCCTCGTCCATGATCGGGCCCTCGGCGTCTTCGCTTTCGTAGATGGGGCAGGACATGAAGGCCCACTCGACCTGGTGGCAGCCGCTCTGGAAGGTGGTCTGGCCCCAGATCTTGTAGTCGCCGTTGGGCTGCTCGACGGCCTTGCCGGGGATGGTGCCGGGGCCGCCGCCGCCGCACATGATGACGCGCGGGTTATCGAGGTAGACCTCCTTGGCGAGATCCTTGTCCATGCCGCCCGCGGCCATGGCGTTGATCTCGGAGCCGATCATCACGTTCCAGCCGACGGATGCGTCGATGGCGGAGATGGCCTCGAGGACCTCGATGGTCTCCATCGAGCTTGCGTCTTCGCCGCCGAGCTCGGGCGGAAGGGTGAAGCGGAAGATGCCCTCATCGATGAGGATGTTGACGGTCTCGTCGGGCAGACGGCGCAGCTTCTGGGCTTCATCGCCACCTTCGCGAATGACCTGGGTGAGCTTGTGCACACGCTCGAGTGCGGTGCCTTCGAGCGTCGTTGGGGCTACTGCCACTGGGGCCTCCCTGTTGTTACCTGAGAATGGATGCGCTAAAGCTCGGTGAGTATACCGCCATGTGGGTACAGGGTCAGGCAGGCGAAGGGCGGGCGGTTGACGCAGGGGAATGCCCCGCCTAGCGTGGAAGGTGCAAATTCCGAAATGGAATCTGCCGCCGGGGGGGCCGAAAGGCTGAGATCCGCAAGGACCACCCCAGGAACCTGATCTCGGTAATGCGAGCGTAGGGAAGCGGCGTGAAGGTAACAGCAACGGCAGGCAGCACAGGTCCAGCGCACGAGCGCGACGGTGCTTCGCGCCCGCCGGGCTGGGACCCGGCCACAAGCGGCTGAGCCACCTTCCTCCTCCCCTCGTCCCGCATCGATCAGGCGCCCCCGGAGCGCAAGGAGGGCGCGCATGATCGTGGAGTTGCAGTGCCTGGCGAGTCCCGCCGGCACACCCGACGACCCGTACAAGCACATCGACGCCGCCATCGGAGTCGTACAGGGCTCGGGCTTGAGGTACGAGGTAGGAGCCCTCGGGACGACCGTCGAGGGTGAGCCCGACGAGGTCTGGCCGCTGATGCGGCAGGTACACGAGGCCTGCCTCAACGCCGGCGCGCGGGGGCTGGTCACCGTCATCAAGGTCGAGCAGACCTCAAGTGTCGGCGGACCGACCATCGACAGCTTGACGGGGAAGTTCCGCGGTGGCGGTTGAGGTTCCTTTCCTGCCGCGCAGGCTGCCCCTGAGAGGGGGGAGGTTGCTGGGTCGCTGGGGTGGGGCGGCTTGGGAGTACGCGCCGGCGCTCGTCCTGCTGGCGGCGCTGGTTGGGCTGTGGGAGCTGATGGTCCAGGTGCTCGACACGCGCCCGTACATCCTTCCGGCCCCCAGCGCGATCTGGGACGCCCTGATCGACAAGGGACACCTGCTGCCGAACCACATCCAGGCCACGGCGACCGAGGCGGTGCTAGGGCTCCTGGCGGCCGCCGGCGGCGGGGTCTTGCTGGCGGTGCTCATCGCGAGCATCCCGCTGGCGCGGCGGGTGCTCTACCCGATCATCGTGACCTCGCAGACGGTGCCGGCGATCGTGCTGGCGCCGCTGCTGATGGTGTGGGTCGGCATTGGGCTGGAGTCGAAGCTGATCGTGGTGGCGCTGGTTGGGTTCTTCCCAATAGTGGTGAGCACGGTCGACGGGCTCGCCTCGGCCGATCGCGACATGGTGGCGCTGGTGCGGAGCATGGGCGCGAGCCGGCTAGAAGAGCTGCGGCACGTCCTCATTCCCTCGGCCATCCCGGGGTTCTTCGCAGGACTGAAGATCGCGGCCGCCTACTCGGTGATCGGCGCGGTGATCGCGGAGTGGGTGGCGGCCAAGGAGGGGCTGGGGATCTTCATCATCCGCTCCCAGGCCTCCTTCCGGATCGACCAGATATTCGTCGCGATCGCCGTGATCGCGCTGCTCAGCATCGCCCTCTTCGTGGCGGTGCACCTGCTGGCGAGGGTCGCTTCGCCATGGAAATACGCCAACGACCAAGGAGAAAACGGCTCATGAGATTCCTGAATGCACGGTACCTGCTCATACCCCTGCTGCTGGTGGCGCTGGGGCTGGTCGTCGTCGCCTGCGGCGATGACGACCCGGACGAGCCCACGGACGTCACCTTCATGCTCGACTGGACGCCGAACACGAACCACGCGGGCGTCTACATCGCGAAAGCGAAGGGGTGGTACGAGGAAGCCGGCCTCAACGTGGAGATCGTCGAGCCCGGGGCAGGCGGCGTCGATCAGACGGTCGCCTCCGGGGGGGCGCACTTCGGCATTTCCGTGCAGGAGGCCGTGATTCCGGCGCGCGAGCAGGGCATCCCGATTGTCGCGATCGCGGCCGTTATCGAGCACAACACGTCGAGCCTGATCGCCCTCGCCGAAGCGGGGATCGAGGGCCCCGGCGACCTGGCCGGCAAGACGTACGGCGGCTGGGGCGGAGCGCTGGAGACCGCGCTCATCTCGAAGCTCGTCGAGTGCGGCGGGGGCGACCCAAGCACGGTCGAGTACGCCGTCATCGGCAACGTCGACTACATCGTCGGGATGGAGCAGGGCGACTACGACTTCGTCTGGATCTTCGACGCCTGGGACGGCATCCGTTACACGGAGGTGCTGGGCCGGGACGTGTCGTTCGTGCGGTTCATCGACCACACGGACTGCATCCCCGACTGGTACACGCCGATGATCGTGACGAGCGAGTCGCTGATCGATGAGGACCCGGACCTGATCGAGGCCTTCATGGAGGCGACGGCGCGGGGCTACCGCTACGCGATCGAGAACCCGGAGGAAGCGGCCGAGATCCTGCTGGAGGCCGCGCCGGAGCTCGACGAGGCGCTGGTGAAGGCGAGCGCGGCGTATCTTGCCGGGCGATACACCTCGGACCCCGACAACTGGGGTCGCCAGGAGCTGGACGTCTGGACCCGGTTCGAGAGTTTCCTGCGTGAGGCGGGGCTGACCGAGTCGGCGATCGACGTGGAGGACGCGTTCACGAACGACTTCCTCCCGTAGGAGGAGCGATGAGCGAAGCAGCCGTCGCCATACGCGGGCTGCGACACACGTTTCCGGGGTCCCGCCCCGTCGAGGTGCTCGACGGGGTGGACCTGGAGGCGGCGCCGGGCGCGTTCGTGAGCCTCGTGGGGCCGAGCGGCTGCGGCAAGAGCACGCTGCTGCAGGTGCTCGCGGGGCTGCTCGCGCCTGACGCGGGCGAGTCGCTCATCGAAGGGCAGTCGACGGTCGGGGAACCGGGCCTGGCCGCCTACATGCCGCAGAAGGACCTGCTGCTGCCCTGGCGCAAGGCGATCGGGAACGCCGTGCTGGGCGCCGAGATCGCAGGAGAACCGAAGGCGGAGGCGAGGCAGCACGCGCTCGACCTGTTCGAACGGTTCGGGCTGGCGGGCTTCGAGGAGAGCTGGCCCTCGCAGCTCAGCGGGGGGATGCGTCAGCGGCTCGCCTTGCTGCGGACGTTCCTGATTCCCCGGCACGTCCTGCTGCTGGACGAGCCCTTCGGGGCGCTGGACGCGATCACGCGTCGCGAGATGCACCAGTGGCTGCAGGAAGTGTGGGCGAGCGACGCGCGCACGGTGCTCTTCGTGACGCACGACGTGGAAGAGGCGCTCATCCTCTCGGACGTGGCCTACGTGATGTCGCCGCGGCCGGCGCGCATGGCCGCGCGCTTCGAGGTCGACTACCCGCGGCCTCGGCGGCCCGAGATCGTGACGGAGCCGGAGTTCGTGGCGGACAAGGCGCGTCTGCTGGCGGCATTGGACGGCGCTTCCAAGGGGTAGAGGGAGCGTAGACTCCGGGTACCTGCCGGGGAGGCGTGCATGGCCGGCGACCAAACCCTCGTGCCGCTGCTGTTCGATGCGTGGGATGACCTTGACCGCGCCTATTCGGGGATGACGGCGGAGGAGGCGACCGCGCGGCCGGACGGGGCGAGCGCGTTCGGATGGACGCTGCGGCACCTCATCGGCGGAGCGGACTTCTTCGTGAACGAGCTGCTGCGGGGCGGGGCGATGCATCCGACCTTCGCGCGGGAGCACGCCGAGTACGAGTTCAGCGGGGAGTGCGGGGACTGGGACGCGATCGCGGAGGCAGCGGGGGAGGTGCGGTCGGAGCTGGAGACGTACCTCGGGGAGATGAGCGACGCGGACCTGGCGGCGACTGTCGTGCCCGCCTGGGGGCCGTTCGCGCCAACGACGCTCCGCTACTTTGTGCTCCGCCAGGTCGCGCACTCCTACTACCACACCGGGGAGGTGGCGACGCGGAGGGGGACAGGGGCGGACTTCCCGGGACCACTCCCGCGCGTGCCGGACAGCTGGCCGGAGTCGTGACATGGTGATTACGTGGACCGTGGGGCTGACGGCGCGTCCGGAACGGGAGAACAGCTTCATCGCGATCGCGAACGAGCTGACGGAGACCTCGAACCGGCTAGACGAGGGCTGCGACATCTACATCTGCCTGCAGAACCTCGATGACCCGCGCGACTTCCTCTGGTACGAGCAGTGGGCGACGATGCCGCTGCTCGAGCGCCACGTTGAGCGCATCCAGCCGATGCTGGCGGGCGGGCCAGAGGGGCCCCAGGGGTCGCGGCTGTACACCTCGATCCAGCGGCGCGAACAGCTCGGCTACGACCTGCTCCGCAACCACATCAACCAGGAGCGGGACTGGTACGAGGCGTCGATCACGGGGTGGGCGATCGCGCAGGCGAAGCCTGGACGGGAGGGGGACTTGCGGGAGCTGGCCGTGGATCTGAGCCGAACGGGTCAGGAGTTCCCCGGAAACATCACGCACATCGCGCACGAGCGGGAGGATGTGCCGGGGCTCATCTGCTGGTTCGAGCAGTGGCGGGATCAGGACGTGTTGGATGCGCGGGTGGCCTCACTCGAGGAGCGCTACGGCCGCCCGCGGGGCACCGAGGGTGTCGAGGGCCTGCCGGCGGGCATCGCGGACCTGATGGAGTCGCTGGAGTCGGGGCGCTACCGCGTGGTCGCGACGTAGACGCGGGGTCTGTAGGCTCGCGGCTTCACCCAGGAAGAGCGAGGACGCATGGTTTTCGACACCAACAACGCCATCGCCCTGATCGCCATCAGCGCGGTGAACGCCATCGGGGTCATCGCGGTCAGCGCGGTGAACGCGATCGGCGTGGTCGCCATCTGCAGCGCCAACGCGATCGGGGTTGTGGCCTTCGCAACCATCAACGCGACCGGCGTGTTCGCGTTCTCAAGCGTGAACGCGAACGGGGTCATCGCCATCAGCTCGAACAACGCCAACGGGTTCATCGCAATCGGGAAGACGGCCAACGGGACGTTCGCGTTCTCCCTCTCGGGCAAGGGGAAGGCGAAGTACATGCTCTCGCCGGACCGGCGCGACGAGGAGGCGGTGCAGTTCTTCTCGCGCTGGCTTCCCCGGGGGATGTGGCCGAAGGAGATTCCCGCGGCGTAGTCCTCGCTACACCTGTCCGTACCGGAAGCAGCTCGTGACGTGGTCGTTCACAAGGCCCGCGGACTGCATGAAGGCGTAGCAGATGGTCGGCCCGACGAAGGAATAGCCGTAGCGTTTCAGGGCCTTGCTCATGGCGCGCGACTCGTCGGTCTGGGCGGGGAGGTGGGCGAGAGCCTCGAAGGCGTTACGCCGCGGTTCTCCGCCGACGAACGACCAGAGGTAAGCGTCGAGGGAGCCGTGCTCGGCCTGCACGACGAGCGTCGCGCGGGCGCCGGCGATGGCGGCGTCGATCTTGGCGCGGTTGCGGATGATGCCCGCATCGCCTCGGAGGCGGTCACGGTCGGCGTCGGCGTAGGCGGCGACGGTCGCGATGTCGAAGCGGTCGAAGGCAGCGCGATAGCCCTCGCGGCGGTGGAGGACCGTGCGCCACGAGAGTCCCGCCTGTGCCCCCTCAAGGATGAGCAGCTCGAAGAGGTCGCGGTCGCCGTGCGTGGGGACTCCCCATTCCTCGTCGTGGTAGTGCTGCATGAGGGGGTCGTCGCCGGCCCACTCGCAGCGGGTAGCTGAATCGGACATGGAGGCGAATAACCTCGGTCCAGGTCTTCGAGACGGGTGGCGAACCGCACGGCGAACCCATCGGGGTCGGCGATGGCGAAGTCGCGCAGGCCGTAGGACTTGTCCTGGATCGGGGCGAGGACGCGGGCGCCCATCTGCGCCGCCAGCTCCCAGTACCGGTCGACATCGGGAACCATCACGCGAACGTTGGCCTGGGTCGTGTCCGGCACGGGGCCCATCTCGGGACGCTCGTCGAGGAAGAGGAGATGGCCCTCCCAGGTCAGCTCGACGAAGTCGCCGTCGTCCCTGACCGGCTCGAAGCCCAGGCGCCGGTAAAACGCCGCCGACCGCTTGATGTCCCGCACGAATATCTCGGTGACGAGCTGCTCGGTTGGGTCGACGTAGCGGTCCATGGCGTTCCTTCCGGTTACCGGACACTCCCGGGGCGTCGGATTCAGCCGTTGCCGGGATCGTACAGGCCGCTGCGGTGGGGTGACGTGTACGATTCGCCCATAGCCTGAGAGTGTCCGGAGGTAGGCATGTCAGAGGACGCCACCATGCGGGGGAAAGCCGCCATCGTGGGCATCGGCGAGACCACCTACTACAAGCGCGGCCAGTCGCCCGACCCCGAGGTCAAGCTGGTGCTCGACGCGATCCAGCTGGCCGCCGAGGACGCGGGCATCGACGTGCGCGAGATCGACGGGTTCGCGGCCTACGCGAACGACCGCAATGACCCGTCCCGGCTGATGACGGCGTTCGGCAGCAAGGACATGACCTTCAACAACATGGTCTGGGGTGGAGGCGGAGGCGGCGGGTCCGCAGCGGTGGCGAACGCCGTAGCGGCGGTGCTCGCCGGGTACTCGAAGTACGTGGTCGTCTACCGGGGCTTGGCGCAGGGCCAGTTCGGACGCTTCGGCCAGGGGCCACAGGCGGCCGTGGCCGCTGGTCCGGGGGCGTTCACCGCGCCCTACGGGCTGCTCTCGCCGGCGCAGTCGTTCGCGATGCGCATCCGGCGGTTCATGCACGAGCACGGCGCCGAGCAGAGCGCCCTGCGAGCGATCTCGATGGCCACCTACCGGCACGCGCAGTCGAACCCGCGGGCGGTGATGTACGGGCGCGAGCTGACGGAGGAGATGTACGACAACTCACGCATGATCGTGGAGCCCTTCCACCTGTTCGACTGCTGCCAGGAGAACGACGGAGCGGCGGCGCTGATCGTGACGACCGCGGAGCGGGCGAGAGACATGAAGCAGAAGCCGGCGTGGGTGATGAGTGCGGCGCAGGGGTCGGACTACCGGCAGGCGGCGACGGCGCACAACTCCCCCGACTACGCGACCTCGAACTTCAAAACGCTGGCGCCACGGCTGTACGCGATGGCGGGCATGGGTCCGGAGGACGTGGACGTGCTCCAGAGCTACGAGAACTTCACGGGCGGGGTGCTGATGAGCATCGTCGAGCACGGGTTCTGCGAGCCGGACGAGGTGAACGACTTCTTCACGCTGGAGAACTTCTCCGCGCCCGACGGGAAGCTGCCGCTCAACACGAGCGGGGGGAACCTGGCGGAGTGCTACATGCACGGCCTCGAGCTGGTGCACGAGGCGGTGCGGCAGGTGCGGGGCGAATCGACCTGCCAGGTGCCGGACGCGAACGTCTCGATGGTGACGTCGGGGCCGATGGTGCAGCCGGTGAGCGACCTGATCCTGGCGGCGGACCGGGGGGTGGACGGATGAGCGCGGAGACGGGCGCCTACCTGCCAGAGGGACTGCCCCGACCCGGCCCCGCGATCGATGGTCTGGGGGCGGAGTTCTGGGAGGCGGCGAAGCGCCACGAGCTGGTCGTGCAGCAGTGCCGCGCCTGTGGCGCGTTCCAGTGGGGTCCGGAGTGGATCTGCTACCAATGCCACTCGGACGACCTGACCTACACGCGTGTTTCCGGGCGCGGGATCATCTACAGCTGGGAGCGGGTCTGGCACCCGGTCCACCCGGCCTTGCAGGAGGCGACGCCCTACATCGTCGTGCTGGTGGAGTTGCCGGACGCGGGCAACGTGCGCATGGCCGGCAACCTGCTCGGCGACCGCACGCAGGATGTCGTCATCGGGGCGGAGGTCGAGGCCGTGTTCGAGGACAAGGGCGAAGGCGACGAGGCCTACACGCTCGTGCAGTGGCGGGTGGTCGAGTAGGCACCGCCGGGCGATGGCAGCGGAGACCAGCCGTGGCTATCTGATCGACGGGCCGGAGCACGCGCGCACGCTCGTGCTGGCGCACGGGGCGGGGGCCCCCATGGACCACCCCTGGATGGAGCGCGTCTCCGGGTTGCTGGCGGGGGAGGGCGTGCGCACCGTCCGCTTCGAGTTTCCCTACATGGCCGCGCGCCGGACGACCGGCAAACGTCCCGGTCCGAACCCGTCGCGGGTGCTGGAGGCGGCGTGGCGGGAGGTCATCGACGACCTCGGGGCGGAGGGGCTCGTCATCGGGGGGAAATCGATGGGTGGGCGCATCGCGAGCATGGTGGCGGAGGAGGCGGGCGTCGCGGGGGTGGTCTGCTTCGGGTACCCGTTCCATCCGCCAGGGAAACCGGACCGGCTGCGGACGACGCACCTTGAGGCGATCCAGACGCCGGTGCTCATCCTGCAGGGCGAGCGCGACCCGTTCGGGCGGCGGGAGGAGGTGGCGGGGTACGCGCTCTCGGAACGGGTCCGGGTGCACTGGCTGGTCGACGGCGACCACGGGCTCAAGCCGCGCAAGGCCTCGGGGCGGACGGAGGCGGAGAACCTGGCGGAGGCGGTGGGGGAGGCGGCGCGGTTCGTGTTCGAGGTGACGGGCGGGTAGTCGGGTCAGGCGATTGGTTTGTCCCGGGAGCCCCAAGCGTCCCAGTGGATGACCTCGGAAACGGGCGGGCGCTCGACCGGCTTGAAGTTGTCGTCGCCGGTGAAGTAGGCGACGGGGAAGAGCGTCGCCTGGCTGATGTCGTCGGGGATGGCGAGGAGCTCGGCGACCTCGTTCGCGTAGCGGAGGTGGATGCCGGTCCAGGCGGTGCCGAGCCCGCGCGTGCGGAGCGCCATCTGGAGCGACCAGGCAGCCGGCAGGATCTGGCCGTAGAGGCTCGCCTGGGCGCCCTGGCCATCGTTCTCCGCGCGACCCTCGATGCAGGGGATGATGAGGGCGGGGCAACGGTGGATGTTGTCGGCGAGGTAGGCGATGACGGGGCGCATGGGGCGGGCGCCGGCGAACTCGTAGAAGCCCTCGCGATAGAGGCCGCCGATGAAGTCGCGCTTGGCCTCATCGGTCACGACCATGAAGTGCCAGCGGCGGGCCTCGCCGCCGCCGGGGGCGGCCTGGATGGCGATCCCGATGCACTCCTCGATGACCTCGGGCTCAACTGGTCGGTCGAAGTCGAGGCGGCGGCGGACAGAGCGGGTGGTCGTGAGGACGTGGTCGACACTGTCGCGGTCGTAGGGGCGGTGCTTGTCGTCCTGCTCGGTCATGGGGAGGGCATTCTGCCACGCGGAAGGGGCGGCGGGCGGGGCGCGCTCGCGCCTTCGGGGGCGGGTGGCAGAATGAAACGGCTTGGTGAATACACGGGCCGCGAGCGCCCGCGAGACCAGACAGTACAGGGCAGAGGAGAACCGAATGGCGGATCGACTGAAGGATCGCGTGGCGATCGTGACGGGCGCGGGGCGGGGTATCGGCGCCTCGATCGCGAAGCTGATGGCGGCGGAAGGCGCGGCGGTGGTCGTGAACGACCTCGGCGGCAGCGTCGACGGGGAGGGCGCGGACGACGCGCCGGCGCGCGAGGTCGTGCGCGAGATCGAAGCGGCCGGGGGCACGGCCGTCGCCAACTTCGACGACGTCTCGGACTACGACGCCTCGGAGCAGATCATCCGCACGGCGCTGAACGAGTACGGACAGCTCGACATCCTCTGCAACGTGGCCGGCATTCTGCGCGACCGCATGATCTTCAACATGACCGAGGCCGAGTGGGACGCGGTTATCGCGGTGCACTTGAAGGGCACGTTCAACACCTCCAAGTACGCGTCGATCTACTGGCGGGCGGAGCGCAAGGGCGACTACCGGCTGATCAACTTCACGTCGGTGTCGGGCCTCTCGGGCTCGCCGGGGCAGCCGAACTACGCCGCCGCGAAGCTCGGCATCGTGGGGCTTACATACTCGTGCGCGAACGCGCTCGGCCGCTACGGGGTGACCTCGAACGCGATCAGCCCGGGCGCGGCGACGCGCATGGGCGACACGATTCCGCCGGATCGGCGTCGACAGCTCGACGCGGCCCAGCAGCGGGCGGCGGAAGACCGCGCGCGGGAGATGTCGCCGGACAACGTGGCGCCGCCGGTGGTGTACCTGGCGAGCACGGAATCGGGCTGGATCAACGGCCAGGTGATCGGAGCCTCGGGCTACCAGGTTTCGCTGTTCAACACCCCCGAGATGATCCGCCAGATCCAGGGCAGGGAGCCGTGGACGGTGGACGACATGTTCCAGCGCATGCCGGCGGTTTTCCGACCGGCAATCGAGGGATTGAACTTCTACCAACGCGCGCAGCAAAGCTAGCGGGGGCGCAATGTCCGGCGATCGGGCGGTCCTGTTCGACTTCGGCGGCGTGCTGCTGCGCCAGGACTGGGACGAGTACGACGCCTTCTGCGAGCGGAACGGCCTGCCGGCGCGGGCGCTGCGGCGCGCGCTCTACGGCACCGACGAGTGGCGCGACCTACAGACGGGGCGCATCAGCGACCGCGCCGTCTGGCGGGCGGCGGCCATCGCCTCGCTGGCGGAGCACTGCGGGGACCGGGCGGAGGGGCTCTTCGAGGAGTGGTACGCTCGCCCCATCGCGCTGCACCAGCCGAACATCGAGCTGGCGAACGCGCTGCAGGCGGCGGGCGTCCGGGTGGGGCTGCTGAGCAACGCCGCTCCCGACCTCGAGACGCGGCTCAGCACGGACTTCTTCGTGGGGATCGAGTTTGACGATCGGGTGATCTCGGGGCTGGTCGGGCTGGCGAAGCCGGACCCGGCCATCTACCACCTCGCCGCGGAGCGCATCGGCCTGCCCGAGGCGGCCTGCTTCTTCATCGACGACCTCGAACAGAACGTCGAGGCGGCGCGGGGCGTGGGGATGCGGGCGCACCACTTCCAGGGGGACTACGAGGCGCTGCAGGCAGACCTGCGGGCAGCGGGCTACGAGTGGCAGTAGCGAAGCCTCCGGCGTCCCCTATTCGTCCGCGACCACACGCACCGAGGCGATGAGGGCGTTCAGCAGCACCTGAAAGCGGAGCCGGTCGCCGGCCGACAGATCGTCCCGCAGGTGTGTTCGCACAACATCTTGCGTGTGGATGAAACTCAGGCTGCCCCGCCCCTTGAAGTCACGGACGGACGTACCCGAATCTCCATTGCCTGACTCCCAGGAGAGGTCGCCGACGAGGCGCAGCCCCTCGGGGATCGTGAAGATGAAGGAACCCAGCTGCCACTCCGTGCGACCATCGCCCTCGACGACCTTGCCCACGTAGATGAGGGGCCGCTCTCCCGGCCGGTGGGTGATGCCGCCCTCAAGGTTGGAGGGGACGCCCTCGACCCCGCCAGCGACCGCTCGAACCTCGAAGCGGTGCCCGGTGCCGCTGCTGAGGCCGGTCAAGCGGTAGGCGCGGGTCGCCGAGTCGCTGGCGGGGATGTCCGTCCACGGGCCCCACGGGTTCTGGCGAGCCTCGCCGCTATTCCAGGTCGTTCTCCGGTACTGCCACCTGGTGGCGTCGTCGGGGCCACCTACCCACTCCAGGAGGAGCGAGTCGGGCGAGCCATCGGACACGACGATCAGGCAGGGACCGCCTTCGGGCACGGTGTCGCCCGACCTTAAGGAGGCCAGGCAAGTCTCCATCGTGAACGTTGAGGTCGGAGTGACGACCGCTTCCCCACCGCCACCTCTCACGGCCAGTAAGATCCCCACGGCGACCGCCGCTGCAACCACCACGCCCAGGACGACCTGGACCCACACCAGCCTTACCGCTCCGCGGATGCGCTCCATGAGAGCCATCCTAGGGCTGCAACCGGTAGGGCTGCCTGCGCCGGTGGCTGTCAGGGGGCGTCTAGCCGAAGCGGATGCTGTCCTCGACGTGGCGCATGGGGGGCTGGCGGCGCTCGCGGGCCATCTGGATGACGAGCAGAAGCGGGATGAAACGACCGAGGAGCATGCCCGTGATGAGGAGGCCTCGCTCCCAGACGCCGGCCTCGGCGGTCTGGCCGACGGACCAGCCCGAGAGGGTGATGGCGGAGATGCCCTCGAAGAGCGCGTCGATGGGCGCGGCGTGAGAGGCGGCGATGATGCCCGCGCAAAGGAACGTCACGGCCCCTCCGAAGAGGAAGGTGATGGCAAGCGCGTGGCGGAAGGCGGAGGCCGGCAGCTCGCTGCCGAGGAGGGAGAGGCGATCGCGGCCGGCGAGGGCGTTCAGGAGGCCGGTCGCGAGGACGGCGATGGTCGCCACCTTGAGGCCGCCGCTGACGGAGCCCGCAGCGCCGCCGATCAGCATCAAGCCAGTGCCGAAGACCTTGCTCTCCTCGCGGAAGGCGGCGGTGTCGAGGGTCGTGAAGCCGGTGGTGCGGGCGGATGACTCGAAGAGGGCGAGGAAGGGCCGACGCCAGCCGGGTTCGGCGGCGAGCGTAGCCGGGTTGGTCCACTCGCCGATGAGGAGCACACCTGCGCCTCCGATAAGAACGGCCGCCATCGCGACGAGGATGACGCGCGTATCGAGGGGGAGGCGGCGGAGGGAGCGCCGGGAGGCGTAGAGCGCCAGGGGGATGGGGCCGATGGCGCCGAGCATCGCGAGGGCGCCGGTGACGGCGAGGACGGGTACGTCGTCGTGGAACTCGGCGTAGCCGCCGTCGGGGAGGGCGAATCCGGTGTTGTTGAAGGCGCTGACGGCGTGGAACGGTCCCCACCAGAGGGCGCGGTCGGCGGGGACGTCGGCGGCGAGCATGACAAGGAAGAGGGCAACGGCGCCGATCGCCTGCACGACGATGGCGACCGCGAGGACGGTGCGCACGACGCCCAGCACTTCGCCCACGCCGGGCACGCCGCGGAAGAGGCGCCTCATGCCGGAGTCACGCATCCCGAGGCGGCGCCCGAGGAGCCAGAGGATGACGGTCGCGCCGACGAGATAGAGAAGGCCGCCGGAGACGGTCAGGGCGGCGAGGATGCCCTCACCGAGGAGCGTCCAGTGCTCCTGCACGGGCACGGTGACGAGTCCCGTGAGGGTGACGGCGGAGACGCTCGTGAAGAACGCATCGGCGGCAGTCGTGTGGGCGGTGGAGGCGGCAGGGACGAGGAGGAGGAGCGTGCCGGCGATGAGCAGCACGGCATACGCCAGGACGGCGAGGATGGCGCCGCTGCGGGGCCAGCGCAGCCACCGGGACGCGCGCCGGGGGAAGGAGGAGAGGAACGCGAGGCGTTGGTCAGCCTCGACTCCGGCGGGGGGAGCGTCCCCAGCGGGCTGTCGAGCGGTTACCATCGCCCGCAGTCTGTGATCGGTCCGCGGGTGGGGTCAATCGGCGGCGGTCACACTGGAGGAGTCGAGCGATGGCAGTCACCCTGGGCGATGGCGATTTCCGGTACGAGGTGGTGGAGGGCTGGGAGCAGCTTCCCGAGGGGGTCACGCTGCGGGAAACGCCCGGCGTGGCGGTCAATTCGCGCGACGAGGTGTTCCTCCTGACGCGCAACACGGACTACCCGGTCATGGTCTTCGACCAGCAGGGGAGCTTCCTGCGCAGTTTCGGACGGGGGACGTTCGACGCGCGCACGCACGGGATGTTCATCGGGGCGGACGAGGCGGTGTGGTGCGTCGACGACGGGACGCACTCGATCACGAAGTGGTCGCAGGAAGGGGAGCTGCTGCTGACGCTCGGGGGCGACCCGGCCCCGATCTGGAGCGGCGCGCCTTTCAACCGGCCAACGCACGCGGCGGTCTCGCCCACGAGCGGCGACCTCTACATCACGGACGGCTACGGGAACTCGAACGTGCATCGCTACACGGCGGAAGGGGAGCACGTGCTCTCGTGGGGCGGCCCTGGCATCGACGCGGGGCAGTTCATCCGGCCGCACAACGTGGCCGTGGACGAAGAGGACCGTGTCTACGTCGCGGACCGGGAAGCGCACCGGGTGCAGGTGTTCGACTCCGAGGGGAACTTCCTCGAGATGTGGAACAACATCCACCGGCCCGACGGGATGGTGCTGGGGCCGGACGGGAACATCTACATCGGGGAGCTGAACGGGATGGGCGGCATGGAGGGGTGTCCCGGCCTCGGACACCGCGTCAGCATCCTGAGCCGCGGCGGCGACCTGCTCGCGCGCTTCGGGGACGAGGAAGAGGGCGAGGGGCCGGGTCAGTTCATCGCCCCGCACGGGGTGGCCGTCGACTCGCGCGGCGACATCTACGTGGGCGAGGTGTCGTTCAGCATCGTGGGTCGCACGCTGGACCCGCCACGCGAGCTGAAGAGCTTCACGAAGCTGCGCCGGCTGTAGCCCGATGTCCCGGCAACCGCGCGCATCGGGAGGGCACGCGTCGCAGGGAATGGGCGCACCGCGCGCCGAGACCCGCGCGCGGCTCGACGCACTTCACCAGACCCTGGAAGAGGCGACGCAACGGCAGGCCGGGTACCCGGCGAACCTCGCCTACGACTATTCCGCCCTCACGCCGTTCCTGCGCTACTCGCTCAACAACATCGGCGACCCCTTCCACGAGAGCAACTACCAGGTCAACACGCGCGCGATGGAGCGCGAGGTGGTGGCCACGTTCGCGGAGCTCATGCATCTTCCGACGGACGAGGCGTGGGGCTACGTCACCTCGGGAGGCACCGAGGGCAACATGTACGGGCTCTACCTGGCGCGGAAGCTGCACCCGGACGGCATCGTCTACTTCTCGCAAGACACCCACTACAGCGTGCTCAAGAACCTGAGCGTGCTGAACATGCGCAACATCATGATCAAGAGCCAGGAGAACGGCGAGCTCGACTACGAGGATCTGTACGAGACCGTGCGCATCCACCGCGACACGCCGGTCATCGTGATGGCCAACATCGGCACGACCATGAAGGGAGCCGTCGATGACCTCACGCGGGTGCGGGCCATCCTCGAGGACCTCGCGATCACGAACCACTACATCCACGCCGACGCAGCGCTCAGCGGCCTGATCCTGCCGTTCGTCGAGGACCCGCAGCCATACGGGTTCGACGCGGGCATCGACAGCGTCTCGCTGAGCGGGCACAAAGTGATCGGCGCGCCACTGCCCTGCGGCGTCGTCCTGACGAAGAGCGACTACGTGAACACCGTCGCGCGCTCGGTCGAGTACCTGGGCACGCTCGACACGACCGTGCCGGGTTCACGCAGCGGGTTCACACCACTCATCCTCTGGTACGCCCTCGAGCACTACGGGCTCGACGGTCTGCGAACGCTCGTCGGGGACATGCTCGACACGGCCGCGTACGCGGTCGAGCGCTTCAACGAGAAGGGCATCGCCGCCTGGCGCAACCGGCACTCGGTGACGGTGGTCTTCCCGAGACCAGCGGAAGCGATCGTGCAGGCGTGGCAGCTCGCGCCGCTCGGCGACATCGCGCACATCGTCACGATGCCGCACGTCACCCGCGCGATGGTCGACGAGATCGTGGACGCCTGCGCAGGCAGCAGCGGCTCGACGGAGACATGAGGGGGTTTCGGTGAAGCAGATAACGGTGGCGGTTCAGAACAGGGTCGGCATCATCGCGGAGATTACGGAGGCGCTGGCGCGCGCCGACGTGAACCTCGTGGCGATCAACACGGAGCGCACCGGGGAGACCGGACTGGTCACGCTCTCGACGGAGGAGGGCGACCACGACCGGGCG
The DNA here is from genome assembly GCA_026702615.1 of Chloroflexota bacterium. Taxonomy (GTDB): domain Bacteria; phylum Chloroflexota; class Dehalococcoidia; order Tepidiformales; family Tepidiformaceae; genus UBA2991. Next base: position 86,486 of record JAPPBY010000033.1, on the reverse strand, counting down.
CTCCACTGCCTGGTGGACGCGGGCTACCGCGCGGTGACGGACGAGGCGCTGCTGATCCGGCTGCGAGATGAGCCGGGGGCGCTGGCGAAGGTGGCGGCGCGCTTTCGCGATGCGGGCATCAATATCCAGAGCCTGCACATCCTCGACCGCCACCAGGGGTACGCGACGGTCGCGCTGAACACCGAGGATCGGGAGGCCACCGCGGCCCTGCTCAGCCCCGACGAAGTGGTGTAAGGGACCCGCGCTACTGGATGGCGGAGTGGGGGGTGGGGTTGAGGCGGCGGACGACGACGCCTTCGCGCTCCATCATCTCGGGGATCTGGGGGCCGATGTCGTTCTTCCACTCGTCGCTCTGGTAGACGGCCTCGTACTGCGCCTCGCGCTCGGCCTCGTCGCGGAAGCGGCGAACCCAGATGTAGACGGTCTCGTCTTCCTCGTCGGTGAAGCTGCCGAGGATGACCATGCCCTTCGACTGCTGGAAGGGGATGATCGTGTTCTCCATGAACTCGACCCAGGCCGCCTGCCGTCCGGCCTTGATGCGGTACTGACGCAGCTCAAAGAGCATGGTTCGCCTCCGTAGGGGTGATTGACCGGCGGAGTCTACGCGTTCGCGGAGGGCTCGTGATTGTCATCACGAGGCGGGGCGGCTACGATCGGGCCGCTTCTCCGGGGAGGATCGGATGGCCTACGGCACGGGCATCGCGCGCGGACTGGGTTTGACGCTGCGCCAGCTGTTCAAGCCCGTGGATACGCTTGAGTACCCGGAGGTCTCGCGACCGGTTCCGGTGTACGCGCGCACGAACCTGCTCTGGTTCGAGGAGCGCTGCACGGGCTGCAGCACCTGCGCGCAGGCCTGTCCCGACGGCTGCATCCTGGTGGCGACCAGCCAGGACGCCGAGGGCCGCCGCAACATCGACCGCTACGAGATCGACTTCCGCATCTGCATGTACTGCGGACTGTGCACCGAGGCCTGCCCCTACGAGGCGATCCAGCCGGGCGGACCGCTCGACGACGCGGTCACGAACTTCGACGAGATGTACCGCGACAAGCACGCGCTGAGCCGGATGGCGCAGTCGTTCCTGAAGCGGAACGACAACACCTACCCGAACGGGATGAAGGCGCCCGACCCCGACGGCGACTTCCACCGGCTCTAGGCAATGGCGACGATCACGGCGAATGGCGGCACGATCGAGGCGCCCGAAGGGGCGCCCCTCGTTGAGGTTCTGAAGAACAACGGCATCTACATGTCGAACCTGTGCTACGTGGACGGGCTGAAGCCGTACGCGGGCTGCCGCACCTGCCTGGTCGACATCGAAGGGCCTCCCGGGCTGCAGCTGGCCTGCACGAGCGTCGTGCAGGACGGGATGGTGGTGCGCACCGACACCGACGAGGTGCAGGAAGGGCGCCGTGCCGTCCTTTCCGTGCTCATCTCGAATCACAGCGAGCGGTGCCTGACGTGCCACCGGCGCGAGCACTGCCACCCGGGCGACATCTGCCTGCGCGACGACGTGGTCACGCATCGCTGCCTGACCTGCTCGAAGAACTACCGGTGCGAACTGCAGGCGACCTGCGAGATGGTGGGAATGTCGGGGTACGAGCCGTGGGTGGGCGAGGAGCGCACCTACTACCAGGCGCCGCAGCCACCGGCGGACCGGGCGAACCCGTACATGGAGTTCGACCCCCAGATGTGCATCATCTGCACGCGCTGCCAGCGGGTTTGCGAGGAGAAGCGCCACACCAGCGCGATCACCTTGGGCGGACGCGGCTTCGACCTGCAGATCACGTTCGGGGCGGGCGGCGCCATCCACGAGAGCAACTGCGACTTCAGCGGCGCCTGCATCGACGTCTGCCCGACGGCGGCGCTCATGGAGCATCCGAACAAGTGGGTGGCGAAGCCGGACACCTGGACGACGACGACCTGCGACTCCTGCGCGGTCGGGTGCAGCATCAGCATGGGCTCCCGCGAGGGGCGCGGCGTGATCGTGCGGCCCGGACCCGGCAACGAGTTCTCCGGTGACCAGATTTGCGTCCGCGGGCGCTACCACTACGACTCCCTGAAGCCGCGCGAGCGACTCTCACGCCACCTCGTGAAGCGCGGGGTCATCCAGGCGCCAGCCTCGATCGAGGACGCGGCGACGGAGGCGGCGAGCGCCCTGCGCGAGGCCGCCGGCAAGGGTCGCGTGGGCGTGCTCGTGGGCGGCACCGTCACGAACGAAGAGGCGTACCTCGCGAGGCTCATCGCCAGCGGCGCCTTCGGCACGACGGCCGACAGCCCCCTCGGGCCGGTGATGCGGGCCGCGAAGGACGCGCTGGAAGCGCGCCTGGGCACGTGGCGGGTGGCCACTGACATGACCCGCATCCCGAAGGCGAAGGCGATCGTCGTGGTCGCCGACGACCTCGAGGAGAGCCACAACGTCCTCAGCGTCCGCATCAAGGACGCGGTCGCGCACGAGAAGGCGACGCTGGTCGTCATCGGCGCGCTGCGGAGCGAGCTTGTCGACTTCGCGACCCACTGGATCCGTCCGGCAGCCGGCGAGGAGGGGCAGGCGGCTGCCGCCCTCGCGGACGCCGTCGCGGGCGGGGCGGCAACCGGCGACATCGCCGCAGCCGCGGACGCGCTGCGCGGCTCCGAAGGCGCCATCGTGGTTTGCGCGCCGAACCCGGTCTCGCCCGCGCTTGCGGGGGCGATGGCGGGCGGGGCGGCGAACCTTGCGGTCGCGCTGCACGGCGATGCGGCCTCGGACCACCTCGTGGTCGCGCCGCCGGAAGTGAACACACACGGCCTGCTCGACGTGGGCGTGGCAGCCGAGGGGAGCGACAACCCGCTCGAAGGGCTGAGCGGCCTCGTCGTCGTACGCGACGACCCCACGATGCGCCTGCCGGGCGCGGCAGCCGCGCTCGATGAGCTCGACGCGCTGGTCGTCATCGACAATGTGGCGCACGAGACGGCGAAGCGCGCGACGGCCGTGCTCGCCGAGGGACGCTCCTACGCCTCACGCGGCACCTACACGCAGGGCGACTTCCGCGTACAGCGCCTCGAACCGGCGATCGCGCCGGAGGGCGACGCGGTGACGTGCTTCGCGGCGCTCTCAGCGCTCGCGGGCGCACTCGACGTCGACGTTCCCGCCGACCCGGAGACAGCACTCGCCGCCATCGCGAACGAGACGCCCGCCTACCAGCCCGCCGCCGACATCATCATTGGCGAGGGCGTGCGGCTCGAGGTGGCGGCGTCGGGCCAGGGCTCGACGGCGCCGGTAGCCGACGCCCCGGCCAGCGGCGGAGGACTGCGCATCATCACCGGTCGTGACCAGTACACCGCGGCCGACGCGGCGGCGCTGCGACATCCCGAGGCGGAGCAGCTGCACCGCTACGACCACATCCAGGTCAGCGAAGAGGACGCCGAGCGCCTCGGCATCTCGAACGACGACGAGATTGAGCTGACCGACGGCGAAGTCACGCTGCGGGCCCCGGCAACGGTCACGGACCGGGTGCCGGAGGGCGCTGTGTACGTGTCGAGCCTGCTGCAGGGCGGCGCGGTCGTCGGGTTCTTCCGCAGCGCGGCAGTGCCGGCGGTACGCGCAGGCGTGCCAGTTCCCGCCTGACCCCTCCTCTATCCCCGGCACCGTAGACAGGCCCGACCGCGGGCGTGAGAATCGCGCGCACCCAGCAGGACAGGGAGATGGATGATGGCTGACGAGTCAGGCGGCTATGTGGTTGCGGCGCAGGCGCGCCAGGGTTCAGGGATGGGCGACTTCCGCTACGAGCGGGAGGCGCTCGACCCAATCGGCGCGACGATCCTGGAGATCCCGGCGAAGACGGACGCCGAGTTCGCCGAGGCGGCTCGAAACGCCGACGCAGTGATCGCGCCGGGGCGGCGCATCACCGCCGAGATCATCGAGGGGCTCGACAAGTGCGTCGTGATCGGCCTCAGCAGCGTCGGCGCGGACACGGTCGATGTGGAGGCAGCGACGAAGAAGGGCATCGTCGTGACGAACGTGCCCGACATCTTCGTCGAGGAGGTGGCGGACCACACGGTGGCGCTGCTGCTGGCCGCCGCGCGCCGCCTGAAGCTGATGGACCGGCTCATGCGCGAGGGCGACTGGCGCGGGGCGCGACCGGTCTTCCGCGACGTACCGCGGCTGTGGGGACAGACGGTGGGGCTGATCTCCTTCGGGAACATCGCGCGGGCGGTGGCGCGACGGCTGCAGCCGTTTGGGCTGCACGTGATCGCCTTCGACCCGTTCGTGAGCGAGTTGACGATGACGGCCGAAGGCGTCGAGCCGGTGGGCCTGATGGAGATGCTGGAGCGCTCCGACTTCGTCTCGATGCACGCGCCCTTGAACGAGGAGACGCGACCCCTGATGAAGGCCGAGCACTTCGCTGCGATGAAGCCCTCGGCGATCTTCGTGAACAACGGGCGGGGTCCGACGGTCGACGAGACGGCGCTGATCGCGGCGCTGGAGGACGGAGAGATCGCGGGGGCGGCGCTAGACGTGTTCGAGGTAGAGCCGACCAACGCGGAGAACCCGCTCCTGCACATGGACAACGTGATCGTGACGCCGCACGTGGCCTCGGCGACGGCCCGGATGATGCCGGAGACGCGCAGGCGCACGGGGCGCGAGATCGCCACGGCCCTGCAGGGTCGCTGGCCGCGGAGCGCGGTGAATCCGGAGGTGCTGCCACGTACCAACCTGCGCCGCTGGCAGCCGTTCCCGATGAACCGGGGTCCGAATCGCTGATGTTCCGGTTGCAGATGTTCTTCCTGAAGCTGTTCGCGCCATTTCACACGTTCGTGTTCCGGCTGACCCGTGGATGGCTGATGGGGAAGTTCGGGCTGCCGGTCCTGCTGCTGACGACCACGGGTGCCCGGACCGGCAGGCAGCAGACCTCGCCGCTGCTCTACGTCGAGCACGAGGGAGCCCTCCTCATCCCGGCCTCGCTCTGGGGCGGGCCGCGTAACCCCGCCTGGTACTACAACTGCGTGGCGAATCCCGAGGTGGTGGTCGAGACCCGCGGGAAAAAGCGCACGATGCGGGCCGACCCGGCGCCGGAAGAGGACCGGCAACGCCTCTACGACCTGTTCAAAGAGGGGTCGGGCCACTACGCCGGGCACGAGGCGAGGACCGACCGGAAGATACCGGTCGTGATGCTGCGGGAGCTGAAAGGCTAGACGCGCTCGTCGGGGAGCTCGTTCGGGACCGTCAAGCGAGTCGCGTAGCGCGGGGCGGAGGCGCGGGGCTTGTCGCAAGCGGCCCAACTGCGCAGGATGCCCACGATGAGTCTGTTTCAACGATTGTTCGTTCCGTTCCACGTCCTCGTGTACCGCCTCAGCGGCGGGCGGCTGCTCGGCAGGCTCGGGGGATTGCCGGTGCTGCTCCTGACCACGACGGGGCGGCGGTCGGGGCAACGGCGCACGATGCCGCTCCTCTATCTGGAGGAGGACGGCGCGCTGGTGGTGGTGGCGTCGGCCGCGGGCGCGCCCCGGAACCCGGCGTGGTACGGCAACCTCGTCGCCAATGCGACCGTCGAGGTGCACACTCGCGACGGCCGCCGCGAGATGCTGGCCGAGACGGCGGCGGATGAGGACCGGCAGCGCCTGTACGACCGTTTCAAGGCCGCCTCCGACCAGTACGCGGGCTACGAGACTAAAACCGACCGCCAGATCCCGATCGTGCTGTTGCGGGCTTCGGGTTAGCGGTCCCAGGTCCAGAAGCGCGTTCGGGGGCCGTCCGTAAAATCGCGGGCATGTCCCAGCATCCTGTCGTCGCTGCGAGAACGTCGGTGTTCTCGGAGTCCGTCATCCGTGAGATGACGCGGCTCGCGTTCGAGCACGACGCCATCAACCTCGCCCAGGGCTACCCCGACTTTCCCGCACCCGACTTCGTGAAGCGCGCGGCCATCGACGCAATCGAGGCGGACGTGAACCAGTACGCGATCACGTGGGGCGACCCGCGCCTGCGGGCAGCAGTCGCCAGCAAGGTGGGTCGCCACTACGGGCTCGACGTAGACCCAGAACGCGAGGTGACGGTCACCTGCGGGGCGACCGAGGCGATGATGGCGACGATGCTCGCCTTCGTGGAGCCGGGCGACGAGGTCATCGTCTTCGAGCCGTTCTACGAGAACTACGTGCCCGACGCGGCTATGAGCGGGGCGACGCTCAAGTTCGTGACGCTGCGGGGGCTCGACTTCGTGTTCGACCCGGAAGAGCTGCGAGCGGCGTTCGGCCCGAGGACGAAGGCAATCATCGTGAACTCGCCGAACAACCCGAGCGGCAAGGTGTTCGACCGCGAGGAGCTGGGGCAGATCGCGGCGCTCTGCCAGGAGTTCGACTGCCTCTGCTTCACCGACGAGATCTACGAGCACATCCTCTTCGACGAGCACCACCACCTGCCGATGGCGACGCTGCCCGGGATGTACGACCGCACCGTGACGATCAGCGGGCTTTCGAAGACGTTCAGCGTGACGGGGTGGCGGCTGGGGTACGTGGTCGCGCCGCCGGACTTGAGCGAGGCGATTCGCAAGGTGCACGACTTCCTGACGGTGGGCGCGCCGGCGCCGCTGCAGCAGGCGGGAGCGGTCGCGCTGGAGCAGGGCGAGCCGTACTACCCGGAGCTGCGCGCGATGTACCAGGGGAAGCGCGACCGGCTGCTCATCTCATTGCGGGAGGCGGGATTCGAGTGCCACAGGCCTGAGGGGGCGTACTACGTGATGGCGGACTTCGGCGACCTCGGCTTCGGAGGCGACGACACGGCGTTCGCGCTGCACCTGATCGAGCGGGTGGGGGTGGCGCCGGTGCCGGGGTCGAGCTTCTACCACGACCAGGCAGCGGGGTCGCGGTTCGTGCGGTTCACGTTCTCGAAGTCTGACGAGACGCTGGCCGAGGCGGCCCGGCGATTGGGGGCGATGTAGGCACCATGCCGATGCTGGTTGTCGCCCCGATAACGGCCGAGTTTGAGGCTCTTGCGGGAGCATTCGACGAGCGTTGGGGACTTCCCATGCTCCGGGCGGCGGGCAGGATTCCTGTACGGGAGTACACCGCCCCCGCTGTCGTCCTCGCCGAGGGCGGCTTCGGCAAGGTCCAGTACGGCGTGACGACCCAGCACCTGCTGGACCACCTGCCCGATGTCGACCTGGTCGTCTGCGCGGGGGTGGCAGGGGCGCTCGCCGATTCGGTTGGGGTGGGCGACGTCGTCGTCGGGACGGCTACGGTCGAGCACGACTTCTACTCGGAAGTGCTCCGGCGGGTGCCTCCGCGGATCGACGGATCCGGCGAGCACCTCACCATGCTCGCCGGGACGGTCGCTGAGGCAGACGCTCCCTTCCGGGTCCATTTCGCGCCGATCGCGAGCGGCGACGAGGGCATCTCCGACCGGGAGCGGAAGGAGGACATTCGCGCCCGCACGGAGGCGCTGGCGGTTGCGTTCGAGGGCGCGGGAGGCGCACGGAGCGCGCTCTTCTCCGGAGTCCCTTTCCTGGAGGTGCGGGGGATCTCGGACATGGCCGAGGGCGACATCCTCACTGAACTTGAGGCGAACCTGCCGGATGTCATGCAGAACGTCGCCGCCGTGGTCGCGCGGCTGGCCGCGCCCTGACGCCTCGCCCGAGCGTTGCGGGGCCTGCTGCTACACTTTGAGAACGCGCCGCCGGGGGGCGGCGTTTCCGCATCGATGAGGGAATCACGATGACCGACGCGCCAGCAAGCACGCGGCTCGCCTCCGCCTACGAGCCGAGCACGGTGGAAGACCGCATCTACGCCTTCTGGGAGGAAGGCGAGTACTTCCGCGCGCGCGTCGTACCGGGCGAGGCGCCTTACAGCATCGTGATGCCGCCTCCGAACGTGACGGGCGAGCTGCACCTCGGCCACGGGCTCGAGGACGCGCTCACGGACACGCTCGTGCGCTGGCACCGGATGCAGGGCGAGCCGACGCTCTGGCTGCCGGGCGAGGACCACGCCGGCATCGCCACGCAGAACGTGATGGAGCGCGAGCTCCAGAAGGAAGGGCTCACGCGACACGACCTCGGGCGTGAGGGGTTCGAGGCGCGCGTCTGGCAGTGGGTGCGGCAGCTGCGGCCGCGCATCTACGAGCAGCACCGCAGGCTGGGCGCGAGCGCCGACTGGAGCCGCGACACGTTCACGCTGGACCCGCACATCGTGCGGGCGGTGCGCACGACGTTCGTGAACCTCTACAACGACGGCCTCATCTATCGCGGGCTGCGGATGATCAACTGGTGCACACGCTGCAGCACCGCCCTGAGCGACCTTGAGGTCGAGCACGAGGAGGAGGAGGCGCAGCTCTACTACGTGCGCTACCCGGTGGTGGGAGAAGGCGGCATGCCGCTGCCCGACGCTGTGACCGTCGCGACAGTGCGTCCGGAGACGATGGTGGCGGACACGGGCGTGGCCGTGCACCCCGAGGACGAGCGTTACGAGGACCGCATCGGGCGGACGGTGCTGCTGCCGATCATGGGCCGCGAATTGCCGGTGGTGGCGGACGACTCGATCCAGCCCGAGTTCGGCACGGGCGCGCTGAAGGTCACCCCCGGGCACGACCCGCTCGACTGGGAGATCGGGCAGCGGCACGACCTCGACGTGATCGTGGCAGTCGACGAGGACGGCCACATGAATGACGAGGCGGGCCCCTACGAGGGGATGACCGTCGATGAAGCGCGGACGGCAATCGTGCGCGACCTGGAGGATGGCGGCTTCCTCGAAAAGACGGAGCCGTACACGCACAGCGTGGGCCGCTGCGAGCGATGCGACTTCGTGATCGAGCCGCTGCCGAGCGAGCAGTGGTGGGTCGACGTGAACAAGGAGTACGAGCCGGGCGTCTCGCTGGCGAGCGCGGCGAGCGCGGCCATTCGGGACGAACGCATCCGCATCGTGCCGGGTCGGATGGCGACCACGTTCCTGAACTGGACGGACAACCTGCGCGACTGGTGCATCAGCCGCCAGCTCTGGTGGGGGCACCAGATTCCCGTGTGGTACTGCGACTGCGGGAAGATGACCGTCGCCGTCGAGGATCCGGATATGTGCGCGTCGTGCGGGAGCAGGGAAATCTGGCAGGAGGAGGACGTGCTCGACACGTGGTTCTCCTCGGCGCTGGCGCCGCACGCGGACCTGGGCTGGCCGGAGGATACCGAGGACCTGCGCTACTTCTACCCGACGACCGACATGCAGATGGGCTACGACATCATGTTCTTCTGGTGCGCCAGGATGGTGTTGTTCGGGCTCTACAACATGCGCGAGCACGCGCCGGACGGCGACATCCCCTTCCGCACGGTCATCTTCCACGGGCTCATCCGCGACGCGAATGGCGTGAAGATGACGAAGTCGCGCGGGAACGTGGTGAATCCGCTGGTGGCGGCGGGCCAGTACGGGGCGGACGCGTTCCGCTTCGCGCTGCTGACGATGGGAACGCTCGGCCAAGACATGAAGTACACCGAGGAGCGGATGGTCGCGGCCCGGAACTTCGCCAACAAGCTGTGGAACACCACTCGCTACGTGCTGATGCAGCTGGAGGGGCGGCGCGTGAAGCGTCCCCATGCGGCCGATCGGGACACGCTTGCCCTGGAGGACCGCTGGCTGCTCTCGCGGCTCGAAGGGCTTGAGGGCGACGTCGACTCGCTGCTGCAGGCGTACCAGGTGGGGGAGGCGGCGCGGCGCATCCACGACTTCCTCTGGAACGAGCTGGCGGACTGGTACGTGGAGATGAGCAAGGTGCGGCTGCGGGAGGGCGACGAGCGTCCGCTGGCGGTGCTCGCGCACGTGCTCGACCACGGCCTGCGCCTGTTGCACCCGATCATGCCGTTCGTGACCGAAGAGCTCTGGGGGAAGCTGCGAGAGCACCTCGACGACGACCTCGCCCCGGCGTTGATCGTGGCGTGGTTCCCAAAGAGCGCGGGTGTCTGGCACGACCCAGCGGCGGAGACGGCGATGGGTCACGTGATCGACGTGAACCGCGCCATCCGCAACCTGCGCGCCGAGAAGGGCCTGGAGGCAGGCGCGCGTCCGGCCGTGTACCTGCGCGCAAGCGGTCAGGCCACAGCGCTGGGCGAGACGGCGGCGGCGACGGCGTTCACGTCGCGGGTCGAGCCGCAGGTGACGGCGGCGGACGCAGGGCTCCCCGAAGGGGAGTACGCGTTCGCGCGCGTCGGCGACACGGAAGTGGCGCTGGCGCTGCCGGAGGTCGACCTGACGGCCGAGCGTGAACGGCTCGAGGGCGAACTGGCGGAGGCGGACGGGCAGATTGCGCGGCTGGAGAAGCAGCTCGCGAACGAGCGCTTCCTGGAGCGCGCGCCCGAGGCGGTGGTGCAGGGCGAGCGCGACCGGCTGGCGCAGGCGCAATCGCGGGCGGAAGGGCTGCGCGAGCGAATCGGGGCGCTGGGGAGCTAGCCGAGCAGGATTTCGAGGGCGGCCTGCGTGTCGCGCAGGTCGGGCAGGACGAAGTCGGCGCCGCTCTCGCGGAGGGCGGCCTCATCGTAGTTGCCGGTCGCGACCGCGAGGACGCGGGCGCCGACGGCGTGCCCGGCGCTGACGTCACGGGGCGTGTCTCCAATGACCACGGGGCTGGCGGCGGACGGTTCGACGCCGCCGACTCGGGCGAGCTCTTCGACGGCGGCGGCGAGAACCCTGTCCCGGTCGGAGGAGACATCGCCGAAGCCGCCCCCCACGAAGCGGTCCCAGATGCCGTAGTGGCGCAGCTTGAGCTCGGCGCCCCGGGCGACGTTCCCGGTGGCGAGGCCGACCACGGCGCCGGCGCCGTCGAGGGCGTCGAGGAGGTCGACGACGCCTTCGAGGACGCGGCCCTTGTGGGTCCGGAGCGCCTCGGGGAGGCGGGCGATATAGGCCTCGGTCATGCGGTCGATAGCGGCGGGGGTGGGGTCGACGCCGGCGAGACGGAGGGCGTCCTCGAAGATGCCGGTGTCGGTGCGGCCATCGATCTGGACACCGTCGAGGCCGGCGAGGCCGAATTCGTCGGAGAAGGCATCGGCAATGGCGTCCCGCCCGGCGCCGCCGCTCGCGATGAGGGTGCCGTCGATGTCGAAGAGGAGGAGGCGCACCGAAGGAAGTGTAGCCCGCGAGGTTCTCAGGGGCAGGTCGCGGGGGTGGCGGAGGGGTCTGGTACAGTCGGGGCATGGTTGCGGTTCCGGAGATACGGACACTGGTCGAGCGGGGGGCTGCGCGGCGGCAGGTGCTGGAGGGGCTGATCGAGTCGGTGCCGGACGACTACTGGGAGCGACAGGATTCCGGGGACGCCTGGACCGCGCTGGACCACCTGCGGCATGTCGCCACGGTCGACCAGATGCTTCTGGAGCTGGTGGAGGCCGCGCGGGACCCGTACGAGGAGCTGTGGGCGGGCAAGACGGACGACGTGGAGGTTCTGGAAGCACGGCGGGTTGAGCTCATGGACCGGGTACGGGAGCAATCGGTCGAGGCGCTGGTTGAAACGATGCGGGAGTCCCGGGAACGGGCGGTGGGGACGGTGCTGGGGATGTCGGTCGAAACGCTGGATCGGGAGGTGCGGGTGGCAGGGGCGCTGAACGAGTGGGGCGAGCAGCTGGCGTTCCCGCTTCGAGGCTACCTGGCGGTCTGGGTGGAGCACGACGGCGAGCACGAGGCGGCCATCCGCCGGGCGATCGCGACGCCCCCCGACGTGACGACGCTCACGCTGGCGGCTCGACGGGCGCGCGGGAACCGCTGAGTCCGAGGGCGACGCCCGCGACGATGAGCGGTCCACCGATGAGGACGCCGATCGGCGGCGTCTCGCCCAGCACCGGGATGGCGTAGAGCGTCGCGAGTAGAGGCTCCCCGAGGATCGCGAGGCCGACGGTGACGACGCGCAGGTGCCCGAGGGCCCAGTTGATGGACGTGTGCCCGACGAGCTGGGGGATGAGCGCGAGCAGCACGATGAACATCCAGGCGTCGGCGGCGAACCCACTGATCGAAGGACGGACGATGAGGACGGCGAGCCAGAGCGTGACAGCAGCGGCGGTGTAGGCGACGGCGGAGTAGGGGAGGGCGCCGGTTTCGTGGCGCGTCTTGCGGCGGATGGTCTGCGAGACGGCGACGAAGAGGGCGGCGAGAAGGGCGAGCAGGTCACCGATGAAGAACTCAATGCCGCGGGCGAGGTCGGTGGCGGCGATGCAGACGAGCCCGACGACGGCGACGGCGAGGCCGCCGTACTCGCGGGAGGAGGGGCGTTCGCGGAGGACCGCGTAGGCGATGAGCGCGCCGAGGAGGGGCTGCAGACCGACGATGACGACGCTCGAGGCGACCGAGGTGTGTTCAAGGGACGCGAACCAGCTCCAAAAGTGGCCGGCGAGGAACACACCGGAGAGCGCCAGCAACGGGAGGCTGGAGCGGGGCGGGAGGGAGAGCTTGCCGCGGGCGCGAGCGACGGCGACGAACAGCAGGAGTAGTCCGGCCGCGAAGAGGAGCCGGTAGGCGGCGATCGTGAGGGCGGGAGCCTCATCGGCGAGGCGCACGAAGATGGCGGCCCAGGAGATGCCAAGGACGCCAACGAGGAGCACGGCCATCGGTGTCCGCGAAACCGGCACGGTCGCCACGCTAGGGGGGCGGAGGGCGGGGAGGCAAGGCCGGCGGCGGGAGTGTGGCCGCGACGCCCTAGAATCGCGGGATGGCGGGAACGATCGAGGAGCGGCTGGCGGAACTGGCGGGGAGCGAAGCGCCAGCGGTCACGCGATTCGATGCGGGCGAAGGGCTGCGGGGCGGGTGGGCGGTGCTGCCTTCGGCTTTCAACCCACCGACGCGGGCGCACCTGCGCCTGCTCGACCTCGCGCAGGGGGTGGTGGGCGTGACGGGGGGCGCGGCGCTGCTGACGACGCGGAACGTGGCCAAGGGGGTCGAGGGGGCGTCGCTGGAGGACCGCATCGGGATGCTGCTGGCCGCGAGGGAATCGCGGTCGGGGCTGGCGGTGCTGGGGGCGAACCAGGCGCGCATCGTGGATCAAGCAGCAGGGCTACGCGATGCCTGGCCGGAGGCGAGCTTCGACTTCGTGCTGGGGTACGACACGCTCATCCGGCTCTTCGACGAGCAGTACTACGATGGCCCGATGGAAGTCGTGCTGGACCCGTTCTTCGAGCGCCACCGCGTGATCGCGGCCAACCGCGGGGAGGTCACGCCGGGAGCGATGCGGGAGTGGGTAGCGGAGCAAGCTTCGCGGTACGCCGATCGCATCATCACGATGGCGCTCGACGAGGAGCATGGGCGCATCTCCTCGAGCGAAATCCGTGCCCGTATCGAGGCAGGGGAGGGGAGCGACGACCTTCCCGAAGGGGTCGCGGACTACATCCGGGAGCGGGGGCTCTACAAGGGGGCGTAGGCAGGGGAGGATGCTCGCTCCGGCGGGCTCACGGGGCGGGCGAGGAGGACGACGAGGGCGGCGGCAAGAGTGATGGCGGCGGTTACGAGGAAGGCCGACTCGTATCGGCCGGTGGCCTGTTCGAGCAGGCCGACGAGGAGGGGGCCGGCGCCGCTGCTGACCTGACTCGTGAAGGAGATCATGCCGAAGACCGCGCCAAAGGAGACGTACCCAAAGATCTCGCTCGTGAGCAGCGACTGCATCATGTAGACGTTCCCGATCGTGCAGCCGAAGGTGAAGGCGAAGAGGTAGTTGGTTGCGGCCGTGTCGATGTAGACCATGAGGAGCACGGATGCGGCCTGCCAGGCGAAGAGCCCGGCGGTGATGTGGCGCTTGCTCAGGTTGTCCGCGTATCCGCCGAGGATGAGGCGGGCGACGATGCTGCCGACGGCGCCGATGCTGAGCGCGAGCGAGGCGGCGGTGCGCGAGCCGGTGCGATCCTCGAGGAACGCGATCTCGTGGATCAGGAAGCCGGTCTGGGCCAGCAGGACGAGGACGAAGGCAATCGCAACGGCCCAGAAGGAAAGGGTGCGCATGGCCTGGGTGAGGGTCCAGCGGCGCGTCTGGACCTCCTCGCTGAGGGAGGCGGACGGCGGCGGGCCGGTCTGGGGGACGGCGCCGTCGGGCGGGAGGCGCATCTGGCTCGGGTCCCAGACGAGCACGAGGAAGATGACGGGGAGCCCCACCACGAGGGTGAAGGCCGCGATGACGGGGGTCGTGAGCTCGAGGCCGCCCGAGGCGATGAGCCAGGCTCCGAGAGGCGGCAACATCACGCCCGCGGAGGAGACGCCTGTCGCGGAGATGCTCATGGCGCGGGCGCGGCGGCGGATGAACCAGCGCGCCATGATGACATTCGTCGAGACGCCGCCAGCCATGCCGAAAGAGGCGGCAAGGACCACGTACACGGCGTAGAGCTGCCACAGCTCCTCGACGAAGCCGATGCACCCGACGGTGACGGCGGTGACGACGACCCCGACGACGAGGAAGAGCATGGGACCCCGCCGGTCGATGGCGGGGCCTACGGCGGCGGCGGAGATTCCGGAGACGACGAAGTAGACCGCGGTGGCGCCGCTGACGCTCGCGTTCGACCAGCCGTGGGCCTGCTGCAGGGGTTTCAGGAAGACGGCGAGCCCGTAGTAGCCCACCCCGATGCCGCAGAGCATGACGAGCGCCACGCCGACCACGACGTACCAGCCGTAGTAGTAGCGCGAGGGGAGGAGCCGCGCGGCGAGGGGGCGGCGGAGGGGAAGGCCGGGGGGAGCGGTCACGCGGGCGGGCCGCCGTCTCCACGGCTGGTGACGATCTCGTCGAGGTCGTCGACCACCATCCGCTCGCGGCGGCCGGCGCGGTCGTAGGCGGTCACGGGAGCGACCGCATCGTGGTCGATGACCACGTCGATGACGGTCGGGCGGGCGTTGCCGAGGGCGTCCTCGATGGCGCCGCGGAGGCGGGCGGGATCGGTCACGCGGACGCCGTCGCAGCCGACGGCGCGGGCGACAGCGGAGAAGTCGACGTCGCCGAACTCCGCGAGCTCGTAGGCCTTGCTCTCGAAGCGGAAGTCGAGGATGTGCGTATCGAAAGCGAGGGCGTGGTTGTTGAGGACGACGTAGACGACGTTGAGCCCGTAGCGGACCGCCGTCTCGAGTTCGCCGAGGTGATACCAGAAGCCGCCATCGCCGGTGAAGCAGATGACAGGCGTGTCGCCGACGGCGACCTTTACGCCCTGGGCGGCAGGCAGGGCCCAGCCCAGCGAGCCTTCGCAGCGGAAGAAGCGCTTGCCGGGCTGACGCAGCTCGAAGAAGGCGCCCGACCAGGCGGCGGCGTAGCCGGTGTCGGCGACGACGACGGCGTCGGGGGGGAGGGTCTCGGTCAGCTCGCGGCAGAGGCGCTCGGGGCGGATGGGGGCGTCGGCGGAGGCGAGGAGGGGTTCCTTGCCTTCCCACCAATGGCGGACGATTCGCTGGACCTCGGCCACCCACTCACCGGGCGGCCGGACCGTGTCGCCGGCGGCGGCGACGAGGGCGGAGAGGGCAACCTTCGCGTCGGCGGCGATGCCAACCTTCGTGTTCGCGGGGAAGTTTCGGCCCAGCTCGGAGGGGTCGACGTTGATGTGGATGATGTCGGCCTCACGGCTCGGAAGGGTCCAGCCGTTCGTGCTCTGGCTGCCCGTGCGCGTTCCCACGATGAGCGCGAGGTCGGCGTTGGCGACGATCTCGTTGGCGGACTTGCGGGCGTAGGAGCCGAGCACGCCGACGGCGAGGGGGTGGTTCTCGTTGATGGCGCCCTTCCCGGAGAGGGAGGTGGCGACGGGGATGGCGAGCTTTTCGGCGAGCTCGATGAGCTCGGGCCAGGCCCCGGCGGTCATGACGCCGCCACCGGCGATGATGACGGGCCGTTCGGCCTGGAGCAGGAGCGCCAGCGCCTCGTCGATACCCTCGGCGGGGGGCTCGGCGCGGACGGAGGGGCAGGTGGCGTAGCGGGGGTCGCCGACGGGCTCGGGGAGGTCGGCCTCGCCGGCCTCGGCTTCGGCGGCGATAGCGAGGTGGACGGGCCGGGGGTCGCCGGAGGTGGCCTCGCGGAAGGCCTGGGGGATGAGGTCGGCCAGGCGCTCGGTGCGGGTCACATCGGCGCTGAACTTGGTGACGCTCTCGAAGTGAGCGCGGACGTCCTGGTAGGCGTTCTTGTAGGCCTGAGCGCCGGAACGGGCCCCGGTAAAGGCGATGACGGGGGTCGAGGCCTGCCAGGGCTCGGCGAGGCCGGCGGCAAGGTTGGTCGCGCCGGGTCCACCCTGGCTGATGACGATGCCGGGGCGTCCCGCCGCCTTGGCGTAGCCGTCAGCCATGTAGCCAGCGGCCTTCTCGCCGTGCGTGAGGACGCGGCGCACGCCGGTCCCTTCGAGCATGACGAGGGAGTCGAAGAGGTTCGTGGGGACGAGGAAGATGGCTTCGACGCCGTAGGCAAGCCAGCTCTTCGCGATGTACTCGGAGCCCTTCATGACGACACCCCTGCGCGAGTCGAGCTCGCGCGGGCAAGCCTACATCGTCCGGGCGGGCGTCAGGCCTCTACGCCGCGCTCAAGGAGGGCGTTCAGGTCCTTGTCCTCGGTGTCGATAAGGGCCTGAACCCACTTGTGGAACATCTGCCCGCCGCCCTCGTTGCGACCGAAGAGGTTGTGGTCCTTGGCGCCGGTCTTGAGGGCGCGCTGCACGCGGAAACCGGTGTAGTAGTCCTCGTCGCCGACCACATCGAAGTACATCTTCATGATCTCGGCGTAGCGCTCTTCGTCGTCGGGGTCTGGCTCCTCGGGCAGGAGGAAGTTCTGGATGGTGACGGACTCCTCGGGCGTCTTGCCGGGGAACATCTGGGAAACCATGAAGGGGGTGGTGCCGCCCTGGCCGTCGTAGGCGGCGGAGCCGCGGCCCCCGGCGATGGAGATGTTGGGGAAGATGGTCCAGATGCCGGGGGTCAGATCCTCCAGGCGCCACTGGTCCTCGGGGAGGTCGGCGGCGCGGGTGAAGCGAGTGGGGGACACCATGCGCACGTGCGAGCCCCAGGCGTAGTAGTCGGGCTGGTAGGCGGAGTCGGGGCCGAAGCTGTTCCGGTGGAGGATGGGGATGTGGTAGAGGTCCCGGTAGCCGTCGTAGGCGACCTTCCAGTTGGGGCCGTCGAGGTTCTGGCGGCCGATGACGTGACAGTCGGCGAAGCCGAGGTGGTCGAGCATCTCGTCGTAGCCCGCGAGGAATAGGTCAATGTCGACATCGGAGGATGGGTTGAGGGTGACCCAGACCAGCCCGGCGCGCTCGGAGCACGGAAGGGGCGTGAGGCCGTAGCAGGACTTGTCGACATCGCCGAAGTTGTCGGAGTCGAAGATGGAGACGAGGTTCCCCTGGAGGTCGTAGCTCCAGGCGTGGTAGGGGCAGCGGAAGCCGCGGGAGTTTCCACGACCTTCGTCGACCACGATGGCGCCGCGGTGGCTGCACATGTTCACGAAGGCACGAACCTCGCCGTCGATGTCGCGCGCCATGAGGACGGGCACGCCGCAGACATCGAGGGAGCGGTAGTCGCCGGGATCGGGCAGTTCGCAGGAGAAGCCGAGGGCAAGGGGGAGCCGCTTGAAGATGCGGTCGACCTCGAGGCGCCAGCGGTCGGGGTCGTAGTAGGCGCTCGTGGGCATCCTGAAGACGTCGTCGGCGAGGTCGATACGGTCGGCGGCGAGGTTCTCGACCTCGCGGCGGGCCATCTCGATCAACTGCTCCCTGCTCATGGCGACCTCCGGCGGCGGAACGCCGCGCGTGGCTGATTCTACCCAGCGCGGGCGGCAGCGGCGTAGGCTCCGGCTCGTGGCTACCGTTGACGTTCTGCTGCATGGGTTCTCGTTCTCGACCAACCAGGGGCGGCCGGCGTTCTGCTCGGTGACGCTGGTGGAATCGGAGGGCCGGTTCATCCTCGTCGATCCGGCGTACGTGGGGCGGCGACGGGAGGTAAGCGGCGCGCTGGGGCGACGCGGCCTGACGGAGGCGGACATCGACGCGGTGGTGCTGACGCACGCCCACTGGGACCACGCCCAGAACTTCGACTGCTTCGCGGAGGCGCCGGTGCTGCTGCACCCGCGGGAGCGGAGCTACGCGAGCTCTCCGCACGAGAACGACTGGGCGACACCGTACTGGACCGGGCTCGCGCTGGAGACGCATCAGCTGCAAGAGGTGGTGGAGGGGGATGAGCTGGCGGCGGGCGTGCGCGTGATCGAGTTGCCGGGGCACTCAGTGGGGAGCATCGGGCTGGTGGTGGAGACGGCGGCGGGCGCGGCACTCGTATCGGGGGACGCGGTGCACTCGAGCTGGGTGCTCGAGTCGCGGCAACCGCCAATCGTGTTCGGGTCGCTCACACAGGCCCGGGAGAGCGTGGCCAAGGGGCTGAGCGCCGCCGACATCATCTACCCGGGGCACGACCGCCCCTTCCGGGTAATGGACGGCGAGGCGGACTACCTGGAGCCGTTCACGCTCACGATCACGAACCTGGAACCGGACCGCGAAGGCCTGCGCTTCGAGGCGGTCCCGCCTTCGACCTGGATCATGCCGGGGGCAGCGCCGTAGGCGGCTAGCGGTTCATGTCGGCGACGAAGCGGATGGGGTCGGAGCCGTCCCAGCCTTCGGCAGCGGCTTCGATCAGCTCGTAGAACTGGAGCAGCCCAGGCTGGCCTTCGTAAACCTCGACCATGTGTCCGTAGACCGCAACCGTGTCGATGAAGGCGAACTGCATACCCCCGGCGAGCCAGAATTCGTTGGCGACGGTGAAACCGAGGTCCTCGTAGCGATCGAGCTCGTCCTTGAAGTCGGGGACGATGGTGGCGCAGTGGTGCAGGCCCTGCTCGTCGGGTGCGTACATGTCGCGGACGCCGGAAGGGCCGTCGTTGTTCTGCTGGACGAGCTCGAGCATGACGGAGCCGAGCTGGCCGTAGGCGGAGGAATGGTCGAACTCACCGGGCTGGCCACGGTAGAGAGCGCGCTCCACGGGGATGTGTTCGTTGATATAGAAGGGCCCGGCGCCGCGCTCGGCGGCCCAGCGCTCGGCAGCCTCGAAGATGTCGGGGACGTGGTAGGCAAGCTGGACGAAGGGGCGGTGGGGCATCTGGGGGCTCCGTGCTGTTTCTTGCGTATGTGCTTGTGCGCCTTAGCAAATGATAGGCTAACGGCGTACCGGAGGACGCCGTGCCCCTGTTTCTGACGCCGGACTGGTTCGAGGATACGTACATCGGGATCGAAGTCGAGCAGTTCATCGGCATAGGCGTGATGGTCCTGGTGGCGGTGGCGGCGCAGGTGCTCCTGACACAGGCGCTGAAGCTGTTCGTGCACGCACGGGCTGCGCAAGAGGACCGTGAGTTCTGGCACAAGGAGCGGGAGCGGCTGGGCCGCGCGCTGTGGGCCCTGATGGTGGCGATCACGGTAGGGCTGGGATTCCCTCTCCTCGACTTCAACTCGACCGTCGAGCACGTGGTCAACCAGATCGCGACCCTGTTTGGCGCCGCGGCGCTGGTCTGGCTCGGCTTCCGCGGGGTCGACATCTTCACGGACGTCCTCGCGCGGCGGGCCGAGGCCACGGAGAGCCGGCTCGACGACCAGCTCGTCCCCCTGCTGAACACCACGCTGAAGGGCGTGATGGTGGTGATCGGGATCATCTTCATCCTGGGGAACCTGGGCGTGAACGTGACATCGCTGGTGGCGGGGCTGGGTCTTACCGGCCTGGCCGTCGCGCTTGCCGCACAGGACACGATGCGCAACCTGCTTGGGGGCGTCACGATCTTCGCCGACCGGCCCTTCCAGGTGGGGGACTGGGTGGTGCTGAAGGACATTGAGGGGACGGTGGAGCACGTGGGCTTCCGCTCCTCGCGTGTTCGCACCTTCTACAACTCGGTGGTGACGGTGCCGAACGCGCGCATCGTCGATACGCACGTGGACAACATGGGGCTGCGGCAGTGGCGGCGCTACAAGACGACGCTGGGACTCGCCTACCACACGACTCCGGACCAGGTGCAGGCGTTCGTCGAAGGCGTGCGGGCACTCATCCGGGCGAATCCGGGGATGCGGAAGGACTACTACATCGTCGAGTTCCACGGGTTCGGCGCTTCCACGCTCGACGTGCTGGTGTATTGCTTCATTGATGCGCCCAACTGGAACGACGAGCTGCGCACGCGGCACGTGCTCAACCTCGACATCATGCGGCTGGCGGAGGACCTCGGGGTCGAGTTCGCCTTCCCGACGCAGACGCTGCACGTAGCCTCGGCTCCGGGGCAGCCGGAGGAGATCCCCTCAGCGGCGGAACGCCAGGCGCTCGGCGAAATCGTGGAGGGGTACAGCCCCAACGGCGCGCGCGGGCAGCGCATCGACACACCCATCACCTCGGGATTCGACAACACGCCGGACGCCAGCTAGGGGCCGCTCTTCCTTTGCCGATCCCGGGTTCGCGACTGCCATTGACGGCGTGAGTAGAATGACGCATCTGCATTGCGGGCATATGCCCCGAATTTGGTGCAGGGTCGCTTGAAGGCTGCGCGGGAGCAGCCCTAAAGGAGGAACGACGTGAAGGAAAGCTACTGGGGCAAGTACTGGCGCAGGCGCGTCTCGCGGAGGCGCGTGCTGGCGGGCGGAGCGACGCTCGCGGCCGGCTCTGCCGCGATCCTCGCGGGTTGCGGCGACGACGATGATGACGACGACGCAGCTGCTCCGGCGGCCACCCAGGCCGCGGCCACCCAGGCCGCGGCGGCAGCGGCCGACGACGATGAGCCGGCAGAGGACAGCGCGGCCCAGGACACAGCTGCGGATGAGCCCGAAGAGCAGGCTGCGGCCGTCGAGGACCGTTCGCGCTACGGCGGCAAGCTGAACTACACCTACCCGGCCTACCCGACCGGCTTCGACCCCTCGATCACGATCACCTTCCCATTCGGGATGGCAACGAGCTATAGCCAGATGATGGCGTACTCGATCGTCGAGGATCAGTTCTACCCGGACGCGGCGCAGAGCTGGGAGCAGGTCGATGAGACGACCCTGGTCTTCAACCTGCGGGAGGGCGTTCGCTTCAACCCGGAGGCGGAGGGCGGACGCGAGGTGAACTCGGAAGACTGGTACATCAGCCTCAGGCGGTACCCCGATTCGCGCGCCAACCGCGGCTCGAACGTAAACGAGCTGTTCTTCTCGTTCATGGACGAGGGCCAGGGCGCGACCTTCGACACACCGGACGACCTGACGCTGCGAATCAACCAGAACAAGCCCTTCGCTTCCAACACCCGCGCGTTCGCGGCAGCCTCGCTGGTGGTGGTTTCGCCTGAGCGCCTGGCGGCGGAGGAGTCGGGCGATCTGGGCCAGGTGTCGGGGATTAACGCGGGCTCGGGTCCGTACATGTTCGACAACGTGTCGGAGACGCGGATCTCGATGAAGCGGAACCCGAACTACTACGAGCATCCGGAGGACCTCCCGGGAACGCGGTTCAACCGGGACATGCCGTACATCGACGAGATGGAAACGGTCATCATCACGGACGGCGCTGCGTCCCAGGCGCGCTTCCTTGCCGGCGACGCCGACTACTACGGTTCCGTCGACAAGATCACCGCCGAGCAGTGGGAAGGCCAGCCAAGCGTCAACATCCAGACAGGCCCGGCGATCGACGACGGCAGCATCATGATCCAGTTGGCGGCGGCGAAGTGGACGCCCTATCCGGAGCTCTCGAAGGCGCTTTCGATGGCGATGGACTGGGACGGCTACATCGATGTCGTGCTGGGCGGCGAGGGGCGCTACAGCGCTCCCGTGAGCCCGACGGCATTCCCCAAGTACGGGCTCTCCCAGGAAGAAATCAAGCAGTACCAGGTGTACGACCCGCAAGGCGCCCGCCAGCTGTGGGAGGCCAACAACGGCCCCGAGATCTTCCCCGAGCTCGACACGACCGTCCCCGCTTGGGTGGCGGCCTTCCCGAACACGCAGTTCATCGGCCAGAGCTTCGAGGACTCCCTCGGCGTCAAGGTCAACTACAACCCGCTCGAGCTGGCGACGTTCATCGCCTCGGCGAACGGCCCCACGGGCACGAAGGACTGGCACTTCTTCATCGCCGGCAACAACGCCGTCGCGACGATGCCGGACTGGAACGCGCTGGTGGCCTACACGCCGGACGGCTACGGCGCCATCTGGGGCGGGAACTGGTACAAGGGCGTCAATATCTCCGACCCGTGGGTCAACCCCGACAACCCGAACTACGCCGAGAACGGCGGCGGCCCGAACGGCGAGGCCGTACGCGCAGCGCTGGAGGTCACGCACCCGTACGCCAGGGAGTTGCAGGACTACGCCGACCGGCAGGCGGCCACGTTCGACGACGACGAGCGGGCCGAAATCCTGAAGGAGCTTCAGCATCGCATCTTCTCGCGGTACTGCTGCACCTTGCCGCTCCCAACGCCCACGACGAAGTACGTGGCGGTGGGCTCGCGCCTGAAGGGCCTCGTGCCGCCGCCGGACGGCGACCAGACGGCAGCGTTCGGCATGTGGCGGGCGCACAACATCTGGCTGGAGGGCTAAATCCCGGCCAGCATCGCACCGGCCAGCAGGCCTCACCGACGCCGCCCCCGCTCGGGGGCGGCGTTCCGCGTGAGACCGAGGAGAGCGTCGAGAGCTACAACCCCAACGTGAGCCCCGGCCGCCGCGCGAACGCGCCCATCACGGTGGGATTCGGCAACCTGGCGGAGGCCGGCCAGGGGCGCCCCGTCCCCGCCGGCCGAGGTCGCGATTCCCATTGACACCGTGAGTAGAATGGCGAATCTGCATCGGGGCCATGTGTTCCGAATTTGGTGCAGGTTCGCTTGCGGGCTGCGCGGGAGTAGCCCGAGAGGAGGAACGACGTGAAAGAAAGCTACTGGGGCAAGTACTGGCGCAGGCGCGTCTCGCGGAGGCGTGTGCTGGCGGGTGGAGCGACGCTCGCGGCTGGCTCTGCCGCGATCCTCGCGGGTTGCGGCGATGACGACGATGACGACGACGCAGCCGCTCCGGCGGCCACGCAGGCTGCGGCCACCCAGGCCGCAGCGGCAGCGGCCGACGACGATGAGCCTGCCGAGGATTCGCAGGCCGCGGAAACCGATGCCGCGGACGAGCCCGAGGAGCAGGCCGCGGCCGCCGAGGACCGCTCACGGTACGGCGGCACCTTCAACTACAGCCTGGTGGCCTACCCGACGGGCTTCGACCCCTCGATCACGATCACGTTCCCGCAGGGGATGTCGACCACGTACAGCCAGCTGATGGCGTTCTCGATCACCAACGACGAGTTCTACCCGGATGCGGCTCAGAGCTGGGAGCAGATCGATCCGGAGACGCTGGTCTTCAACCTGCGGGAAGGCGTTCGCTTCAACCCGGAAGCGGAGGGCGGACGCGAGGTGAACTCGGAGGACTGGTACATCAGCCTGAGGCGGTACCCGGACTCCCGCGCCAACCGTGGCTCGAACGTGAACGAGCTGTTCTTCTCGTTCATGGACGAGAGCCAGGGCGCGACGTTCGACACACCGGACGACCTGACACTCCGGATCAACCAGAACAAGGCGTTTGCGTCGAACACACGCGCGTTCGCCGCAGCCTCGCTTGTGGTCGTCTCACCGGAGCGGCTCGCGGCTGAGGAGTCGGGCGATCTGGGCCAGGTCTCCGGCATCAACGCAGGTTCCGGCCCGTACATGTTCGACGACGTGTCCGAGACGCGGATGACGCTGAAGCGGAATCCGAACTACTACGAGCACCCGGAGCAGATTGCGGGGACGCGCTTCAACGCCGACTTCCCCTATATCGACGCTATGGAGCACGTCATCATTACCGACGGCGCGGCGCGGCAGGCTCGCTTCCTCGCCGGTGACTCCGACTACTGGGGCGCGGTCTCCAAGATCGACGCCGACGCGTGGGCGGACCAGCCGAACGTCAACGTCATGACGGGGCCGGCGATCGACGACGGCGGGATCATGATCCAGCTGGCCGCGGCCAAGTGGACGCCGTATCCGGAGCTCTCGAAGGCCCTTTCGATGGCGATGGACTGGGACGGCTACATCGACGTCATTCTCAGCGGCGAGGGCCGCCGCAGCGCGCCGGTCAGCCCGACGGCGTTCCCCAAGTACGCGCTCTCCCAGGAGGAGATCCGCGAGTACCAGGTGTACGACCCGCAGGGCGCACGCCAGCTGTGGGAGGCCAACAACGGCCCCGAGATCTTCCCCGAGCTCGACACGACGGTTGCGGCCTGGAGTACGGACTACAGCCACGTGCAGTTCATCGGGCAAAGCTTCGAGGACTCCCTCGGGGTGCCGGTGAACTACAACCCGCTTGAGCTGGCGACCTACATCGCCTCCGCGAACGGCCCCACGGGCACCAAGGACTGGCACTTCTTCATCGCCGGCAACAACGCCGTCTCGACGATGCCGGACTGGAACGCACTGGTGGCCTACACGCCGGATGGCTACGGCGCCATCTGGGGCGGCAACTGGTACAAGGGCGTCAACATCTCCGACCCGTGGGTCAACCCCGAGAACCCGAACTACGCCGAGAACGGCGGTTCGGATGCGGGCGAAGCCGTGCGCGCGGCGCTGGAGATCACGCACCCCTACGCCAGGGAGCTGCAGGACTACGCCGACCGCCAGGCGGCCACGACGGACGACGACGAGCGGGCGGAGATCCTGAAGGAGCTGCAGCGGCGTATCTTCACGCGCTACTGCTGCACCTTCCCGCTGCCAACGCAGACGACCAAGTACGTCGCCGTGGGCTCGCGGTTGAAGGGGCTGCCCCCGCCGCCGGACGGCGACCAGACGGCCTCGTTCGGCATGTGGCGGGCGCACAACATCTGGCTGGAGAGCTAGGCCTAACAGCTGTACCACCGGCACCGACATCGATCGGAACGCCGCCCTCCGGGGCGGCGTTTCCGTTGCGGGGAAAGGGGGCAAGACAGCTTGCCTCCAATTAAATCGTCGGTAGAATCCCGCGAATCCGCGTGGGCCTCGTGTGTCCGCGCAGCGGGGGCTACCCCATTGGCCCCCGAAATCGAGCCCTGAGGAGGGACGACTTGAAAGAAGGCTATTGGGGCAAGTACTGGCGCAGGCGCGTGTCGCGCCGGCGCGTGCTGGCAGGCGGAGCGACGCTCGCTGCCGGCTCCGCTGCAATCCTCGCGGGTTGCGGCGACGACGACGACGATGATGACGATGCAGCTGCTCCGGCAGCCACGCAGGCCGCCGCCGCCTCAGAGGCCGAGGCGACCGAGGCTGCTGCGGCTGCGGAAGCCGAGGCCACGGAGGCTGCCGCAGCCTCAGAGGCCCAGGCTGCACCGGAGGACCGCTCGCGCTACGGCGGGAAGTTCAACTGGACGGAGCGGGCCTACCCGACGGGCTTCGACCCCTCCATCACAATCACGTTCCCGTACGGGATGGCGCAGACCTACAGCCAGTTGATGGCGTACTCGATCATCAACGACCAGTTCTACCCCGACGCGGCGCAGAGCTGGGAGCAGGTCGATCAGACAACGCTGGTCTTCAACCTGCGCGAGGGCGTGCGCTTCAACCCGGAGGCGTCTGACGGGCGCGAAGTGAACTCCGAGGACTGGTTCACCAGCCTCCGACGCTACCCCGACTCCCGCGCCAACCGCGGTTCGAACGTGAACGAGCTTTTCTTCTCGTTCATGGACGAGAACCAGGGCGCGACGTTCGACACGCCGGACGACCTGACACTCCGGATCAACCAGAACAAGCCCTTCGCCTCCAACCTTCGGGCGTTCGCGGCGGCCTCGCTTGTGGTCGTCTCGCCAGAGCGCCTGGCGGCCGAGGAGTCGGGGGACCTGGGCCAGGTTTCCGGCGTCAACGGCGGTACCGGCCCGTACATGTTCGACGAGGTCTCGGAGACGCGGATCACCCTGAAGCGGAATCCGAACTACTACGAGCATCCCGAGCAGGACCTGCCCGGCACACGCTATGTCTGGGACCACCCCTACATCGACGAGATGGAGGCGGTCATCATCACGGACGGCGCGGCGGCCCAGTCGCGCTTCCTCGCCGGCGACGCCGACTACTACGGCGGGATCGACAAGATCACGGCCGAGCAGTGGGAAGGCCAGCCGAACGTCAACATCGTGACGGGGCCGGCGATCGACGACGGCTCGCGCATGATCCAGCTGGCGGCGGCCAAGTGGACGCCATATCCGGAGCTCTCGAAGGCCCTTTCGATGGCGATGGACTGGGACGGCTACATCGACGTGGTGCTCGGCGGCGAGGGCCGTCGCAGCGCGCCGGTCAGCCCCACGGCGTTCCCGAAGTACGCGCTCTCCCAGGAGGAGATCCGCGAGCACCAGGTGTACGACCCGCAGGGCGCACGCCAGCTCTGGGAGGCCAACAACGGCCCCGAGATCTTCCCCGAACTCGACACGACGGTTGCGGCCTGGATTCCGGACTACAGCTACGTGCAGTTCATTGGCCAGAGCTTCGAGGACTCCCTCGGCGTCAAGGTCAACTACAACCCGCTCGAGCTGGCGACGTTCATCGCCTCGGCGAACGGCCCCACGGGCACGAAGGACTGGCACTTCTTCATCGCCGGCAACAACGCCGTCGCGACGATGCCGGACTGGAACGCGCTGGTGGCCTACACGCCGGACGGCTACGGCGCCATCTGGGGCGGCAACTGGTACAAGGGCGTCAACATCTCCGACCCGTGGGTCAACCCCGAGAACCCGAACTACGCCGAGAACGGCGGTTCGGATGCGGGCGAAGCCGTGCGCGCGGCGCTGGAGATCACGCACCCCTACGCCAGGGAGCTGCAGGACTACGCCGATCGTCAGGCGGCAACGACCGACGACGACGAGCGGGCGGAGATCCTGAAGGAGCTGCAGCGGCGCATCTTCACGCGCTACTGCTGCACCCTCCCGCTGCCGACGGGTACCACGAAGTACCAGGCGCTGGGTTCGAGGCTGAAGGGTCTCGCGCCGCCGCCCGACGGCGACCAGACCGCGGCGTTCGGCATCTTCCGCGCCCACAACGTCTGGCTGGAGGGTTAGTCCCCAGCCGAGTCGTATCAAAGGGCTTCCGGGGGCGTTATAGTCCCCGGAAGCCCTTTTCTCGACCCTAGCGCAGGCGGTGGACCGTGCAAGCCTACATCATCCAAAGGCTGATTCTGCTCCCCCTCACGATCGTCGCCGTTTCGATCCTGGTGTTTGTGTTCATGCGCATCATCCCGGGCGATGCGGCTGCGGTTCGCTGCGGCGCCTCGGGGGTGGCGGACCAGACCTGCATCGAAGGCCTGCGCCGCGAGCTGGGCCTCGACATCTGCGACAAGTCCACCAACTTCGGGGGCGATGTCGCCTGCACGGCCGAGCAGTACTGGAAGTGGTTCTCGGAGATCTTCCGGGGGGACTTCGGCCAGGAGATTGTGCCGCCGAAGCCGATCGCGGACGAGATCTGGTGGAGGCTGGGCAACACGCTTCAGTTGGGAATGCTGAGCATCGCCTTCAGCCTGGTGATCGGCATCCCGGTAGGGATCCTGTCCGCCATCCGCGCGGGGAAGGTCTCTGACTACATCGCGCGATTCTTCGCGATTCTCGCCTTAAGCATCCCGAACTTCTGGATCGGGACGCTGATCGTCGCCCTTCCGGCGTTCTTCTGGCAGCAACGCTGGGTGCCCGACTGGACGGGCTGGGCGGACCCGGGGACGCACCTCCGCATCCTCGTAATCGCAGCCCTCGTGCTGGGCGTCTCGAGCGCGGGCTACCTCGCCCGCATCGCGCGTTCATCCATGCTCGAGGTGATGCGGAGCGATTACGTACGCACGGCCCGCGCCAAGGGCCTGCGCGAGTTAATCATCATCGGACGGCACACGTTCCGTCCCTCGATGATCACGCTCTTCACGATTGCCGGGCTGCAGTTCGGAGGCATCCTGGCGGGTTCGGCGATTATCGAAACGCTGTTCAACATCCCGGGTCTGGGCTGGTGGATCGTCAACAACGTTGGTGACCGCGACTTCCAGGTCATCCAGGCGACGGCGCTCATCTTCGCGACCTGGTTCATGATCGTCCGCATCCTGGTGGATGTCGGCTACGCCTTCATCGATCCGAGAATTCGGTACTAGCGGGGGGACAGAGATGACTTCAGCACCCGCCGTCCAGGACGACCTCAACCTCGGTCCCTACATCGACCAGAGCAGCCTGCCCACGCGGGTCGGGCGCAACATCAAGCGATTCATCCTGCTGCAGCCGGGTGGCACGATCGGGATCGCCATCATCGTGATCGTGGGGCTGGCGGCTGCATTCGCCCCGTACCTCAACACAGCGGGCGATGGCGAGCGCGGCATTCGCAGCGTCTGGCGCGACGAAGGCCGGGAGATCCAGGGCGTCAACTTCGTGCTTCAGCCCCCCGGCCCCGACTGGTGGCTGGGCACGAACCGCACCGGACAGGATCTGTGGTCGCGCGTCGTTTACGGGGCGCGACCGGCGCTCCTGATCGGCATCGGGGCGGTCGGCGTCGCGATCGTCGCGGCGGTCACGCTCTCGCTGGCGATGGGGTTCATGAAGGGGGTCGTGGACGCATTCCTCTTACGGATCATCGAGGTCATCATCGCGGTGCCGGGAATCCTCTGGCTCATCCTCTTCACCACCGCGGTTGATCGCAGCATTCCCGTCCTCGTCTTCGCGATCGCGTTTACGTTCTCACCGCTCACAACGCTGGTGCTGCGCGGGAACGTGATCCAGGAGTCGGCCTCGACGTACGCCGAGTCGGCCAGGGTGGTGGGCGCCTCGAGCATCCGCATCATGTTCCGGCACATTCTGCCGAACCTGCTGCCGCTGGCCATCGTTAACGCCAGCATCATCATCCCGGCGGCAATCCTCGCGGAAGCAGGACTGTCGTTCCTCGGCCTGGGGCTTGACCCGCTGATCCCGTCATGGGGCGCGGATATCGGGCCGAACGCACGCGCCTACTTCCAGACGGCCTGGTGGCTGCCGGTCTTCCCCGGTGTCGCCCTGTCGCTGACGGTGCTGGCGTTCAACTTCCTCGGCGACTCGCTGCGGGACGTGCTCGACCCGAGGCTCCGCGGAAGCGGGCTCGTCTAGGGCCCCATCCGCGCACGGCAACGGTTTTCAACGCCGCCCTTCGGGGCGGCGTTTCCGTTTCTTGACAGCCAGCGGGCGATGGCACAGGGTCGCACGACCTCCGGGAAGGCGGTGCGAGGGTGACGACGGCTGCCCCTGGCCAGGACAACCTGCGGTTGGGCCCTGCCGCAGAGCAGGGCTCCCACCTCGCGAGGCGAGGGCGTGCTATTGCACGCTTTGCCCGGATGCAGCCGGGCGGAACCTTCGGCCTCGGGATCATCTTCCTGGTCGTGGCGGGCGCGATCTTCGCCCCGTACCTGCACACCCTCGGCGACGGGGAACGCGACGTCCGTCGCATCGCCCTGGCGGAGGGCCGACAGCTCGACTCCACGGGCTACCTGCAGCCGCCCAACGGGGACTGGTGGTTCGGCACGAACAGCGCGGGCCAGGACGTGTGGTCGCGCGTGATCTACGGCGCGCGGCCGGCACTCATCATCGGTGTTGGCTCGGTCGGCATCGCGATGGTGGCCGCGCTGGCGCTGGCGCTGGCGATGGGCTTCCTGAAGGGCCTCGTGGACACCGTCCTCTTACGGATCCTGGAGACGGGCATCGCCGTGCCCGGCCTCCTCTGGCTGATCCTGTTCACGACGGCGATCGATCGGAGCCTGCCGGTCATCGTGGTCGCGATTGCCCTCGCGTTCGCACCGCTGACGACGCTGGTGCTGCGCGGCAACGTGCTCCAGGAAGCGTCGACGGCGTACGTCGAGGCGGCGCGGGTGATCGGGGCGTCCAACACGCGGATCATGCTCCGGCACATCCTGCCGAACCTGCTGCCGCTGGCGATCGTGAACGCCAGCATCATCGTGCCGGCGGCGATCATGGCGGAGGCGGGGCTCTCATTCCTCGGCTTCGGGCTGCCGCCGCCGTCCCCCTCCTGGGGCGTCGACATCGGGCCGACTGCGCGGGCCTACTTCTACACGGCGTGGTGGCTGCCGATATTCCCGGGACTGGCGCTCTCGCTGACCGTGCTGGCCTTCAACTTCCTCGGCGACACGCTGCGGGACGTGCTCGACCCGCGGCTGCGTGGCAGCGGGCTCATCTGACTCGAGCGTCCAGCGCTACTGCGGCTCGGCTGCGACCCGTTCGTTCGTGGCCGGATCGACTTCGAAGGGGCTATCGAGGCCGAGCTCCTCGCCAATCTCGCGTATGGCGGGCAGCACCTCTTCGCCCATGAGACGGAGACTGCGCATGGCGTCCTCGTGCGACATCGAGCCGTCGCCGTCCCAGAGGAAGATGCTGCCGGGGCGCAGGTACTCGAGCACGTTGCGGATCTTCGGGATGACGGTCTTCGGCGTGCCGGTGATGATCGACTGGGCCTCCACGAGTCCCTTGTAGGTGTCGTCCACGTCCTTGTAGGACTCGGCGGAGTCGAGGGTAATGGGACGGAGGCCGGGGTCACTGGAGGAGGGTTGGCCACGAGACTCGGCGACCTGGCGGACGCCTCCGGTGGGGAGGAGGGCGCGGCGGTCGGTGAGGCCGGGCAGATTCTGGAGGTGGCCGCGGACGTCGCCGCGGCTGCCTTCGAGGAAGATGTTCCCGGGGCCGGTCAGGTACTTGCGCCCGACTTCCTCGGCCAGCTCCTCTGTCTCGTCGACGTGCACCTTGAAGAGGTAGCCACGGTGCTGGGGGCCGGCCTCGTATCCGTGCTCGGCGGCGCACTCCTCGTAGTAACCGAAGGACATGCGAGTGGGTTCGAGGCGCGTCGCGAGCATGACGTAGGGGTAGCGCCGCTCGGCCGCCCACTGCACGGTCCGCCGGCTGACGGCGCCGGGGATCATGATGAGGGGATGGGGTGACTGGTAGGGCCTCGCCCAGGGGTTCACGTAGCGGAAGTTGTAGTGCTCGCCCTCCCAGCGGAAGGGTCCGGGGCGCGTCCAGGCTTCAACGATCAGGTCGTGCGCTTCCTGGAACCGCTCCCAGTTGTAGGGCGGGTTGGCATCGTGGGAGATGCTCTCGCGGCCGGTGCCACGCACCCAGCCGGTCACGAGGCGGCCTTCGGAAATGAGGTCGATCATGGCGAGCTCTTCGGCCAGCCAGAGGGGGTCGTCCCAGATGGGGAGGATGTTCCCGATAAGGACGATCTTCGCGCGGTTGGTGACGCGGGCGAGGATGGACGCCTCGACGTTGCAGGCGCTGCCCATGCAGAAGGGGGTGCTGTGGTGTTCGTTGAGGGCGAGGGCATCGAAGCCCATCTCCTCGGCGTACAGCTTCTCGTCGAGGTAGCGGTTGTAGAGGTCAGCGCCAAGGACGGGGTCGTACTCGTCGTTGCTGGCGTCGAGGTCGACGAGACGGCGGCCAGTCGTTCCCCACCAGCTTGCGCCGGGGTCCTGGTAGGGACGCTCGGTGAAGTACCCGATCAGCATGGGCGGAATCGTACGCTGCGCTCAGGCGCGCGTGTGGTACGCCCGCTCAAACTTGTACCAGCCGGAACCGACGATGGAGAGGGCGCCCTCGCCGGAAAGGCGGCCGGGGTAGGCATCGGGATCGGAGATCCAGGCCTGGAGGTTGGCGTTCGCCTCCTCCCAGGTGTCCGCTTCAAGCTCGTAGATGGTGAGGAAGCGGGAGATCACGGGAAAGTCGTCGTGGGGGTGCTCCAACTCGTAGACCGTGCCGGAGAGGAAGCCGGGGCAGTTCGCGATGTCCTCGATGTGGTTGCCCAGGTAGTTCTCGCGAAACAGCTGCTCGGCCTCGGGACTCGGGGGCTCGACGAGCCCAACCAGAATCATCTTCGCCATGACGGAACCTCCTTCGGAAGGGCGGAGGATAGCGGTCCGGCGCACCGCTTGCCGCCCACGAGGGGCGGCAGGGAGAATGCGAGGCGGTGTCGACGACTGAGGACCGGCCACTGCTCCTGCGCGGGGGAGCGTTCTTCGAGAGCGAGTCGCGCACCTTTGTGCGGGGCGACGTGCTGTGCGTCGATGGACGCATCGCCGCGCTGGGGGAGGTGGATGCGCCCGAGGGGGCGGAGACGATCGACTGCGCGGGCGAGTACCTCATTCCGGGGCTGATCGACTGCCATGTGCACATCAGCTCGTCCGGCGACGCAGCGGAGCTGACGCCGGGGCAGCGCCTGTCGCTGGCGCGGCGCGCCTGGCACACGGCCGAGCACGCGCGTGCAACGCTTGCGGGCGGGGTCACGACGGTGCGGGACCTGGGCGCCGCCGACCGGCTCAACATCGACCTGGCGAAGGCGACCGAGGCGGGCGAGGTGGAGGGGCCACGGGTGGTGGCGGTGGGG
Organism: Chloroflexota bacterium; assembly: GCA_026702615.1. GTDB lineage: Bacteria > Chloroflexota > Dehalococcoidia > Tepidiformales > Tepidiformaceae > UBA2991. The sequence goes on along the minus strand of JAPPBY010000033.1, from coordinate 54,246 downwards.
ATGGGCGTGACGATGTCGGGAGGACACGGACACGGGTTCATCGCGCGCGAGGCGGACGGGCCGGACGAAGTGCGCAAAGCGGTGCGCGAGGAGATCCGGGCGGGGGCGGAGGCGATCAAGCTGTTCGCCAGCGGGGGCGTGCTCACACCGGGTGTGAACCCTCGATCACCCTCGTTCACGCGCGAAGAGCTCACGGCGGGCGTGGAAGAAGCGACGAAGGCATTCCGCACAGTGGCGGCGCACGCACAGTCGACCGAAGGCATCAAGAACGCGGTCGTGGCGGGCGTGACCTCAATCGAGCACGGGGTCTGGCTCGACGAGGAGGCGATCGAGATGATGATCGAGCGCGGCACCTACCTCGTCCCGACGCTGACAGCGCCGTACCACATCGCCCACGGCGCGGATGCGGGCATCCCCGAGTACGCCGTGGAGAAGGGACAGATGGTGCTGGATGACCACTTCGCGAGCTACGAGCGAGCGCTGGCGTCGGGTGTGAAGGTCGCGATGGGGACGGACCAGGGAACGCCCTTGAATCGCCCCGGCGAGAACGCCCAGGAAGCGGTGCGCATGGCCGACCACGGCCTCTCGGCGGGCGCGGCGCTGCTGGCGGCCACGGGCTGGGCGGCGGACCTGCTACGGCTCGACGAGGAGACCGGCAGGCTGCGCGTGGGGCTGGCCGCCGATATTGTGAGACTGAACGAGGATCCCCTCACCGACATTCGCTGCCTGACCCGGCCCGGGGCAATCGCGGGCGTGGTCCGGGGCGGCCAATCGGTGGGGGGCACTGGAGGAACGGTTTGAGCAAGCTGAGCGAGGCGCTCCAGCGAAAGCGGCGGGGCGAAAGCGCACGGGTGATGGGTTTCGGGGCGCGCGCGACGGAGAAGGACCGCGCGCTCCTGCTGGGGGTGCTGGGGGCCTCCGCAAGCGACGCCGGCGAGGCGGTCGAGGCGGGGGCGGACTTCGTGGCGCTGGCAGCCGAAAACGCGGAGGAGGCCACCGCCGCGCTCGATGGCCTCGACGGGCTCATCGGGGCGCAGCTCGAATCCCTTGCGAACGAGGGCATCGAGGCGGTCGAGGAGGCGGGAGCGGACTTCGTGATCGCCAAACCGGAAACGGCCGCCGCGGGGATCGTCGACAGCGACCTGGGACTCGTGCTGGAGGTGGACGAGGCGTGGGAGGAGGGGCCACTGCGCGCGCTGGCCGCCCTCTCGCTGGACGCGGTGCTGGTACGGGCGCCGGTCGACGACTTCACGGTCGCGCGGCGCATCTCCCTGTCACGCGTGGCGGCGCTCTGCGGGGCTCCCCTGCTCGTGACCGTCGCCCTCGACATCTCGAGCGCAGACCTGGAGGCTCTGCGGGAAACCGGCGCGGGAGGCGTCGTGCCGACGGAGGGGACTGGCGCGGACGAGCTGGCGGGACTGATCGAACAGCTCGCGGCGGTACCGTTGCGAAGTACGAAGGGGCGCAGCGAGGGCGGCGGGTTCGCAATCGTTCCCTCCGCGGGAACCGGCGGCGATTGCGAGGAGTTCGAGGACGACGATTAGCCCTGGAGAGGCGCCCGGCGAGCTCTCCCGGCTGCGTCGGGCGCTGGGGCGCTGGTATCGCGCGAACGGCCGGCACGAGCTTCCCTGGCGGCTGACCCGCGACCCGTACGCCGTGCTGGTCTCCGAGGTGATGCTGCAACAGACGCAGGTCGAGCGCGTGCGTCCCCGCTACGAGGCGTGGCTGGAGCGCTGGCCGACGGCGGCGAGCCTGGCGGAAGCGCCAGCGGCGGCGGTCATACGGGAGTGGTCGGGGCTCGGGTACAACCGCCGCGCGGTGAACCTGCAGCGGGCGGCGCGCGAGGCGCTGGAACGGTTCGGGAAGATCCCTCTGGAGGAGGGGAAGCTGCGGTCGCTGCCGGGGGTGGGGCCGTACACGGCGGCTGCGGTCGCGTGCTTCGCGGGGGGGCGGCGGACGGCGGCGCTCGACACGAACATCGCGAGGGTGGTGGCGCGGGCGTTACTGGGGGAGGGACGGGCGAAGGCGCCGTACGGGGTAGAGCTGCGGGAGGCGGCGGAGGCGTGGCTCCCGGCGCGGGGGACGCGGGCGCACCAGCTGGCGGTGATGGACCTGGGGGCGATGGTCTGCAAGGCGTCGTCGCCAGCGTGCGAGGTCTGTCCGCTGGCGCGGGACTGCGCGTGGCTGGCGGCGGGGCGACCCGAGTCGCGTCCACACGTCCCGAGCGGGAAGACCGCACCGTTCGAATCGACAGCACGGTTCGCGCGGGGGCGGATCGTGGCGATGCTGGCGGAAGGCTCGCCACTGACCGTGGACGAGGTCGCGGCACGCCTGCCGGAGGAGCACCGGGCGGCGTGCGAGGGTTACCTCGAAGCGCTGGCGCGGGACGGGATCGTGGCCTCTCGGGAGGATCGCTGGAGGCTGGCGGAGGACGGCTAGGGCAGGATCAGCATCGCATCGCCGAAGCTGTAGAAGCGGTAGCGCTCGCGAACAGCCTCGGCATACGCCTGCCGGATGAGGTCGTGCCCGGCGAAGGCGGCGACGAGCATGAGCAGGGTCGAGCGGGGCAGGTGGAAGTTCGTGAGCAGCGCATCGACGACGCTGAAGGTGTAGCCGGGACGGATGAACAGTCCGGTCTCGCCCTGAGCGCCGCCCTCGCCACCCAGGGCGTGTTCGAGCGTCCGCACGACGGTCGTGCCGGTCGCGACGATGCGACGGCCCTCCGCGCGTGCGGCGTGGATGGCATCGGCGGTGGCGGGCGGGAGCTTGTAGCGCTCCGGGGGCAGCACGTGCCGGGCGGGGTCCTCGGTGCGGACCGGACGGAAGGTGCCGGCGCCCACTTCGAGCGTGAGGAAGACACGCTCGATGGCGGCGGCGGTGAGCCGGTCGAAAAGGCCGGGTGTGAAGTGGAGGCCAGCGGTTGGGGCGGCGGCGCTGCGGGGCTCGCGGGCGTAGATGGTCTGGTAGCGTTCGGGGTCACCTTCGTAGTCGCGGATGTAGGGCGGAAGGGGGACGGTACCGGCGGAGGCGGGGTCGATGGGGCGGTCGAAGGTGACGGTGGCGACATCTTCCTCGCGGCGGCGGACGGTGGCGGTGAGGGGCCCATCGTGGGCTTCCAGCTGGAACTCACGGCCGGGCGTGGCGGCGCGCCCGGGGCGGACGAGCGCGAACCAGGCGCCGTCGTCGTGTTCGCGCAGGAGGAGGATCTCGACGCGGCCGCCGGTGTCGCCGCGCACGCCGAGGAGACGTGCGGCCATCACGCGAGTGTCGTTCAGGACGAGGAGGTCGCCGGCGCGAAGGAGGGCGGGGAGGTCGCGGACGTGGTGGTGAGCGAGGGCGCCCGTGCCGCGCGAGACAACCAGGAGGCGGGCGGAGTCGCGAGGCTCGACCGGTTGCTGGGCAATCAGCTCGGGGGGCAGGTCGTAGTCGAAGTCCGACGTTCGCACGCGGGGAGCATTGCCCTTTCTCGAGCGTCGGTCTAGCGTACGGGCGCTGGAGGCGCGGCGTGGCAGAGTTCGACCCGAGGGGTACGCGGGCGCGGTTCGCAGGCATCAGGCGCGACTACGCGCAGGCGGTGCAGGCGGAGGAGGTCTCGATCGAGCAGGGCGCGGTCGCGCAGCTCGAGGCGGAGGCGGTGAGCATGGAGCAGAGTGCCGTGGCGGCGATGCGCACCGAGCGGGCGACGCTGCGGGACAGCGCGGCGGCGGTGGTGGCGACGAAGTCGGCGGCGCTGGACGGAACGTACGTGGGGGTGCTGGCATCGCCGGTCGTGCGGGGCGAGGTGCACACCTGGTTCGACCTGCGAACGGCCTTCGCGGTGGGGCTGGGACTGGCGGTGGGGAGCTTCGCGCTCAGCCTCGGGCGGGGGATGCTGCGGAGCCTGTTCCGCTAGCGGCGTCGACGTCGGTGCGGAGCTGTCCGCAGGCGGCGGCGATTTCGGCGCCCTTCTCGATTCGCACGGTGGCGTTCACGCCCGCCTCGTTGAGGATGCGGCGGAACTCGCGGACGCCCCGGCGGGAGGGGGCGGCGAAGGGTCCGGCGGTGGCGTTGAGGGGGATGAGGTTGACGTGCACGCCAGCGCCTCGGAGCACCCGGGCGAGCGCCCGCGCTTGCTCGGCGGAGTCGTTGACCCCGTCGATGAGCGCGTACTCGATGGAGACGCGACGGCCGGTCGCGCGGAAATAGCGGCGTCCGGCGTCGAGCAGCTCGGCGACGGAGTTGGGGCGGGCGGTTGGGACGAGGCGGCGCCGGAGGGCGTCGTCGGGGGCGTGAAGGGAGATGGCGAGACCGACCTGGAGCTTCTCGGCGGCGAGGCGGTCGATCGCGCGGGGGATGCCCACCGTGGAGACAGTGATGGCGCGCTGGGCGAGGTCGAAGGCGCGGGGGTCGGTGAGCTGGCGGACGGCGCGAACGGTCTCGTCGTAATTCGCGAGAGGCTCTCCCATGCCCATGAAGACGACGTTGGTGACGTGCTCGCCGCGGGGCGCGAGGAGGCGCTGGAAGTGAAGCACCTGCGCGACGATGTCCTCGGCGGGGATGTTGCGCTCGAAGCCCATCTGGCCGGTAGAGCAGAAGACGCAGCCCATGGCGCAGCCCGCCTGGGTGGAGACGCACACGGTCGAGCGTGGCGCGCGGCCGGAGCGCGGGTACTGCATGAGCACGGTTTCGACGGTGGAGCCGCCGGGGAGGGCAAGGAGGGCCTTCGTGGTCTCGCCGTCGTCGCTGACGACCTCGCGGAGGACGGTGGGGGCCTCGAGCGTGAGCCCGACCTCCCGCATTCCCTCGCGGAGGGCTCCGGGAAGCTGGGTGATCTCGTTGAGCGAGCCAAGGCATCGCCGGTAGAGGGCCTGCAGGACCTGGTCGGCGCGGTAGCGGGGGGCGCCGAGGGCGGTGAGGCCTTCTTCGAGCTCGGACGGCGTCAGGCGCAGGAGGCTGGTCATGCGAGGCCAGCCGAGCGGGCGAGGCGGCCGCGCTCGCCGTTGAGGAAGGCCTCCCCGGGTACACGCCGGGAGCCGCTGCGCTGGACCTCGTCGAGGACGAGCACTCCCTCGCGGAAGGCGACGGAGGGTTTCCCGGCGAGCACGGTGAGGTCGCCGGGCAGAAGTTCGTCGCCGGCGTCACCGACGTGCGCACGCCAGATGCCGAGGCGGTCTTCGTTGTAGGTGACGAAGGCGCCGGGCCACGGGTCGTAGGCGCGAACGGCGCGCTCGGCCTCGCGAGCGTTCATGCCGGCGGCCAGGTGGCCGTGGGCCTTCTCCAGCAGGGGGCAGACGGTCACGAGGGAGTCGTCCTGGGGGACGGCACGCAGGTCGCCTTCGAGCCAGGCTGGGAGCGTCTCAACGAGTAGTTCGGCGCCTTCCTCGGCAAGACGCGCTTCGAGGGCGCCGGTCGTGTCGGTGGGGGCGATGGGGAAGGGGCGGGCGGCGAGGATGGGGCCGGCATCCATCTCGGGGACGAGCTCCATGATGGAGACGCCCGTCTCCCGGTCGCCCGCGAGGATGGCGGCGGCGACGGGAGAGGGACCGCGCCAGCGGGGGAGGAGCGAAGGGTGGACGTTGACGACGGGGTGGCGGGGCAAGTCGAGGACGGTGCGAGGGAGGATGCGTCCGTAGGCGGCGACGATGATGAGGTCGGGCTCGACGGCGGCGAGCTCGGCAACGGCTTCAGGGTCACGAAACGACTGCGGCTGGAAGACAGGGATGCCCAGGCTTTGGGCCTCGACCTTGGAGGCGGGGGGGCGCATGCGACCGCCGCGACCCGCACGCCGGTCGGGCTGGGTGACGGCGAGACGCATGTCGTAACCGGCGGCGACAAGGGCCCGGAGGCTGGGCAGGGCAAACTCAGGGGAGCCCATGAAGACGGTGCGGACTGCGGAGGGGTTCATCGCGGCGTCAGGACGACGGCGTCGCCACGGGCGGCGCCGGTGCGGGCGGCGGCGTTGCCCTCGCGCTCGGCGATAGCGAGGAAGCCGCTGGAATCGATGTGGCAGGCGAGCGCGCCGGGAGAGGCATCGCTGAAAGTTCGGACCATGTGCTCGATGCCGTAATCGTTTATGTCGAGCTTGAAGTTCTGCGGAAGCTGCTCCTTTCGGATGGTCGTGACGAGATTGCCGTAGCGATCGACGTGGATGACGGTTCCCCGGATCGTCGTTCCCTCGGTACGGCCCGCGAAGGGCGGGAGCAGGGTGAGCTCCTCGCGGGCGGGGCCGAGCGTCTCGTGGTGGCCCGCGACGGCGATGTGCGCGGCGGCAGGGGCGAAGAGATCGCGGCCGTGGAAGGTGGCGCTGACGTTGGCGAGACGCACCTCGGGATCCTCGATGGCGCGGACGTTGAGGCCAGGGGGAGCCGGGCAGCGTCCGGGTGTGGATGGGCGGGCGTCGGGCGACGCGACGGCGGAGAGCAGGCCGTTATCGGGGCCGACGAAGTAGCGGGCGGCGGCGGGGTCGCCGGCGGCGGAGGCGCGCACAGCGATGGGGAGCCGCTCGCTGCCGACACCGGGGTCGACCACGGCGAGCACGACCGCAGGGGCGGGGAGGAAGGGGAGGGCGGTCTCGAGGAGCCAGGCGCCTTCGTCGATGGCGTAGGGCGAGACCTCATGGGTCAGGTCGATGAGGGGGGCGGCGGGGGCTCGCGCCGTGAGGACGGCCTTCACCTGGCCGACGTAAGTGTCGCGGGTACCGAAATCGGTCAGCAGGACGATGGGAAGCGGCGCAGTCATTCGATGCGCCACAGGTGAACGTTCAGGAAGCGGTCGGTGGGGGTGAAGAGCACGCCGAAGGGCGGGGACGTCACGTTGGCCGCGCGAATGTAGCGGATCCGGGGGTAGGCGAGGATGACGCTCGGGACCTCTCGCTGCCAGAGCTCCTGAAACTGGCCGTAGGCATCGAGGCGCACGAGGGCGCTGGAGGTGGTGCGCCCTCGCTCCAGCAGGGCATCGACGATGATGTCACCGTAGTTCGCGACGTTGCCGCCTGGGTGGTCGACCTGTGAGCTGTGCCAGGCGAGGTAGGGGTCGGGATCGGGGCCCTGGTCCCAGCCGGCAAGCGCGGCGTCGTAGGTGCGGGGGGCAAGGAAGTCGCGGCTGAGCACGGTGAAGCTGGTGCTCGCGACCGTCGCGCGAATGCCGACTGGTTCGAGCTGGAGCGCGACCTCGCGGGCAAGGGCGAGGTGGCGAGGGTCGTTATCGGTGCGGATGGTGAGGCGGAACTCGGAACCCTGCCGGACCAGGACACCGGTCGTCGGGCTGCGGTGCCATCCGGATTCGGCGAGGAGGGCGATGGCGGCTTCAGGGTCGCTCGGGGGGCTGTCGAGAGAGGGGTCGTAGGCCCACGTTCCCGGGGCGATGGCCGATGACGAGGGGGTCGCGACGCCAAGGAGGGCGTTCTCGACGAGCGTCTGGCGGTCGAGCGCGAGGGAGACGGCGGTTCGCACGCGTGGATCGCGGAAGTACGCCACCTGGCTGTTGTTGAGATAGAGGACGAGTGAGACGGCGCGTTGCAGGTCCTCGCGGACGAACCCGGCGATGCCGTCGAGCGAGGCGAGTTGCTCGGCGTTGAGGGGCTGCCGCAGGAAGATACCGTCGATGTCTCCCTGCTCAAGGGCGTGCTTCACGGCGGCGAAGTCGGGCAGGAAGCGAACGGTGATGACGTCGATGTGGGGGCGCCCGAGGTGGTAGCGGGGATACGCGCTGAGGGTGGCCTCGACGGAGGTGGCGGATTCGAGCCGGTAGGGGCCTGCGCCCACGGGACTGGCATTGAAGGGCGCATCAAACAGGTCGGCGCCATCGAGTCCCTGCAGCAGGTGCTCGGGGAGAATGCCGACAGTCGCGAAGCGGGCGAGGAAGGAGGCGTTGGGCTCGGGCAGGCGGATGATGATGGTTCGCAGGTCCGGCGTGCGGACCTCGACGCCGGTCCAGGCCGCTTGCAGCCGGGGGTCGCCCTGGAAGTCCGGTGCGAGGATGTGCTCGATCGTGAAGGCGACGTCGAGGGAGCGGACGGGGGCGCCATCGTGCCACTGCAGACCAGGGTGGAGGCGGAAGGTGTACGTACGCCCGTCGTCGCCCACCTCCGGGAGGGGGGCGAGGTCGGGGAGGAGGCGACCGTCCTCACCGACGCGCAGGAGGCTGGCGAAGATCAGCCGCGAAAGGTCCTGGTCGACTGCATTCTCGGCGGCGAAGAGGGGGTTAATGCGCTGCCAGGCGCCGACGACACCCTCAACGTAGATGGACTTCTGGACGGGCGTAGGGGTGGGAAGGGGCCTGGGAGCCTCCTCCTCGGGCTGGGTGAGGAACACGGCGATAATGGCGGCCGCGAGCACACCGACCGCCACGACAGCCGCCGAGAGGAGGGCGCGCCGCGAGTTCGCAACCGCGCGAAGCATGAGGAGCGGTTAGCTCTGAGACTGGACGCTCAGGAAGGACACGAAGAGGAACACGATGACAAGAACGATCGTCGCCTGGAACAGTGTCTTCTCGAGACCGCGCTTCGTGCGGTAGACGGAGCCGCCGGAGAGCCCGCCAAGGGCCGCGCCGAAGCCGGAGCCCTTGACTTGCAGGAGCACGGCGACGATGAGGAGCGCGGAAACGATGATCTGGATGGCGTTCAGCATCAGCGAGCGGCGAGAGCGGTTTCTTCGGAGGGTGTGCGCTCAGCTTCGAGCGCGCCGTTCTCCCGACCATGGTACACGTCGAGGATTGCAGCGGCGAGTTTCTGGAAGTCGTGCCGGTAGCGGTCCTCTCCGGCAACAACATCGGCCTGAACGACCCGTACATGCTCGAACACGCGGGCGTCCGGATGTTCGAGGCTGACGGGCGTGGAGTGCAGTTCTTCGGGCAGGGCTCCGAGGTTGTCGTTCGCGATGACGGCCTCGATCAGGCCCGGAGCGGTGTGCCGCTCGATGGCTTCGATGTGGTCCGCGACGCCGAAGTCGTCGGTCTCCCCGTTCTCCGTGGCGACGTTGCAGACGAAGAGGCGCTGGGCGCCGGTCGAGAGCAGGGCCTTGCGCAGATCCTCGACGAGCAGGTTGGGCATGACGCTCGTGTAGAGGCTGCCTGGCCCGATGACGACGACGTCGGCATCGAGGATGGCGCGGACGGCGTCGGGATGGGCCTCGGCATCGGGCGGATTGAGGAACAGGTCACGGATGCGGGCGCCGTGCTCGGTGATGTTGTGCTCGCCGTGGACGAGCTCGTCGTCCTGGGTGCGCGCGGAGAGCGTCACATCGGCGCGCGTTGAGGGGAAGATATTGCCGATAACGTTGAGAACGCGGCTGGCCTCGTGGACTGCCGTCTCGAAGTTCCCGGTGACGTTTGCCATGGCAACGATGAAGAGGTTCCCGAAGGAGTGTCCCTCGAGGCCGTCGCCCGAGCGGAAGCGGTACTGGAAGAGACGGGACATCAGTGGCTCGGCCTCGGCGAGGGCGGCCACGCACTGGCGAATGTCGCCGGGGGCGACGACGCCAAAGTCCTGACGCAGGCGTCCAGAGGAGCCGCCGTCATCGGCGACGGTGACGATCGCGGTGAGGTTGCTGGTGTACTCCTTGAGGCCGCGCAGGAGCACAGAGAGGCCGGTGCCGCCTCCAATGGCGACGATGCGGGGACCGCGGCTGAGCACGCGCTTGGTGTAGAGCGACTGGGCCATGCTGCCGTTCTGGGCGCCGGGCCGGACGACCGCGTAGAGGAGGGACTGGTTCAGCTTCCAGAAGGCGATTCCGACGCTCCCGAGGGCGAGCGAGACGAAGATGACGCCGCGCGCCCAGCGGGGGATGAACTGGAGGGTGAGGTAGTGGGCAACGCCGGGAAAGTCGTAGGCGAGATAGGCCTCGCGCAGCAGGTAGGCAGCGCCCAGGCTGAGGAGGGTCATGCCAATGACGAGAAGAAAGAGCCAGCGCTTGATGTGCATCCCTGGATAGAGCCAGGTGAACAGGCTGTGGTTTCGCATCCTGCGTGGCATGTCGTCGTGAAAGTCTACCAGCGGGAGGGCCTGTCTCGAAGGCATAAACGTGCCGGAACTCAAATTATGCCGCTCATGACGAACCGGCTTACTGGTCGAGTTCGCGGGCGAGGAGCTCCTGGGCGACCTGGGGGTTAGCTCGGCCCTTCGTCTCGCGCATGACACCGCCGAGGAGCCGCTTGATCGCGGCCGTCTTGCCGCCGCGGTAGTCGGCAACCGCCTTCTCGTTCTCGGCGATGACCTGACGGACGATGGCAACCAACTCATCGCTCTCGCGCACCTGGGCGAGCCCGCCCTCTTCGACGATCGCGGCGGCGGCCTTGCCGCTCTCGACCATCTCGTCGAACACCTGCTTCGCGACCTGGCCGGTGATGGTCTCGCCTTCCGCGAGCTCGATCAGCTCGGCGAGAGCGACGGGCTCGAGGGGGAACTGCTCCACCTCGGCGTCGTGGTCGTTCGCCCAGCGACCGACCTCTCCGAGGACCCAGTTGGCGGCGAGCTTGGCGGCGCGGGCGGGGTCGAAGGGAAGGGCGGCGGCGACTGCGTCGGCGAAGTCGGAGCGGTCGCGGGCCTCGGCGAGGGTCGAGGCCTCGAAGTCGGAGAGGCCGAGGCCAAGGTAGCGCTCGCGACGAGTGGCGGGCAGCTCGGGAAGCTCGGCGCGGACCCCTTCGACGAAGTCGCGGCTGAGGGCGAGCGGGGGGAGGTCCGGCTCCGGGAAGTAGCGGTAGTCGTTCGCCTCTTCCTTGGAGCGCTGGGAGACGGTCTCCTGGTGGTCCTGGTCCCAGCCGCGCGTCTCCTGGGGAATGACGTTGCCCGCGCGAAGCTCATCCGCCTGGCGAGCCATCTCGAAGACGAGGGCTTCGTAGACGGCCCGGAAGCTGTTCATGTTCTTGACTTCAACCTTGGAGCCGAAGGCCTCCTGGCCGCGCGGGCGGAGGCTGATGTTGGCGTCGCAGCGGAAGTTGCCCTCCTCCATGTTGGCGCGGCTGGCGTCGATGGCGCGGAGGATGGCGCGCAGGCTCACGAGGTAGGCTCGCGCCTCCTCGGGCGAGCGGATGTCGGGTTCGCTCACGATCTCCATGAGAGGCGTGCCCGAGCGGTTGATGTCGATGAGGCTGTAGCCCTCGCCAGTGATGGGGTCGGTGCGGTGCAGGAGACGGGCGGTGTCCTCTTCCATGTGGACGCGGGTGATGCCGACGCGCGTGCGTTCACCCTCGACGTCAACGTCGAGCCAGCCGTCGTGGCAGATGGGGAGGTCGTACTGGCTGACCTGGTAGCCCTTCACGAGGTCGGGGTAGGGGTAGTTCTTGCGGTCGAACTTGGAGAAGCCAGAGATTTCGCAGTTGAGGGCGAGGCCGGTCTTGACGATGAGGCGGATGGCCTCTTCGTTGATGACGGGCAGGACGCCGGGCAGCCCAAGGCAGACCGGGCACACGTGCGTGTTCGGTTCGGCGCCCGAGTACTCGGCGCTGCACGCGCAGAACATCTTGCTCTGGGTGATGGGCTGGCAGTGCACCTCAAGGCCGATGACGGTCTCGAACTCGGTGGCGGCGACGGTCGTCATGGGGGCAGTGTAGGAAGGGGCGGGCGGGGGCGCTAGCGGAGGGTGAGGTGGGAGTGAAACCTTCTGTGGCCGGGCCCCCTAACAAAAGGATAGAGCCAAAGCTTTTGTTAGAGCAGATTCAGGGATAAACTTCAACCGTAACCTTATTTGAGAAAAGGAGAGGGCGAAAGGTTAGTTTGGGCTGATAACCTTCTGTGACCGGGCGCTCTAACAAAAGGATAGAGCAAAAGCTTTTGTTAGAGCAGATTCAGGGATAAGCTTCGACCGAAACCTTACTTGAGAAGAGGAGAGGGCGAAAGGATCATGCGGGGGTACACGATCCGCAAAGTGTGGCAGTACGACCCAACCTTGTACGCCCCTCCACGGTACCGCCGTGCCTGCGCCTACGAGACGTTCATCCCCAGCCCACTCCAGCATGAGGACTTCGCCCTCCCTTCCGAGGTCGCGGCGACCCTATCGGAAGTGGAACGAAAGGTGCTGGCGCTCGACGGAATGCCCCCAACGACCATGTCCTCGCTCTCGCGGCTGCTGCTGCGCACTGAGTCAATCGCCTCGTCGAAGGTCGAGGGCATGCAGGCAGACGTGCGGGCGCTGGCGCTGGCCGAAGCCCAGCGCCGGGCGGGAGGAAGCGTCAGGCGGCAGATCTCCGAGATCATCGCCAACATCGACGCGATGGAGGAGGCGGTGCAGCGAACTGCTGATTCCCCAAGGCTTTCTCTCAACGACATCTGCGAGATCCACGCCGTCCTGATGGAGCGCGATATTACCCAGCGCTCGGCCGGGAAGCTTCGTGAAGGCCAGAACTGGATCGGCGGCAACGACTACAACCCCTGCGGGGCGGCCTACGTGCCACCTCCCCCGGAGATGGTCCCTGAACTGCTGGAGAATCTCTGCGAGTTCAGCGAGTCGGAAGAGGCGCCACCACTGCTGCAGACTGCGATAGCGCACGCCCAGTTCGAGACCATCCACCCCTTCGACGACGGCAACGGGCGTACGGGCCGGGCACTGGTACAGGCGCTGCTCCGCCGCCGTGGTCTCGCACCACGCTTCGTCCCGCCCATCAGTGTGGCGCTCTCCAACTCTCGCGAGGCCTACATTCAGGGTCTCGTCGGATTCCGAGAGGGCCGGGGGGCGGAGTGGGTCACGTTTTTCGCATCGGCGACGGCGAGGGCGACAGACTTTGCGATTAACTACCACGATCTCGTCAACGACCTCCAAGAGTTCTGGCGGCGCCGGCTCCGTGAAACTGAGAACCCCCGCTCCCATGCCACCGCCTGGACGATCATCGACACGCTGCCAGCGTATCCGGCACTATCCGTTGCCGACGCCGTGAAGGCGACGGGTCGCAGTCAACCGGCAGTCAACCAGGCCTTCGCCCAGCTTGAGCGCGCGGGCGTACTTGCGCCGATAGGCCGATCACGCCGCTACCGGGCTTGGGAGCCGACCGGCCTCCTCGACCTTATCGGCAACCTTGAGGCAGGCGAAACCCTGGAGGAAGCGCCCGTACGCTAGCGCAGCTGGATGTGGGGATCGCCGCGGGTGACGCGGCCGATGGGGTGGAGGGGTTCGGCGTCGGCGGCGAAGGCGGCTTCGAGGGCCTTCGCCTTGCGGGCGGGGCAGGCGAGGAGGAGGCCGCCGGAGGTCTGGGGGTCGAAGGCGATGGCGGCGAGTTCGGAGTCGACGCCGGGGGCGACGGTGAGGTTGTCGCCGACCCAGTCGCGGTTGCGGCCTTCGCCGCCGGTGTGAGCGTCCATGGCGGCAGATTCGCGCGCGCCGGGGAGGAGGGGGAGGGCGGAGGCGTCGATGGTGGCCGCGACACCCGAGCGTTCGACCATCTCCCAGAGGTGCCCGAGGAGGCCGAACCCGGTGACGTCGGTGGCGGCGCGCAGGCGGTGGCCGGTGGCGAGGTGGGCGGCGTGGCGGTTGAGCCGCAGCATCGAGTCGATAGCGCTGTCAAGCCAGGCGGAGTCGCCCCGGCCGCTGCCGGTCGAGGAGAGAATGACGCCGGTGCCGAGTGGCTTCGTGAGGTAGAGGCGGTCGCCGGGGCGGAGGGCGGCCTTGCGCAGCAGGCGGGAGGGGTTCACCAGGCCCAGCACGCTGAGGCCGTACTTGGGCTCCTCGTCCCAGACGGTGTGGCCACCGGCGACAACGCCGCCGGCCTCGGCGACCTTGTCGGCGCCGCCGCGGATGATCTCCGCGGCGACATCGGCGGGCAGGTCCTCGGGGAAGGCGGCGACGTTCAAAGCGAGCACGACCTCGCCGCCCATCGCATAAACGTCGGACATGGCGTTGGCGGCGGCGATGGCGCCGTACTGCCAGGGGTCGTCAACGAGCGGGGCGAAGAAGTCGAGGGTGGCTATGACGGCAGTGCGCGCGTTGATGCGGTAGACGGCGGCATCATCAGGCGTCCCGAGCCCGGCGAGGAGGTCGGGATGCGCTTCGGGGTCGAACGCCTCGGTCAGTGGCGACAGAACCTGCGCCAGGGCCTCAGGGCCCGCCTTGGACGCTCAGCCGCCGCAGCCGGTCAGGTCCGTCAACCGGATCTCGTGTGCAGTCACGGGACGATCGTAAGGGACGGAGGCGTAGCGGGATCGGCGCGTGCCAGAATGTCGGGGTGACCCTCGATCCGGACGCGATCATGGAGGCGCTGGCCGAGCTGTACGGCGAGCCGGAGTCGCGGCCCCACGGCGACGCCGTGGCGGAGCTGGTGCTGACGGTGCTGTCCCAGAACACGTCAGACAGGAACAGCGGGCGCGCGTTCGTCCAGCTGATGCGCCGCTACCCGGACTGGGACGCGGTCGCGGAGGCGCCCATCGAGGAGCTGATCGCGACGATCCAGACAGGCGGGCTGGCGCAGCAGAAGGCGCCGCGGATCAAGCGCATCCTGGAGGCGGTCCGGGAGCGGGCGCCGGACTGGAACCTGGCGTTCCTGGAAGAGGAACCGCTGGAGGAGGCGCGCACGTGGCTGCGAGGGCTGCCGGGGGTGGGGCCGAAAACGGCGGCGTGCGTACTGCTCTTCGCGCTTGGGCGTCCGGCGTTGCCGGTCGATACGCACGTCGAACGGGTAGCGAAGCGGCTGGCGCTGGTGCCGCCGAAGACGACGCCGGAGCAGGCGCACGAACGGCTCGAGGCGCTGGTGCCGCCCGAGCAGTACTACCGCTTCCACATGCTGCTCATCAAGCACGGGCGGCGGACGTGCGGGGCGCGGGCGCCGACCTGTGAGGCGTGCCCGCTGGAGGCATCGTGTCCGAGCAGCGTGTTGCCGGCCGGGGTGGGCGGTTGAGCGCGGAACCGATCCGGCGGCGGGCGGAGACGGTACACCCGCGCGTATGCTCCCGAACACTTCGACTCAGGGGAGCGCCTTGCACGTCGCCTTGCTTCGCGGGATCAACGTCGGCGGGAAGAACAAACTGCCGATGAAGGAACTCGCCGCCTTGTTCCGTCAGGCGGGGTGCGAGGACGTCCGCACCTACATCCAGAGCGGGAACGTGCTGTTTCGCACCGGCTCGACGCCGGCGGACGCCATCCCTTCACTGATCAGCGCGTCTATCGAGGAACGCTTCGGCTACCGCATTCCGGTGGTCACGCGCACGGCCGGGGATCTCCGGGCGACCGTGGAGGCGAATCCCTTCGCCGCCGCCGAAGCGGACAAGCTGCTCGTCCTCTTCCTGGCCGATGCCCCCGGCCCCGAGCAGGTTGACGCGCTGGACCCCGATCGCTCGCCCGACGACGAGTTCGCGGTCGTTGGCCGCGAGGTCTTCCTTCACTGCCCGAACGGGTTTGCCCGCAGCAAGCTCACGAACAACTACTTCGACTCTGCCCTCTCGACGACCAGCACAGGCCGGAACTGGAGGACGGTCGGCAAGCTGATCGAGCTGGCGACGGCGGCGGCTGACGCCGGGCGTAGCCAACCCCGAGACGTGGGCTAGGGCTCTTCCTCGCGGGCGCCGCCCACTTCAGGTTCGCGGGGCGGCGGCGCCGGGGACGCGGGGGACGCGGGGGGACGGGAGGGGAGCGACATCCCGCTGAGGCGCTGCCGGAGTCCGCTCAGGCCGGGCAACCGGAGGCCCCTGCCTCGCGAAAGCTCGTGCGTTGGGCCGGGGACGGCGGTGAAGGGAAGAGTGGGCCCGGTGTCGTAGGCGTTGGGGTCGAGTGACTCGTCGGAGAAGAGGTGATCGGCAATGAAGCCGAGGACCCGGCCGGCGAAGGCGATGATGAGGCCGAGGGATCCGGCGATCAGGAAGTTGCGCTCGGGCACGTCGAGCATGACCTGTACGAGCACCTGGAGGTCGACGACAAAGGGGTCCTCCGAACCGAAGCGGTCGATGAGATAGGACGCGCCACGGGCGATGAAGTAGCCGGGCGCCGCAGCGAGAAGCACGGCGAGCCCGAAGGAGGTGAAGCGCGCGAACCCGCGGTTGAGGGCGAGCGTGGCGGCTCCCAGGACGCTTGCCAGGACGAGGCTGCCGAGCGCCAGCCAGCGGGCGCGGTCGTGGACATCGCCAGTGAGGAAGCCGACGAGCTCGCGGATGACGTTGTAGATGGAGAAGAGTTCGGAGGCCTGCTCGCCCGTTTCGTCGAAGGCGTCCAGTCCCGTGGCGTAGACGAGCTTGGCCGAGCGGTCGAGGACGATAGCGCGGAGGGTGGGGGTGTCGGCGGTGAGGGCCTCAAGGCGGCTGAGGGTGATGGGGAGGGGGTATTCGGGCAGCTGCACCGCCTCCTCGGTCGACGAGCGAGCCTCGTCGCGCAAGGCGGTCAGATTCTCCTCAAGGGTCGCATCGATATCGGTGAGGGAGGCGATACCGGCGGCGAGCAGCGACTGGGCGCGATCGGCGCGGGTGATCTCGTACACGCTGAGGGAAGCGATGAACAGGAAAAGGGCGATAGCGAACAGGCCGGCGGCGAGCCAGGTGCCACCGTGCTCGGCTTCGGCGTAGGCCTTGCCGAACACACGCTCGCTGACGGGGCCACGCCGGGGGAAGTTCGAACGGCGGCTCAGCATCCGATCACCCTACACGCCCTGCACGACGATGGTCCCGGCGATGCGGTCGTGGAGGGCGCGCCGGTAGGGGTCGAAGACGGCCCAGAGCAGTCCGGCCACGCAGATGAGCAGGCTGATGCCAACGAGAACGGCGGCAGCGGCGGGGGTGCCGCGGAGGACGTAGGCGAGAACCGCGCCGAGGCCCAGGACGAGCACGTAGCTGAGCATGCCGGTCACGCGGGCGAGGGCGCCGAGCAGGCCGAGGTCGCCGCCATCGGAGCGCACCACGCTGATATGCATGATGGCAGCGCCCGCGGTCTTCCCCCAGAAGGCGAAACCGAGGAAGAAGTAGAGGAAGCAGGCGGCGGGCACGGCCCCCACGAGCGCCCAGAAGAGGCTGATGGAGCTGCCGGATGCGTCGACGCGATCGAAGTCCGAGGAGAGGAGGAGGTTGACCGAGCCGGCGATGATGAGCACTCCGGCGACGAAGAAGAGGACGAGGGCATCGATGGCGACGGCGGCGACCCGCATCTCGAAAGAGGCGTAGCGCAGGCGGCGCGCGGATGGGTGTTCGAGCGCCGCTCCAGGGGCTGCCGGAGACCCTGCTGCCATGAGCATGCTCATTGTATCGCCGGGAAAGGCGGGGGCGGGGAGGCAGACCCTAGACTGTTGGAGTGAAGCGCCTGCGCCCCTCCGGGCTGGACACATCGCCCGTGGACCTGCGTCCCTGGCGGCCGCCGCTGCTGCTGCTTTCAACGACGGCCGCCGCGACGTTCACGGTGGCGCTCGTGATAGCCCTGAGCCTGTTGGTGACGCGAGGGCCGGTGGGAAGCGAAGAGTACTCGGTGTGGCGATGGGAGGCGGAGCACCTGGCGGGGTCCGTCTTCAGTCTGCTAGGCGTGGGGGAGGAGCTCAGCGGGCAGGAGGAAGCGGATCGACTGGAGGCGTACTTTCGCCTGACCTCCGCGATCCGGGCCGAACTGCAGGCCGAATCGCCGGACCGGGCGCTGTTGGAGGCGCTGGCGAACGAGCGTGCGCTCTACGAGAACGACGTCGAGCGCATCATCGAGCGGTACGTGACGGACGCGGTTGTGGCGGCGGGACTGAAGCGGCCGCTGCCGCTCTTCGGGGACATGAGGATGCTCTGGCCGGCGGTGGACATCGAACTGACGAACCCGCCGCAGGTACTCGTGCGCTCCCCCCGGGACGAGATCCGGTCAAAGGGGTACACGCTCCTGCAACCGGACCTGACGCTGGACACGATCGAGCGGATCGAGGCGCACACGGACGACGAGGACACGGTGTCGGTGGTGCTGCCCATCGGCGGGCTTGCGGTGTACCCAGCGGTCATCCGCGAAGACCGGTCGTACTACTCGATCCTGCGAACGGCGGCGCATGAGTGGGTCCACTTCTACCTCGCCTTCTACCCGCTGGGAATCGCCTACAACACGCCCGACGGGCCGACGCTGAACGAGACGGTGGCCAATGTGGCAGAGGTGGAGATCGCACGCATCGCCCGGGAGCTGCACCCGATCGCTCTGCCTGAAGGGGGAGACGGCCGCGCGCCGCCACGGGAGCGGTCGTCCCTCTCCTTCAGTACGGAGATGCGGGAACTGCGGCTCGCGGTCGACGACCTGCTGGCGGAGGGCCGGGTAGCGGAAGCGGAGGCGCTGATGGAGGAGCGCCGGCTGCACCTGGCGGAACACGGAATCTTCATCCGCAAGATCAACCAGGCCTACTTCGCCTTTTACGGGTCGTACGCGACCCTGCCGCAGTCGTCGGACCCGATCGGGCCGAAGGTGGAGCGCGTGTGGGAGGAGACGGGGGACCTTCTCGAGTTCATGTCGCTGGTGCGCGAGATGCGGACCGAGGCGGAGCTTGACGCGATCCTCGTGAGGCTGGGCGTCGACCCGGCGACAATCACGGTCGAATAGGTGTCCGGGGAGCCGGGGTAGGGCTCCTAGTCGACCACCAGCGGCAGGGACGGATCGGCGGCGTACTCGGACATCGAGGCGTCGTAGACGGCGATGTCTTCGTAGCCCAGGAGCGAGAGGACGAAGGCGTCGCTGGAAGCGGCGATGCCGCCGCCGCAGTAGGTCACAACGCGCTGCGTCCTGTCGGCGCCCGCCTGCTCGAAGAGTGACGCCAGCTCCTCCGCGGGGCGATAGAGGCCCGTCTCCGGGTCGGTCAGCTCCATCGCCGGGACGTTAACGGCACCGGGGATGTGCCCGGCGCGCCCGTACCGCTGGCCGCCATCGGCGCCCGAGTGCTGGTCTCGCCCGAGGGAGTTGATGAGGCAGCTGCCGGCTGTGTCTCCAGACTCGACGAACGCCAGGACTTCGCCGAGGTCGGCGAACCGCGCCGGGTCCGGAGTTGGCGTGAAGGTCGTGGGCTCGTACTTCGCCGCATCCACGGAGACGGCACGGCCTTCGACGGTCCAACGCAGCCAGCCGCCATCGAGCACGGCCGCGCGCCGGCACCCCATCGACTGGAACATCCACCACAGCCTCGCGGCCCACATTGAACCGGACCGGTCGTAGAGGACCAGCCTTGAGGACTCGGAGATGCCGTGCCGTCCGGCCGCCTCAGCGAAGGCCTCGGCGGACGGCATCATGAACCGCAAGCGCTGCTCGTTGTCAGAGAAGTCAGCCTGCAGGTCGAGGAATCCGGCCCCGGGAATGTGCCCCGCCTCGTACTCCCCACGCCCCGACTCGACGCGATAGCCGCCACCGTCACCGGGCCGCAGGAACACGGTCGTCTCGAAGACGCGGACGTCCTCGTCCAACAGGTGCTCGGCCAGCCAGTCGGTCGAAACGAGGAACTCCGGATTCGTGAACGGCATGGTCGGCTCCAGTCTGGGCCAAGGCTGAATCTGCTTCGGCCCGGCCCAGTATCCGCCTCCTGGCGGCAGCCTGCGACCCATCCTCGTGGACCGGAAGACCGCTCAGAGACCGGCGTCAGCAATTCTCGATATTCGGGGAAAACGGACGGGGTAATTCGGGACTCTCGTCCCTACAGTCGGGCCATGACCGGCAACCGACACACACACCGACTGCCGGTTCCGCGCGGTGAGGGGCGGCGGGAACCCGCTCACCGCGACTCAGGAGGAGGCTCACATGCAAGTCACGAAGTGGATGTCCCGGATCCTGGTAGGAAGCGCAACCGCTGCGCTGCTCGCGCTGGCGGTTGTCGCCTACGGCGGCACCAGCGACTACCCCGGCAACCACGGGGCGCCCGCGGCTCTGGCTCCCGGTGAGGGAGTCGAGCAGGGGGCGGCCCCGGACACGGCAGGTCAGATCGAGGCGACGGAAGCGCCTTCCCCCGGGGAGCCGGGGGCGGCCGGACAGGAATACTCCTGCGACACCTGCGCGGCGAGCCAGACCTCCAGCCGTAAGCAAGGGCAGGTGCGCGCCCAGAGCAGACGCGCCGTGGTGGGAATCGGTGGATCGGCCGGAAAGGGCGGAGGAAGTCCCGCCGAACTGTTCGGAGAAGTCCAGCGGGCTCAACCCGAGGACACGACGTTCAGGGACTACAGCCGCCTGCCCTTCATCGCGACGGCGGTCGACCCGGTGTCGACCTTCAGCCTCGACGTTGACCGCACGTCGTACCTCCTCGCGCTGACGTGGGCCAAGAACCACTACAACGTGGAGCCCAACTCGGTGCGAGCCGAGGAGTGGGTGAACGCGTTCGACTACGACTACCCCCTTCCCAACGACAGCGGCGCCTACGGCATCACGACCGCCGCCGCCCGCCATCCGCTCGAGGCCAACCTGCACCTCGTGCGCATCGCCTTCCAGGCCCCGCAGCTTCCCGACGACACGCCCCTCAACGTGACGCTCGTACTCGACGCGTCGGGTTCGATGGCCAGCGGCAACCGGGTCGCCATCGCACGTGAGGCTGCCGAGACCATCCGCCAGAGCCTGAGCGAGCGCGACCGCATCGCCGTCGTGCACTTCACCACGCGTGTTATCGACACCTACACCGTTGAGCACACCACCCCGGACGACGAGGAGGTCGTGTCGTCCATCGCCCGCCTGAACGCGCACGACACCACCAACGTGCAGGCCGGACTCAACCTCGGCGTCCGGCTCGCGGATGCGGCGCGGCGCGAGCGACCGGATGCCTTCAACTACATCATCCTGATGTCGGACGGCGTCGCGAACGTGGACGTGACGGACCCGTTCCGGATCCTCGGATCTTCACCGGAGACCGACAGCCTGAACCCGCTTCGCCTGATCACCATCGGCGTCGGGCTCGGGAACTACAACGACTACCTGCTGGAACAGCTCGCCCAGCACGGCAACGGCTGGTACCGCTACCTGAATGACACAGAGCAAGCGCGCGAGACCTTCAGCCGCGAGAACTGGCTCGCCCTTTCGACGCCGTTCGCCGACCAGACGCGCGCGCAGGTGACCTGGGATCCGGGCGTCGTGAAGGCGTGGCGCATCCTCGGGTACGAGAACCGCGTCACCCCGGACCATACCTTCGAGGAGGCCCGCAAGGAGTTCGCCGAGATCTACTCGACGGCGGCCACGACGGTCTTCTACGAAGTGGAGCTCCACGAGGACGACG
The DNA here is from genome assembly GCA_026702615.1 of Chloroflexota bacterium. GTDB lineage: Bacteria > Chloroflexota > Dehalococcoidia > Tepidiformales > Tepidiformaceae > UBA2991. Next base: position 33,180 of record JAPPBY010000033.1, on the reverse strand, counting down.
GCCCCATGAAGGGAAGCGACACGCCGGTGACGCTGGGATCGGTGGAGGTCCGCTGGGTCGACCCGAGCTCGGGTGAGGGGCGCAGCCAGCAGGCCGACATCGCGGGCCGCGTGGACTCCCGGTTCGGTACGCTCGACGACTCCCTGTTCCGGCTGGGGGCGATCGTGGCGCTGACAGCCGATCGCTACAGCGCACTCTCGGCGGAGCACGGGAACGCCGAGCCAGACGCGGCCAGCGTCCACGGAGATCTCTCGAAGCTGCGGGAGGAGTTGCGCCTGCTGCGGCTGGAGCTGAGCGGAACGGAGGCCTACCGCGACTTCCGCTTCCTGCTGGGCGAACTCACGGACTTCGCCGCCGAGCGCGCAGCCTCAGCCGGCAGCAGCCCGTAAGGGGAGCGCGTGCGCCGGGGGCTCAGGCTTCGATGGGCTCCCGGCTGTGGAGCGCGTAGCCCTCGTATCCGGCGGCGGCGATCTCGTCGCACTTCTCGCGGTAGACATCCAGTCCCCCCGCGTACGGCATAAAGACCCGCGGCTTGCCGGGGATGTTGGCGCCCAGGTACCAGGAGTCCGCCAGCATGTAGAGCGTCTCGCTCGCCGTCTGGTTCACGTGGGCGACCCACTCGTCCTCGGCGTCCGCTTCCGCCTCGGCAGTCTCGAAATTGTGCTCACCCATGTAGGCGATGAAGTCCGAGATGTACTCGACGTGCTGCTCGATCGTCGGCGGCATGTTGCTCAGCACCGACGGGCTGCCCGGGCCGGTGATCATGAACATGTTGGGGAACCCGGCGGGCGACAGCCCCAAGTACGCTCGCGGCCCCTCCGCCCACTTCTCCCTGAGCCGCTCTCCGTCTCGGCCGCGGATGTCGATGCGGTTGAACGCGCCCGTCATCCCGTCGTAGCCGGTCGCGAACACGATCACGTCGAGCTCGTAGTCGCCGTCCCGCGTGCGGAGGCCGTTCGCCGTAATCTCCTCGATCGGCGCGTGACGGATGTCGACCAGGTCGACGTTGTCCCGGTTGTAGGTCTCGTAGTAGTTGGTGTCGATGAGGGTGCGTTTCGACCCGAACGGGTGGTCGCGGGGCAGCAGCTTCTCAGCGGTGTCCGGGTCGTCGATGGTCTCACGGATCTTTGAGCGGATGAACTCGGCGGCCGTGTCGTTGGCCCGCCGGTCGACCCGGATGTCGCTGAATGTCGTGAGGAGGAAGCGGAACCCGCCCTCCTCCCAGGCGGCCTCGTAGATGTCGCGGCGCTCCTCATCGTCAACGTCCAGGGCCGAACGCTCGGGCTCTCCGTAGGGCGTGCCACCCGCCGAGAAGCGAGTCTTCTCGAAGATCTCGTCGTACTGCTCCTTGACCTCTTCGAGGAACTCGGGCGTGACGGTGCCGTGGCGAGCCGGAACCGTGTACTGCGGCGTGCGCTGGAAGACGGTCAGGTGATCTGCCTGGCTGGCGATCACGGGGATCGCCTGGACACCGCTGGAACCGGTACCGATGACGCCCACGCGCTTGCCCGCAAAGTCGACGCCTTCGTGCGGCCACGCGCCGGTGTGGTGCCACTCGCCCTCGTAGTTTTCAAGGCCCTGGATTTCGGGGACCTGTCCCGCCGAGATGCAGCCCACCCCGGTGATGAAGTAGCGAGCGAGCACGCGGTCGCCCTGGTCCGTTTCGATCTCCCAACGGTTCAGATCCTCGCGGAAGTGCGCCGCGGTGACGCGCGTCTCGAACTGGATGCCGCGGCGCAGGTCGAACCGGTCGGCCACGTGGCTGAGGTAGCGCAGGATCTCGGGCTGCTCGGGGTACTTGCCGCTCCAGGTCCACTCCTGGGCAAGGTCCTTATCGAAGGAGTAGCAGTAGAGGTATGACTCCGAATCGCAGCGGGCCCCAGGGTAGCGATTCCAGTACCAGGTGCCGCCAACGTCATCCCCCGCTTCGAACACGCGAGCCGAAAGGCCGAGCACATCGCGCAGCTGGTAGAGCATGTACATGCCGGCGAACCCGGCGCCAACGACGACAGCGTCGAGTTCCTCGCGGCTTGTGTCGGTCGTCATGTCAGTCTCCTCGTCGAGCGGCGCCTGCGGGACCTCTCGCGCCGGCTACTGTACCGACTCGGCGGCTTCCCTGGAGCGTTCGTAGATCACCGCGCGCACGGCCTTCACAATCTGCTGAAAGCCCCGCTCGCTCCCGTGCAGCATCAGTAGCGTGAAGAAGCCGTGCGTCTGGCCCTCGTACCGTTGGAAGTTCACCGGTACCCCGGCCTCCCGGAGGCGCTCGGCATAGGCCTCCCCCTCGTCGCGTAGCACGTCGTACTCGGCTGTCAGGACGACCGCTGGGGGGAGCCCGGCAAGGTCGGCGGCCCGCAGGGGGGAGGCGTCCGCCTCGCTGCGCCGTTCGGCGTCGGGCGCGTAATGGTCCCAGAACCAGACCATCGCCTCACGGGTCAGGAGCAGTTGGTTCTCCGGATCGGCGTAAGACGGCCGCTCGAAGTCGGCGTCGGTTACCGGGTAGATCAGGATCTGCGAGGCGATCGGCGGTCCCCCGCGATCGCGCGCCCGCAGGGCCATCACGGCCGCGAGGTTGCCACCGGCGCTGTCGCCGGCGACGAACAGGGGAACGCCCGGCGCGGCGATCTCGGAGAGGTGCTCGCCGACCCATTCCAGCGCCGCCCACGAGTCATCGACGGCGACCGGGTACCGGTGCTCGGGGGCGAGGCGGTAGTCAACCAGGACGACCGAGCACGACGTGCGCTCGGCGAGCTTGCGGGCGGTGGTGTCGGTCTCGTCGATCGAACCCACGACCCAGCCGCCGCCGTGGTAGTAGACGATGACGCCGGCGGGCTGCTGGAGGGGGACGAGCACGCGGATCGGCACGGCGCCATCCGGCACGGCGAGGCTGTGCTCCTCGACACGGAACATCGCGGGGGCGGGTCCAACCTGGTCGGCCAGCCCGGCAGCGAGCGCCCGCGCCTCCTCGACGGTGCTCTCGTGCAGGGGCTTGCCGCCCCCCGCGGCCATCTGCTCCAGCAGCTCGGCGGTCGCCCAGTCCAACGGCATCCAGTACTCCCGCGCTACTACTACCACACCTGCCCGTTCAGGGGGGAGGGACAGCCCTCGCCGGGCGGCGGGCTACAGGCGCGGTGGAGGGGGAATCAGGAGGGGAATGGGGTTGGCTGGCCAAAGAAGACTGTAATGCGAACTTTCGAACTGGCGGTGTCACTGTAGGTCGTCGGCGATCCGACGATCCGATTCACCATCCTGAGAGGCCCGGCCCGGGACAGCCCACTGCGAAGTGGCGAGGCCGAGCCGTGGCCCTAGGCGAGCCGTACTGTCCTACCGTCAAGTCGAGTGGGCCTAACTCGACGGTAGGCAGTACCACCTTCGAGGTGCTGTTCAGCCTGTAGCCCTAGGCTCGATGACGACGCGCCCACCGTCCTCGACCTCGACGTACAGGCTGTGGCCGTCGAGCAGCCGCATGCCGACGAGCGGCTTCGTGTCAGCGGCATCCACCTCCACGTACCTGGTCCGGCCATCCGAGAGGACAGCCACACTGTAGTAGGGGAATGTGGTCTCACTGCCATCGGCAAGCGTCGCGCGGGCAGCACCCTCGAACGGTAGCTCGAGCTGCACCGCCAACGCCCGGGTCACCATCAAGGATCCCCTGAAGCAGTGTCCCGTTCCCGATTCCAAGCCGAGCAACTCGATGTCGCACCCAGGAGCTCCCTACGCAAGCGATCCGGCACAGCGACCGCGGTTTCGCCGATCGCCGAGGCCTGCTCTCCACGTCGATGGCGACTGCTGCTCCGCGGTGAGTGCTATTCGGGTTTCAACATCCATCGAGTTCTCACAGCTCGATCTCGTACTGCCACGTTCTCAGGAGGCCATCAGTCGTCAACTTTGAATAACTCGTCGCTAAGGGGTAGATGATACTGGCGGCGCTACCCTCCAGCTCTCGGAGGTAGTAAAGAGCGAACCCAAGCACATGCGGTTTCGGACCGGTTGGGCACAAATAGAAATTTCCCGGTTCTTGCTGCCGGGTGGCTGCCTCCTCTCTCTCACGTGCCATGAGCTTGTGGAGCTCCTGGGCGACCGCAAACGGGTGGTTGGCGGATGCGTAGAGAAGACGCTGTCGAGGAAGACTCCCAATTGATTCCCTTGCTTGGTCGATTCTCAGTATGTTCTCCTGATACATGTGCGGTTGCAGTGACGGAAGTCCTGTCACTACATACTTCTTACTTGTCCTCTTAGCCTCGCAGGCGCGTGCGATCTGTTCGTAATCGTAGCCGGAACCGATTACCAGGATATCGTCCTCTGTTCCAGACGGTACCCGGTGTAGCCCTTCATAGCCTGGAACCTGCACGACGTCGATTATCGGACCTGTAGTGAATTGGGTGTATTCATTCGCGATGTAGCGCATAGGATCGCTGTAAATCGCATGAAAAGATCTGACTCCTACGTCCCGGAGGGCCCACATCAGGATTAGCAAATGTGGTCGAATAAACCCAGTAATGTCCACGCATACGCGCGCCCCCCGAAGGTCATTCGCGATATCGCGAACGAAGTTAAGTACCGCAGGAGGATCGAACGATGCAGACAAAGGGACGGCATCCCGGGGGCGATCCACCTCACTGAGCCCGAACTCTTCATGCACGATCCAGACCTTTTGAGCAGCTCGCACTTCTTCAAACGGTGTCTGTACCCGTGCCGTTTCGTCGTAGGCAGACAGCAGGACGTCCCAGGGCCCCGCTTGACTCAGCCGCTCCGGCGTGTGTGAGGTTCGCTCGAACGCGTAGTAGTCGGCCCTGGGAAGCGTGAACACCACGAGAGCCCCAGACCTAACCGTCGATCGCGAGGAATGCTTGTCGCCCTTGTCGTCCAGGGCGTCGGCCGAATGGGGCGTCCATTCTCGATAGCCGGCGATCCATGACCTTCGAAAACTCTGCCGAATGCTCTGGATCGAAGATCGCGTCCATCTCGTCGGAACTCAACCGGACGGAACCTCGGCGTGCAATCGGAAGGTCCCACTTGGGGCTAAGCATGCGATTCAAGTGGAACTTTCCTTCTACCAGCCGAGTATTGCGGTCCTTCTGTCCTTGATCCGCTCGAACGAGAAGCGCCCACTGCTGCGCGAGATGTACGACTTCACGAGCGGCAGTCGAGCAAGCTGTCAAGTCGGCACTGAAAGTCGCGAGCGAACTCTCCACGGGCTTATCCGAGAATCGGAAGAGCCGAAACATGTCGCCGAGTCGCTGAATCGCGTCCTGCACGTGCATACCGGACTCGCCCGGAGGCCGGGCGTCGGCGAAGAACCAATCGGCAGCCTCGCGCACACCCCTCTGCTGCGACTCTAGCGATATACGGCCACCAGAGAACGGCTCCTCCCCGTTAAACAGCGACCAGCGATAGGTGTTCTTGAGGATGATGATGAGGTTCCGAGTAAGCCCGTCCGACATCGTGATGAAGTCTGTGAGTCCTGAGTATTGTGGTCGCAGCCTCATGTCTTCGTATAGCTGGGCGCGCAGATCAGTGACGTAGTGCGAGAGCACTCTCCTCTGCGAGTAGCTCGGCTCCCCCGCTTCGCTACGAGGGGCGTCTCGCGCTGCGTCTCGGATGGCTTGGGCCGCTCCGATGACGTCTCGCCCAGATGCCCAGGCTCGATAGATTTGTAACGCGTTCACCTTCTCGAGGAGCGGCCGAGGCGGGACACGGATGGCTTCCAGGACGAATTCGACAGCAGAAGAAGGAAGTGGCGCACCGTCGGGTGTGACAGGTTCCGATGAAAGTTGTCGTGCTAGCGTCTGGAGATATGGGCGTCTCGTGGGCTCGTAGCGCTCGCGGACCATCTGCTCAACATGGTCTGGCGTCAGCACCTCAAATAAGTCCTCGATAGGAGTCTGCTTATCCTTGTCGGCTTCGAGGTGCTGTTCCGCAACTCGACGAGCTATGACCTCCCTGCAGAACTCACGATACTGGCTCCAATTCCGCCCCGTGTACTTGCGGTCAAGGAAGATCTCCTCAACCTCAGACCCGCGTTTGTTCTCTTCTCCGACCCCCAAGACCTGATGAGTCCGAAGACCATATGTACGTACCCCAACAATGAAGGCAGTTCCGGTTCGCTTTTCTCTAACTAGAGTATTAACGTACTTCTGCTGCTCTTCTTCAAAATTTTCGAATTCGTCAATCAAGTAAAGAAACGTTACGTCCTCGAGTTCACTGAAGTTCTCCTTGATAGCGGCTGGTATTCCGAACACAAGCGAACCGGGCGTGGACCACAGTGTGAGATCCAGGTTCTGGTCACGATTGAGAACAGCCCTATTAACTGCCAAGTCAATTTCTCTAGTCAGAGACACAAGGTGGTCAGTGAGCTCCGATATGGTGGTAGGCAATCGGTCTTGGGGAGCGTCGTAGAAGAGGCGCATAATGTCAGCGACGATGTTCTGTTCTGTCACCCGGTCGACCAACCTGTTGCCCATAACGGTCGCGAACGCGCCGAGAGCGGCTTGGGCGAGCCAGACGTCCATGTACTGGGCGAAGACAGCCTGCCAGGTGGTCGAATCCTGGCCCCGACCCTGGAAGCGCAGTGAGTTGAGGCCACTACAGAGGACATAGATTCCCAAGACGCCTTCGTCCCTGACTTGACCGATGGGATCGTTTGGGCGCCGAATTGCCTGCACTGGTGCTGAGAAGTGGCGCATTATGTGCGTGCGGCCGGTCCCTTTGCCCCCGAGGACGAAGCGGGCGAGGGGAGACCGTACGTTGATGAAGTCCGCGAATCCCCCTGGTGCCGGCCAGTCGACCCACGTGGCAGCTATCTCTTTGTCGGTGAAGTCAACGGCCTTAGTGACTTCGAATGGGTTGCCGGGCGCTAAGCGCCGAGTCGCCTGCATGTCCATCACCGCCAGTCGATGTCTCGGCTCACTGTTTGGATATCCGCGGGAACAATGCTCGCCACGGCGGTTGAGACTGCTCCGCCCAGAATATCGGCAACGTGTTGTCGGGGACGTTATGGTGAAAGCCTAGCAAGAGCTGGCTGTCGCCGTAGCCGAGAGGGCCAGTCGGCTGCAGCCGCTTCCCGTAGTGACGAGCTATTGCCTCTCCATCGTCCTTTTGGAGGTCGCTGCCGGGTTCGCCATAGAGTTGCGAGTCGGCCTCGAAGACCCGGTATGTCTCGTCAAGCTCTGAGACTGTAGCCACGTGGTCGAAGACCTTCGCGCCCGCCAAGTTGGAAAGCCCCGTCGTGGTGGCGAACAGCGTCAGGTACCACACCTCGAGCGAGACGCCGCTGCGGGTTGCAGCCTCCCGCATCGGGCGTACGGCTTCTCGACCCAAAGCCGTAGCCTGATTCCCTGTTCCACAGAAGTCGTCGACGAAGACGAGGCGCCGCACCGCTGGAGACCTCCACTTGGTCCCTTGATCGTTGAGAGGACCTGTAACCAGGTCGGCCGGGCTGGAAAACGCCCTTGTGGGAAGGTCGTTTGCGAGTCGGAAGTCGTAGAGGATGTGCGGCCCGCTCTCGGCTGGCGTACCAAGACCAAGGAAGCGCGTTCGGTCGAGTTCCCTGAGAAACCCTGCGTGTACTGCGCCGAAGTCATCGCGATCCTTCAGGGCTGCTCGGGCATGGACAGAAAGGGGACCTCGAATGAGGTCGCGGAACATCGCGCGCAAGAGTTCGCGAACCTCGGTCTGTCCGAAGTACAGGAACTTCGACAGGAGGTAAAGAGCGTGTCGGTGCTCAATTTCTTGCGACAGATGGCCGCCCGAAAAGTTGTCCAACCACGACTCTAATGTCGGAAGGGTCACGTGGTCCCCCCACAAGAGTTCATTCAGATTCTTGACCTTCGCGTACAACGTCTCTCTGCTCGTTAACGCCATCATATCGACGCTCCATCAGAAGGTGCTTCCCCGGGCCGACGAAGCCAGGCAATGAACTCATGGTCGATGCGCCCGGCTGTTGCATGACGCTCGGTTAGGAGCCCTCGGCTAGGGATGCGATCAACCAAGGTCGCGACGGACTGGAGGCCGGCTGCTCGACCGGCACGGTGGAGAATCCGATCTGCCGGGAACGGGACTCCAGCGAGCGTGCTTCGCCCCAGAGTAACAAGAAGGTGACCACCTGGCCGCAACAGCCGCTTGCTCTCCTCGGCAAACAAGGCGAGGTACTTGGAGTAGTCGGATGCCATCCGGGCGCGGACGGGGTTCACGGCGTATATCTTGTGAACCAGATCATCGACGTAGTCGTCACCTGTGATCAGGGGATCGATTTGAGGATTGCCGGTGGGAACTGCTTCGGTCCCAAGCGTGAGACGGTCGAGAGCGCGCAGTTCCGACGACGGAAAGCCGGAGAGGATGAGTTCGAGCTTCATGCTCCGCACATACTTTTGCGCTCCACAGTAGGGTGGCGAGGTGATGATCGCATCGACCGAGTCCGACTGCAGGTTCGTCTGGGCTGCGTGAGCGCCCGAGCCGGCCACCCAGGACCTTCCGAGGCGACGCCTTACGGCGAACAACTCTGACATCCTCCGGATATTTGCGGTCGCCGCGTCCTCGAACGCTGCATAAACAGATGAAGTGGTGACTGATTGGGAGCGTTCGAGGGCAGCTCGATACCTAGCCCCAGCCGAAGTCGCCCGATGCTCGCTGAGCCGCACAAGCGGTGGAATCGTGGGATCGGCTGCGGACACGCGACGCACAATGCTAGTCAGTGCCACAAGGAAGAACTCCCTCGAACGGGCATCAGCGAGTCCCGAGATCGCTGCCTTGATGCGATGAAGGCCAGCACGGGACGGTGCGGGCAGCCACGAGTCCAGGATGGGATGCGGTCTTGGCTTCAAGCGGGACCGCTTGGCCTTCGGCAGGAGCTCGGCAAGCTCATCTTCGAGCAAACGAGGGTCGATGGGCGTGACCTTCGTACGACTAATGAGCTGCGCGAGTGGGCTGATATCTATCCCGATGGCCGTGTGTCCTCGAAGACTCGCCTCCAGGAGAACCGTGCCCGATCCGCAGAAGGGGTCCAAGACCATGGCATGTTCTGCCAAGTCGACGTTGTCCAAGAAGACCGACGGTATTCTGTGGAACATCTTTGCTGGGTACCAATGGATCCAGTGCGTTGAGAAGTCACGACGGCCAATCGACCCACAGGGATCACGAAAGCTGACGACGATCTCCTCGTCGTCTCGGCTGATCCGGCTCCCCGCTTCTTGGAGATCGAGAAGAACCGTCTGCGCGTCAGCGGCTTGAACGGACATTGCCTCTCACATGTCCAACCCGAGAGTCTCCATCAACTCCCTCCACTCGCGTGCGGGGATACCCGACGCCTTGCGCAGCTCTTCGGCCTCGGCGTGGCGGCCCGCGACGAGCGCTCGTACGACCGACAACGCATTGGCGGAGAGGTTCCCGCTGTTCATCCGGTAGTCGCAAAACGCCTCGTAGGCGAACGGCACCCAGGGTTGCACGACGCGCTCGAGGATCGCGTCCGCGTAGACGCGGATCTCGTACTGGGCGTGGTCGTCCGCGCGCAGCGACAGGAAGTGCAGCAGGTTGTGCAGGTCGATCTTCCAGTACCACTGCGTGTAGAAGTTCAGCGAGAGGTTCATCCGGGCGAGTTCGCGCGCCAGACCGCTCCGCTCTTCGTCACCCGACGCTCCGGCCGGCGACTCGTTCAGCAGCTCCTCGTAGTGCGTGTAGGCGCGCTCGGCATCCTCGCGTAGCAGCTCCTGCACGCGCGCCGCTTCGTTCGGGGAGAGTTGCTCGCCGCGGCCCTGGCGGTTGGCTCCGGACTGCGCCCGGATGACCTCGGCGTCCGGGATGTAGAACTCGCGATCGAGGATCGAGTAGCGGGCGGAGTACTCGTTGACGTTGGCCGTGCGGTGCCGGATCCACTGTCGCGCGACGAAGATCGGGAGCTTGACGTGCAGCTTGATCTCGCACATCTCGAAGGGGGTCGTGTGGCGGTGCCGCATGAGGTAGCGGATGAGCCCTCGATCATCCGATAACCGCCGCGTGCCTCGGCCATACGAGACACGCGCCGCCTGCACGATCGCGCCGTCGTCGCCCATGTAGTCGACGACCCGCACGAACCCGTGATCGAGGATCTGCACGGGCGTGTACAGCAGGTCTTCGAGGGCGGGGACAGTGGCACGTCTCGTGTCGTACCGCTGCGCTCGCAGAGCCTCCAGCTCGGCTCGCTGCTCTGGCGTCATGAAGTCGGTCGTGGCGCCCACCTCGCCCACTACGCCTTGTAGCGGCGCCTTCACGCATCGCGGTTCGGGGTTCGAACCACCGCCGTATCCTACACCTCGTCGATGGGCTGGCCTGCGGCCAGGCCCGCTACCCGTGAGCGAGTTACACCGCTGCGAGGCCCCGCCCCACCGCGGTCACGCTTCCACCCCTGCCGGGGAGATGCGGGGGGTCGTCGGGACGAGCGAGTTGCCGATTCCCCGGGCTTCGTCCAGTAGTTCGTGAGCATCCTCGGGCCGCCCGTTACGGAACGGCACGAGTGTCAAGCTGGCAGCCCGGGGATGGAAAGATGTAGCCCGACCCCCGATGTCGCGCGGTCCGAACCGTCCGGTTCGGGTTGGGTCGATCCGCGTGGAGTGTATTCAATCGCCTTGCCGGAGCAGGGCGGTAAAGCCAGCCTGCTCGAAGTCGCGGTCGTGGGCGAGGGCATCGGTGATGCCGCGCTCCTCCATGATGATGAAGCTGGCGCAATCCGTGAGACTCCACGTCTGGTCCGGCCGCTCGGTGTAGCGCTCCAAGGCTGCGCGGAACTGCGCGTCCGTCTGCGGCACGATCTCGACATCGAGACTGCGCTCCGCTCGCTCGACAACCTCGCCGGCCAGGCGCCGCTGCCGTTCCCCTCGGCTCCCGAACATGTTGAGTACCTCGGCCAGCACCATCTGGGTCGTCACGATGCGGCGAGATTCAAGCCCGCGTGTCAGAGCAAGTGCCCTCTCGTGCAGCCTGTCCCGACTGTCCTGCAGCGCGGCCCAGTACCCGGTGTCGGCGAAGACCTCGCTCACGAAGCTTCGTCCTTGGGGTGGCCATACAGGTAGTGCTTGTAGTGCTCGGCGAGGTCAGCGGGCCGGTCATCCGGCTCGCCGACGAGCGCGGACGCGTGCAGCTCCTCGATGAGGTGCAGGATGGAGGCTCCATCTTCCTCCATCGTCCCCGACGACTCAGGCGGCGTGCCGTCCATCGAGACCATGACCTCCGCGCCCTCCTCGAGGTCGACGGGTTCTTGAGGCGTGAACACGCCGTTGGCGTACGTGGCCTTTACAGTCGTGGTCATGGCTGATCCTCCCGGCGCGACCCCTCCTATCGTACCGCCTCGACAGCGGCCGGGGCCGCCTCGCCCTCCGCCATGCGGCAGCCAACGCAATACTTCATGAGGATGTTGTGGGCGCGGCTGGGCGACGCCGCCCAGCCTGCGGTGCAGCCGCATGACGTGGGTGCGCAGCACCTGTAGATTCCCGGCTCGCCTGTACTCCACACGTGCCGGCCCGCGCGTAGGGTGTGCCACCTACCCTGCGGAGGCCCTTCCCTTCCTGCGTGCCGCGTGTTGCCTCGCCACCCCGGTGACGTTCAGGCGGTACCGCGCCATAGTTTCGCTGACACCGTGGCGCTTCGCGATATCGCTCGCGGTCGCCCCTCGGCGGACCGCTGCTAGGAGAAGCGGCCGAGGAAGGATGAGACACCCGGAGAGCCACGCTGCCTCTTCCTCCTGAATCGGATCACAGGAGAGGAAGGTGATGTCGCCGAGCGTCTCGATTCGGCTCAAGTCGTGGTCGAGCAGGATGTGGGCGAATTCGTGCGCGAGGTCGCTCGTTCGGCGCGATGGCGCGGACAGGGGGTTGAACACGATCACCACGCGATCGGGTGAAGGGCGGAAGGTACAGGCTGAGAAGGCATCGGGTTGCAGTTCGTCGAGAGCAACGAATCGACTACGCGGAATCAGGTCATCCCCTGATCGGATCTCGACACCCAGGAGTTCCGCTAGGTTGTCGGGCGTGACCGACTGCGCCGCCCCCACCCCGAGGTCTTCTCTCAGGCGCGCTGCAATCCTCTCCGCTTCCGACTTGAAGCCCCTACGAAGGGCCATCTCGCGACTCTCTCAAGAGCGCCTGGTGCAGATCGTCGACTAGTTCCCCGAGGGCGTGGGCCGCGTCGGGCCTGAACGTCTTCGCTGCCCTCAGGTGCACCGCGGATACCCTCTCCGGGCGTGCCAGGGCTTCGTAGAGCTCGTTCACGATCGCCGCGATGCGGTCCGCCGCCTCGGGCGAAAGACTGCGATCCGAGTGAAGATGCTCCGCTATCACGTCGGTCGTGACCGTGGCCTTCGCCTGCGGCTCGAAGAACTGGGCCATGTCGGCTCCGCACCACTCGACGAGCCGCTTGAACTTCGGCAGGTCCGGGACGTGCCCCTTCTCAACCCGGGCAAGGGTGTTGAATGGAATCCCGACGTCATCGGAGGCTTCGCGAAGGCTCATCCCGCGGCGACTTCGCTCCGCCGCGAAGAGCCGACCCAATTCGCTGAGATCGAGGCTGCCGTCAGCCACGCACGCTCCCTGTGCGTAAAACGGTACGCCGCACCACCGCAGTTTGACACAAGCGAGGGCCGTGCGCTAGCGTGGTCCTGTACCGGAGACGGTACACATCTCAAAGTATGGTTCAAGAGGAGGGCCCCGTGCCTGACGACAAGGACAAGCTCGACGACAAGGACGGGTCCGACGACAAGGACAGAATAGCCATCATCGTGAACGGCCGCGAGCGGATCGTCATGTCCGAGGAGATCTCCTTCAAGGAGGTGCTCGAGCTCGCCCTCAGCCCGGTGCCCTCGGGTCCGAACTGGGAGTTCACCGTCACCTACCGCGACGGCGCCGGCCGCCCGCCCGATGGCAGCCTCCGCCCCGGCGGTGAAGTGAAGGTCAAGGACGGCACCGTCTTCAATGCCACCGCAACTGATAGGTCGTAGCCCCGATCTCCAGCGGCTCGCGGACGAGGGCTATGAGATCGAGGTGCGCGGGGGCTACCTCCTACTGAAGCAAGTCCCATACGTCACCGAGGATCGCGTCGTCGCGCGCGCTTCGCTGGTCTCGGAACTTGACCTCGCAGGGGATGTCGCCGCCCGCCCGAGCAATCATGTCGTGATGTTCACCGGGAGCGCACCCTGCAACAGCGAGGGGACGCCTCTCAGCAACATCATCAACTCTGCCGGTTCGTGGGACTTGGGCGACGGCCTGATCGCTCAGCACAAGTTCTCGAGCAAGCCGGAAGGTGGCTACGCGGACTACTACGAGAAGATGTCGACGTACGCGGAGATCCTGTCCGGCTACGCGCAGGCGATCGACCCCGCGGCCACCGCTCGAACGTTCCTGGTAGCCCCCGAGGAGAACACAAGCTCGGTGTTCGAGTACGTTGATACGGCCTCGAGCAGGGCCGAGATCGGCGCGATCACGGAGAAGCTCCGGCTCAGCGCGGTGGCAATCGTTGGGCTCGGCGGCACCGGCTCGTACATCCTCGATCTCGTAGCGAAGACGCCGGTCGGTGCGATCCACCTGTTCGACGGCGACACCTTCGGCCAGCACAACGCCTTCCGGGCTCCCGGCGCGCCGTCGGTTGACGACCTCAGAGCACGACCCAGGAAGTCCGACTACTTCCGCGACATCTATTCCAACATGCATCGCAACATCGTCAGCCATGACTACCTCGAACGCGGCGCGGCTGACGTCCTGTCCTCGATGGACTTCGCCTTCGTCGCCGTGGATGACGCTGCTGCCAGGCTACTGGCTGTCGAGACGCTGCTCGACGCCGGTGTGCCGTTCGTCGATGTAGGGATGGGTGTCAACGAGGTTGACGGGGCTTTGCTCGGACAGTTGCGAGTGACGTCTGTGACGCCGGGCGACCACGACCACGTTCACTCGACGATCCCACTCGCGGACCGACCCGCGGACGACGACTATGCGCAGAACATCCAGATTGCAGACCTCAACGCTCTGAACGCCGCCCTCGCCGTCGTCAAGTGGAAGAAGCTCATGGATTTCTACCTGGATCTGGGCGGGGAGCACTCCAGTTGCTACCAGATCGACGGCAACCACCTGGTCAACGAGCGCCAGCCATGAGCCGTAGGACGGCGCTCGATCACGAGTTCGTCCATCACATCCCGGAACACCTTGCCGATGGGGTGCTGTACGTCTCCGTCGCCTTCACGACGGCCCTGCACAGCTGTTGCTGCGGATGCGGCCGCGAGGTCGTCACACCGCTCAGCCGAAACGACTGGAGCATGACCTTTGACGGTGAGTCGATCTCCCTCTGCCCATCGGTAGGCAACAGGAGTTTCGAGTGCCAGTCGCACTACTACATCCGGCGCAACAAGGTGATCTGGTTGCCTTCCTTCGCGGAGGCCAAGCCTGCGCGGCGCTTGCCTCTCTGGCGGCGGGTCGCTCAGTGCCGACTCCGAATCCCCTGGAGGTAAAGGAGCATGCCAGCCAAGACTCCCCGGCGACGGGTCTTCTTCAGCTTCCACTACGACCGCGACAACTGGCGCACATCACAGGTGCGCAACATCGGCGCGATCCAGGGAAGCAAGCCGGTCAGCGCCAACGCCTGGGAGGAGGTCAAGCGCCGCGGGAAGGCTGCCATCAGCGCGTGGATCGACGCGCGAATCGCCCGTGGCTCGTGCGTCGTCGTGCTGGTCGGCAGCGAGACGGCCGACCGCGAGTGGGTCCGGTACGAGATCGAGCAGGCCTGGGTCGAGGGCAAGGGGCTGGTCGGCATCTACATCCACAACCTGCTGGACAGGGACGGGAAGCAGTCCCGCAAGGGCAGGAATCCGTTCGATGTCGAGGTGGACGGTGTACGACTCTCGGACCATGTGAAGGTCCACGATCCCCGAGCGAAGGACAGCCAGCGCGCCTACCGTCGCATTGCCAACAACATCGAGGGCTGGGTCGAGGACGCCGTCGGGGAGGCCGAAGAGCGCCGGAGGGCCCGTCGCGAGGCCGCGGGCCGGAGCTGGCTCTCGCGGCTCCTGGGGATACGCTAGGTGCACCCCGGCGTGCCGGGGCTCTAGACCAGCGTGACGAGTGCCGATGCCCCAACCAGCGCGAGGAGAGAGGCGTAGAACAGGGACAGGCTCGCGCTTGCGGCAGCTCTCAGGAGGCTGTAGCGGTGTCCTGCTGAGGGAACCTCCATCTTGAAGTAGGCGCTGTGCCCGTGCTCTACGGGCTCGCACTGCCGCACACTGTCGTAGAGCCGGCGAAAGCCACGCTCGCGATCGAGGAAGAGGGCATCGAGCACCCACAAGGGGAGTACCGTCACACCGGCAAGGGCAGCCACGGGTGACTCGGTGCCGGCCGTGAACGCCACCAGCGCCGCCGTCGCCGCCGTCGCCACCGACTTGACGGCGAAGGAGTTCCGGCTCAGCCGGTCCACGACCCCCTGAATCAGCTTAAGGTGCTCAACGCGTGCCGCTTCCCGGTTCATAGCTCGTCCAGCCAGTCCTCGATGCGCTCCCACTTCCAAGGGATGGGGTCGTCGAGCCAATGCAGGCCGGGGTAGCTCCGCCTCTGCGGCCTTACCTGGAGAATCGGCTTGCCGAGGCTCTGAGCGATGTCCACTTCCGTCCTGACCCCGGGAGCATTGTGCGTGTCCTCGCCGATGAGGACGACCACGGCATCACACCGGCGAATGGCGGCCTTCGCCTTCGCCTTCCACTCCGGGGCCTTGTAGGCCTCACTGAGCGAGTAGTCCCGTATGCGATGCCGCGTCTGGCGCTTCGCTTGTGCGTAGAAGCTCCCCCTGAGGTTCTCGTCCTTGTCGAACTCGAAGCTGACGAAGACGTTGAGCCTAGCCACCCACCATCTTCCGTCCTCGGGAGTCGCCGGCGAGCCGAGCGCCGCGATACAAGGGGCCTACACCGCCCCGAAAGCCGCAGACAAGCTGGAGGGGTGCAACGAGTCGCCTCGGCCTACGGTCGCACCCTTGCTACCCAGGCGCCTCCCTCCAGGGGCGCGCGAGTGCTGTTGCGGCTGCACGGCGAGGGAGTGAAGCGACTCCTTCCAGCTCGACATCTGCGGAGTCGTCCAATCGCCGTAGATGCGGCGCGTCGTCACCGTCCCGTACCTGGCCGCCTCGGCCAGCACGTGCGCGAGCAGGGACGGCTGCGCGTTGTCGCCCTCGATGAGCATGGCGAGTGGCCGGGAGTCCGTCGTCATCCGCGCCAGTGTAGGCACTGTCCTCGCTATCGGCCGCTCAGGCGCCAACTCCGGCGGAACCGCATCGCCCCCGTGCCCCGCGGAGTCCGTCGCGCAGTTCGCTCAACGACGGCCGGGACTTCGAACCCCGGGAGGACTACCGCACCGCCTCCTCCCCGTCCGGCCCGGGCATCCGAGAGCCGACGCAGGGGACGTTGATGAGCCAGGCCGGGTCCCCGGCGTGCGATGAGGTCGTCGCCGGGGTCGCTCCGTCTCAGGGCAGCCCCGTGCTCATCCGCCCGGCCCCGGGACGATCAGCTCCAGCCTGGTGGGCGGCGTCTGCGCGCCGTCGACGTCTATGTCGCGCATGTCACCCTCCCCCCTGCAGCCCCACCGCCGCGCAGGCGCTTCGTGCGCGGCACGTGAAGTGGAAGCGCGGCGGAGAGCCAGTCGGAGGTCGTGCCTATGGTCGTGCGTCGGCGCGACACCACACACTGCTCCAGCGCTTTCCTCGGGGGCGCGTTCTGCGCAACGGGAACGCTCACAGCGAGCAGACGACCTCAGCAGTCCACCCTTCGGCTACCGCGAAGTCCTGGAACACGTCGAGGAGGCTGAGGGCGTCATTCGCTCTGTTCGAAGGCGAGCTGGTGCTGGCAGCCTGATCAATGATCCCTTGCTTGCTCAGCCCTGGTTGAACCATCACGATCTTCGCCTCCGGTTTGGGCTGAAGTACCCTCCATGAGTGGCGCCAGCCACCCGGATGCCGACTGTGGTCGAAGCCAAGGCGGGCACGCAGAAAACACTCGGGGTCGCTCCCCTCGACCAAGGCCAAGTGAGGGAACTCGTTTCCGTCGAGTCTCTTGTGAAGCTTCCCCCAGAGTTGCCTCCTGGGAAGGAACCTGCGGCTCCTTAGGGCCTGAGCCGTCACCACTTGCAGATCTGTGATACGCACGCCCGGTTCACCGCCAGCAGCTTTGGCGTGCCAGAACTCCAGCCCAACGCCGCCCCGCCCCAGGTCCTCGACGACCACGTAGTCTGCCAGTTCGCCTTTGCCATCGTTGCACATCACCCATCGCCGCCGCCCCCGCTTCGGCGAGCCAAGAATCATGCGCTCGACCGCCTCGTGGACCGACCGCATTCCGCGGTTGCGCCTCAGTGCTGTGGTACGGGTCTCGGCGCTGATATCGATCCCTCCCCATTCCTCGTCCCGGAGGATCGTGAGCGATTCCGCGCTTGGACGCGCACGGCTGTCGTAGACGACATGGCCCTCTACGCGCCGCCCATCAAGGAAGTGGATGCTGGGTGGGTTCGCCCGTAGGAATTCGTCCACCCTCCCTTCATCCGGGTATCCCCGCCGCACTTGAACCTCGGTGCCGCTCAGAGTCCGCACTTCTCCGCTGATGTGCAGCGTTCCCCGCCAGAATGGGCTCTCCTCATCGCCGCTCAGCGACGCTTGGATCTCCACGGGGGCGTCGGGAGCTGGCGGTCGCCACTCATTCGTGACGAGCCCCAGGGCCACATCCTCGAGGTTCAGGTCATCACCATTTGTGTGAAAGCTCCATCCGCCCGAGTGAAGCTCTGGTGCGAAGTCGACCGAAACGATCGGAGAGTTGGGCCACGCCACGAGTCGAGTGCCGCGGCTCACGCCTGGAAGAATCGGCCCGGACGGTCCAACACGCGCAAACCACATCCGATTCGTTACATCGTCCACCCACTCGTCGTGCACTCGAAGTGACGTGTACTGAGTGGTCCAGACCTTGCCCTTCCCCGTCGCGCCACCGACCGTGATCGAGCGACCATCCTCGCCTGACGTCTGCAGCATCACGTGACCAAGACCTGCCTGGGCCATGTCCGAGGCCCGCAGACGGGCAGCGACGTTCCGACCCATCAGGTTGCGGTAACTCGCCTCCGCTCTGAGACCTACCGATGAGATCGACGTGCGCTCGAGGCCATCCAGATACTGAGAGACAACTTCTGGATCGATCTGGCTGGCGAACTCGTCGATGCCCAGACGCTCCCTGAGTCGCGCTAGGACCCTTGGCGAGTCGGAGTTCTCCACCAGCAGCGTCGCCATCCCGACCTGAGGGGGCGAGCGGTAGCTGATGACCGTTAGCCCGTAATCGACATTCTGGAGCCCGGCATCCTTAGACCAGCGTGGCTGCGCATTCGTCCTCGTGGACACGACCAGCGTGGTGTTGTCCTCATTGACTCCGGCGTAGATCACGGTGGCCCCGCCGATGACCTGCCCTGTCTCTATTCCATGGGCTTGGAAGTCAGGCATCCACTCAGGCGACATCTCGAAAATCGCGCCACGGTTCAGCGGTGTCAGCAGCGTCGGGTCGATTGCTCCTCGCGACTCGGTGAACCGGTCGACATACGCCTGATCGGCTTCCCTCCGAGCAACCTCATCATCGATCAACCCAGGCAAGACTCTTGCCCAGTCGGCATCCTCCGCATACAGCCTCCGGACAACATCACGTAGTTCCGGGTATACGTCCGCATCCTGTGCCGTCACAAGAACTGACTGCTGCGGGAAGCCTGGATGCGTACGCGCAAGCCGTCCGATCAGTTGGATGGTTGATTGAGTCGAACGGTGCTTGTCGTGATAGGCGGCGATGCGCAGTCGGGGAAGGTCGAATCCCTCGCCGAGCATCCCGACAACGGCGACAGCGCGAGTTTCACCAGAACGGATGCGCTCAATGATCCCGGCTCTTCGCTTCTCGCCAAGGCGACTGTGGAGGACCTCAGCGCGGATTCCAGAATCCAGATAAAGCTCTGCGAGTTCGTTGGCTCGCTCGACGGTACTACCCCGAATGAGCATCGTGCTGGTCTCGTGTTCAGTGCTGGTCAAGCGCTCGGCGGCGCGCGCAGCGATGCGTGCGTCGACTGATGCTCTCGCTTCGCCGGTCTTGACTGGCAGAAGGTCGGGCAGCACTGGGTTGTAGATTCCCTCCGATATCGCGTTGCGCAACGGGTAGTGATATGCGATCCGGCCGGGAATCCTCTTCTTGTCACGCCGGAACGGCGTTGCCGTCAGGAGGATTGCTCGGGCTCCCTTGAAGTAATCGAGAATCGCTTGCCACGTCGGTGCGCCGAGGTGGTGGGCTTCGTCCACGATCACGAGGTCGAAGAGATCAGTGGGCGGCGGTGATGCCTCGTAGTGGAGCGGGCTGATCGACTTGGGGTGCGCCACGACGAAGTCGGCATCAGCAACGTCGCTCCAACGCTTCACGCGTCCCTTCAGTTCCAACACGGAAGGTCTGTCTGCATCTGTCGGTATGCACCCGAGCGCTCTCAGCACGCCCTGTCCTTCGACCTCATCCGCTATCTGATGCCGCAACTCAACCGAGGGTTCAACAATCAACACGCGCCTGGGCGATGGCGACAAAAGAAGAGGAGCGATCATCGCGACCGCAGTCTTTCCTGTACCCGTCGGAATCGAGATTAGTGGTGGCTCTTCATCATCGAGGGAGAATGACTGGAGCAGCGCACCTATCGCACCCAGTTGCGGCTTGCGCCACGTGAGTTCGCCCTCCCCTCGCAGGTTCAGGCGGCGCGATGTTTGCTCAAAGAAAGTCACGGCGAACTCGATCAGGGGGAGGAGTCGATCATAGGTGACCCACTGCTCACGAGTCGAGGGGAGTCTCGAAGGTCCCCTGCCGGAGTTGTGGATTCGCTCGGGGTCATCTCACATCCGACACCGCTGGACTCTGCGAGAGGACTCGGCTGGCCTATCGAAGACCCCGCGGGGCGCGCCTGACCGGCTCGGAGACGAGCGTGCCACCCTCGGGGCTCGCCAGCTGGCGCTCGAGCGCCGCGAACGCCTCGATGCGTTCGGGGCCTCGAACGCTCGGTTTCGTCGCCCGACCGTCACCTGCTTGAGGGTGCCTGCCTCCACGAGCCGTCGATCGCCTAGCTCGTCGCCTGGAACGACCGGCCGATCAGGTCTGATGCACTGGTGGAGGGACATCGAGGGTGACGCGACGGACAACACACCGCTCGTGTGTATGCTGGGGATCTGAGCCACTGCGTGCCGCTGAGGCGCGAGTCGCTCATCCAGGCTGCGGATTGGCGATGGGTGCACCAGAAGACGTCATGAGTGAACGAGCGGATGTCGCGTACTACTATCCTGCGCCCTATTGGGGCCTACGCGAGGGCGGCTGGCTGAAGTCCCTGCTCCTGTTCTTCGACAAGGTCTCCATACTTCTTCCGCGCTACATGTACGGACGACACCATCTCGCGGACCCGGTGTTGGCGAGTCCGCTCGAAGACCAAGGGTTGCTGGAAGTGCTCGATCCCGAGACGTGGATCGACATGGAGATGGCGACGAAGCTTGCAGAAGCCGTCACCGGCCTGCTCGCCAGCGGCGTGTTCGACGACCTTCCCAAGGAAGATCGTTTCCATGAACTGTCTCAGTCGCGCATCGGCTACGGGGCCGATGTCGACCTGGCTGAGTCGCTAGTATCGGAGCTCCGAGCGAGGGAGCTTGCAAGACCCAGCGAGGATGGTGTCTCGATACCCCTCCATCCGATAGTGCGTACGGCCATCCTCGTCATCCTCGCCCAGCTTGCCCGTTCGGCCGGCACTAAACAAAACCTCTCCATCCACCCCGCAACCAGTGACGATCGCGCCCTCACAGACCTCATCACGACTCTGTCGAGAGAGCGAATGCCGTCGCGCGACCGGGTAATTGCTCTCGACCTGGAGCCCGTTAGCTTCGACCTGGACCCAGTGCCCCTCGACGAAGTCCTGCAATTCCGAGCCGAGCACCAAGCAGAGCACCGAGCCTACATGCGTGACCTGCGAGGCTTCATCGCGGAGCTCTCCGAGATCGACCCGCCGGAAGATAGGGAGCCCCTCCTGCTACAGAGGCGCCAGCAAATCTCCGACGCTGCTCACGAACTCCAACGCTCGACTCGAAAGGCACTGGGGGTGAACCTTGCCTCATGGTCCCTGGGAATCGCTGGCAGCGCGTGGTCAGTTACAACTGGCGACCCGCTCGGGGCGGTGCTCGCCGCTCTAGGCCTAGGATCAGGCATAGTCGGCTCTCTAGGCGGGGGCTCGAACACGGTCGTCGCCTATTCCTACCTCTTTCGGGTGGAACGTACCTTCGCAAGGTAAGGCTCTCGCGCGAAGGCCGACGAGTTCAAAGGCGGCGACGACGCGCCGGTCCTGGAGGCCGGAGTGGACAGGGACGCCTCATCGCGCCACCTCCCCGGTCAGTGGGATGATTCCATCTCCGGGTGACCAGGTGTCCGTGAGGGTGAGGATGATCAAGCAAGGCCAAGCGACGACAGATGAGCTCGGGAGCAGGCTGCGCTCCTTCGGCCCGATTGATGTACGGCTCCTGATCCGTCGGACTGCCGAAGGGCTCTTGGTGGTCACTGGCGTCGTCAACGCGGGCGACGACCTCTCCGGCCTCGAGGAACGCACGTACGACTACGGCGAGGTCCTCTTCATCAAGGCCGTCGTCGACGGCGACGACCTCGCCGACTGGCTCACACGGAAGAGCGGCGAGGTTCACGGCCTAACGTTCTCCCTGCCTGAACCCAGCCCGAATTGCTCGTGGTTCCACTCGGAGAGCTTCACGCACGCCCGCTACGGTACACGCTTCACCACCCCGCACACCGAGTACGAGGTCATCCCACAGGGCAGGATCGAAACGCCGATGCCCGGCGCCGTGCTCGCCGGGGCCGGCCTGCCGTTCTTCCCGGACGTGAATGTCGCCTCCGCGTCAGTGCTCTTCGGCGAGCACTCGATGCCCGCCGGGCCGGACCATCCCTTCCGAGCTGATGCTGGTCAGGATCGCCCACGCCGGAGCGTACCTCGGGACGGTCGCGGTGTCGCCGACCGCACTGGTCGTCCCGGTGCTTGGCGAAGATGTCGACGGGGTGCAGCTTCAGGTGTCCTCGGCGGGGGAAGGACACGAGGAGCATGTGGTTGAGCCAGGAGACGTCCGCGTGCCGGTCAGCGGCGCCGACCGCTCCGATACGTGGGTGGCGCTGACGCGCGGCCAGGAGTGCCTCGACTTCCGCGCGATCAGCAGCAGCTGGCCCCTGTCGTTCCAGCAGGGCGGCGTCGTCTACGAACCCGACGACCTCGACGAGCGACTCGACCGGATGCGACTGGGGGGTGAGAGCGAGACGGTCGAGTTCAAGGAGGCGGTCCCGGACAGCGAACGCATCGCCAGGGCCGTGGCCGCGTTCTCGAATGGGAGCGGCGGCACCATCATCATCGGCATCGACGACACCGGGGGCATCGTCGGGATAACGGGCGACGCGGGCAAGGCACGCGACAGGCTCGACAACATCGTCCGCAGCAAAGTCAGCCCACCTCCCGAGTATGAGCTGAGCACCCACACGCTTGAACGGCGGACCGTCATCGCGATGCGCGTTGCGCCCGGAGATCGGTGCCCGTACGGGGTCTCCACCGCGGGGGGAATCCTGCCCTACGTGCGCCGGGGCGCGAACAACTGGGTCGCCGGTTCCGACGAGATACGAATGATCGCCCGGCCCCGCCAGTCGAAGGACGAAGCAGCATCCGGCCAGCGGGAGTAGTCCGTCGTTCGCCTCGCCTCTCCGACAAGGCCTCTGTGAACCGAGTGTCGCCGGCCCAGTGACCCGAAGCGTCGTGGCGGCCAAGACCTGCGGGGCGCCCTACGTCCTCCGCACGCGGCCTTGCCTCTCGAGTGACGGAATGACGGAGCCTAGGTCGGGTAAGCCCCACACTCCTCGCAGCGTTGCTCCTCCTGCTCCAGGAGCTTCACCACTGATGACGCGACCCAGCGATCCGAGACCATTAGCTCCCGCGAATCGACAGACGACCGTCGCTGGACCTCCATCTGGCTACAGTCCCTCTCGTGGACCGTCGCCAGCACGTCATCAAAGACGATGATCGCGGGCGATGGGGCTATTCCTGCGCTGGCGGGTGCAATCGTCCCTGTTCCCGGCTCAAGACTCCTCGCGACGTCGGCAAGCATCTCCGGGCTGACTGGCTCAAGGGCGAACCCCATATCCAGTGAGTGCGGGTTTACCTCGATCCTCATGTTGTTCAGGTGCCGCACGAGAACCATGACACTGCCGGCCGTCAGGCTCGGGTCGCCCCGCTTGAGCGCCAAGGCGCCGGCCAGGGTAGGAGCCCGCTCGAAGAAGTCGTCCTCGGCATCCTGACTGCGATGGATGATCCAGTTCCTGAGCAATCGCCACTCCCCCATCAGGTCAGCCTTCACATGGGAGGGGTCCACGTTCAAGGCGGATGCGATCTTCGGCCGAATGGTCTCTTCCCACAGGTGATACGTAGAGACGACGAATGAGTTGGCATAGAGACGCTCGAACTCGCCGGCATCGGCGATCGACTCAATAGCCTCATCCGCAGCCATCTCAGCGAGCACAGCGGCCGCTCTGCCGTCCGGGCGCAATGTAGTGATCCTCAGAGGCTCGCCACGGCTGGCCAGCTGCTCAAGATGTCCCCGCATGGCGCTTCGGCTGGCCATGATGCCCACAAACCAGGTCGTCATCATCTGGCAATCTCGCGAGAACATCCGCATTGCGCTGTCGATTTCGTCCTGGGATTCCTCACTGACCGGTGGTACGCCCGTGTACATGAGCGTCAACGTGCCACTCGGCAAACCGATCTGACGCATCACCGTAGTCGGCGACACATCCCCCGCAACCCAGGTCCATGTCGTGCCCGTGCCGTCGCCACAGTCAGGACATGCAATGACGGGGCTCCCCTTCTCGAAATCGTGGGTGTGTCCACAGTCGTGGCGGTAGGTGCCCGGAAAAGGGAAAGTCTTGCTGTCTGACACGTCCTCGTACCTTCTCAATCCCGCGCGCCAAGCGCTTGAGCTGTGGGTGATCGATCTATCGGGTGATCCAACCAGCGCGAGCTTATGGCTTGACCCCGGGGGAGGGACACTGTCACCACCTCGTCCGCTTCCATGATGGACGGAGTGCCTCGAACCCAACCGCGCGCCGGCAGCCTTGTACCCCTGCACACCTCCCGGAGTCGCCACGACCGTTATCCCTCCTTGCTCGGTTGCGCCGCCGATCGGACGCTGGGCCGAGCACGAGGAGCGCGGATGCATGACGACAGAACTGCAAACCCTGCTGGGTGAAGCGGCGCAGGTGGCACGATTCGACACGAGGCCCATACAGGGGATGACGGCAACGAGCCTCCGAGACATGTACCAACGCAGCGAGGACCACCGGGAGAGAATGGGGCTCGCAGGAGCGCAGGCGCGCTTCAGCGCCGATCACCAGGCTGCTCTTGAGCGCCTCGTGGGGACGCTGCTCGACGACTACATCGCCGACGACCTCATCGGGAATGGGTTCTCCCATCTCGTCGCCGGCTTCTCCGCCGTTCCGGTCTCCGATCTCGCCCGATCCTCTGTCACGGCGGCGGCCCTTCTCGGGGCTGAGGAAGTGGAGCGCCGGCTCAACAAATGGACACGGGGAGATGCAATCTCATTCCGCAGGTGCGCCACGCTGTCGGGAGTTGCCCTTGACGGGCGGCTGGACATCGGCGGAGGCATGCGTCTCGAGGGCCTGCCGGTGGTGTTGACACCCCTGCCGCTCGGCGCCCACGCCCCTGGACCACAGGAAGTGAAGCTGACGATCGAGGGCGAGGGCGGCCCTGCCTTCTACAACCCGGACCGCGAGCCGGAACGTGAATGCACCTGGGGAGGCAGCCCCGACCCCCTGATCGACGCGTTGTGCGGAGCACTCTCGCTGGCACTCGACACCTGTGTGACGCGGAGGCTCTCCTGGGGGGAGTGCGATGAGGTCCAGGGGTTCGGCCTCACGATGGGCCTGTCGTGGCATACCGCACCGGACAGCCTCTCCCCTCGCACGGCCAGTGCCCTGTCGACAGATCACATCGCAACCGTGGAGGCGCTCTTTGCGAAGCTGCAAGCCAACCGGAGCGCGGGCCTCGCGATGGCACTCAGGCGCTGGATGAGGTCCAAGGCGCAGATCGACGTCGCCGATCAGTTCATCGAGCTGCGCATCGCGCTCGAATCGCTCTTCCTGAACGACTCGATCGGTGAGTCTCGCTTCCGCGTTGCGAGCCGCGCCGCGTGGTATCTCGGGCAGAGCATCGAGGAGAGAACCGCGCATCAGAAGACGATTGCCGCAGCGTACGAGGTGGCTTCGCGCGCCGTTCACACTGGCGCCGTCAAGAGTCCGGAGGACGGCAGGGAGCTGCTTGGGGCCGCACAGGGCCTTGTCCGGAGAGCGATTCTGAAGAGGCTGGACGAGCCTCACGAGCCGGACTGGGGGAGGCTCGTGCTCGGCGGGGATCCGCGGGCAGCCAGTGCCCCTGAGTCACCCAACGCGCCGGACGCGAGGTAGGCGGTGAGACTCGCTGGTGTCGACTTTCCCCGTCGCCTGACCGAGGCGCTGGAGCGGGACGAGCTCGTGGTCTTCGCGGGCGCGGGAGTCTCGATGGGACCGCCCGCGAACCTCCCGAACTTCGCGGACCTAGCAACGGCGATTGCTGCAAGGACCGGCGCAACCCAGGACGAGGGCGAACCCGTCGATGGCTTCCTGGGCCGGCTGCAGGGCAGAGGCACGAACGTTCACGAACGCGCCGCCGAGACGCTCCACGGAGGCGGCCCCGAACCGACATCGCTGCACGGCGACCTGCTGCGGCTCTACCGATCGCCCCAGTCCGTGCGCGTCGTCACGACGAACTTCGACGGGCTCTTCGAGCAGGCTGCCGCGCAGGTCTTCGACTCGGCCCCCTCCGTGTTCACGGCTCCCGCGCTGCCGCTGGGCAGCAGTTTCAGCGGAATCGTGCATGTCCACGGCGACCTCGCCGACCCTGGTGGCATGGTGCTCACCGACGCCGACTTCGGCAGGGCGTACCTGACCGAGGGATGGGCGAGGCGCTTCCTGGTCGACCTGTTTCACATGCACACCGTCCTGTTCGTCGGTTACAGCCACAGCGACACGGTCATGAACTACCTCTCGCGAGCCCTCCCTCCAGAAGCTCGTGACCGCTATGCGCTCACCGACGAGCCTGACGGTGCGAAGTGGCAGCTACTCGGTGTCGAGCCAATCCGGTACGAGCAGTCGGCGGAAGGCGATCACAGCGCGCTCGCAGAGGGTGTCAGGCGCCTCGCCGACTACAGCCGGCGGGGCCTGCTCGACTGGCAGCGGGACGTTGCGGAGATCGCCAAGAACCCACCCGCTCTCGACGACGAGGCGATGGACCTGATCGACGAGGCTCTATCCGACCCGGAGCGATGCCGGTTCTTCACCGATGCCGCATCGCATGTGGATTGGATCGCATGGCTCGAGCGGCGCGGGCACCTCGCCGCGCTGTTCGGGGCCGCAGACCTCACCGAACGTGATGCGCAGTTGGCGCGGTGGCTCGCTGCGCGCTTCGCCCGGGACCATCCCAACTCGCTCTTCCTGCTGATTGGACGCAACCGCCTGCGGGTCAATCCGTCGTTCTGGTGGGAACTGGCACGGGTCGTACAAGACGAAGATCGTCCGCTGAGCGCCGCCCTCCTCGCCCGGTGGGTCTCGCTGCTCCTCTCGACCGCCTCGCGCATATCCGACGCCAGTCTCCTGCTATTCCTGGGTGAGCGCTGCGCCGAAGCGGTGTTGACGGATTCCCTGCTCGACGTGTTCGACGCGATGGCGGTCGGTGGACTCGCGATCGAACCGGGCTTCGCCCTGGCGAGCGAGGACGACGATGAACCGCCGGTCAGTGTTCAGACGGACCGGCGGCATGACTCGATGCTCCAGTTCTCCCTGGAGAGGCTGTACGAGGGCCACCTGAAGCCCAACCTCGAGGAGGTGTCGGAATCCCTGTTGGAACGGGTGGTTCGGCACCTGGCGGAGCGGCACCGAACGCTCCGCTCCTGGCAAGAGGCCACCCGGGATAGCGACGCGATGAGCTTTCACCGGAGCGCGATCGAACCGCACGAACAGGACCAGGACCGCTACCTGGAGTCGGTCGATGTGCTGATCGACGCGGCTCGTGACGCGCTCGAGCACCTGGTTGCGACTCGCCCGGACGCCGGGGCGAGGTGGTGCGATCGGCTGGTGGAGGCGGAGGCTCCGCTGTTGCGCCGCCTCGCCGTGCATGCGTTGCCGAGACGCACTGACCTGGGCGCGGACGAGAAGGTCGAGTGGCTACTGTCCCGCGTCGGCCTGCATCACACGGCAACGCATCACGAGACGTATCTGGCCATGCGAGCCAGCTACCCCGCGGCAAGTGCGCGGCAACGCAAGGCGACCATCGACGCCATCCGGGAGTACGAGTGGCCCCGTCGCGACGACGACCGGGAGCAGTACACGGCCTACACACACTTCGCCTGGCTCCACTGGTTGAGCGACTCGGCCCTGGAGTGTGACCTCGCCAGGGAGGCCCTCGATGGCATCCAGGAGCGGTATCCGGACTTCCGCCCGAGGGAGCACCCGGACCTCACCCACTACCACTCCAGCTGGGGCGGCGACCACGTCGGTCCTGAGAGTCCGTGGAGCGTCGAGGAGTTGCTTTCGCGCCCTGCCGCCGAGAGGCTCGATGAGCTCCTGTCATACCCCGACAACGGCCCCTTCGAGCCGGGTCGCGACGGGCTCCTGCGCAGCGTGGGGGAAGCGGCCGGGCGAGACTTCGAGTGGGGACTCGCGCTGGCCGACGCGCTGGCCGAGTCGGAGGAATGGGACAGCGACCTGTGGGCGACGCTGCTGCGCTCATGGTCCGGTGAGCTGGATGAAGACAAGCACCGTCGGGGACTTGCCCGGCTGGGCGACGTCGAGCTCCATCGGCACCACGTCCGGGCGATCGCCGAGCTGCTCCTCTCCCTGATCAAGGATGGGGGGCTTCCCTACGCGCCGGCGTTGCTTGAGGAGTCAGACCACATCGCTCGCAGCCTCTGGGCGCATTGCGGCCAGGACGATGGGCAGCCGGAGTCGGGGGGCTGGCTCACGGCGGCTATCAACCACCCGGCGGGCGTGCTCACCGAGTACTGGGTGTGGAGCCTCTCACTGTGGAGGAACCGCCACGACCCGCGACCGGAGGCGATGGACGAAGAGCACTCCTCCGCTCTCCTGCAGGTGATCAACGAACGGGCACTCGCCGGCAGACTCGGGAGGACCGTCCTGGCCCGAGCCCTGGGATTCCTCCTCGCCGCCGATGAAGCGTGGACGAGGGAGCACCTGGTGCCGCTGTTTGAAGACGCCGACGGTGACGACCAACAGGCTGTCTGGGACGGACTGCTGTACGGGCGGATGGATCGCAACGTGGTCACCGCGATGGAGGGGGCGATCTTCGCGGCGATCCCTCAGATGAGCGACCTGTTCTCGTCGAGTCAGGGACAGCACCGCCGGGCGTTCATCGCACTGTGCACGGCTGTCGTCACCTACCTGGTCGACGACCCGCTGGACGCCTGGATACCCGAGTTCTTCAAGGCTGCTGACGACTCGGACAAGCGCTCCTTCGCGTGGAGCATCGGCGACCGCATTCGCGAAATGGACGACGCAGGCCAGCGAGACCTCTGGGACCGTTGGCTCAAGCGGTACTGGGAGAACCGCCTCCCGGGCGTTCCCGCGGGCCTCGGCGAGGCAGAAGTGGCTGCGATGGTCGATTGGCCACGCTGCTTTGAGAGCCTCTTCCCAGAGGCCGTTGACCTTGCGGTCAAGATGCCCGGGGCGCCACTCGAGGGATGGCGCGTCCTTCATGAGCTAAGCGAAGGTGACCACTGGTCGAGTCACCCCGAGGCAACGGTACGGCTGCTGGTCTACGTCGCCGAGCACGATGCATCCGGGCCGTTCTGGCACGAGGCGCAGCCGCTCGTGGAGAAGCTCGCCGGTCTCGATCTCCCCGAAAGCGCAGCGACCCAACTCGACGAACTTCGCGTGAAACACGGCCCATCCTGAGTCGGGTGCTCGCCACCAATGCCTCGCGGCGCCCGGGCGGCACGGCGTCGGGCCCTCATCGCCCGACGCGGAAGCCGCCAGGGTTCGAACTGCGGAAAGAATGGCTCGGCGCAGTTCGGACTATTGGGGTTCTTCGAATGCCACGTCGGGGCCGCCCAATCCAAAGACCACCCAGACTGTCCGCCCGCGTCCGTCGGAGGGTTCGCCACGTAGTGAGTGGTATGTGCATGGCCAGCAGAGGGTGCGCAGGACGGTGCCGCCTCAAGCCCAATCACGCGACGGTCCGTTCCGGTGGGCCACGCCCTCCCTCTGCAGGCTGGCGGGCGTGCTCGTCGCGCAATAGGTCGAAAGCAGCAGGTGGGAGGGTGCTGTCTTACTAGAGCGTTCTGACCGATCGATCCGACTAGTTGATGTGGACATCCTGCTCTCGTAGGAGCGATGCGATCTGCTGTAACGTTCCAAACGGAACACTCGGTCGCGAGCACCCGGTCGTCGCGCCAAACCGTTCGCACCCGGTGGCTCAACAGGTAGGTCAATGACCCCGGAATCGGAGCCTCGTCTTGCTGAGTGTTGATGTGGCGACGGCCTTCCGGGGTTCGCCGCAGGACGAAGCCGAGCGGGACGTGGTGCCGTACGCGGTGCAGGTATCCGTCTGGGCCCGCTGGGTCGCGGCGCTCGTGGCGGCGGTCACGCTGGTCTACCGCCCCGAGTTCTGGTACCCCGACCAGATCTCGACCGCCGTGCTGTTGATCCCGGTCGTCGTCGTGAACGGCCTGGCCCACTGCCGCCTGCTGCTGCACAGGCCCATGACCAGGTCCTGGATGTTCTTGCTCGGCGGCCTGGACGTCGCCGTGCTCTCCGCCACGATCGCCACGTATCCGAGCTTCGATCGGTTCGTCTTCGTGGGCTATTACCCGGCGCTCGCGATGTTCGTCCTGGTGTTCGCCTCGGCCCGGATCGCCCTGGGCTGGACCACCGTGACGGCCGCCGCCTGCACCGCCGCAACCCTGCTCGCGGCCGGCGGCCTGGATTTCGACACCGGCGAAGAACGGGCGCTGCTGAGCCGGGTAGCGGCGATGTACGTGCTCGTGCTCTGCGTCCTGCTGATCACCCGCTTCGAGCGCGCCCTCAGGCAGGCGACGCTGCGGCGCGAGCGGCGGCTGCACCGCGAACGGATCGAGCTCTCCCAGGAGGTGCACAACACGATCGCGCAGACCGCCTACCTGCTCGAACAGGGGATCCGGCGGGCGAGGCGGCTGGCGGACGGCTCGAACGAGGAGTTGACCGCGGCGCTGGACGCCAGCTGGTCGCTCTCGACCTGGGCGATCTGGGAGGCGAGGCGGCTGGCCGACTCGGGCCGCCTGTTCGAGGGGCGCACCCTGGGACCCACCCTGCTGGGGCACTGCGAGACCTTCGAGCGCGTCACCGGCGTGCCGGCCGGGCTGTCGCAGTCGGGAACCGAGCCGCCGCTGCCGGTCGAGACGAGCAGCCGGCTCTTCTCCATCGCCCACAACGCCCTGACCAACGCGGCCCGCCACGCGCGGCCCGGCCAAGTGCGGGTGAGCCTGGACTTCGCGACCGACCGCATCAGGCTGTCGGTCGCAGACGACGGCGTGGGTCTTCCCGACGACTACCGGGAGCGGGGCCACGGCTTCCGGGGCATGACGGCGGACGCCGAGGCGCTTGGCGGCGCGCTGACCGTGCGCAGCGGCGACGGCGGCTCCTCCGGCACCACCGTCTCCTGCGTCGTCCCCCTCGCGGCAAGAGAACCAGGAGGCTGAGATGCCGTCACCAGACAGGATCACGGTCATGGTCGTGGACGACCATCCGATGATGCGAACGGGTCTGCGCGAAGCACTGCAGGCCTCGGAACGGATCGAGGTGGTGGCCGAGGCCGGGGACGGCGAGGAGGCGCTGCGCGTCGCGCTCGAGGTGCAGCCCGACGTGGTCGTCATGGACGTGCTCATGCCCGTCAAGGACGGCGTCGACGCCTGCCGTGAGCTGCTCGAGCAGCAGCCCGGGACGCGCGTGCTGATGATGACCGCCTCGACGCGAATGGACGCGGTAATCGACGCCGTCGCCGCCGGGGCGACGGGCTACCTCCAGAAAGACGCTGGCCCGGAGCAACTCGTCGCGGCCGTTGTCGACGTCGCAAAGGACCGGCTGCAGGTCTCCGACGAGATTGTCAGGGAAGTCTTTGCGATGCTCCGCACGGACGAGGGGCCCAGGTCCTCACGGGTCGTGGAGCGGCTGACGCGGAAGGAGCGAGCGACGCTGGTGCTGTTCGCCAGCGGCAGATCCTACGCAGCGATCGCGGAGGCGGGCGGCAACAGCGCCGTGACGGTGCGCAACCGCCTCAACCGCATCCAGGACAAGGTCGGCGTCCAGTCGAAGCAGCAGCTCGTGATCTGGGCCGTGCGCCAGGGCCTGCTCGACGACATGGAGGTGGGCCTTGAACTCTAGCGCCTGTGACGGGGCGATCCCGCCGAAACCACGCCCGTCGCGGGGGACCACCGGAGACGTTCCGGCATCCCGCCCGGAGCGCAGCGGGCACGAGGAACGACCCTCATACAGGACGCGGGAGGACACGGCCGATGCCGGTGGTGTCCTCCCCTGCGTGCGCTCCACCTGGGGGTTCCGCCCGGCACCCCTTGCTGTTCGCGCTCCAGCGCCCACTCGAACAGCGAAAGCGTCGGGGCTTCGTCGCGGCGCGTGCGCGGAGACTCGTCCGGCACCCCGGCCACGAAGCCAACCCGGGCGGGCTCGCTCTGTCCGATGCGCCAGGACAGGCGCGAAGCCCTCCGGCATGCGCTCGCTGGCCCCGAAGGCGAACCCACTGGCGCCGTGAAGCGCAGGCTGCTCAACCTGTCACTGCCGGAGCCGGGTGAGCCTCAGGGTCCCGATCTGCCTCGCTGCCAGCCCGGTCTACTGGTCATCACTACCGATACGAATCAACCCATCGTTTTGGAGTCCGTGCGCCTTACGGATTTGACCTAGCCATCGCCGAGTGAGGCGGCAAGGCTGGGTGCTCCAGGCAGCGCGGTGACGCTGCAGTCCCTCCTGGCGCGGGCCTGGAGGCGATGCCTTGGATTCCTGGGGGAGTCATGAAGCAGCGCGGGAGACGAGCGCCGGGCCCTCGCGTGCGAGGGTGGCACTCCGCCATGAGCTTCCCGGAGGCGGGGGTGACGATGGTGTTGGCGCGGACAGCCGTTCTGACCCTGCTGCACGGCGGGGTGATACAGGCCGCGTCGGCGCAGTCGACCGACGCGCCCGACATCACGAGCCCCGGGGCTGTGACGTAGCGCCCATGAGCCCCGGCGAGACGGACGACACCAGCAACACGCTGCGGGTCACGCTCAAGCCGGCGCCCGTCTGGGCCTTCCTCGAGGAGCGGGACATCTCCCAGAACGAGCTGGCGCGCCTGGCCGGGATCTCCTCCGGCTACCTCTCCCAGCTGATGAGCGGCAAGGCGCACCCCTCCCCGCCGGTCCGGCAGCGCCTGCTGCGCGTGCTTGCGCTGACCGACTTCGACGACCTGTTCACCATCTCCGAGTAGGTCCGCGTCCACCGTTCGCGCCGCTCCGCGGGCACAGAGGTCGGACGATGCGCGCGCGGTCTCGCGGGCGGGCGCATCGCCGGATTCCCACCCTCCAACTTTCCTGAACACGCCCACTGCCCGCCGGGCGTCGAAGGGGGTGGTGAGGGTGGCGGATGCCGGCGGGTGGAATCGCGCACGGGCTGTTTCGCAGGCAACCGGTGCGAAGTGATGGGTCAAAAGAGAGAGTCGAAGTGCTGGTGCGAAGTGACCTATCCGGCGGGCCGGCAGACCCCTGAAGCTGAAGCGAGGAAGAGGCTCGTGAGGTGCCGCGCCCATGCTGAGGGCAAGACTTCGAGTCGCGACGG
Source organism: Chloroflexota bacterium (assembly GCA_026702615.1). GTDB lineage: Bacteria > Chloroflexota > Dehalococcoidia > Tepidiformales > Tepidiformaceae > UBA2991. The sequence continues at coordinate 206 of JAPPBY010000033.1, read as the reverse complement.
GACCGTCCGAGGCGCGCCGCGCGCGATGGCCGCGGCGCCTGCTGCTGGCGGCCATTGGGCTGCTGCTGGCCACGGCGCTGATGGCCGGGGGGTTGTCTGCCCAGGAAGCGGAGCGCGGGAGCATCCCGGGCCTGACGCTGACCAGCGACACTCCCGGCGAGTTGGTGATCTCCTGGTCCGACCCCGACCCTGCCCCTTCGGATTAC
>JAPPBY010000003.1 GCA_026702615.1 Chloroflexota bacterium | reverse complement strand
CCGCCTTCGCCGTCTCCTCGACCGAACGACCAGCGTCGACCGACGGAGCTCCAGTAGGCCGAGGCGAGTCGCCGACCGCCACGTACGTGGCGCTGGAGCGAGTCGAGGCCCCGGAGGGAGTGCTGGAGGGAGTGTCTGAGGCGGTCTTCGCGTAGCCGTGGATGGCGATTTTCCAGGTATGCGAGGACGTCCCCCAGTGTCCGGGCGTGGTGGGATTCTGGCCACTATGGCTAAACCACCAGCTCGTGTCGCCAATGCTCCAGCCCGCGGCCGCGCCCGCATCCTCGCTGTCCGAGCCTGTTCGCTGGTAGACGATACCGGTGGTGCTGTTCGATAGGAGCACCACGAAATACCCCGTGTTGGCGGCCAGCTGGATGCCCGAGCCCGAGGCCGTGCCGGTGGCCGTACCGCCGCTAATGGTTAACGTCAGTGTGCCCAGGTTGCCGCTCGGCCTGCCGCTCGTTGACATCGACTCGATGCGCAGCTGTGTGTTGTTGACGGAGTTGGAGATGGCCACAGGGAACGTCACTTTGGTCAGCGTGTAGCCGCCAGCGTTGCTGCCGGTCCGGAACGACTGCGCGCGATCGATGTCAAAAGGAGAATTGGCGACGGTGCTTTGCCCGGTGGTGCTCACCAGCTTGATCGCGGTCGGCTCCTGTGCGGTCGCGCCGCCGAGCGGCAGGGCGAAGGCGGCGGCGAAGACGAGCACCGCCAGCGCGGCCAGGGCGGCGCGCGGTCTGTTCAACCCGCCCCCCGAAGTATTTGTTCTGGTGGGCCGCGCAGCACTGCGGCTGCGTCCCCAGGTGCTGGTCGTGCCGGTCAGGGTTCGCGCGTTAGACATACAACGCCTCCGTATCGTACGGCGGTCGCCTAGAGCATAACTGGCCAGGCATTACCGAATCGTCACCGGTACGACGGGAACCGTCACTTTCTTGTGACTATTTGCAAATCTCAGCGCTTTCCGCCCCATCCCCCCTCCCGCTTGCTAGCGTGCAGGTATGAACAAGACACATTGGTCACTGCTTCTCGCCCTTTCAGTCCTTGCTGCTGCGGTGTCTCTGGGGGTTGTCAGCGCCCAGAGTGAACGCAGCGAGAACATCGAGGTGCGCGTGTGGGAATCCACGAGCGACGCCGAGAAGAACTACATCAGCGCCAGGCCCGAGGGTGGCTCCTGGCGGACACTGGGCACCATTTCGCTCCCCCTTGACGAGGAAACGGACAACGGCCGCTACCGCTATGGCGACATCACCATCACGGTTCCCCTGCCACCTGCCGAGCCCGATCTGGGCCCAGTCTCCCCTCGGGCTGGGATGGTCGAGATCGCGTGTACGTACTACCGCAGCGAGTGGGGCGACAACGATCCACGCAACGCCTCATGGCAGATCGAGGGAACCTTCCTCCATCGGCTCCCTCGCAACTATGGCTCCGTCCCAATCCATGTCGGAGTCCAGCCGAAGCGCCCCGATGACGTACCGAGCAACTTCGATGGTCAGTCGTGGGACGAAAAGGCAGTCATCGTCGGCGAGATAGTGGAACGGGGTGTACGGAAGCGGTGGAACGTCAGTGTCGGGTCGGGACCCTACCCGGGCAACTACTACGTGGACTTTCCGAAGCTCTACGTCGTGAGCTACTACACCGGCGATCCCATCCACAGGCGCGTGGCGCTTGACCCAGCCGTCGAGTGCGTTCGCGCCGAAGACGTCAGCCAGTGATGGCTTTGATGCGGAAGGGGCAGTCTCACCTCTGGATCGAGGAGAAGCGCTAGCCTATGCAGGTCTGGACCGTCGCCGCGCTGGTCCTCGTCGCAGGCGCGGCCTTCGCCGCAAGTAGCGGCGTCACTGCTGCACAGGAGCAAGCCACCGTCCAGGTGCGCGTCTGGAACTCCATCGCCGACTCGGAGGACTTCTACGTCAGCGCACGGCCCGAGGGCGGTTCCTGGGGCACGCTGGGCACCATTGCTCTCCCCCTCGACGGGGAGACGGAGAACGGGCGCTTCCGCTATGGCGACCTCGCCGTCGACGTGCCTCTCGAAGGGCGTGACACGGTTCGAGTTGACGTGCGAGTCTGGCAGTCCACGAGGAACGACAGCGTCCACATCAGCGCCCGGCCCGAGGGCTCGTCATGGGGCGATCTGGGGACTGTCCCGCTGGCTCTCGACAACAAGACGGAGAACGGGCGCTGGAACTTCGGCGACATCAGCATGAGCGTCGTCCCACCTCCGCCGCTTCCAGGCGTGACGGTGGCGTTCTACGGTGAGTTTTCGGCGGCCCAGCGCAAGCTCTACGAGCGAGAGATCCGGGCAGAGGTCAACGATGTCGCTCGGTTCTACCGAGCTCGCCATGGGATCGTCGCACCAGACCTGACCGTCAACCTCGTGGTCAGGGGCGAGCCGGAGGACAGGGGTTTCGCATACGGCCGGGGCGTCATCCACCTGAGGCAGAACCGCGACCTGCCCTTTACTCCGATTGTAGAGGCAGGAGAAGGCGGTACTGTCACGATGAGCGTTCCCGAGTTCACGTTCCTGGACCCCATCGCTCACGAATACGTGCACGCCCTCCAGGACGCAGTCGGGAATGACGGGGGGCCCCTCTGGATTTCGGAGGGGATGGCCTGGTACCTCGATGCCCTCCACGAGCAGGCGCAGGACGTCCCGCCTGTCGTTGTGGGCGAGCCCGACGATCCGGCGGTGTTCGACGCCCAAGCGCGCCACTTCTTCAAGTCGCGCGAGTACCTGTGGTGGCAGGCCCGGAAGTCAACGGTCCCGCTCCGCGACATGGAGAGCGGCCAGTGGCACTGGGGAGTGGGCTACCTCGCGACCGAACAGCTCGTCGCGCGTGCCGGCGAGGACGCCCTGTTCGACTTCTACCGGCTGCTGCCCGCTGCCTCCAGCTGGCAGGAAGCGTTCTCAGACGCCTTCAGTCTGACGGCCGAGGCCTTCTACGAGCAGTTCGCCGCCTGGCGGGCGGCCGAGGTGCCTCCACCTTCGTACTGGTCCGGCGTCATCCTTGGCCCCGACGGCGAGCCCGTGCAGGACGTGCCCTTGCGGTGGGCTCCTTCTGTGAGGGCAGGGGTCGAGGGCTTCCAGGGGGTTATCGTCCGTGCACTGCGGTCCGTCGTGGGCGACATGGATACGTGGACGACCGCGCCGGTTACCCGAGCTGGCTGGGCCCGAGCGGAGGATGGCACGTTCCGCATGTCCGCTGACCCCGGCCAAACGGTCCTCAAGCTCGCGCTCGAGTGCGACGAGGGGCAACCCCTGGAGGTGGGATTCGTGGATGAGGCTGGCGGACTCACCCGCGATCCCGACGAGGCCTACCGATACGTGATCGGGCTGGAGGGGGTGTCGGGCATCGAGATCAGGCTGCCCAGGACCCCCGAGGAGCTGTGTGCGCTCTTGCACGACAAGCGCCGCGGTCGGAACTGGATTGCGAACCTGGCCATCGGCTGGCCCATCGGGTTCCACGACGGGTATCCGCACTATGCGGGGCAGTTCGAGTCTCGCCCGTGGAACGGGGATTGATGAACGAGAGCGGGGTGCATGCCGAGCGGTAACGGACGCCACTCCGGCGCCCCCGTCTAGCCCACCTGCCCTGACGTGCTGCGCACGGGCCATGGCCTGGGGAAGCGGAGTCTTCCAGATTGCGCACGCCATTGTGTCGGAAAGTAGGAGGTTCCCTTGGGCATCGTAAGTACAGGGAGCAAGGAGCGAGTGAGCAGCAACCCCGCCCCCATTGTAGGTCGACCTATAGTGCAAGCTCCAAGGCGAAGGTGGTACTGTCTACCGTCAAGTTAGGCCCACCAGCGCCAATCCCCCGGTTGAGACGTTCGATGCCCTGGTCGAGCCCCCAGTGTGCCGTCTCGCGCTATCTACGGGAGCCGGGACTGCTCGAGGGCCGTGTGGTTCTCGACGATCCTGGCGACAACCGCCGACAGCGTTGCCAGCTCCTCGTCGCTGACCCCTTCAAGCAACCCTGAGTGCTCGGTCTGCATCCGCGTGTGCAGCCTCCAGGCCAGGTACCGGCCGCGTCGAGTCAGCGAGAGCAGCATCGCCCGTGGGTCGCTGGCCCGCCGCTGGAGCAGGCCCCGGTCCACGAGTGTCCCGACCATGTGCGCGAGGCCCTCACGCTCGATGGGAAGGGCCTCCGCGAGCTGCGAGAACGTTCGCTCCTGCTTCTCGATGAACGCCCGCAGCAGGGTGAACTCGGAAACTGTGAGGCCATGCCTCGCGGTCTGGCGTTCGATGTCGGCCGCGATTGCGTGGGCCAGGCCCGCGACCCAACTCTCCAGATCGAATTGAGGTGTGCGGGTGTGAAGTTGGGGATTCCCTTCAGCTTGCTGGTCCATGTCACCATATCCCGTGCTACATCGCTGACATGTTCATGTCAGTGTTCCCCACGGGCAACCGGGTGAAACAAGCAAGGGGGACAGGTGGCGGCCGCAAATCCGGTTGTGCCGGACCTTGAGTGGGCAGAGGCGCGAGCGCCTAGCGACCCCGGCTCTGCTCCATGACGGCGTGGTTGGCCAGGATCTTTGAGGTCACGGCCCGCAGCGTTTCCAGCTCCTCTGGACTGACGCCGTCCAGCAGCCGGTTTTCGTGCTCGTTCACCCGCTGCCGAAGCTCCTCGGAAAGATCCTTCCCCTGCTGGGTCAGCCGAAGCAGTACGACGCGCCGGTCGTCCGTACGGCGCCGGCGGCGCAGCAGCCCCCGGTCGACCAGCTTCGAGACCAGCCGGCTGATGCGCGGGGCATCGGCTGGAAGGACGTCGGCCAGCTGGGTCACCGTCCATTCGCTCTTCTCGGCGAAGGACTTCAGGATGGAGAATTCCATGCTGATGAGGCCCGCCGGCTCGATCTGCCGTTCGACCCCCTTCACCACGGCGTTTATCAGTTGAACAACGCCCTCAGCTAGTTGTGGGGGCGATGAGCCCCCGCCCGAATACTCGTCGGTTCCTGTCGCATCTGCTGTATTAGTTATGTTCGAAGACACCGGTCACTCCACCAATTGGTGCATAGCGCAGTATGTCTCACTCGATAGTCTCCCGCATACACGAGGTAGGCCAAAGGTGTGAGCATGCTGACATTCTGTACCGGAAAGCCCGCGAGGCAAAGAGTCTCTGACCAAATATGACACGATTTTGGCCCGTGGCTCGGCATCTCGCCTGGATACCTCCTGCCTGCGAACGGTAATCGAGGCATGATCAGGCTTCGTGTTCGAGGAGTGGTGGGGCCGGTTCGCACTCGATGTTGCGGTGATCGTGCTGGCGGCAACCCTCGACCGCGTCCTGCCGGAGCCGCCGCCGGCGATACATCCCGTCGTCTGGATCGGACGAGCCACCGACCTGCTCGCCCGCCGTAGACCGGCCGCTCCCATCGCCGCCTTCAGCTACGGAGCGGCAGTCGTGGTGCTCATGGTCGGCGCTTCCGGATTCCTGGCGTGGCTCGTCATGGAAGCACTCATGTCACTCGGGCCCGTCGCCTACGTTCTCGGTGGGGCGGTGCTCCTCCGCACGACGTTCACGGTGCGGGGTCTCTCCGCCGCCGCCGACAGAACCCGCCGCGCCCTTGAGGAGGACCGCCTCAATGACGCCCGCGACAGCCTCAGGGCCCTCGTCAGCCGCGATGCCGCCACCCTCACGCCACCGCTGGTGGCCGCTGCCGCCGTCGAGTCGGTCGCCGAGAACACGACCGACAGCTACATCAGCCCCTGGCTCGCCTTCGCGATCCTGGGAGTGCCGGGCGCGGTAGCCTACAGAGCCGTGAACACCCTCGACAGCATGCTCGGGTTCCGCGGCCCCAACGAGTACCTGGGCAAAGCCGCCGCCCGCCTCGACGACCTCGTGAACTTCATCCCCGCGCGCCTCAGCGCTCTCCTGCTGCTGGCAAGTGGCGTGGTGATGCGCCTCCCGGTCGCTCGCGCGTGGCGGGGGATGCTGCGCGACCAGCGAATCACGGAGAGCCCCAACGCAGGCTGGACCATGGGCGCCGCCGCCTGGCTGCTCGGCATTGAACTTGAGAAACCGGGTCACTATCGCCTCGGTAGTGGCCTCCGCGACCCGCACTCGAGCGACATCGCAGCAGTTACGCGTTTGTCCGGGTACACGGCCGTCTTCGGCGCGCTCCTGGCGATTGGCGTGCTGGCCGCACGCCACGCCATCGTGGGCTAAAGGACTGGCGATGGCTCACGGGAAGACGGTGCACGGCGGACTCGACGAAGCCGAACTGCGCGACTACGGCCTCCTGCCTCAGGATGTGCTCGACTTCAGCGCCAACATCAATCCGCTCGGCCCCTCCCCACTGGTCAGGCAGGCGGCCGCCGCCGCCGACCTCTCCTCCTACCCCGACCGCGACAGCCTCGCCATCCGCGAAGCCCTCGCAGAGCGCCTCGGGGTCGCCATCGACCACCTGCTGGTCGGGAACGGCTCAACCGAGCTCATTCACCTGCTCGCCCGTTCCCGCCTGAGGACTGGGGACTGCTGCCTCATCTTCGCCCCCACCTTCGGCGAGTACGAAGCCGCTGCCGCTGCGTCTGGCGCCGAGGTCCATCACCTCGCCGCAACGGAAGCGCACGGGTTCCGCTGGCCCATCGAGGAGGCCGTCGGGACCATCCGGGAACTGCAACCCGCCCTCGTGTTCCTCTGTAACCCCAACAACCCCACCGGGCTCTACCTCTCACGCGACGCCGTGGAGCAACTTGCCGCTGTTAGCGAGCACGGGCTGCTCCTCCTCGACGACGCCTATGCCAGCCTCGCCGACAGTCCCTGGGACGCGACGCCCCTCCTTGGAAACGGGAACGTCGCCATCCTGCGCTCCATGACCAAGGACCACGCCCTCGCCGGTGTTCGGCTCGGCTACCTGGTCGCGCAGCCCGAGGTCATTGGCGGCGCCCGAGCGCTACAGCACGCCTGGAGTGTCAACGCCGTCGCTCAGGCCGCGGGCCTCGCGGCCCTCCGCGATGACGACCACGTCGCCGCTGCCCGCGCGGTCATCCGCGAGGCGAAGGCGTACCTCTGCGCCGAGCTCGGCGCGCTCGGCCTGGCGGTCTCGCCCTCGGCCACGAACTTCCTGCTCGTGAAGGTGGGCGACGGCGCCGGCGTGCGCCGCGCCCTGCTTCGCCGGGGCCTGGCCGTGCGCCACTGCGCGTCCTTTGGTCTGCCCGAACACATCCGGCTCGCCGTTCGCGTGCGCGAGGACTGCGCCCGGCTCGTCGGGGCCCTGCGTGAGGTGCTGGCAGATGGCTGACGGCGGCCCGGCGAAAGTCATCATGGTCCAGGGCACGTCGTCCCACGCGGGCAAGTCGATCCTTGCCACCGCTCTCTGCCGCATCTTCGCTCAGGACGGCTACCAGGTTGCCCCGTTCAAGGCCCAGAACATGTCCCTCAACTCCTACGTCACGCCCGACGGCGGCGAGATCGGCCGCTCGCAGGCGGTCCAGGCCGCCGCCGCGCTGGTCGAGCCGAAGGTCGAGATGAACCCCGTCCTGCTCAAGCCCGAGGCCGAGGCGCGCTCGCAGGTCGTGGTCATGGGGAGGCCCCGCGCCGTTCAGTCCGCCCGCGAGTACCACACGATGAAACCGGCCATCTGGGAAGAGGTGACGGTCGCCCTCGATTCCCTCCGCGAGGAGTACGACGTGGTCGTCATCGAAGGCGCGGGCAGTCCCGCCGAGATCAACTTGAAGGACTCCGACATCGTGAACATGCGTGTCGCCCGCCACGCGCAGGCGCCCGTCCTCCTCGTGGGCGACATCGACCGTGGAGGCGTGTTCGCGCAGCTCGTCGGCACCATGGTCCTGCTCGACCCGGAGGAGCAGGCGCTCGTCAAGGGACACGTCATCAACAAGTTCCGTGGCGACCCCTCGCTGCTCGACTCCGGGCTCGACTTCCTCGAGGAGCGCACGGGCGTGCCGGTCGCCGGCGTGATTCCGTACTACTTCGACATCCACGTCCCCGAGGAGGATTCCCTCGGCCTCGAACCCGGCCTCCGCAGCGACGCCGACACCGTCGTCGACGTCGCCGTCATGCGGCTGCCCCACATCGCCAACTTCGACGACTTCGATCCCCTTCGCCATGAGCCCGGCGTTCGCGTCCGCTACGTCGGCGCCGCCGACGCGTTCGGTGACCCCGACCTCGTCGTCATCCCCGGCAGCAAGACGACCGTCGACGACCTTGAGTGGCTCCGCGCCCGCGGCCTCGCCGACCGTATCGTCTCGGCACGCGGCCAGGGCACGCCCGTCATCGGCATCTGCGCCGGCTACCAGATGCTTGGCCGCGAGCTCCTCGACCCGGATGGCGTCGAGTCCCGCCGCCCCGTCACGGAGGGCTTGGGCCTCCTCGACACTTCCACCACCTTCCTTCGCGAGAAGGTGACCCACCAGGCAAGGGGGCGCGTCTCCGAGGCGCGGGGCCTCCTGAGCGACTGCGAAGGCGCCGCGCTTACTGCCTACGAGATTCACATGGGCGTTTCCCCACGCGAGGAGGCGGCCGCTCCCTTCCTCCTCAAGACGCGTTCCGGCGAGCTAGCCGACTCCCCCGACGGCGCCCTCGACGATGAAGGGCTCACCCTCGGCACGTACCTCCACGGGCTTTTCCACAACCACGAGGTACGGCGGGGCGTGCTTGAGTTCGTCGCGAAGCGCAAGGACGCGACCCTCCCCCCTCCAATCGACGACGTAGACCCCGACGCAGAGTTCGACAAGCTCGCCGCCCACGTGCGCGAGCACCTGGATATGGAGCTCGTCTACCGCGTCATGGGGCTCGAAGCCGGGGGCTAGCCGGGGCCGTCGCTGAGCTTCTTCAGGTTCAGCGGCAGCCCCGCCGCCAGGAAGAACACGTCGTCGGCCACCGCTGCCACCACCTGGTTCGCCCGTCCCAGCTCGTCCGCATAGAGCCTCCCCAGTCTCGTGGGAGCGACGACCCCCAGCCCCACCTCGTTGCTGACCACGATCCACGATGCCGTCCCCCGCTCGTATGCCTCGAGCAGTCGGCGGACCTCGGCGGGGATGTCTGCGTCCCCCGCCTCGTCCTCGCCGTCACGCAACAGGAGGTTGCTGACCCATAGCGTGAGGCAGTCCAGCAGAACCGTGTCGTAGCGGTCCACCACCGGCTCCAGCGCGCCGACCAGGTCGAGCGGCTCCTCGATCGTGTCCCACTCCGCCGGGCGGCTCTCGCGATGCGCCTCGATCCGCGCCTCCATGTCCGCGTCGCCCGCCTCCGCCGTCGCCACGAACAGGACACGTTCGCCGCTCGATGCGAGTCCCTGCGCGTACGTGCTCTTCCCCGCCCGCGCACCCCCCAGGACCAGGGTCAGTCGCTTGCTCACGTGTCCTCCTTGCCGCCAGTGTCTACCAGAGCGGCGCCCCGAAAACCTCGGGAATGGCCGAGAAGAGGGCAATGCCCAGCACGAGCACTGCCACCTCCCCCACCTCGTTGACCGCTCCGTACGTATCGCCGGTCATGCCGCCCAGCATCTCCGCCATCCACCGCCCTAGCCCCAGGGCCACCACAATGGCGACGCCAAAAAGGATCGCGCCCCCGCCCCCGAGGAACACCACCGCCGCCGCGGCAGCCGTGGCGGCCCCCAGCATGACCTGCCACCGGCCCCGCCCCTCCTGGAACGCCGTCCCCAGCCCCTCTTCCCGGACGTACGGGAAGGCCGCCATCGTCGCGAGCATCCCGAATCGCGAGAGGCAGGGGAACACCAGCAGCAGGCCCGTTCGAGCGTCGTCGGGGATGCCCGCGAGGGCGCTCCACTTTAGGAGTAGCAGCGCCGCCCCGCCGACAACCGCAAACGCGCCCACATGGCTGTCGCGCAGGATCCGCAACCGGTCCTCCCGCGTGAAGCCGCCGAACAAGCCGTCGCAGCAGTCGAGGAAGCCCTCGGTGTGAATCGCGCGTGTCAGGACCAGCAGCACCGCGACGAGGATCGCCCCCACCACGAGCTCGGGCAGCGCCTCCCGCGCGGCGATGTCCACCCCGAGCAGGACACCTCCCAGCCCCAGCCCCACCAGCGGGAACCACGCCCGCGCCGGTCCCATCCGCGCCTCCCCCGCAGGCGCCGCCGGGAGGACCGTGAGGAACCCGATCGCCAGCCGCAGACCCGTCACGCCTGTCGCCCCCTCAATCCGCGGATTCGGCGCCGGAGATTCCCGCCTCGTCGAACGTCGCCATCTCCGACAGACACGCCGCTGCCGCCTCCACCAGCCCCATCGCAAGCACCGCCCCCGTGCCCTCCCCCAGCCGCATGCCCAGGTCGAGCAGTGGCCGCAGGCCCAGGTGCGAGAGCGCGAGCCGGTGTCCCGCTTCCGCCGATAGGTGCGAGGCAACGAGGTAGTCGATGACGGTCGGGCACAGTTTGTGCGCGATGAGCGCAGCTGCTCCCGAAATGAACCCGTCGAGCACGACCACCCGGCGCTCTATCGCCCCTCCCAGCACCACCCCTGCCAGCACCCCGATTTCGAAGCCGCCCACCTTCGCGAGGATGTCCAGCCCATCCCCCGCGTCGGGACTATTCACTGCCAGCGCGCGCTCGACGACTGCCGCCTTCGCCGCCAGCTCCTCGTCGCTCCGCCCCGTTCCCCGGCCCGTTGTTTCGTGCGGCGGTCGCCCGGTGACCGCCGCCGTGATGGCACTCGATGCCGTCGTGTTCCCGATTCCCATGTCCCCCGTCCCGATGGCGTCCGCCCCGGCGCCCGCCACCTCCCGCGCTAGCTCCACCCCCGCCAGCACGCACGCCGCCGCCCGCTCGCGTGACATCGCTGCCCCGAGCGTCATGTCGGCGGTGCCCCGCCCCAGCCCCACGACGCGAAGCTCGGGATGCTCCGGCAGGGCAGTCGCAACACCCGCATCGACGACGAGCAGCTTCACTCCCGCCCGTCGCGCCATCACGCTGATGGCCGCCCCTCCCGACAGGAAGTTCACCACCATCTGCGCCGTGACCTCCTGGGGATACCCCGTGACCCCCTGCGCCACCACCCCATGGTCCCCGGCTGCCACCACCACCGCCTTCCCCCGTATGGCCGGACACTCATCTCGCTGGATAGCCGCCACCTGCAGCGACAGATCCTCGAGCCGCCCGAGACTCCCGGGCGGCTTGGTCAGCCGCTCGTGACGGAGCCGGGCCGCCTCGCCGGCCACCGGATCCGCCGGCGCGATTGCGGCAACGACGTCTTCGACCGACACCGCTAGTACTCGAGCCCCGGTTGCGCCCGGATGCCCTGCTCTTTGTACGGGTGCTTGATCAGCTTCATCTCCGTCACCAGGTCGGCGAACTCGACGAGCGCCTCGGGGGCGTACCGCCCCGTGATGATGACGTGCATCCCCTCCGGCCTCCGCCTCAGCGTGTCGAGCACGTCCTCCACCGGCACCCAGCCGTAGTGCATCGCGTAGGTGAACTCGTCGAGGATGATGATGTCCTCGCCACCCTCGAGGATCGCCGCCTTGCACCGCTCCCACTGGGCCACGGCCAGCGCCGTCGTCTGGTCCATGTCCTTCGAGAGCCAGGTGAAGCCGTCGCCCATCGCCTCGATGCGGATGTCGAGCTTCTTCGCCGCCCGGTGCTCCCCGAAGCGGGCCGTTGAGTGCTTGATGAACTGGAACATCCGCACGCGGAAGTCCCGCCCCCAGGCCCGGAACAGGACGCCCAGCGCGGCCGTCGTCTTCCCCTTCCCCTCGCCCGTATTGACGATGACGAGCCCCTGGCGAACGCGTGGCCGCTCTCGCGCCACGCCCGCACCTGGGTCCGGCGCAGCCTCGTCGACCGGGTCAGCTTCGGGAGGCACTTCGAAGACCGTTGCTGCCGGCGCCGCTTCCGTTCGACCCGAAGGAGGCGCCGCTGGCCTGCGCCGGACCGATCAGGCTGATCGCAAGCGCGTCCGTCGCGGGGTCGCGGTACACCGCCGCCCGCACGCCGAAGGCGGACTCAATGGTCTCTGGCGTCACCACGTCCTCCGGCGGTCCCTCCGTGACCACGGCGCCGTTGCTGATCAGGACCAGCCGGTCGCAGTAGCGCGCCGCCAGGTTCAGGTCGTGGATGGCCGCGATGGCCGTCAACCCGTCGTCGACGAGCCGGCGCACCAGCCCGAGGATGGTGAGCTGGTGCAGGATGTCGAGGTTCGAGGTCGGCTCGTCCAGCAGCAGGATGCGGGGCTGCTGCGCCAGCGCCCGCGCGAGGAAGACGCGCTGGCGCTCGCCCCCCGAGAGCGTCTCCAGCGTCCTTGTGGCGAACTCCTCCGTCTCGGTCAGCCGCATCGCCTTCTCCGCGATGCGGTCGTCCGCCCGCCCCTCCACCTCGAACCGCCCGAGGTGCGGGTAGCGCCCCATCAGGACCAGCTCGAAGGCCGTGAATCCCTGCGTGTAGGGCGCGATCTGCGGCACCAGCGCGAGCATGGCCGCGACATCTCTGGCCGCCATCGACGACAGGTCCGAGCCCTCCAGCCAGACCGCGCCTTCCTGGTGCCGGAGCACGCCCGACAGAGTTCGCAGCAGCGTCGACTTCCCCGCCCCGTTCGGGCCGATCAAGCCGACGAACTGCCCCCGCTCGGCGCGCATATCGACACGGTCCAGCAACGTCTTCGCCTCGACGCTGAACGAGACGGCTCGTGCGTCAACCGATGCGGGGGAGTTGCCGTTGGAAGTCATGCGGTCACCTACTCGGCCAGGCTGAAGGACTCCGCGGGAGGATTGGGGAAGTCATCCGGCCACAGCATGCGCGCCAGATCCTCCGCCCCGCGAATGTTCCAGTACGAGAGCGTCGTGAAGTGCTTGCTCTCAACGACAAAGACAGCCCCATTCTTGATCGCCGGGAGCTCGGCCAGCGCTTCGTGGTCCAGCAGGCTCTGCCGGAACTCCTCGGCGCCGAACGCGACCGGCTGCGGAATGATGATGATGTCCGGCGCCATTGCGATCACGCCTTCAAGGCTTGTCGTCTGGTTCCCCGTGATGCCGGCGTCCTCGGCGGCGTTCAGACCGCCCGCCGCCGTGATCACCCCGCCCTCGGTCGAGCTGCCGCCCGCGACCCAGAGCGTGTCCGAGTACTGCGTCAGCGCGAGCACGCGAGGCTTCGGGTCCTTCACGCTCGTGACGGCCACGAGGGCGTCGTACCGGGCCTGCACCTCGTCGGCGAACTCCCAGGCGCGTTCCTCCTCGCCGAAGATGTAGCCCATCAGCAGGATCGCGTTGATGCGCGCCTCGGGGCCTTGCTCCAGCTCCGTCTGGATAACCGGAATGCCCGCGCGCTGCAGCGCCTCGACCACCTCAATGGCCATGAACGGACTCGTCACGACGACGTCCGGCGACTGCGCGATGATGACTTCCGGGTCGCGCGAGATCTCGGCCTTCTCCTGCACCAGGTGGGCGATGTTCGAGTACGTCTCGTTCTTCGTCGCGCCTCCCACGGCAACCAGCCGCTCGTTCGGCACGATCGCAAGCGCCATCTCGTCGTGACCGACCGACGCCGTGATGATGCGCAGCGGCTTCGCGGGAATGCTGATGATCCCGTTCAGTCCCTCGACCTCGCGCGGCCAGCCCGTGTTCGTGTGGTCGACGATCCCGCGCACGCCCTCAAGGGAGCGCGGCGCCGGAGTTGGCTCCGGCGTTGGCGTGGGCGTTGCCGCCTCAGTGGGCGCGGCCGTCGCCGTCGCTGCTTCCGTAGGGGCCTTTGTTGGGGCTTCGGTGGGCGCCTCCGTGGGCGCGGCGGTTGGTTCAGGTGTCGAAGCCTGCGTTGCCGCCGCCGTTGCCGCCGGGGCGGCTGGCTCCTCCTCGTCGGAGCCACAGGCCACGAGCGCCAACCCCAGCACGAGGAAGGCGAGCGGCACGAGAAGTAGACGGAGTGGTTTCAGGGACACGACTGCTCCTTTTCGGCAGGTTTCCGCTCGCTGGGCGGATCCCGGCCGATCGTTCGTGATGGTTTGGCCACTTCGGATGCGAGGCATGTGCTACAGCTCGATTCCGAGTTGGGCCTTGATGCCCTGGTCCTGGTACGGGTGCTTGACCACACGCATGTCCGTTACCAGGTCGGCGAAGTCGATGAGTTCCTGGGGCGCGTACCGCCCCGTGATGATCACGTGCATTCCGTCGGGCCGTCGCCGAAGCGTCTCGATGACGTCTCCGGTGGGAACCCAGCCGTAATGCAGCACGTACGCCAGCTCGTCGAGGACGATGAGGTCGTCTTCTCCCGAGAGGATTACTTCCTTGCAGCGCTCCCACTGCTCCGCCGCAAGCGCTGCCGCCTGTTCCGTGTCCTTCGAGCGAATCGTGCAGCCGTCACCGCCCGCCTCGATCGGGATGCCGATCCTCTCCGCGGCGCGGTGCTCGCCGAAGCGGGCTCCGGCGGTCTTGATGAACTGGAACATGCGCGTCCGGAAGTCGCGACCCCAGGCTCGGAACATGACCCCCAGCGCCGCGGTCGTCTTGCCCTTGCCCTCGCCGGTATTGACGACCACGAGGCCCTGCCGCACGCGCGGGCGCCGCTTGGCGGTCGCTGCCGCGCGCTTCGATGCGGACGTCATGGACTCCTCGTTCCGGCTCACAGCGAATACACCTGCCGCTTGTTCTTGATGAGCAGGGCGATGAAGAACGGCGCTCCCACGAACGCCGTGAGAATCCCGACCCGGATCTCGGCTGGCTGGATGACCATCCGGGCGACCGTGTCGGCCACCATCACGAATACAGCGCCGCCGAGGGCGCTCATGGGAATGAGCACGCGGTTGTCCGGCCCCATCACCAGTCGCAGGACGTGCGGGGTGACCAGCCCCACGAAGGCGATCGTTCCGCTCACGGCCACCGCCGCGCCCGTGGCCAGCGCCGCCGTCGCCAGCAGCGCCGCCCGCGTGAGGCCCACGCGCACCCCCATCGAGCGCGCTTCGTCGTCGCCCAGCATCAGCAGGTTCAGATCCCGCGACATGATCAGGAGCACGATCGTGCTTCCGAGGATGAGTGGCCCCGCGATGCGCACGTGCTCCCAGGCGCGTGCGTCCAGGCCCCCCGCCAGCCAGAAGAGGACCTCGCGCAGCAGCTCGTTGTCGGGCAGGAAGATGATGATGGCCGACACGATCGCGCCCAGGAACGCGTTCACGGCCACACCCGCCAGCAGCAGCGTCGCCATGGAGAAGTGGCCACCGACCACCGCGATGCCATAGACCAGGAACGCCGCCGCGATTGCCCCGGCGAAGGCGAAGAGCGGCAGCGCCAGGAAGAAGAGCCCCGTCAGGCCCGCCGCGATCGCGATCACCGCCCCCAGCGCCCCGCCCGCCGACACGCCGATGATGCCCGGGTCGGCCATGGGGTTGCGGAACAGGCCCTGCATCGTCGCCCCGGCCACCCCCAGCGCCATCCCCACCGCACCGCCCACGATGATCCGCGGCAGCCGGATTTGCTCGATGACGAGCTGTTCGGTCCGTCCGAACTCGGGTGTATCGAACCCGATCGCGGACAGCACAATCCAGGCAACGTCGCTGACGGAGATATCGACCGGACCGAGGCTCAGCGAGATCAGGCCCACCAGGATCACGAGCGCAAGCAGGATCGTCCCGCCGATCGCGAGCCGGGCGCTGATGCCCAACTGGCGATAGCTGCGCAGGGTCGTGAGCCCAACCGCCTGCAAAACGAAACCTCCAGCGTCTCTGCCGCTGGAGGTACCGTCTTCGACCTTCCGGAGTCGGCGCCCGGGGTCGAGGGCACCTCTCTATGCGGAGAGATGTCACCTCTCGTCCAGGCAGGTCTCCTGGCTTGCGGGTGGGCTGTTGTGCCGGGCCCTTCCCATCGGTTGCCCGACAGTGGGCTGCGACTCCCGTGTCCCGCTTACAGTGGCGCTACCGCGGCGGATTTTCACCGCCTTCCCTATTCTCCCTGGGACGGGCACCTGAACGAAAAGAGCCATCGCGAGCGTATGGCCGCACCGCCCGCGCGTCAAGGATGTCGGCGGCCAGGTGCTGGAAGGGGGCTGGTACCCTCGGCGAGACCGTATTGCGAACTTTCGAGTTGGTCGTCGATTTGGGATAACGCCAGAGCCCTTGTGGGTAGCGTACCCTCGAGGGCGGTTATCTCAAATGCGCAGAACTCGGACCCTGTTCCGGACTTCGTCAATCACGACGAGGGACACCCGACAAGTCCGCCTCATGTTGACTCGGAGCGGCCACGATCGCGGTACCCTACCTGAGCGGCCGCTTCGAACTCAGTGGGGATCGGCTGCTACCGTCCTCGGGCGAGGGAAATAGATGAGTCGGTTGCTCTTCGCCCACTCTGCCAACGACCGCGGTGACCGGCACGAGTGGACCGAGCACGCGGAGAACACGGCACTGCGAGCGTCGTCGTTCGCAGGCGCATTCGGGATGAAGGAGTGGGGCAGCCTGCTCGGCCTCTGGCATGACGTCGGCAAGCTCGCCGACGATTTCCAGCGCTACCTCCTCGCAAACGAGTCGCGTGGCGGGCCCGACCACAAGGCTGCTGGCGCGCAGCTCGCGATGAGGGTTCTGCGTCCCCCGTGGGGTGAACGCCTCGCACTACTCTTGCGCGGTCACCACGGCGGACTCGACACACCAACCTCGCTGAAAACTTGGCTCGGCGACCAACTCCAGGGCCGGAGTCAGGAAGCGCGCATTGCCGTCGATGAAGCACGTCGCCTCATCCCCGACCTGCTCGACGTATCCGAACTCAGGCTCCCTGATAGCGGCATCGCGGCATCCGACGTGCGCTCCGACCTCCTGCTGCGGATGTTGTTCTCATGCCTGATCGATGCCGACTGGCTGGACACCGAGGCTCACTTCTCGCCCGACAAGTCCGCGGGTCGCGGCGGCGCGCCGAGTCTCGACGAACTCCGACGACGGTTCGAAGAGAAGCACGCAGGCATCCGCGGCTCGCTTGAGGGGCCAGTCGGCGAGGCGCGCGACGCGATCTACGCCGCGAGCGTGGAGGCCGCGAAGCGGCCGCCTCAACTGTTCCGCCTGACGGTACCCACGGGCGGTGGCAAGACGCTATCCGGCATGGCGTTCGCGCTGGAACACGCGCGCATGCATGGCCAGCGCCGTGTGATCGTTGTGGTGCCGTACATCAGCATCACCGAGCAGACCGCCCAGACGTACAGGGACATTTTCAATCGCGACGGCGATCCCGCCCCTGCGGTCCTCGAGCACCACAGCGGCGCCGACGAGTTGATCGAGGCTCCCGGCAGCGAGAGCAGCGGGTCACCTCGATGGGCGCGCCTCGCCGCCGAGAACTGGGACGCGCCGGTCGTGGTCACGACCACGGTGCAGCTCTTCGAGAGCCTGTTCGACCGGCGGCCGGGGCGCATGCGCAAGTTGCACCGGCTCGCGAACAGCGTGATCATCCTCGATGAAGCACAGGCCCTGCCGCGCAAGTTCCTCGCCCCGATTCTCGACGCACTGCGCACGCTCTGCGAACACTATGGAGCCACCGTCGTGCTCTCCACCGCGACGCAACCCGCGTTCGAGGCCATCCCCGAGTTCGCTGGCGCGGAGGCGCACGAGATCGTGCCGCAACCCGAACGCTGGTTCGAGCAATTGCGTCGCGTGGACTACAAGCGGCCCGACACGCGGCTCTCCTGGGAAGAAGTCGCCGACCTTATGCGCGACGAGCCTCAGGCCCTGGCGATCGTTAATACCAAGCGCGATGCGCTCGCCCTGCTCGACGCCGTCGAGGCGGTAGGGCGCAGCGGTGACGCGTTGCATCTCTCGGCGCTCTTGTGCGGAGAGCACCGGCGTGACGTGCTCCGTGAGACAAGGCGACGGCTCAATGACGAGAAGCCCTGCCTGCTGATCTCGACCCAGGTCGTTGAGGCAGGGGTCGACCTCGACTTCCCGCTGGTGCTGCGCGCCGTCGGCCCGCTCGACGCCATCGTGCAGGCGGCCGGGCGCTGCAACCGCGAGGGCAAACTCGACCGCGGCCGCGTCGTAGTGTTCGAGCCAGCCGAGCCCTCGCCGCTTCCGAGAAGCTACCGGCTCGCCGCCGAGATCGGCCGGGACGCGCTAGGCGCTGAAGGGCGCCCCGATCATCCCGCAGTCCAGCGCCGCTACTTCGAGCGGCTGCTCACGCTCTCCGACGCCGACGGGGAGAAAATACAGCCGCTGCGCGCGGACCTCGACTTTCGGGGGGTTGCCCGCCGGTTCCGCATGATCGAACCTACCGTCTCCGTGGTTGTGCGATACGGCGACCCGGCGCAGCAAGAGGAAATCGAAGGGCTTGTAGACCAGTTGCGAGACGCCGCCGCGGCTGGTTACGGGGGCCGCGCCGCGCTCCGTGCGCTACAGCCCTACGCGGTCCCGTTCTACGCGTCGCAGCTCAGCGAGTTCGCTGACCGCCTCAGTGAGGTTGCCCCCGGGGTCTATGACTGGACCGGCGACTACGACAATGGCCGCGGCACAGTGCTGGAGCGCCTCGCTGCGGACAACTTCATACTGTAAATTCAATGTGCTCCGCCGTGAGTGCTACCGAGTCGGACATATCAGAAAATCGCGAGCGGGAGTTGGGCGACCGCATAGCCAATGCGGGGGCATCCCATTCGGGACCAACTCCCAATCCAGCGTCCGTGTGACGAGGGCTTGAAACAACGTACTCCGCGCGTGTGTGCTGTCTGCCGTCCCTTCGGCACAGCTGTGTGGGGCCCTGCAGGGCCCCACACACGGAGGAGCAAGATGAATCCAGTCGAAGTCCGGGTAAGCGGGCCGCTGGCGTGCTTCACGCGGCCTGAGATGAAAGTCGAGCGCGTGACGTACCCCGTCATGACGCCCTCCGCGGCGCGCGGCCTGCTCGAAGCCATCTTCTGGAAGCCGCAGTTTCAGTGGCACATCGAAGAGATCCTTGTGCTCGCGCCGATCCGCTATGTATCTATTCGCCGTAACGAGATCAGCGAGCGGCAGACCGGCGAGCGCGCCCTCGGCTGGGCGAACGGCGGTGGGCGCGGCGGCGCGTTCGCGGCTGACCAGCGCGTCCAGCGCCACACGCTCGCACTGCGCGATGTCGACTACCTGATCCGTGCGCAGGTCGAGGTCGCGCCCGGCGTGGGCGACGCCCCGGCGAAGTTCCGCGACCAGTTCCGCCGCCGCGTCGCGCGTGGCCAGTGCTTCGCCCGCCCCTACCTCGGCTGCCGCGAGTTCGCTGCCGACTTCCGCGAACCCTTCGGCGACGAGCAGCCCATCACCGACAGCGAACCCCTCGGCAGGATGCTCCACTCGATCGAGCACGAGGCGGACGGCGGTCCGTCGGCCCCGAGGTTCTTCGACGCTGCGCTTGAAGCGGGCGTCTTGCACGTCCCGCGTCTCGAAGCGGGAGCCTCGTGATGCTGCTTCAACTCCTGCGCGACTACTCGCAGCGGCTCGACCTCCCCCCGGCGCTCTACAGCGAGCGCGCCTTGCGGTACTGGATCGACCTCGATGGCGAGGGCAATCTGCTCGGCTCTGGACCCGTTGACACGGCGGACCCCGACAGCCGCGCCCAGCGACGCGGCCGGATGTGGCGCGTACCGTACGTACAACGAACGTCCACCACGCGGCCGCTGCTCTTCGCCGACACCGCGGAATACACCTTCGGCCTGCCCGTCGATCCGGACGAGCCGAGGAGCGTCACGCGGGCGGAGCGACGCCACGCGGCCTACCTCGAGCTCCTCGCGGACTGCCACCGGCACACGGAGGACCCCTTCGTGGGTGCCGTGCGGCGCTTCCTCGAGTCGTCGCCGCTTGGCCGGATCGAGTGGTCGGAGGACTTCGACGCCTCCGCGACGATCACCTTCACCGTCGAGGGCTGCAGCGCGCCAGGCCGCGTGGTCGCCGGGCTGGAGTCGGTGCAGGCCTTCTGGGCCGCGCACAACCGCCCGTCCAACGAGGACGCCGACCTGTTCGAGTGCCTCGTCTGCGGCGAGGTGCGACCCGCCGAGCGGCGGCTGAAGGAGAAGGTCAAGGGCATCCCCGGCCCGCGCCCTGACACCTCGCTGATCTCGGCCAACGAGGAGGCGTTCTGCTCGTACGGCCTGGAGGAGTCGCTAGTCGCGCCCGTCTGCGGCGAGTGCAGTGAGAGCTTCACGAAGGGCCTCAACGACTTGCTGGCGTCGAACGATGCGATCCGGCTCGGCGGCATGAAGTTCGTCTCTTGGACGCGCGAGGTTCGAGAGGATGCCTTGAACGTGCTTGGCGTCGCCGTACGTCCACAGGACTTCGGAGAGAAGCTCGACATCTGGGACACCGCACCACCCGCGGCGACCCCTCGGGACGTGCGTTCCCAACTCGATGTCGGGTACCGCGAGCCGAGGCCGCGCGAGCTGCGTGGGTCGACCGTCCCGGCGCACCCGGAGCCCGCAGAACGTTTCCGCCCATCGCCAGCGCCGCTCGACGTGGAGCAGCAGGATCAGTTGTACGCGCTCGGCGTTTCGGCGGCCGGGGGCCGTGCGGCCGTCCGGAGCCTGCACACCACCACTGTCGCCGAGGCCGTCGAGCGCGCCCTGCTCTGGTTCGAACGCCAGCGGATCGTCGGTGCCTACGGCGAGCAGCCATGGTCGAACGAGGCGCCTCGCGTGGGGCTGCTGCAGCTCGCGGGCGCGACCGTGCGGGAACTGCGCGACCTGCCCGCACCTGTCCCGCGCGCGCTGCTGCACGGCTTCCTGACCGGCGAGCCGCTGCCGGACGAGCTGTTGATCCGAACGGTGCGCCGCGTGCAAGCCGACCGGGACGTGCGCCGCAATCAAGCGGCATTGATCAAGCTCGTGCTGCGTTCGAAACCAGACGCAGGAGAGGAGGACAACATGGTGAGCCCGAGTGAACAGGGCAGTGAGGCATACCAGTGCGGGCGGCTGTTCGCGGAGTTGGAGAACGCTCAGCGGGCCGCGCTGCCGAACGTCAACGCAACGATCGTCGACCGCTACTTCCGCAGGGCCTCGACGGCGCCGCGGATCGTCTTTGGGCCGCTGCTGCAACTGGCACAGGCACACCTTGACACCTTGGAGCGTGACCGGCCCGGCGCGTACCACGCGATCCAGCAGCGGCTCGAGGAAATCTTGGTTCTTGTCGGACCGGAGTTCCCGAACGTGCTCACGCCCCGCAGACAGGGCGAGTTCGTTCTCGGCTACTACCACCAGCGCGCCGAACACCGCCGTGAGGCTCGCGAGGCGATCGCCGCTCGCCAAGCCGGGTCTCGCGACGACGCATAAGCAACAGAGGACGAAAGGACACCGCCCATGACGACCGAAACCGCGACCAACCACACCGACCCTGGCCGCCGGCACGACTTCGTGCTGCTGTTCGATGTACGGGACGGTAACCCCAACGGCGACCCCGACGCCGGCAACGCTCCCCGCCTCGACCCCGACACGATGCACGGCCTCGTCACCGATGTCGCAATCAAGCGCAAGGTGCGCGACTACGTCGACGCCGCGCGCGGGGCCGAGCAGCGCTACAAGATCTACGTGCAGCGCGAGAGCTATCTGACGGATACACGCGCGCGCGTGTTCGGAGACCACTCGGACGGATCCGACCCGGAACCAGCAACGGCCCGCGAGTGGATGTGCGACGAGTTCTACGACGTGCGCATGTTCGGCGCCGTGATGTCGATGCGGGAGAAGAACTCCGGGCAGGTACGCGGCCCCGCGCAGTTCACGTTCGCCCGCTCGATCGACCCGATTCTTCACCTTGAGCACACCATCGGACGCGTCGCCCTCGAGACCCGGGGGGAGCGCGCCGAACAGCGCGATGGGGATGAGCGGCAGGCGCCAACGCACGGCACGCTTGGCCGCAAGTCCACCGTGCCGTATGCGCTCTATCTGGCGCATGGCTTCTTCAACCCGCACTTCGCTGCACAGACCGGCGCGGACGCCGACGACCTCGCGCTGTTCTGGACGGCCCTGCAGATGATGTGGGATCTCGATCGCTCCGCCGCGCGGGGCCTCATGGCCTGTCGCGGGCTCTTCGTCTTCAGCCACCAGAGCCCACTTGGAAACGCGCCCGCGAGCACGCTCTTCGATCGCATCCGTGTCGCCCGCCGCGAGCACGTCGACTCGCCACGCAGCTCCGCTGACTACTCGGTCGAGGTGGACGAGGAGGGCATGCCTGAGGGCGTGACGCTCACGCGGCTGGTTGGGTAGCGGAGCGTCGACGCCATGTCCGACGTGGCCACGCCATGGGACGAGCAGGAGTTGCTCGATGTGCCGATCTCGGCCATCGAGCACTTCTCCTATTGCCCCCGGCAATGCGCGCTCATTCACGTCGAGCAGACCTTCGAAGAGAACGTCTTCACCGTCCGGGGGCGGATCTCCCACGAGCGCGTGGATAGCGGCGAGACGGAGAACCGGCCCGGCGTCCGCGTGCTGCGCGGGCTGCCGCTCTGGTCGGAGCGCCTCGGCCTGCGCGGCAAGGCGGATGTTGTCGAGTTGCGTCCGGGCGCGCCGCCCTTTCCCGTCGAGTACAAGGTCGGCCGCAGGCGGCCCCCGCACGCCGACCTCCAACTCTGCGCGCAGGCGCTCTGTCTTGAGGAGATGCTCGGGACCGAGGTTCCTGAGGGGGCGATCTACTCCCACGCCGAGCGGCGGCGCTATCGAGTCCCCCTGACCGAGACACTACGGCAGCGGACGGTGGAGCTCGTCGCGGAGATCAGAGAGCAGCTCCGCGACCAGAGCCTGCCGCCGGCGGTTGACGACGCCCGCTGTCCGCCGTGTTCGCTCGTCAACGCCTGCCTGCCCCAGGTGGCCGCGCAACCACACCGCCTGCGCGGCATGCAGGGCTCGCTCTTCCGACCGCTGGGTCCGGTAGGCGACGATGCATGAGCTGCTCAACACCCTCTACGTCACGACGCAGGGAGCGACGCTTCGCCTCGACCACGGCACCGTGCGCGTCATCGTCGAGGATGAGACGGTCGCCCGGCTGCCCCTCGTGCGCTTGCAGGCGATCGTGGTCTTCGGCCGCGTCACGATCACGACCCCGCTGATTCACCGCTGCGCCGAGGACGGGCGGGGCGTCGTCTGGCTCACCAGGCATGGGCGCTTCCGTGCGCGCCTCACCGGGCGCACGCTCGGCAACGTCCTGCTCCGCAGGGCGCAGCACGAAGCGCTTGACGATCCCGACCGGACGCTGGCTCTCGCCATGCAGTACGTGGCCGGCAAGGTGCAGAACGCGCGCACGCTCACCCTGCGCTCGGCGCGCGACAGCGCGGGAGCGGACGACGAAGCCGAGCTTCGGGCGGTCGCCGACAACCTCGCCTCGCTCCTCGGCGAGATTCGCGTCGCGTCCGATCTGGATGTGTTGCGCGGCCTCGAGGGCATCGCGGCGCGGGCCTACTTCCGGGGATTCGGGGGCATGGTCCGAGGGGATCGAGCGGCGTTCACGCCGGAC
Organism: Chloroflexota bacterium; assembly: GCA_026702615.1. GTDB lineage: Bacteria > Chloroflexota > Dehalococcoidia > Tepidiformales > Tepidiformaceae > UBA2991. The sequence continues at coordinate 1,096 of JAPPBY010000003.1, read as the reverse complement.
GGACGTACCCGGCGTCCCCCGCGGGACCGCGCGAACGCGCTCCTGTCGTTCTGCTACGCGCTGCTCCGCGCCGAGTGCGAGGCAGCGCTTGAAGGCGTCGGCCTCGATCCGCAGGTGGGCTACCTCCATGCGCTCCGTCCTGGGCGTCCCGCCCTGGCGCTGGACCTGATGGAGGAGCTGCGGCCCGCGATCGCGGACCGGCTCGTGCTCCGCCTGGTGAACCGCCGTCAGATTCGCGCCGACCACTTCGACGAGACGCCGGGAGGCGCGGTGAGCCTCAACGAGCAGGGACGCCGCGCGACGCTGGCGGAGTACGAGCGCCGCAAGGAGAGCGCGGTGTCGCACCGGCTGCTCAAAGAGCGCATCCCCGTGGGGCTCATCCCGCACGTGCAGGCGCGGCTACTCGCCCGCCACTTGCGGGGGGACCTGCGGCACTACCTGCCGTACCTGGCGCGCTGAGGCAGCGCGCCAGAAGGGTGGATGATGATGGAGATCCTCGTTGCCTACGACGTGGCCACCGACGACGCTGCCGGCCGGAGACGACTGCGCCGCGTGGCGCAAGCCTGCGAAGCCTACGGCCAGCGCGTCCAGAAATCGGTCTTCGAGTGCGTGCTGAGCGATGCCGACATGGAGATGCTCGTCGCTCGGCTACGTGCGGAGATCGATGAGACGGTGGACAGCATCCGCATCTACCGCCTGCGTGAGCCGCTCGCCCGGCACCTTCTCACGTTCGGCTCGCGGCCGCCGTTCGACCAGCGTGGCTCGCTGGTGTTCTGAAACGGATGGGCGCGCGAATCTCCGGCGATCGGCTTCACGCCGGTGCGTCCGCGCACTTTTTTCCGGTAGAAGAGGCAGATTGGAGGGCTGAGAAGGCAGAGGAAACTCTATTGGGCATGACAAGGTACGCCGAAGTCGACAATAATCCGACCTACGGGCCTCCTGAGCGGGGTTTTCGTAGAGTAGCGCCGGGCGCGCGCGCCCGGCGGGGATTGAAACGGGTACAGCGACCTCAAGGGCACGGCGCCCATCAAGTAGCGCCGGGCGCGCGCGCCCGGCGGGGATTGAAACGAAGCTGCGGCAGTGGGGGATACTCTCG
>JAPPBY010000010.1 GCA_026702615.1 Chloroflexota bacterium | reverse complement strand
CGGGCTCCGCGGCTTGAGACGCGGAGTCCGCGCCCTCCGCCGGTGATGCGGAGGCGGCGGCCCTGCCAGGCAGGAGCGCCGCTCCGCGCTTCGTCAGTTCCAGTATCTGTCTCATCGGGTGTGCTCCTTGTTGTGTCAGGGGGTGAAGAAGGGCAGGACGCCCGCGCGCAGCAGGGCGGCGACGCCCTTGGCGGAGAGCACGAGCGCGAAACCCGCCACGGCGAGGAAGACGGCGCTGCGCGCGCGTCCGGTCCCGCGCTCCTCCGCGCCGTCGGCCATGAGCAGGAAGCCCGCCCAGACGATGGAGAAGACCGTCAGCCCGGCGGCGGCGTAGGCCATCGCCGTGAGCGCCTCGTCGAAGGCGTCGAGCATGGCCCGCTCCTCCTCCGGGGCCGCGCCGGTCGTGACCAGCGCGACCCCGGCAAGCAGCAGGACGGTCGTGATCCGCCTCACCACGGCCACTCCCAGCCCTGCTCCTCGAACCACTCGCCCAGCTCGTCCGCTCCGGCGGGCACCGGCGTGACGGGCGTGGGCTCGGGTTCGGGCTCGGGGACGGCGAGCGCCCGGTAGGCGCCGTCGGCCCAGACACTCGACGCAACGGTCAGCGTCTCCGCCCGCGTGCGCGCGAGCGGCGCCCGCTGCACGACCGTGGCCTCGACGCGCTCCGGGTGGACGACGGTGAAGACGACCTCCCGGCTCACGGTCGAGGCGGGGACGTGGCAGCTCGCCGTCACCGAGTGCTCGGTGAACGTCCCATCCCCGTTGGGGACGGTCACCGTCTCGGTCACGGTGTCGCCGAAGGCGGGGATGTCGACCGTCGCCGTCTCCGTGAGCCGCTCCGTGCGCTCGGGAACGTGGGTGAGCTCCACGAGCGGCGGCAGGGCGACGCGCAGCGACGCCTGCAACCCCGCCTCGATGGCGAGGGCGTGGACGCCCTCGCCCGCCGCGACGGGCAGCCGGAAGCGGGTCTCGCCGCCGGGCACGAGGGAGACGCTCGTTTCGCGAACGCCGCTCGTGACCGTGACGGTCCCGGCGATGCCGGTGACCTCGGCCTCGAGCAGCGCCGTCACCGCCTGGGAGTGGTGTCCCGCCGCGACGGCCAGCTGCACCCGCTCCTCGAGCGTGCTCGCGCACGTCGAGGCGACGGTTCCCGCGACGGCGCCCGGCGTCCAGCCCACCGAGACGACGCGCAGGTCGCAGAGCTCGCCCGAGGCCGCGGGCAGCGGCCAGGGGAGCCGCTCGCCGTCGAGGCTCACGGCTCCGGCCTGCCCCAGCCCGTCCTCCCAGGAGAAGACGAGTGACGGCGACGGCCCGTTGAGCGGCAGGTCGTACGTCACGCGCTCGCCCGCGGCGAGCGACACCGTGGCGAAGAACCGCGAGCCGCTTCCCGACGGCCCGCCGTAGGCCCGCACCCGCAGGTCCAGGTCCGTGGCGGCCCGCAGCACGACCTCGGCGCGCTCGCCGGTGACGGTCAGCGCCTCGACGAAGAGCCGCCGTCCCGGCACGACCGGCGGGGGCTGGAACTCGATCTCGTCCGAGGTCCAGCCGCCTTCCTCGGGTTCCTGGGCGAGCGCCGCCGCGAGGGGCAGCGTGCCGAGGACGAGCAGCGCCAGGACGGCCGCCGCGAGAAAACTCTTCCAGAACCCGCGTCTCCCGAGCCGCTGCTCGCGGTCCTCGCGGGCCGCGGACGGCGCGTCCGGCTCCTCGCCGCCGCCCCGCCTGCCGAAGAGGCGCTGCGGACGGAAGGGCAGGCGCCCGGTGCGGCGCTCGCCTTCCTTGCGCTTGCGGGCGGCGCGACGCGCCCTGCGCAGCACCCGCCGCGCCAGCAGCCGCAGGGGGTCGCCCTCACGGCTCCCGGGCGACTGCACGGGCGCTGGCGGCTCTCCCCGGACGAGCTCGGCGGGAGGCCCGGCGTAGCGCCGAGTCCCCAGCGCGTACCTGAGCAGGTCGGCCGCCACGAGCGGCAGCCGTCTGCCTCCGACTCTTCCGGCGACGACCGCCAGCCCCCCGAGCGCGAAGAGCGCGGCGAACGCGATGCGCACCCCGGAGGGACCGAACGGGGCGTAGTGATAGATGCCGTAGGCGATGGCTGCCACTGCCGTCATCGCCACGATCTGGGGAAAGGTGAACCACAGCAGGACGCGGTCCTCGGCCTGCACGTGGGTGGGTACCTCGTGTGCTTGCATCGCCGCCCCCTAGCCCGCCCGCAGCCACGTGGCCGCGGACGGCAGCCAGGCGGTGGGGTCGGGTACGTCGGGGTCGACGGTGGGGTTGACGACCGCGCCGATGACGAGGTCGACGATGCCGTAGGCCACCATCGCGAGCACGATGCCGGCGAGCGCCGTCATCATCGCGCTCTTGCCGCGCTCCATCTGGTGGGGCGCGCCCGAGGCGGTGAGGTAGAGGTAGGACCCGTAGATGAAGTAGCCGACGCCGATCGCGCCGACGACCCCGAGCAGGATGCCCACCAGGTTGGAGATGGTCTGGGTCAGGTCGTCCACTTGTTGTTCGCTCCTTCGCGTGTTCGTTCGTCTCTCGGTGCTGCCGCTCGTTCGCCTACCGGCACATCGCGCTCCTCCTCCGTCTCCGTTTCGTTGGGTGTCGTGGGGTTACTCGCCGCTGCTGCGGGGCAGGCCCGAGCCGGGCGCGGCGTTGCCGCCGCCGGAGGAGGGGGTGGATGACTGGGCTGCGGAACTCACGCCCGAGGCGGCAGCGGATGCGCCGGCGCCCGCGGCGGCTCCCGCGGCGCCTGCGGCCAGCGCGGCCCCTGCGGGACCGCCCGCCGCGCCGCCGCCCATGAGCAGTCCGGCGGAGCGCGCCGAGCGCGCCAGCGAGCCGGGGAGGGACATGCCGAAGTAGAGGGTGTGCAGCCAGGCGTCGAAGGTGCCGGCGTTGCCGAGCATCGAGGGCACGCGCGTCGCCAGGTAGATGAAGGCGAGCGACATCAGCAGCTTCCAGGCGAGGTCCTGCATCGCGTCCGCGCCGCCGATCGCGGCGTACTGGTTGAGGAAGCCGATCCCGAGCGCCAGCGCCACGAGCTGGATCGCCTGCTGGAAGACGGTCGTCATGAAGAGCCTGAGCCAGTGCCGGCCCCAGCCCGCCGTGTGGGGGAGGATCCAGAGCCCGAGCGCGACCGGCGCGAGCGCCAGCAGGATGTCGATGAGCGCCAGGCGCAGCACCATCTGCACGACGAGGTAGAGGACGAAGAAGCCGTAGACGAGGTAGATCAGCGCCAGCAGCAGGGCCATGCCCACGCTGCCGACCTGCACCGCCCGGAGCAGGGTCTGGAGCGTCGAGCGCAGCATGTCGCCGGCGGTGACGCCCAGCTCGGCGGCGATGAAGCCCGAGACCGCATCGGCCACGTCGATGACGAGCGCGCACCACCAGAGCGATGCGGCCGCGGCGACCAGGCCGAGCAGGAGGCGCGGCACCAGCTCGCGCCAGCCCGCCTGTGCGCGGCCCACGTGGTCGCCGACGATGAGGCTGAGCCCCATCCAGCCGACGATCACGACCAGCAACCCGGAGGTGATCATCCACACCGCCATCCACGCCTGGCGCACGACCTCGTGGTCGTAGGTGAGGCCGGCGGGGGTGCCCGTGAAGATGTCGCTCACGGGGAGACCTCGCAGGTCTCCGCGTCTGCGCCCGAGGCGCGCTCGACGACGCCGCAGAGCGTGCCGTGCGCGCCCTCGATCAGCCACGTCGCGATCGCCTTGCCCCAGCGCGGGGGGTCGAGCGCGCGCAGCACCTTGTTCCAGAGACCGCCCGGCTGGTGCTCCGGGATCACCGCGTAGAAGTGCCCGTTCACCTCCGCCCAGCTCTTGGCGAGGATGACGAGCAGGTAGGGGCGCTCCGGGTCGAGCGCCGGCTGGCCGTCCTCGAAGGGGTACTCGAAGGAGTACTCCCAGCCGTCGCGGCGCTCGGTCTCGCCTGAGCGCAGGCGGTACATCGGGGCGACCCACTCGCCCGTGTCCCCGTCGCGCACGCCGAAGTAGACGATCGGCAGCTCGCGGTCGAAGACGGGGCGGGCGATGAAGCGCCCGTCGTCCTTGCGCTCGACGAGGTCCTCGCTGTCCTCGTTGACGAGCACGATCGGGGAGGTGGGGTCGGGGTCGGGCGGCTGCTGGGCGAGGGCCGTCCCGCTCGAGGGCACGGCCGCCAGCGCCGCCAGCAGCAGCGCCGCTCCCAGCGCCCGCAAGCGCCTTCCCCTACCGGATGTGGTCTTCGTTCGCCGTCGCACCGTGTCCTCCTCGTGATCGGTGGTGGTGACGGCGGTGGAGTGTGGGGACGGCGCGGAGAGTTGTTCATGGGTTGTGAGGAGGCTCCCCGGCGGGCCGGGGCTCGCGCGCGAGCCTCCTCACGGGGCATGCACGTTCCGGGGGCCGTCGTGATGTAGTGGGGGCGTACAGGAGATCGGACGCCGGTTGCAGAAATGCAAGTCGGTCGAAGGTACCGCGAGTACAAGGGGAAACCGGGGTGTCGCGGGGGAACAGCACCATCGCAGCCAATGCCCTGGTGGACGGCCCGGTTGCCGGCTCCAGGGCGGGGAAGTTGCACAAATGCAAGTCGCACGAACGGACGGCGGTGACCACATCCGCAGCGCCACACACCCGGAGGTGGGCGGGGGAGAGGCCGTGAACCAGCAGGAGCTGCCCGCCGACGGAGGCGCCGACGCCGTGAACGAGCAGGAGCCACTCGCTGACGGAGGCGCGGACGCCGTACGCGGCAACGTCGCCGTTCCCGGCGCGGACGGACCCGGCGAGGACCAGCGGCTGGTGGCCCTGCTCCGCGAACTGGTCTCAGGCGACCGGAAGATGAAGACCGCCGCGTACCTGGGCGTGAGCTACCGCACGCTGGACCGGGCGCTCGAGACCGGCGTGCTGCGGTCACGCATCCGCGACGCCCTCAAGCGGCGCATGCTCGAGGAAGGGGGCGAGGCGGGCCTCCGGCACCGGGCGCGAGTGGAGGCGCTGGAGCAACGGGCCGAGTCGATGGATGAGCGCGTTGCGGCCTTGGAACAGGCGCAGGAAGCCACAGAGAAGGCCACCAGCAGCGCCGTCGGCGAGCTGGCGCGCGGACTGGAGGACGGGAACGCGACCGTGGAGGCGCTGGCGGGCCGGCTGGCGCGACTGGAGCAGCAGCGCGCTCGCGAGCGCAGGAGCGGGGCGGTGGGGAACGGCGCGGTCGAGCCCGTCACCGGACCCGGACGCAGCGTGGTCACGGCGGAGCCGCAGCCGGGCGAGGCGGAGTCCTACGGCGCGAGCATGGCCCTTGTCGAGGAGTGGCGCACCCTCATCCGCAGACGAGGTGAGGGCTCGAAGACCGAGCAGGCGAAGGACCGCGAGCGCGTCATGGAGCTGGAGATCGTGCTCATCGGCGAGCACGGTCTGGCGCTGCCGCCGAACACCGAGCCGCTCCATCCCTCCGAGCGCGAGCGCTACCTCGGATGGCGCCGGCGCGAGCTGGCCGACCTCCAGGGCGAGCGCCGCAGGCGCGTGGCGCTGCGCTGGGTGCGGCGCGTGCTCACATTCGGCGTCTGGCGACGGTAAGTCCTCCGACACCGCGCTGCTTCATCGGAGCTACATTCGAGCCAACGATTCGGGCGGGACGGCCCGAACCCCCTTCCCTTCCCTCGTTCCGTCGCGGACACTCGGATCGGTTTCAGGCTTCCCAGATTTCGCGCCATAGAAATCTGGAGGGTCCGTCCCTGACCCTGGGATGACCGAGCGGTTGCAGTCGAACTGGCCGAACGGTCCCCACGGAACCCGACCGGAAGGAAGAGCCGAGCTCTTCCGAAGGCCGGCCCGAGGGACACCCGCCGCAGCGGCTGAGCGCAGAGCGCCCGGCCACTCGGAGTCCCTGGGTGAGGTGCGTCCCGCGCCCGCCCGGTTTCCTACGCCCGCCGCACCTGACGACGAGCCGGTTTGCGAGTCACTCGCAGGCCGGCCGCTTCGCATGCGCGCGGCAAAGCCACCCTGTTCCCCGGTCCGGCATCCGACCGTGGGCGGAGTGCGTCCAGCGACAGACAGTCCATCCAGCCTTGACCTGAGCCCGGATGCCGGCGCGGGTCACCAGCAGTGAGCAGTCAGTGAAGAGGGAGGTCACAGAAGCAATGCACACAGCACAGGAAGACGCGATGGAGATGCGAGCCCGCACGCAGCGGTACACGGGACCGAGCGCCGGCCGCATCGCGACCCTCGTCCCGCACGAAGTGAGCTTCGAGCGGGGCTGGTTCCGGACGAGCAGCGCCGTCTGCCACGGGGGCGACGAGCCCGACGGTCTCGCGTTCCGGCAGCGGCCCGACGGCAACGGCGTCGACGTGCGCTGCCACAGCGGCGGCTGCATGCGCGGCCACATCGTGACCGCCCTCGAGGGCGTCGTCGGGCTGCCCATCTGGACGGCCTACGAGCCCGTGCCCGAGGCCGAAGTCGAGGCTCCGCGCAGGCGGTGGCCGGGGCGCAGGCTCGCGTTCGTCGCGGGAGGCGCGCTGCTGCTGGCGGCGCCGCTGCTGCTCGGCCAGGGCGTCGAGGCGGCAGCCGCGAACGTCGCCGCCCTCGGCGCCGCCGGGGGGCTCCTCATGGGGCTGCCCGGCAGAGCGAGGAGGGCGTTCCGGTCCTGACGACCGCGGGCATCCGCCCGGCCAGCAACCACGACACATGGGGCCGTCCCTCGGGGGAGGCTCCTCTTCATGCCCGCGAGGGCACGACACGGACGAACACGTCAGCAACCACGAGGAGGACGGCGATGACGATGGCAACGACAACGATGGACACGGCTGCAGCCACGGCGGAGTCCCGCCCCGGACGCAGCCTCGAAGAGCTGGTGGACCGGGTGTTCGAGGCGCGCAGGCTTCGGAAGCATGGCGACCTCGACGGCGCGCTGGCGCTCCTCGCCGGCGCGGACTTCACCGACGCGACCGAGCAGGAGGCGCGCTGGACTTACACCGAGTGGCTCGGCATCGCCCGGCGGCGCTTTGCGGGCCGCGAGGGCGCGGCCGTCTACAGCCCCGGCACGGGGCGAGCCGCCGTGCTCGCGCCGCACCCCGGCGGGGCGTTGGAAGTGCTGGCCGTCATGGGGATGCGCTGGGAGCCCGGCAAGCTGGTCTCGCGGCGCAGCCTGCGCGGGCTCAGGCCCCTCGCGCAGGGCGGCTCCCGATGACCGCCAGGTACGCCTCCGTGGACATGGTCGCGCTCAAGGAGCGCCACCCGCTGGGCGGTGTGGTGGAGGCGACGGGCGTCAGGCTGCGCGGCCGGGGCCGCGTCCGCCAGGGCGTCTGTCCCTTCCACGAGGAGGCCGAGGGTTCCTTCACGGTCTACGCCGACACGGACAGGTGGTACTGCTTCGGCTGCGGCGATGGCGGCGACGCGCTGGACTTCCTCCAGCGCGCCGAGGGCCTGAGCCTGCCGGAGGCGATCCGCAGGCTCGACGCCTCGCCGCCCACGACCGCTCCCGTCCGCCGGACGGCGTCCCGGCAGCGGCGCCACCGCGACGCGGTCGCGCCGCATGACCCGGCGCTGCTAACGGCGGCGGCTCGGTACTACGCGAGCGAGCTGCGGCGCAGCGGCGAGGCGCGGGACTACCTCGCCTCGCGGGGGATCAGCCTCGACACCGCTCTGCGGCTCGGCCTCGGCTTTGCGTCGGGGCAAGGACTGCGGGCGGCGCTCGCGTCCGCCGGCTTTGCCGCCGGGCGGGTCCGTGTGAGCGGGCTGTTCACCGAGCGGGACGAGCGCTTCGCCAGGATGGTGACCGTCCCCGAGATCGCCGCCGGTCGCGTCCGCTGGCTGGCGGGGCGGGCCATCGACCCCGGGCGCGCGCCACGCTTCCAGGCGCCGCCCGGCCCGAAGCCCGTGCTCGGCATGGGCCGGCTCGGACTGGCGCCCTCGTGGGCGATCGTGACCGAGGGCGTGTTCGACTGGCTCCTGCTCGGCGAGTGGGGCCTACCCGCCTGCTGCGCCCTCGGCACCCAAGGCATGGAGCGCGTGGCCGCCGCCCTGCGCGGCTGCCCACGCGTCTTCCTCGCCTTCGACCACGACGACGCGGGCCACGAGGCCACGGCGGCGCTCGGCTCCCTGCTGGGCCGCCGCGCGGCGGCCGTGACCCTCCCCGATGGCGTCGCCGACGTGGCTGAGCTGGCCACCCACCACGAGGGGCGCGGGGCCTTCCTGCGCCTGCTCGAACGGGCGGCCAGCGCCGCCCGCTGACCCACCCATCCACTGGCAGGACACCCGACAGCCCGGCTCGCTAAGCCAGGCCGCCCCCGCGTGCCCGCCGGACCAACCGCCGACTGAGAGGAGGCGCGATGACGCATGACCGTCGGGGCTCCGCCCCGCGCACGGGCCTCCCACGCGGGAGGCCCGCATCCACCCTGTCCACGCACACCAAGGAGAACCACATGACGAACGCAATACCGACCGTCAACGGCGCCCGCAACGGCGCGCACCCCGAGCCGATCCGCGAGCCCGACCTGCTCTGGGACAGCCTCCCGCCGGCGGTCACGCAGAAGCTCGGAGAGCCCCTGGACGAGGGCCTCGTCTCGCACCGCAAGGGACGCAGGGGCCGCAGCTTCGCCTACCTCGAGGGCCGGACGGCTATCGAGCAGGCCAACAGGGTGCTCGGGTACGGCGGCTGGGGCTACGAGCTCGTCGGCCCCGTCGTCCTCCGCGAGGGCGAGAGTGTCGACCAGGAGACGGGCGAGGCGAAGCCGTGGAAGGCCTACGCCGCCACCATGCGGGTCACCGTCCCCGGCTCGCAGCCGCGCACCGACACCGGCTTCCAGGCCGTCGCCGACGACACCGTCGAGGGCCATGAAACAGCGTTCAAAGGGGCGGTCACGGACGCGCTCAAGCGGGCGCTGCGCAGCTATGGCGCGCAGTTCGGGAATGCGCTGTACGGCGACGGCGCAGCGGGCGACCTCGCGCCCTCGCTGCGCGCGACGCTCATTGACCTGAGCGCGCGCCGCGGCTTCGACGAGGCGAAGGTGCGGTCGGCCGTGCGAGAGCGCACCGGCCGCGACCTCGACGAGCTGCCCGCCGCGAGCCTCACCCCGCTGGTCGAGGCCGCCGCCCGCAAGCTGCGGGACGACGGCCTGACCGAGACGCCGCAGGCCGCCTGAGCGGCCCACAGGCCAACGAACGAAGGGAGGTGCCGATCGCAGGTGCCTGAGACACAAGCGCTACAGAGCCGCTCCCTCGCGGGAGCGCGAACGGGGCCGTCCTCCGGGGCGGCCCCGCCGTCGTCTACGCCCGGGTGGCGGTCGCATCGCTACCCCCACAAGTGACACCAGACACCATAACAAGAAGGAGAACTGAAACATGTCACGCACCATGAACCGCGTCGAGCTGCTGGGCCGGGTCGGGACCGAGCCGGAACTGAAGTATGCGCAGAACGGGACCGCCGTCTGCCAGCTGCGGCTGGCGACCGACCGCCGCCGCCAGAACGGCGAGACCGAGGCCGACTGGCACAACGTCGTCTGCTGGGGCAAACAGGCGGAGGCCGTGGCCGAGTACGTGAAGAAGGGGAATCGCGTCTTCGTCGCGGGCTCCCTCGCCCAGAACACGTACGAGACCGAGGGCGGCGAGCGCCGCCACCGCACCGAGGTGCACGCCCAGGACGTGATCTTCCTCGACTCGAACGGCAACGGCGGCAACGGCCGCACGAACGGTAACGGCAACGGCCAGCAGGCCGCCGCCGAGGTCGCCGACGACCAGCCCTTCTAGCCACGGCACGCACACGCCGCCCGCCACGTCGCGGGCGCACACGGGGCCGCTCCCTCACGGGGGCGGCCCCGCTCTCGTTTCAGACCACTGCACAAAGGAGAACCGAACATGGCGACCAACACCGAACGCGACGCGCTCCCGACCTGGAGCGCGCACACGCTGGTCATGACGCTGCTGGAGGGCGACGAGCCCTTCAACGGCCACTGCACCTGCGACCGCTGGTCCTACCGGACCGACGACTGGGCCGACCTCGGGGCGAGGTGGGCCTGGCACTACGTCGCCGACTCCGACGGACCGGACGGCCACCCCGTCGCCCGCGCGATCGTGCGGCGGGAGCTGGAGGCGCACGGCGAGTACGGCGGCGACTGCCCCGGCTGCGGCTACCCGGTCGTCAGGGGCCGGACCCACTGCCGCGCGTGCGAGCCCGACACCGCGGTCGAGGACGACCACGGTGACAACTGCGAGTGCCCACGCTGCTGGGAGGAGACCGTCGCCAGGCGCCACGCCCGCGACGCCGCCCACCAGCGCGTGGCCTGCAGCAACTGCGGCAACTGCCTCGACTGCGACGACGAGCGCTCGCCCGACCACGAGGACTGCATCTGCCCGCTCGGGCAGGCGATCCCCGTGGAGGTGGCGGCGTGAGCGCGACGCACGAGGAGGTGCTGCTGGAGGTGCTGCGCCAGAACCTGCACGTGCTCGGCGAGCTGGCGGTGCGCTACGAGGTCGAGACGCTCCCCGAGCGCGACCCCGACGCCCCCGCCCTCTGCTCCCCGCAGGCCGTGCAGCGGCTCCTGGGGCCGGAGATGGGAGTGCTCGCCCAGGAGCAGGTGCGCGTGCTGCTGCTCGACCGCAAGAACCGTCTCGTTGGGCAGCGAGTCGTGTACCAAGGCAACGCGTACTCCAGCGTCGTCAGGCCGGCCGAGGTGCTGCGCCCGGCGGTGCTGGTGGCCGCCCCCAACATCATCGTCGCCCACAACCACCCCTCTCAGGACCCGTCCCCGAGTCCGCAGGACATCAAGGTCACGAAGGACATCGCCGAGGCGGCGAAGCTGCTCGGCGTCACCCTCCTCGACCACGTGGTGATCGGCGGGCCGGACGGCGCCGTCAGCCTCAAGGACCGCGGCCTCTTCTAGAGCCGCGCTTCACCCCGACCGGACGGCTCCGCTCGTTCGGCCCATACGCGGGGCCTCGCTCCGCGCGTTCGTCATCCACCCAGTGCTTACGAAAGGAGAAGTCCGATGCGCGACGCCTACCAGGAGATCACCGATCGCATCATCGCCGCGCTGGAGCGCGGCACCGTGCCGTGGCGCACGCCCTGGCACGCCCGCGGGCACCGCAACGCCCGCTCGCAGCGCCCCTACCGGGGCGTCAACACGCTCGTCCTGCAGACCGCCGCGCTGGAGCGCGGCTGGAGCGACCCGCGCTGGCTCACCTACCGCCAGGCGCGGGCGGCGGGCGGCCACGTCCGCCGCGGCGAGCACGGTACGCGCGTCGTGCTCTGGAAGTGGATCGAAAAGGCCGACCCGGAGGAGCCGGAGGGGGTGAAGCGCTTCCCGCTCATGCGCCTCTACTCCGTCTTCAACGTGGCCCAGTGCGAGGACGTGAGGCTCCCCCGCCCGCAGGCGGAGGAGTGCTGCGACCCCCTCGATCGGGCGGAGGCGGTAGTCGCCGGCTACCGCGAGGGGCCGGCCATCCACCACGACTCCGAGAGCGCCTACTACGTCCCGGAACGGGACGAGGTGCACCTGCCGCCGCGCGGGTCCTTCACGGACGCGCACGGCTACTACGCGACGCTCTTCCACGAGCTCGCGCACTCGACCGGCCACCCGAGCCGCCTCGCCCGCGAGGGCTACCGCACGGCGGCGCGGTTCGGCTCCGAGCGCTACTCGCAGGAGGAGCTGGTGGCGGAGTTCGCGGCGGCCTTCCTCGGCGGCGAGGCGGGCATCGACCCCTCGCGGGTCGAGCAGTCGGCGGCCTACATCGCCTCGTGGCTGCGCGTCCTCGACGACGACCGCCGCCTGGTCGTCGTCGCCGCCGGGCAGGGGCAGCGCGCCTCGGATCACATCCTCGGGCGCAGTCCCCACGCGGCGCAGGACGAGGAGCAGCAGGAGGCGGCCTGACCGGCCGCCTCGCCACCGACCGGACGGCTCCGCCCGTCCGGCGCACGCGGGCTCGCGCCCGCGCACCCACCCATCCATCTACCGGAAGGAGACAGCACATGCTCGCGGCCGACGCCGCCATCAACCCGGACGACCTGTACACGATCAGCGCGGGCGGCTTCTCGGCCACGGCCGACGCCTTCGCCCGCGACCCCGACTCGGAGGGACTCTGGTTCCTCTCCATGGTCGGCGCCCAGTCCGCCCTCAAGGCGATCTGGGCCGCCCTCCTCAAGCGCCCCCCGGAGAGCGCCCACCTGCTCGCCGGGACCGACGGACTCGCCCTTTCCGGCGGCTTCCACCGCTGCGGGATTCCCGGCGAAACGATCGGAACCTGGACGACCAAGATCGCCCGCCTGCCGGTGAGCGGCGGCTTCCATGCGCTCGTCTACACGCGCATGGCGGAGTACGCCTTCGAGCGGGACGCCTTCCTGCTGCTCGCCCCCGGCGAGGCGGAGGCCCCCGCCCTGCACCACCGCTTCCTCGACCGCCGCAGCCCGCTCCCGCTGCACCGCAGCTGGGCGGAGTGGCTCTGGCGGCGGGGGCTCGCGAAGGGCGAGATCGCACCGCTGCAGTCGGCGGGCGTCCGCGCCTGGCGCTGCACCCCCGACCCCGAGGCGCTGCGCGAGGACCTCTCCGTGGCGGTCGGCTCGGGACTGCTCAAGCTGCCGCGGGAGCACGCACCAAACGAACACAAGGAAGGAGCATCACGATGAGACTGCAAGCCCAGGCGAAGGGTGGGTATTACCCGACGCCGCCGCGCGTCGTTGAGATGATCGCGAGCCTCGCGCAGGCCCGCACGATGACGCGCGGCGAGCACACGCTGCGCATCCTCGACCCCTGCTGCGGGGCCGGGGACGCGCTCGCGCAGCTCGCCGCCTGCATCGAGCGCCCCGACGGGGCGCTGGTCGAGACCTACGGAGTGGAGCTCCACGCCGAGCGCGCCAAGGAGGCGGAGGAGCGCCTCGACCACGCGCTCGGCACGGACCTCTTCCAGACCGCGATCGCCAACGGGGCCTTCGGGATGCTGTTCCTGAACCCGCCCTACGATCAGGACGCCGGCGACGACCGGCGCACGGAGCAGGCGTTTCTCCGGCAGACGACGCGCTACCTCCGCGAGGGCGGGCTGCTCGTCTTCGTCGTGCCGCTCGGGCGGCTTCGGGAGTCGGAGCGCTACCTCGCCTCGCACTACGCGCGGCTGCGCGTCTGGAACTTCCCCGACCCGGAGCGCGAGGCCTTCGGCCAGGTGGTCGTCACGGGCACGCGCAAGGCGGACGTCCAGTACGACCAGTACGCGGCCGTGCAGGTGCGGCAGGCTCTGGAGGGCGACCTCGAGGAGCTGAGGCAGCACCGCTACCCGGTCTACAACGCCCCGGCGACGGCGGACGGGGAGGTGCTCTTCGCCACCCGCACGGTCGACCCGGTGGCGGCGGCCGAGGAGTCGCGGCGCTCGGGGCTCTGGGTCAGCACGACCGTCACGGACGCGCTCTGGCCGTCCGAGGACGCCCGCACCAGGCCGCTCATGCCGCTGCGGCGCGGGCACCTGGCGATGCTGGTCGCGGCGGGCTTCCTCGACAACCTCCAGCTCGAGGCGGACGGCGCCCGCATCCTCGTGAAGGGCCAGACCTCGAAGGAAATGGTCCTCGTCGAAACGACGCCCGAGAAGGAGACCTACCGGGAGCGGCTGCGCACCACCGTCGTCGCCCTCGACCTCGACTCAGGCGAGGTCTCCGACATCGCCGCCTGATTTCTTCGAGCCGCCTCCGGCTCGCGACGGGTCAACGCCGATCCGCATCACGAGGCCCCGCCCTCCGCACCCGTGGTCGGGCGGGGCCTCGCAAAGGGGTACACGGCCGCAGGACGACCGTCGCCCACAACCTACAGCAAACGGAAAGGAAAACAGACCATGGACCTCGCAGGATTCATCGACACCTACCGCGACGCCATCGCCCAACGGGTGGTGGAGTCCTACCCGCCACGCTACCGGCCCTCCGACGGAGGCCAGGAACTCCCGCCCCTGCTGCGCGCTCCCCTGGGCGCGCAGGCCGACGCCATCCGCGGCGCGGCGCTCTCGCTGCGGGCGCAGCGCGGCACCACCGTCGTCGGCGAGATGGGGACGGGGAAAACGTTCATCGCGGCGGCCGCGGCCTACACGGCGGGCTTCCAGCGCAGCCTGGTGATCTGCCCGCCGCACCTCGTCCGCAAGTGGAAGCGCGAGGTCGAGGAGACGGTGCCCGGCGCCCGCGCCGTGATCGTCGCCTCGATCACCGACCTCGAGCGGCTGCGCTCTCTGGACGGCGCGGGGCCGCTTTTCGCGGTGATGTCGCGCGAACGCGCGAAGCTCTCCTACCGCTGGCGGCCGGCCGTGGTCGAGCGCTGGGCGACCAGCGGCGGACGCCTCGTGCGCGACGAGGAGACGGGCGAGCCCTTCCGCGCCCCGTGCTGCCCGGACTGCCATGCGCAGGTCGTGGACAGGGACGGCGTGCCGCTCACGGGCCGCGACCTCGCCCGGCGCAAGCGGCGCTGCGGCGAGTGCGCGGCTCCGCTCTGGCAGGCCGACCGCACCGGCCCGAAGCGGGTGCCGCTGGCGGACTACGTGAAGCAGCGGCTCAAGAACTTCTTCGAGCTGCTCATCGCCGACGAAGTGCACGAGCTGAAGGGGCGCGGTTCGGCTCAGGGCATCGCCGGAGGCGTGCTCGCCGACGCCTGCGGCAAGTCGCTCAGCCTCTCCGGCACGCTCTCGGGAGGGTACTCCTCGACGCTCTTCCATCTGCTGTACCGCTTCTCGCCGGAGATCCGGACGGAGTTCGGGCGGCACGAGGAGCAGCGCTGGATCGAGCGCTACGGCTTCGTCGAGCACACGGTGGGCCGCGACGACGGCGACTCGCTCGAGGACGGGCGCGCCAGTCGCCGCAAGCGCTACCGCAAGGTGGTCCGCGAGCGCCCGGGGCTCGCTCCCGCAGCGCTCTTCCACCTCATCGGGCACAGCGTCTTCCTGCGGCTCTCCGACGTCGCCGCCGGGCTCCCGCCCTACGAGGAGCAGGTGCTGCTCTCGCCCATGGACGCCGAGCCCGACGCCACCGGGCTCTCGCAGCGCTCGGCGTACGACGAGCTCTTCGCGACGCTCCGGGCGGCGCTCGCCGACGCGCTCTCGAAGGGCTCCAGGCGGCTGCTCGCCACCTACCTGCAGACGCTCCTCGCCTACCCGGACGGCTGCACGCGGGGCGAGACGGTCTTCGACCCGGAGTCGGGGGACGTGCTCGTGCAGGTGCCGCCCCTCAACGAGGAGCGGCTCTACCCGAAGGAGCGGGCGCTGCTCGACCTCGTGGCCGCCGAGCGGCTGGTGGGGCGCCGTGTGCTCGTCTACGTCACCCACACGGGCACGCGCGACATCACGGGGCGGATGGAGGAGTTCCTCGGCCGCCACGGCCTCAAGGTCGCCGTCATGAAGGCGGACGCGGTGCCGCCCGAGCGCCGCGAGGCGTGGGTCCGGAAGCGCGTCGAGGAGGGTGTCGACGTCCTCGTCTGCCACCCGCAGCTGGTGCAGACGGGACTCGACCTGGTCGAGTTCCCGACGGTGGTCTGGTTCGAAACGCACTACAGCGTCTACACGATGCGGCAGGCGTCCCGCCGCTCGTGGCGCATCGGCCAGACGGAGCCCGTGAAGGTCGTCTTCATGGCCTACCGGAACACGCTCCAGGCCGACGCCCTAACCCTCGTCGCGAAGAAGCTCCAGAGCTCACTCGCGGTCGAGGGGGAGCTGCCCGAGGACGGCCTCGCCGTCTTCGGGGACGACGGCGACGACCTCATGCTCGCGCTGGCGAGGAAGATCGTCGCGGGCGAGGAGGAGGATGGCTCGGTCGAGTCGGTCTTCGAGCAGGCCCGGCAGGTTGCGGCTGAGGCCGAGGCGCTGCTCGTCGACGAGGGCTGGCACGCGCCCGAGCCAGCGATCGTCGAGGCCGACGCAGTTGCAGCGGCGGCTACTGCCCCCGACAGCCATGACGACGCTCCCGAGCCGCAGCGGACGCTGTTCTCGTGGGCCGAGTTCATGGCGCGGGAGCAGGACGAGCCGCCGAAGCGCCGCCGGCGCGACGAGGCTCCCACGCTCTCACTCTTCGAGTGGGCGCTGGAGCGAGAACAGGAGGGCTCGCTCGCGGGAGCGGCCTGATAGACGGACGGACGGGGGGCATCGCCATTACGGCGGTGTCCCCTGTGCCCGTCCATGTGTGGGGTCTTTCGCCGTGTCCACTGACCTTGTTGGTCGTCGAGCCGAACCCGCCAAGGGCTACCCGTGAGAGCAGAATCGACAGCGAATCCCACGTTAGCGATCGCCGAAGAGTTGCGGAGTTGAGCCACGCAATGTCAGTGGGCCTCCGGGCGGCGAGCACTGCGTCGCCGGGAGGCGACTTGAGTAGCCGCTCCCCGACCGCGTGGGGTATGGGCCCACGGCAGGCGCGAGGCCCCGAGCATTCCTAGCACAGACGCAGCGACGAGACTCATGCTGAGAGCGACCTCGGTGTCTGTAACGATGTCGCTGGTGCAGTAGGTTCCGGCGCTGACAGTGACCGTGGCGGATCCCTGGGTCGCTGACACCACCTCCTGACCCAGGCGTTGTTCGGCACCGCTCGACGCTGCCCAGCAACGGACCGTGTCATCCTGGAGGCCGCCCAGCACCACGAACAAGCCGAGCGCCGCAACAGCCGCGATGACAAGTCCTCCGACAGCAGCGGGCAGGGCCGTCTTCGTAGGTCGTTCCGAGATAGTCAAGCTCATCGCGGCGGAGAGCCCCAGCACCAAGGTGGCGGGCCAGAAAACGAGCGCCACGAGCGAGTAGGAGGCTGACAGGCTGGCAACCAATGCCAGCACAGCTGTAGCTGTCAGGAGACCCCCGCGCACGCCCGGGTCAGCCGCTCTGGATGCCAGGAGCGCGAGTACGTAGGGGGAGACGTACGCCAGCGTGAAGGCCGCATTGCCCGCTACCTGAGCCGTCGCCTCGGCTGGCTCGCTCAGCACGACTCGCAATCCGCCGAGGGCGATCGCGGGAACGAGTCCCGCGACCGCCCCTATCACGGCCAACCGCTTCCCGCGTGTTGCACCGACCACGTGAGGGCCCATGAGGGTGGGTGTCCGCCCCCATCGCACCCTCGGCAGTCGCAGCCTAGATCCACCAGCACGCATGGGATGCGTGAGTGCCTGTGTACTGGTTCGTCCACTGCCACGAGAACGTGCAATGGCCGCTCCCGTTCCCGTAACCGTCGAGCGTGATCGTTCCCGCGAAGTAGGTGTCGGGCAGGAGGGAGATAGGGAAGCCGTCCAACTTGTGCCGGTCGTAGTAGTACGCCTGGTAGTGGCTTTGCGAGATGAGGTTCGGACCGCTGGTGATGGCTGGCCCCACCCAGTACCAGAAGGCGTTGTAGTTTGGGTTGAGGCGCCGCTTCGAGCCCAAGGATACAGCGGAACCATTATAGCCGGCGATCTACGAGCGCGACATCCGCAGACAGGTTGAATCTGATCACCACGGGGCGATCGTCGCCATCGACATCAACAGCGGAGACTGGGTCGTGGCCGACACCGTCCTCGGGGCAGCCGAGCGTCTTCGTGAGCGGCAACCCGAAGCAACGGACGTTTGGAGCGTTCGTGTTGGTCACCGGGCGGTCTACAGCTTTGCCGGGACTTCCGTGCGGAGCGACGCCGGGTGATCGAGGGGGTCGTCAACGCCTCCTACGAAGCCATGGTCACCCTCTTGCTACGAGGCCCCGACGGGGATGTTCGGGACATCGAGGCCGTGATCGACACCGGCTACAGCGGCTTCCTGACGTTGCCGCCAAGGCTGGTAGCGGAGTTGGGATTGCCCTTTGTCACGAGCGCTCAGGCGATCCTCGCGAACGGCAGCGAGGAAAACCTTCGATGTCCACAGCGTCACGGTACTGTGGGACAGTCGCCCCGTCGTCGTCGATGCCTATGCGTCGGATACGACGCCGCTCGTAGGTATGCGCTTGCTCGATCAGTACGACCTCTACGTTCAAGTCAGGCACGGCGGTCACGTTCGCATCGAGACATCGAACTGACTCGTTGCCGGGGCGCGTCGCCCTATCGGCACGCAAAGTCCGATCGGCGCATCGCTGCTCGGGCAGGATGGCAAGCTGCTTGAGGATCGACTCTCGGACAGGCCAACTGGAACAGGGCTGCTAACCGCTTCCGCAGTCCGCACTGACTGAGCGGATGTGATCGCTAAACGCTTCGGGGTTCGTTGGGCTCACGTAGTAGACGGCTCCAGAATGCAGCGTGATCTGGAGGCCGTCGGTCAGACGATTCGCGAGCCCGCGACCTCCGCCCCAGCCGAGGACGCGCGGGATGAAGCCCACCCGCTCCACGGTCGCCACGTCGCGGTGGCGGATCACCGCTGTGATCACGAAACCCGACCGGAGGCACAGTTCATGATCGGAAATCTCGTATCGCGTGCGGTAGGCCGCGTCAACAGTCGCGACGATGAGGGCGCTGATGGAGAAGCCCACGACGCTCGCAGCGATCCACTCGAGGCGTCCGGCTCCGCGGAGCTCGGGTGCCGCCAGCCCGCACGTCAGGCACCAGAGGGCAGCCAGCCCGACCAGGAGCGCCAGGTAGCCGGCTCCGGGTCGTGGCCTGTCCACCTCGCGCGGGCCATGTGCGGGCGCATTTTGCGTTGCCGACCTGCTCGCTCGCCCCGTCGTTCTCATCCCTGGACTCCCGCGCCCAACCCACTGTAGGCCGTCCCCCATGTACTGGCTGAGCGCCGTGCCATCGCGGGGGTCGATATCGCCCACCGCATCTTCGGGCACTGCTACCCTTAGCGCACAACCTCGCGCCCGCCGCCGGAGCCCGCATGCCAGCCACGTTCGGCGATGTCTACCAGAAGCTGTGCGAACGCTACCCCGACCCGCGAGAGCGGGGGCGGCAGTTCGAGCCGCTGGTGGCAAAGGTGCTTCGCACCGACAGGCAGTACGCCGACCGCTACGCCGAGGTCTGGGGATGGTCCGAGTGGCCGGGCAGGCGCAGTGGCGACATCGGCATCGACATCGTCGCGCGGCGGCACGACGGCGGTCTGGCCGCCATCCAGTGCAAGTGCTACGACCCGTCGAGCACGCTCTACGAGCAGGACCTCGCCACCTTCCTCGCAAACACCAACGCCGACTTCGACGAGCGGGTGATCGTCAGCACGACTTCCAACTGGAGCAGGAACCTGCTCGCGCTCATCTCCAACCAGCAGCCGCCGGTGCAGCGCGTCAACCTCTTCGGACTCGAAGAGAACGCGATCGATTGGGACGCCTACCTCGAGGACGAGGCGGCGCCGCTGAAGCCGCGCGCCCGCAAGGAGCTGCGACCGCACCAGCGGCAGGCCCTCACCGACGCGCTCTCGGGTTTCGAGGAGCACGACCGCGGCAAACTGATCATGGCCTGCGGCACCGGCAAGACCTTCACGGCGCTCCGCATCGCGGAGGAGGTCGCCGGACCCGGCGGGCGGGTGCTGTTCGCCGCGCCCTCGATCTCGCTCGTCGCCCAGGCGCTGCGCGAGTGGGCGGCTGATTCCCGGACCCCCATCCGCGCCTTCGCCGTCTGCTCCGACCAGAAGGTCGGGAGCAGGGACGGTGACGGCGCTCAGACGTACGACCTGCCGATCGCCGCCACCACCGACCCCGGACGGCTCGCACAGGCGGCCGCGCCGGATGCGCCCGACCGGCTGACGGTCGTCTTCAGCACCTACCAGTCCATGGACGTGATCCGGCAGGCGCAGGACGCTGGCATGCCGGCGTTCGACATCACCGTCTGCGACGAGGCGCACCGCACGACCGGATACGCCCTCAAGGACGAGGAGCGCTCGAGCTTCCTCATGGTTCACGACGCGGAGGCGGTACGCGCCCGCAAGCGGCTCTACATGACCGCCACGCCGCGCCTGTACAGCCCCGCCGCGAGGAAGAAGGCGGAGGCGGCGGACGCCTACGTCGCCACGATGGACGACAAGGAGACCTACGGACCGGAGCTGCACCGCCTCAACTTCGCGGAGTCGGTCGAGGGGGACCTGCTGAGCGACTACAAGGTCGCCATCCTCGTGATGAGCGAAGAGCAGGTCGCGCGCGAGTACCAGGCCGAACTCGCCGACGGCGACGGGCTCAAGGTCGGGGATGTGGGCCGCGTCGTCGGCTGCCTGAACGGACTAGCCAAGCTCGACCCCGGAGGAACCCAGTTCGCGAACGATCCGAGGCCGATGCATAGCGCGGTCGCGTTCTCGAACACGATCAAGGACTCACGGCGCTTCGTGGACCTCGTGGAGGCGCTGCAGGACGACGAGGGCCGAGAGCAGCGCGGCATTCAGGTCGAGGCAGAGCACGTCGACGGGAACAGCGGCGTGCTCGTACGCGCCGAGCGGCTGGCGTGGCTGGGCGCCGAGACGATGGTCATGGAGGCGCAGTGTCGCGTCCTCTCCAATGCGCGCTGCCTGACCGAGGGCATCGACGTGCCCGCGCTGGACGCGGTGCTGTTCCTCCAGCCGCGGAAGTCGCAGATCGACGTCGTACAGGCCGTGGGGCGGGTGATGCGCAAGGCCGAGGGCAAGCACTACGGCTACATCATCCTTCCGGTCGTCGTCCCCGCGGGCGACGACCCGTCCTCCGCGCTCGACCGGAACGCGGCCTACGCGCACGTCTGGGAGGTGCTACAGGCGCTGCGCTCGCACGACGAGCGCTTCGACGCCTGGGTGAACAAGCTCGACCTCAACCGCGACCGGGACGGCGGCCCCGTGTCGGTGATCGGGGTGGGGCCGCGAGCGGGGACCGAGGACGACGAGCAGAGCGGGACGGGCGTCACGGAGCAAGCCTCGCAGTACTTGCTCAGCGGGCTCGACGACCGCATCGAGCGCTGGCGCGACGCGATCTACGCGAAGATCGTGGAGCGCTGCGGGGAACGCCGCTACTGGGAGCAGTGGGCGGAGTCCGTCGGCGACATCGCCCGGCGTCACCACGCCCGCATCCGCGCGCTCATCGAGGCGCCGGACTCCGGCGTGGGAGAGCGCTTCGAGGAGTTCGTGGCGGCGCTGCGCAACAACCTCAACGACTCGATCAGCGACGACGACGCGGCGGGGATGCTGAGCCAGCACCTGATCACCCGGCCGGTGTTCGACGCGCTGTTCGGCAACTCGGAGTTCACGAGCCGCAACCCGGTCAGCCAGGTCATGCAGGGCGTGCTCTCGGAGCTAGAGGACAAGGGACTCGAGTCCGAGACCGAGGAACTAGAGGGCTTCTACGCCAGCGTCCGCCGCCGCGTCGAGGGCATCGACAACGCGGAGGGCCGCCAGCGAGTGGCGATCGAGCTCTACGACAACTTCTTCCGCAAGGCGTTCCCGCGTGACGCCGAGCGGCTCGGCATCGTTTACACGCCGATCGAGATCGTGGACTTCATCATCCGCTCGGTCGCAGACCTGCTGCGGGAGCACTTCGGCGCATCGCTCGGCGACGAGGGCGTGCACATCCTTGATCCCTTCACGGGTACAGGGACCTTCATCGTGCGGCTCATCCAGTCGGGGCTGATCGACGCGGACGACCTGCCGCACAAGTACCGGCACGAGCTGCACGCCAACGAGATCCTGCTGCTCGCTTACTACATCGCGGGCGTCAACATCGAGAGCGCCTACCGCGAAGCCCTCTCAGACGCCGGGCGCGAGGACGCGTACGAGCCGTTCGGCGGAATCGTCCTGACGGACACCTTCCAGCTGTCCGAATTGGACAATCCGATGGACGACGTGTTCTTCCCGCGCAACAACGCGCGCGCGGAGCGCCAGCGCGATCTCGACATCCGCGTGATCCTCGGCAATCCGCCCTGGTCGCGCTTGCAGCGGGCGCAGAGCGACCTGAATCCCAACCAGCCCTATCCGACGCTGGACGCAGCGATCGAAGCGACCTACGCGGGGCCATCGCGCGCCGGGTCGAAGGCGCCGCTGTATGACGCGTACGTGCGCGGCATCCGCTGGGCCTCGAACCGCGTGCTGGACTCCGGGGACGGCGGCATCGTCGCCTTCGTGACCAACGGGAGCTTCATCGACGCTGCCAGCTTCGACGGGTTCCGCAAGGCGGTGGCGAAGGAGTTCCACGAGGTCTGGGTCTACAACCTGCGCGGGAATACTCGCGGCTCCGGCGAGACCGTCCGGCGCGAAGGCGGAAAGGTGTTCGGGCAGGGGAGTCGGGCCACCGTCGCCGTGCTGCTCCTCGTCAAGCGACCCGAACCCGTGCCGGAGTGCGGAGCCGTCATCCGTTACCGCGACATCGGCGACTATCTCTCCCGCGAACAGAAACTAGAGACCGTTTGGGGCTCGCATCTGCTCGATGCGGAGTGGGGAGAACTCGAGCCCAACGAGGCGGGCGACTGGATCAACCAGCGCAGCGAACGATTCGCCGCGCTGAGGCCCCTGGTAGCCATCAGCAGCCAGCCACCCGGCCGGAACCCACTCTTCGGCTTCTCGACACTCGGGGTGCTCGGCGCCAGGGACGCCTGGGTGTTCAACTCTTCGTCTTCCAGCCTGCGCCGCAACATCGAACGAACGGCAGCGTTTTTCAACGAGCAGGTTGCTGGGTTTGCGCCACCCCAGGGTCCAGCCTCGGAGCGCCTACGAGCCGCGAGGGCCTACGCGACAAGGGAGGACTCCAGCTTCCGGTGGGATCGGGCCGCGGAGCGGCGGCTCAGCCGGTCGCAAGAGATCGAAGTTTCGAGGGAAGGGTACCGCCTCGCGGTGTACCGCCCGTTCTTCCGGCAGCACCTATACATGGATCGCGCTCTCAACAGCGAGATATACCAGATCCCGCGGGTATTCCGGCCGGCGTGGGAACGTGTCCCGGGTATCGCCATCACCGCCAAGAGGGTGGACGAGAGCTTTGGAGTGCTCGCGGTAGACACCATCCCCGACTACCACCTGACCGGTGCGGGCACCGACACCCAGTTCCTGCCGCGGTACGTGTTCGCGAGTCCGGGCCGACCGCCGGGACAGGGCGAGTTGTTGCCCGATACCGAGAGCGAACGTCTCGACAACATCAGCGCTGAAGCCCTCGCAGAGTACCGAGCGCGCCTCGGCGCAGACGTGACGACCGACCAGGTCTTCGTGTACATCTACGGCGTCCTGCACTCGCCCGAATACCGCGGGCGATACGCGACCGATCTTGACCGCCTGCTCGCCCGCGTTCCCGACCCAGCGGACCGCGCCACCTTCAACGCCTTCGCTGACGCGGGACAGCAACTCCTCGATCTGCACATCGGGTACGAGGGTGCCCAGCCGTACCCCCTTGAGGAGCAGGTTGAGTTAGGGGCGCCTCCGGAGCCCGGTCTCTACCGCGTCGAGAGAATGCGATGGGGAGGCCA
Source organism: Chloroflexota bacterium (assembly GCA_026702615.1). GTDB lineage: Bacteria > Chloroflexota > Dehalococcoidia > Tepidiformales > Tepidiformaceae > UBA2991. Next base: position 1,331 of record JAPPBY010000010.1, on the reverse strand, counting down.
CGCCCCGAGCCCAGACCGCTCCCGTCTCGTCTACAACGAGTGGATCACGCTCGCTGGCATCCCCGGCGAGGCGCACGAGTACGTCGTTGGCAGGCGCTCGGCGCTGGAGTGGCTGATCGACCGCTACCAGGTCAAGACCGACAAGGCCTCGGGCATCGTCAACGACGTGAACGATTGGGGCCTTGAGCGTGGCGAGCCTCGCTACATTATCGACCTCGTGAAGCGCATCGTCACGGTCAGCGTCGAGACCATGCGCATCGTGCGTGGCTTGCCGGAGTTGAAGGAAGCAGACTAAGTCAGCGGAGGGTACCCGACATGGAGAAGGTTCTGCACAGGACGACAACCGTACAGCCTGGCGGGAAGATCGAGATCGTCGACCAGGACTTGGAAGCAGGCGAGCACGTGGACGTGGTCATTTCGCCTGCCCAGCCGCCATCACCGCGCTCGGCGTGGCAGATCATCTCCGAGGGTCCCGGTCAGCGCATCTTCAAGAGCGCTAAGGAAGTCGACGACTATCTCGCAGGGGAGCGAGCTTCGTGGGAACGCTGACGCTCCCACCGACCGGATTCATCTACCTGGACACCTCGGCGATCATCTACAGCGTGGAGCGAAACCAACCGTACCTCGAGCTACTGGCTCCCGCTTGGCAGCAGGCCGAGGCGGGACGGCTTGTTCTCGTATGCAGCGAGTTGGCTATCGCTGAGACGTTGGTCCGCCCGATTAGGGAAGGCAACCTCGACCTTGTTGCCGCTTTTCGCAGCGTGTTCGCTGCCCCTGAGGTACACGTCGTGCCTGCCTCACGGCAACTCTGGGAGGCAACCGCCCGCCTTCGCGCCCACACGGGGTTGAAGACACCTGACGCCCTGCATGCGGTGACTGCCATGGGAGCCGAGTGTGCGCTCTTCGTGACGAACGATGCCGACTTTCGTCGTGTTCAGGGCTTGCCTGTCGTAGTCTTGGATGACCTGCTCGGGAATTAGCCTACGGACAGGACCGAGGGTGCGCCGACGACGGCGCTACTGATCCTGTGGTCTCCGATGTGATTGCTCTTCCCATCGTGTTTCAATCCCCGCCGGGCGCGCGCGCCCGGCGCTACGGTCGCAGATCGCGTCCACACCCCAGCCGTCGACGTTTCAATCCCCGCCGGGCGCGCGCGCCCGGCGCTACTTCGGGTAGAGCGTCGGGTCGTGCTCGCCTGGTGCGTTTCAATCCCCGCCGGGCGCGCGCGCCCGGCGCTACTTCGGGTTCGGACCCGCGTAGTGGGGGTAAAGAGTGGTATGGTAAGGGGGCGGGGGGGGGGGCGCCGGGGGAGAAAACACGGGGGGGGGGGG
>JAPPBY010000007.1 GCA_026702615.1 Chloroflexota bacterium | reverse complement strand
GTGGTGCCTGCCGAGGCTCGACCGGATAGTCGCTGGGCGGTGGCATGCCACCGCCCAGCTTGCTGGCTCAGGCTAGTTTCCCCAGCGGATTTCGATCTCGTTGGATTCCACGAACAGAGGCGGGAGGTACTCACCCAACGCCACCGCCACTCGGTACGTCCTGCTCATCGCAGTCGTTTGCGGAACGGACCAGGTAGCAGCGTTGGGAGCCGATGTGACTACGTGCCACCTGACGCCGTCGTCTGTCCCGGTCTGATACGCCCACTGGTAGGCGAACGTCTGACCGCGTTGTTCCGGCGTTGGCTCATACCTGGCGGTGAGGGTCACCGCTTCGCCAACCAACAGGACTTCGCGGTCGGCCTGGAGCACCAGCCCAGGCGCCTGATCCACCAGGCCGATCCTGACGACCAGGGTGTCATCGATGGTCGTATCTTCGTTGCTCTCGTGGTCCAGTCTGTCGCTCACGCTCAGCGTGAGCTCGTAGGTGGGCTTCGTTTCGTAGTCGAGGCTCGCCCCGGCGGCGACTTTGATCTGGACTGCGTGGGGCCCGGTTGCAGGCTCCACGGCAAAGTGCTCGTGGCCCTCGCCGGAGAGGCTGTAGTAGAGCGTCTCCGCGTCGGCTTCGAATACCGGAATCGGGTCGCCGACGCTGACGCCGGCGGGGGAGTTCTCGGGCACGCTGAGGTTGAGGCCGAAGACGGGCGGCTCATTCTCGTCGAGATCGCTGCCCACCTGGATGGTGTACGTCTTCACCTCGCCGGTCTCGGTCGCGTTACCGCTGATGCGCCGCCAGTTGATGTCGTAGTTGGGATCGTCGACGTCTGTGATGAGCCTCGTCATACGGACGAAGCCCTGTAGGTGGACGGACAGCTCGTAGGTGCCGGCGTGGGTGAAGATCCACTGCAGGGAGCTGTACTCGCCGGGGTCCAGCACCATGTCGTCGTCGTCAAGGTCGGCCTCGAAGCTGTTCCAGACGATCGTTGCCTCGGCGTTGCTGGACTCGGGAGCCTCGTAGGCGAAGAAATGCGGCACGTCGGCGGGGTCGGCCGGGTAGCGCTGCACCTCGAACTTGTAGCGCATGGGCTTGCCTTCGGCGCTCGTGAGCCAGTGTTCATCGTCGAACAGGGCGGTGGAGAAGCCCAGCCTCAGGTTCGAGGTGTCGTCCGCCGCTGTGTCCGGGTCGTCCAGCCGCAGCCACCAGACCTTGGTACCGGCGGGCACCGCGTCATCCTCGCCGAGGCCCAGGCCCTTGCGGAGCTTGGGATACTCTTCCAGCGACAGCTGGCCGGCGGTCGCCTCGGCGTTGGTGGCCACCACGTCCACCTTGTGCGTGTCCAGCACGTGGAAGATCGCTTCGCCGATGTCGATGTTGGAAGCGGAGCGGGTGGTTGTCTCAGTAATCGTCCCGAAATTGTTTTCCCTGGTTGTGACCACCTTGGGCGGACAGAGATTCGTGTGGAGGACGCCAGCATCGGCAACCCCCTGCTGGTTTCGGGCCGTTGCGCGCCAGTAGGCGTCGAAGAGGGCGAAGTGGCCCGTGGTGATCTCGTGCGGCTCGGGCTGGGAGGCCGTGCCGGCACCGGGTCCGCAGGGTTGCGGATCGGGGTAGGTGTTCACAACAGGTGTAGCGGTCGGCGTCGGAGTAGGCGTGGGGACGGGTGGATCGTCCTGCGCCTGTGCTGGGCCGGTGGCGAAGGCCACCGCCAGCAGGGTGACGGCGAGCGCGGCCAGTCCCAGCCCCGCCACGTAGCGCCTGAATCGGTTGGGTGCGCTGACAATTGCGTTCATGAGTCTCGCTTTCGTTTCGTTCCTGAAGCTCGTATCTGTTCTCCGACGCCTCGCCTCGAGGGCGCGCCATGCGCCGCGTGCGGGCGTCTCTACACGGGTATGTCCCTCAGCCCCGACCGCCGGTCGCCGTCGGCTCGCTTCCACCAGCGGAGGAGAACGTTGGCGACGATGTGCGTCCCGGTCAGTCTTGTCCTCTCGCCTTGCGTTCCGCAGGCGGCTCCAAACGCTAGGGCTACTGATACGGAGTGTCAACTGGACACCGGCCGCCTGGCCTGCTTTTCCGCGGGTCGGCGTCGTTCGTGTCGCGCGACCGTGACCTTGTGCGAGCGATGGCTGACGATGAGGCCCAGGTAGGGGGTATCGAGGAGCACTGGGCACGAGCACGAGCACGAGCACGAGCCCGCGGTCCCTGCTGCCTACGTCAGCCTCACCCGCATCGGTGACGTCGGCTCGCGAGCGCGGCGCTCTCGCGCTGGGTCAGGCCCATGTCGCGGCGCTCGTCGGCAACGGCGCGCGGCGATGCCGCCTCCGGACTTGGTGCCCCGCCGTCGTCGCGTTTGCTTCAACGGCGCCCCGGAGGCTTCCGGGCGTTGAGGCTCGGTGCGCGGCGAGCGTGAATCACGGCGTCCGGTCCTGTCCCGGCGCCGGTCACGCTCGGGGCGAGGCGCTCGCGGCGCACCGGCAGGCCGCCGGCCTCCAAGTGCGACTCGGCGAACGCGCGTCCCGTTGCCGTGATCCCGAGGGCCCGCGCCATGCGCCGCCCGCGAACGATCAGCCCCGTTTCCTCGCATGCGTCGAGCGTGTACCCGACGACCGACTTCGAACTGAACCCGGTCTCCTCCATGATCTCCTGCATGCTCGGCGCGAAGCCTTGCTCGGCGACGTAGCGGGCGACCACGCCGAGCACCGCGCGCATCCGCGCTTCCTGCGGCATCGTGACCCTCGCCGGCGAGCGCCGCGCCTGTTCGCGAGTCTCGCGCCCGTCCAGTTCCGTCACGGCCCTCCCGCAATGCAGGGTGATTCCGGTGAGATGCTCCTGGCCGGGCCTCGTCCGGCCCGCCTCCCAGCTCCAGACGGTGCGGCGCGTGACGCCGACACGTGCGGCCAGTTCTTGCTGAGTGAGGCCTGCGGCCTGGCGTGCCTCGCGGATGCGGGAGGCGATGCCGCCTTGGGGACCGGACTCATTGGTGTTCATCGCGTTCGCTCCTTCGGTGGACGAGTCCTGATTGGATGCGGTGATGGGTGCCCGCGTCAGCTGCGGCGATAGGCTGCGCCATTGCGGGGCAGGTCGCGCTCGGGCTGCATGAGGATCCCGTCGCGCAGCCCCATCGCCTCCGCGAGCGTCAGCAGAACGAAGAGGTGCTCGCCGTTCGGCACGGCGCCGCGCCGCCATTGCCGTAGCCGGTAGGGCGTGACCCCGAGCAGCCGCGCGAGCGAACGCCAGCTCAGCCCCGCTGCCTCGCGGAAGCGCGCCAGCCGCTGGCCGAAGTCGGCCGGGAACCACGACCCGAGGGGGCGCTGCACCTGCCGCTTCACGCCCACCGCGCCCGCTCGCCTCCGTCCGCCGCCGCGAGGGCAGCGTGGAGTTGCGGGTAGAGCGCCGCGAGCCCGCCCGACACGCGCGACGCAACCTCGATGAGCGCGCCGACCTCGTCGCTGTCGGGCGGCCAGCCATCGCGCCACTCCTGCACGCGCCCCTCGCCGACGCCCAGCCGGGCGGCGAGCTGTGGCCATGTCATGCCGGCCACAACCGCGAGGCGTTCGAGCCCCTCCGGCAAGCCGTCGACGTACAGGGCGCGGAACTTGTCCTGCGTGAGGATCGCGCGCTTGCGGCCCTCGACCATGACCGTGGGAACCTGCAATTCTTCCATCTCGTTCACCTCCATCGCGTGTCTTCGCCTGCTTGCTCACCCGGCGCCGCCCGATCGGCCGGCAACCAGATCACAGGATGTCTTCCGCGATCGCCGTCCTCGCCCAGCAGCAGCCGCACGCCTCCGGGTTGGCGGTCGGCCAGCAGGAAGAGCGCGTACAGCGAGTCGCCGCTCGGCTTCGTCCCCTCGCGCCAGCGCCACACCTGTCGCGGGTCGGCGCCGATGCAGGTCGCCAGCACGTCCCAGGAGACGTCGAGGGTCTCCTTGAAGCGCAGCAGCCGTCGGGGAAAGTCGTCCGGCAGGAAGGGCGCTTCGATCAGCAGCTCCGGGGGCGGCAGCCGGCGGATCACGCGGCGACCTCCATCACGAAGAGATCCTCGACGTGCTCGATGCCGAGCGCCTTCATGAGCCGCACCCGCATCGAGGGGGAGGGGCGGCGCTTGCCGCTCAGCATCTGCGAGAGGTAGCCGGGGTCGATCCCGACGAGGCGCGCGAAGGCCTTCTGGGTGAGGTTGTGGCGGGTGAGGTACGCCCACACGACTTCCGCCCGCAGCAGTGGGTTCCTGTGGCGACGGCTGCCGCTCACGGCGCGCCTCCCTCGCCACCGGGCTCGGCGGCTTTTCTGACTGGCGCTCCCGCGCTCTCCTCCGGCGGATCGGGTTCCCGATCGGGGTTGGCCAGGGCGTGGCGCACAATGACGCGCGCCAGGGCGCGCAGACCCTCGATGCGCAACTCCTCGTGGTGGTCGGTCTGGCGTCGCTCGGTACTCACGGTTCGGTCTCACTGCGCCTGCCCTGGGCCCAGCCCCGCCTTGGGGGTGGTCAGCAGCCGCGCCGGGGGCTACACTTTCTTTGGAACTAATGTTCGACGCGGCGAGGCTAGCAGCGAGGGAGCCGCCCGGCAACGGCTTTCGGGCCGATTTCAGGCGTTTTCCCGGAATCGTTGGCTGAACTTTGACTGCGATGTGACTGTTCTTCGACAGGAGTGACCAAACGCACCGTGATCACGCTAAAGTGAGCACGCAGATGAGGAGAAAAGAGACCCGATGAACGACCGACCAGAACCCACGCCCGCCGCCCTCTACGCCCGCGTCTCCAGCGACCGCCAGGACGTCGACCTCTCCGTCTCGGCGCAGCTGCGCGCGCTGCGCGACTACGCCGCGAAGCACAACTACGTCGTCGTCCGAGAGTACGTCGACGAGGCCGAGAGCGGGCGCATCGCCAACCGCCCCGAGTTCCGCAAGATGCTCGACGCGGCGCGCGACGACGACGCGCCCTTCGCCGAGATCCTCGTCTGGAAGTTCTCGCGCTTCACCCGCAAGCGCGAGCACGCCGTCGCCTTCAAGTCGATGCTGCGCCGCCGCGGCATCCGCGTCACCTCCATCACCGAGCACGCCGACGACTCTCCCACCGGCAAGCTCATGGAGGCGATCATCGAGAGCGTCGACGAGTTCTACAGCGCCAACTTGGCGGAAGAGGTCACGCGCGGGATGCGCGAATCCGCCTCGCGCGGTTTCTGGGTTCCCACCTACGCCCCCTACGGCTACCGCAAGGAGTACGTCCAGGACGGCGCCAAGAAGCGCCCCCGGCTGGTTCTCGATCCGCCGGCCGACGCCGTCGTGAGGCGGATGTTCAGGATGGCGGCCTCCGGGGTCAGCCTCCTCGACATCACCCGCGCCCTCAACGACGAGGGCATCGCCACCCCCCACGGCAAGCGCTGGCTCAAGACGTCGATCCACCGCCTCCTCTCAAACGAGGCCTACACGGGCACGGTCGTGTGGGGGACGAACGCTAGGGACGGCGCTCCGCCCGTGCGCGTCGAGGACGCCTTCCCCGCCATCGTCACGCGGGAGGAGTTCGAGCGCGTGGCGCAGGTTCTGAGCTCGAAGGCGCCGTCGCAGGCGCACCCACGCCGTACCGCCAGTCCCTACCTCCTCAGCGGGCTCGCGAAGTGCCGGTCCTGCCACACGTCCCTCAGCGCCCAGGAGGCCAAGGGCGGCAGGTACACCTACTACGTCTGCCAGTCGCTCCTCAAGCGCGGACGGGGAGCGTGTGATACCCCGCGCCTCAACTCGGGGCGCTTCGAGCGGCTCATCATCGAGCAGATTCGCGAGCACATCCTCACCGAGTCCAACATCCGCGACCTGGTACGCCTCGTCGACGAGGAGATGGACGGCGTGGCGCACCAGGAGCGCCAGAAGCTGGAGGCGATCGAGGAGGAGTTGGCCGAGGTCCGCCGGCGCATGGATCGGCTCTGGTTCGCGGTGGAGACCTCAGACATGGAGGTCAACGACATCCTGCCGCGCATCCGTCAGCACCAGGAGCGCCAGGAGCGGCTTGAGCGGACGGCTGGCGAGGCGCGGGATGCGCTCGCCAGTCGCCGGGCGCTGCTCGACAGCGTGGACGTGATCGCCTCCTACGTTCGGGAGATGAGCGATTTCCTGCGAACGAGCGACATCACCGGGTCGCGGGCGTTCATCCGGTCTTTTGTGAAGGAGATCGCGGTCAAGCCCGGGACGGCGACGATCCGCTACACCATCCCGACCCCGGCGGACAGCCCCATTGCCGGAGGGGATGCAGCGGAGATCAGCCTGCCAGAGGACGTTCGCAACACGGTCTCGGTTGGTACCGGGGGAGGGATTCGAACCCTCACGCCTTTCGGCCACGGATTTTAAGTCCGCTGCGTCTGCCAAATTCCGCCACCCCAGCGCCTGGAGTTGATGATAGGCGCTCCCCGCAACTTCGCGTGTCCCTGCGCCCGCCTAGCAGGCCTCCCACCGCCCGTCCGCCTCCCGAGCCTCGCCCCGCGACCCCAGCAGGTCGAGATGTCCCTGGACGCTCGATGCCGTCTGCCAGAAGTGCCGTTCCGTGCCGCGCGGGTAGAGCCGGGTGCACAACTCGTACACCGTTGCCGGACCGCCGTCATTGAGCGACTCCCGCACCCGTGCGCAGCGACGCTCGATCCGCGCCAGCGCCCCCGCCAACGCCTCGCCCGCCCCGTCGAACGGCTCGCCGTGGCCGGGGAAGCAGCGCGTGAAGCCGCATTCCGCCAGCCGTTCAAGAGAAGCTGCGAAGTGCGCCAGCGTTGGGAAGCGCCGCAGCCCTTCACCCTCCGGCACGAACTGGATGGCGGGCAGCGGATCGACGTCCGGCAGGAGCTGGTCCCCGGAGAAGAGCCACCCCTCCTCCCGCACCGCCAGCACGACGTTGCCCGGCGTGTGTCCCGGCGCCGCCAGGACTTCGATGCCCGCCACCTCCGTGTCGCCCTCGACCAGCTTGTCGGCCTCGAACGTCGGGTAGCGCAGGCCCGTGGGCCAGCGAACGCCGTCCTCCGGGTACTCCGACGACTCCGCTGCCCGCTGTGCCGACGCTCGTCGCGACTCGATGCGTTCCCGGACATGCGCGAGTGTCTCGGGTGGTGCACCCGTGCTCTCCGCCCACCCCAGCATCGCCGCCGTTTCCGAGGGCGACTGCAGCAGCGGCCGCGCGGTCAGCGCGGCATCGTCCCTTCCGACCCGCACGGGCGTCCCCACGGCCTGCCACCGGCGCCCCAGCCCCGCGTGGTCGTGATGCCCGTGCGTTGCAACGACAACGTCCGGCTGCTCGCCCCTGAGCCCTTCCTGCAGCGCCTCCCAGGCGCCCGCGTAGTCGGGGCCCGTGTCGACCAGCAGCCGCCCGCCCGCTCGTTTGATCAGGTACACGGTGTTGTCGCCCAGCGCAATCGAGCGTACGTCGGCCATGTCGTCAGTTTGCCACGGGATTCGCGCTGGTCCGGCCCACGCCCTACGATTCCCCCTTCCAGGGGGCCCCCATGACCGATGCCACCACCCGTCTCTCCACGGAGGACGTCAACACCGTCTACGGGGTTGCTTCCGACCTCGGCACGAGCGTCGAGCGCGTCATCGTGGGCAAGAGCGAGGTCGTCCAGCTGGCTCTGGTGGCCCTCCTGTGCGAGGGTCACATTCTCCTCGAGGACGTCCCCGGCACCGGCAAGACCACCCTTGCGAAGGCTATCGCGCGCTCCCTCGGCTGCTCCTTCAAGCGCATCCAGTTCACCCCCGACCTTATGCCCTCCGACATCACGGGCATCCACTACTTCGACCAGAAGACCCAGGACTTCGCCTTCCGCGAGGGGCCGCTCATCGCCCAGGTCGTCCTCGCCGACGAGATCAACCGCGCCACTCCCCGCACTCAGGCCGCTCTCCTCGAGGCGATGGAGGAGCGCCAGCTCACCGTCGAGGGCGAGACTACCTTCCTGCCCCGACCCTTCCTCGTCATCGCCACCCAGAATCCGGTCGAGCTCGAAGGCACGTTCCCCCTCCCCGAGGCCCAGCTCGACCGCTTCCTCCTCCGCCTCAAGCTCGGCTACCCCGGCGAGGACGACGAGGACGAGATCCTCGCCCGCCAGGAGCACACGAATCCGCTCGACGCCCTCCAGCCCGTCGTGACCGCGGAGCGGCTCTTGCAGATGGCGGATGCGCTCCAGCGGCTGCACGTCGACCCGGCCATCCGCCGCTACGCCGTCCGCATCGTGCGCGAGACCCGCAACGAGGCCGCCTTCGAGCTGGGCGCCAGCCCTCGCGCCAGCCTCGCCCTCTTCCGCTCTGCCCGCGCCTACGCCGCCATCAACGGGCGCGACTATGTCCTCCCCGACGACGTGAAGTCGATGGCCCCGCACGTCCTCCCCCACCGGCTCATCCTCTCCACCCAGACCCGCCTCCGCGGCCGCGAGGTCGAGGACCTCATTGCCGATGTACTCGAGCGGGTCCCCGTCCCCATCGAGGACGAGCCCGCCTCGGGCGCCGCCGCAAGAGCGGCGTCTGCCCGTCCCGCCCCCGCCGCCTCGTCACGGCCAACCCCAACCGCTTCGTCGTCCGGCGACGAGTCGCCCTGGCGGCGAAGCTGATGTCGCCGCCACTGGCACGCCGGCGCTAGCCCATGGTCTTCCGCGACCTCTGGCTGCTTGCGGGACCGGTCCTGATCGGCGTTGGGGCCGGCACGGGCCAGCCGATGGTCACCGGCATCGGCGTCGTCGTCCTCATCGTGGGCGCAATCAGCCGCCTCTGGGCGCGCTACATCTTCCGGCGCGTACGCGTCCGCAGCAGCCTCGGTGAGGCCCGCGCCTTCCAGGGCGAGCAGGTCGAGCTGCGCTTCGAGATCGAGAACCGGAAGCCCCTCCCCCTCCCCTGGTTCGACCTGCGCGTCGCTATCTCCGAGGAGCTCGAAGTCGAGGGCGAGGAGCTCCCCGCAGCCTCCGCGCCGGGCCTCAACTGGCTGACCCGGCGCGGAGCCCTCGGCTGGTACGAGCGCAGGCGCTGGCGCATGCAGGTGGGCGCGCGCGAGCGGGGCCAGTTCCAGATCGGCCCCAGCCAGCTCCACTCGGCGGACATCCTCGGCATCTTCCCCCGCCACCGCGAGGCGCCCGAGATCACGTCCTTCATCGCCTATCCGCGCGTCTTCGCCCTCGACGACCTCGGCTTCCCCGCCGACCGCCCCCTCGGCGACTCCAAGGGCCGCAACCGCATCTTCGAGGATCCCCTCCGCATCGCCGGACTGCGCGACTACGAGCCCGGCGATCCCCTTCGGCGCATCGACTGGAAGGCCACCGCCCGTCATGGAGAGCTCCAGTCGCGGGTCTACGAGCCCTCCGCCGTCCAGCACCTCTACGTCCTCCTCAATATCGACACCCTCGAGCATTCCTGGGAGGGCTACCTGAAGGATGACCTGGAGCGCACCGTCTCCATGGCCGCCTCGCTCGCCGTCTGGGCCACGGGCCGCCGCTATGCCGTCGGCCTCCTCGCGAACGGCTCGCTCCCGAACTCCGACCGCCCCATCCGCCTCCCGCCCTCCCGCGCCCGCACCCAGCTGCCCCGCATCCTCGAGACCCTGGCCGTCGTGCAGCCCCTCACAATGGGCGACCTCGCCGGTCGCCTCCGCCGCGAGGCCAGCCGCCTCCCGCTGGGCTCCACGCTCATCCTCGCCGCCGCCTTCATTCCCGACGAGCTCGCGGAGGCCATGCGGCGGCTGCAGGACGAGGGCTACCGCGTCGCCGTTGTCGTCACCTCCGACCGTGTCGATCTCGACAAGCTCACCGGCCTCCCCGTCCGCGTTACGGGACGCCGCTTCGAGGCAAGCGAGGTACTCGTGTGATCCGTCGCGCCGCCCTCGTCTTGCTGCTCAGCGCCGAAGCGCTCGCCTTCTACACGATCGGCGAGGTCGTCATGCGCATATTCCCCGAGCCCGGGAACGAGCTCGTGAGCGCGCCCGGCTTCGTCGTCATCGCCTTTGTCTCCTTCTTCGCCCCTGCCGTGCTCGACTGGTTCGGCATCGGGGCCGGCAAGCGGGCATTGGCGGTTGGCGTGGTCGGCCTCCTTCTCCTGTACGGCGCCCTCCGCCTCCAGTACGCGGGCGACCTGGCCCTCTGGGACTTCGCCTGGCTCTCCGACTTCGTCATCCGCACCGGCACCATCAAGGAGTGGATTCCCGCCGTCATGACGAGCAGCTTCCTCCTCGTCCTTTTGTGGGCATGGGCGGCCTGGCGCTCTCGCAGCGGCGTCTGGATCGAGAACGCCCCCCGCTCCCTCGCCGTCCCTTTCGCCCTCGTAACCGTCGCCCTGCTGATATCGGCCGGGAGTGAGCAGGCCGAGTACGTCACCCGTGGCGGTGTCGTCTTCTACGGGGTAGCGCTCGCGGCCCTCGCCTGCTCCCAGCTCTCCCAGAGCGGTTCCAGCATGGGAAGCCTCCGCTCCGGGAGCGTGACCACGGCCCTGCTCGTCGGAACGGCCGCCTTCGCCGTCCTTGGCGTGCTCCTTGTCGGCGTCCTCCTCGAACCCCTCATTGATGTTCTCTCGACGCCCGCATCCGTCGTAGGCAGGGCCATTGCCTGGTTCCTGACCTACGCGTTCTTCATCCCGATCGCCTGGGTGCTCTCGAACTTCTTCGAGTTCGTCCTCTGGCTCCTGGGGGCCGACGGCAATTCCGAGCCGCCACAGATTGAAGTGCCGGTGCCCCCGGAGACAGAAGGAGAAGGGGGCCAGGTGGTTGATGGGGACTCGCTCGCCGCTCGCGCCGCCCGCTACACCCTCGCGGGGGGCACGATCTTCCTCGGCGTTGCCGCTGTGGCTGCGTTGATCTTCATCCTCGCCGTCCTCCGCCGGCGTGCCGGCGACCGTGGCCTCGACGCCTCGGAATCGGAGGCTGTCGGCAGTCTGGGCGAAGACCTGCGCGGCGCCGCCCGCAACCTCCTTCGCCGCGATCGCCGTCGGGAGGCCGCGGGAGAAGGCGTCACGCGCCTCTACCTCGAAGTCCTTGAGTCCGCCCGCAGGGAGGGGAGGGCCCGGCGCGAGGGCCAGACTCCCCACGAGTTTGCGCCAGTCCTCGTTTCGACCTTCCACCAGGACGTCACGGACGAGATCACCGCCGCCTTCGAATATGCCCGCTACTCCGGCCGCCCCCCGGACGAATCGACCCTCTCCGACCTCCGCCGCCGCTGGGAGAGCCGCGACTAGCGCTCGTTCCGCAGCAGCGCCCACCCCTCCCCGTGCTCCGCCACCTGCGGGACCTCCGCCGAGGTGTCCTCGCGCGCCGCGAAGGCGATGTCCGCGCCCAGCCCGAGAGCCTTCAGACCCTGGGCATGGTGGGCCCCCGCGATCAGGCGCGCGCTCCGGTCGGTCTGTTGGGGCAGCCCCGGCGCGATCCAGTCCTCGTAGCCGGTAAGGCCCGCGGCTACTCCCGCTGCATCTCCCAGTTCCAGCCCCGGGCTCTCCCTCGAGATGAGCTGCACCAGCCTCGCCGCCGCCGCGAAATCCTCCAGCGCGAAGCGCTTCCCGCCCGAGTTGCCCGCGCACACCAGCGCTACCCGGTCGAACCCTGCAGCCCAGCGCGCCGCCGCCCCGGCGTTCGAGAACGCCCCCGTCGCCACCGCCCCCCGGCCCGCCGACCCGCAGATCGCGCGGGTCCCGTTCGTCGTGAAGAGCACCGCCCCCTTGTCTCGAACGTCGAGCGTTACGGCCTCCGCTGGCGAGTTCCCGTAGTCGAACCCTTCCGGCGGAAGACCGCCCACCTCCCCGAACAGGACTCGCCCCTCCGACTGCGCTCGCTCCCGCGCCGCCTCGATGTCATCGACGACCACCAGGTCCGCAAGCCCGCCCTCGAACAGCGTCGCGATCGTCGTCGTCGCGCGCAGTACGTCGATCACGAGGAAGGCGTCGGCCTCTATGGCCTCCGCCTCCGACGGCAGCAACGCCACCTCGAGCCGTTTCGTCATGGGCGCAGCATGCCCGCTCGCTCGCTCGCGCGCACCCTCGGTGGGCGGCGGCAAGCCGGTCGAGGCCGTATGCTTGACGGGATGGACCCGCGACCCGTCGGCATGTTCGATTCCGGCGTCGGCGGGCTCAGCGTTTTCCGCGAATTCCGCCGCCTCGCTCCCCGCGAACGCACCGTCTACTTCGCCGATACCGCGTATTTCCCCTACGGCCCCCGCGACCCGGGTGAAGTGCGCAAGCGCGCCTTCGCCATCGCCCACCGCCTCGTCGAGGCCGATGCCAAGCTCATCGTTGTTGCCTGCAATACCGCGTCCGCCGCAGCCGTCGCCGACCTGCGGCAGCTCTTCGACCTGCCCTTCGTCGGCATGGTGCCCGCGGTGAAGCCCGCCACGCGCGCCTCCCGCAGCGGACGCGTCGCCATCCTCGCCACGCCCGGCACGTTCGACGGCGACCTCTACGCCAGCGTCGTCGACGAGTTTGGTACGGGCGCTGCCATCGACCGCGTGGTCGGCCACGACCTCGCCGAGCTGGTCGAACGCGGCGAGGTCGACACGCCTGCCGCACGCAGGGCCGTCCGCGCCGCCCTCGCCGGTTCCGTCGCCAACGGCGCCGATATTGTCGTGCTCGGCTGCACCCACTACGAGTTCCTCGCCCCTGCCATCACGGCCGAGTTCCCCGGCGTCTCCGTCCTCGGCACGGGTGAGCCGGTTGCCAGGCGCGCCTGCGACCTCCTCCGGGAGCTCGACCTGGAAGCACCTCCCGACGCCACGGGCGCCCTCGACCTGATCGTCTCGGGCAACCGCGAGGCCTTCCTCGAAACCCTGCCCAGGCTGGGGCTTGACCCGCGCCCCAAAGAAGATTCAGCCGAAGTAACAGGAAACGCGAAAGAGTAAGAAAAAAAGAACGAACGACATAAGAAAAAAGCAGACGCAGGTTGTGTATTAGCTAGAGAGTGTATAGTCGTCCTATCAATTAGCGCGGACCAACCTTGAAGTCAAGGAACGCGCGAGGCCTGAGATGATGCCGTACCTCGAGCGCCTCACCCGCCGCATTCGTGCGGTGGATAGTTTTGTGTGCGTGGGTCTCGACCCCCAAGGCCTTCCTGTCGAAGAGGTCATTCCCCACAACCGTGCCCTCATTGAAGCCACCGCGCCCTATGCGGCCTGCTTCAAGCCCAACCTTGCCTTCTATGAACAGTTTGGCATCCCAGGCCTGCGCGCCCTTGAGGCCACGCTCGCCGCGATTCCCGACGACATTCCTGTTATCGCCGACGGCAAACGCGGTGACATGCCTAACACCGCGGCCGCCTATGCCCGAGCGCTTTTTGAGGTTTGGGGATTCGATGCCGCTACAGTGAACCCCCTTCAGGGGCAGGACGCTACGGAGCCATTCCTCGCTTACAAAGATCGGGGCGTCTATGTCTGCTGCCGGACCTCAAATCCGGGCTCGGTCACCTTCCAGAATGAACGTCTTGCGACTGGGCAGACACTCTACGAGTACATCGCCGAGGAGGCGTCGGGGTGGGGAGCAAACGTCGGGCTCGTAGTTGGTGCAACGGCCCCGGACGAACTGGCCCGGGTCCGCGCACTCGCGCCTACGACGACTCTGCTTGTGCCTGGTGTTGGTGTGCAGGGCGGGGATCCTGCGCAGGTCATAGCTGCGGCGGGCAGCAAACCCGGACTTGTAGTTGTAAACGCCTCGCGCAGCATCGCAAGCGCGCCGGATCAAGCGGCAGCAGCGCGCAACCTTCGCGACGCGCTTAATGCCGTGTCGTGGACACCCGTGTAGCCGTCGGAGACATCTGGCGGATGCGCCGCCGCCACCCCTGCGGCAGTTGGGAGTGGCGCGTGTACCGCGTCGGCGCCGATATCGGCCTCGTCTGCCTTGAGTGCGGACGGCGTGTGATGCTCGAGCGCCGCCGCTTCGAGCAGCGGGCGAAGTCGCGGGTCTCCGCCGCCTCGTGAGCGCTGCCCCCGCCTGGGAGGACGTCGCCGAGCCTTCAGCGCCCCCTGCTCTCCTCCAGCAAATCCCGTTCCGTCGCCTCTGCTCCTCCCGCTTCTTCTCCCGTATCGCCCAGAACTCGCTCAACCTCGCACTCGTCCTCCTCGTCCTCGATGCCACCGGCAAGGCCTTCTACACGAGCCTCCTCATCCTTGCCCTCGTCGTGCCCATGATGGTCGCGGGCATCATCGCGGGCGTTGCCGCCGACGCCATCCCCCGCCGCCTCATCGTCGCCCTCGGCAACCTCGCTCGCGCCGCCGTCTGCGTTGCCTACATCGTCGAACCCGGTGGTTCCGGAACCCTCTACGTCGTCGCAGTGGCCCTCGCCGTCGTCGCGCCCTTCGTGGCAGCCGCAGAGGGCTCGATCCTGCCCTCGATCGTCACCCGCGGGGAGCTGGCCCGCGCGAACGCCATCGGCCAGGCGGTGGGCGGCGCCGCCCAGATCGTCGGGTTCGCCGTGCTCACACCCGTCGTTCTGCGCGTCTTCGAGCGTGCGGATGTGCTTTTCGGGATCGTCGCGGCGCTGTTCGTGATCGCCGCCGTCGAGGCCGTCCGCATCGGTCCGGTGGCTCGCACGCGCGAGGAACCGGATGTGTTCCCCCCACCCCCGTTCGATCCCGCCCCCGATGCCGCCGCTATCGGCGCCGTGCCCGAGGCGATCCCCCCGCAACCCGCGGATGGCGCTTCCTGGTGGCAGGTCGGCTGGCGCGCCATGCGCCGCGACCCCGCCGTCTTCAAGGCCGCCATCGAGCTCACGCTCATCACGATGATGCTCATCATCCTCGGTGGCCTCATCCCGACCTACATCCGCGATGTCCTCGAGCTTCCCTTCGAGATCGGCGCCCTCGTCCTGACGCCCGCCGCCATCGGCGTCATCGTTGGCCTGCGTGTTGCAGGGCCTCTGGCGCACCACCTGCCGCACGGCCTCCTCAGCTCCGTCGGATTCGCGGCTTTCACGGGCCTGCTGCTCGCCCTCGCCTTCGTCAACGAGGAAGCGACCTTCCTCGCCGGCTACGGCGCCTTCGCCTGGCTCGACGACGTCAATCTCGGGGACTTCGACGGCGGCGCCCTGCTCGCGATGCTAATCGTGCTGCCCCTCGGATTCGCCTACGCGAACGTGAGCGTCGCCGCCCAGACGGTCCTCAACGACCGCGTGCCCCTCGCCCTCCAGGGGCGCGTGGTCGCAACGCAGGGGGCGATGGCGGCGCTCGCCGCCTCCCTCCCGGTCCTGGGCGCCGGCGCTCTTGGAGACTGGCTCGGCGTGCAGCCCGTTATGGCCATCCTCGCCGTCAGCATCGCCGCCGCCACCGTCGTCAATCTCCGATCCTGACCGGCGGCGCGCCTTGCCGCCCCTCGCCGCGCCCACCTATCATCGAGCCGATCGAGCCGGAACCTTCCGGCGGGGGGTGGGACATGCGCGAGATGAGCATCGAGAGCATCCGTCTCTCGCTGAACAGCTACCAGCGCATCGCCATCCTTCGCGAGAAGGAGACCGACCGCTACCTCACCATCTGGATCGGCCCCTACGAGGCCGAGAGCATCTCCCTCCGCCTCCACGACGTTACCCCGCCCCGTCCCCAGACCCACGACCTGCTCTGCAACGTCATCGAGCAGCTCGGTGGGAAGGTGCAGTACATCCTCCTGAACGACCTCGCCCGCGACACCTACTACGCCCGCATCGTCCTCGATGTGAACGGCGACGCCGTCGAGATCGACTCCCGCCCATCCGACGCCATCTCCCTCGCCGTCCGCACCGGATCCCCCATCTACGCCGAAGAGGCCGTCCTCGACCAGGGTGGCGAGATCATCCGCGACGGCGACGACCAGGAGGGTGTCGAGCGCGAGCCGGAGAAGCCCGTCGATCCCGCCGAGCTGGAGCGCCTCGGACCGTTCAAGGACTTTATCGAAGGGCTCGATCTGAGCGGGTTCGACGATCCGCAGAAGTAACCGTGGCGCGGCCCCGATCGCCGCTTGCGCATCTCTTCACAATCACCCTATGATCCCCGCGGTTTGAGCGCGGTCATGGCAAAGCCTGAGCGTGGCGGATGGATAGCGCCAACCGCTTACCTCATGGGGGCAGGCTGGTATTTCGCCACCTGCATCGTCGTCGGAATCGTGCTTGGACTCTGGCTCGATGACCTTACAGGGCTTGAGCCGCTGTTCATCCTCCTGGGGATTGTCCTGGGACTGACTCTGGCCATCGGTGGCGGAATCCGCATGCTTCTCCCCTTCATGAAACGCTTTGGCGGTGGCGCCAACGGCGCCAACGGCGGTAGCGAGTGAGAAGGTTCAGGCTCCCCCTCATCATCATCGCGGCGCTCGCGTGGGTCGTCGTCGGCCTCATCGTCGCCCGCGGCCCCCAGCCCGAGATCATCGTTCCCGCCGAGGTCATCACCAAGGTCGGCTTCCTCAACATCTCCAACACGATGATCTCCGCCTGGGCGGCGATGTTCGTCCTCCTCGTTGTCTGCTTCCTCGCCACCCGAACCATGAAGCTCATCCCCGGCGGCGCCCAGAACTTCGTCGAGTCCGTCATCGAGTTCCTGATGGGTCAGCTGGAGGACATTGCCGGCTCGGCGAACGCCCGCCGCTTCTTCCCCGTCATCGCCACCTTCTTCATCTTCATCCTCCTCGCCAACTGGATGGGCCTCCTCCCCTTCTTCAACGCCATCGGCAAGACCGAGGACATCGGGGTGGAGATCTTCCACTACATCGAGGAGCATCACCACGATCACGAGCCCTTCGAAGAGGAGATCGCGCACTCCTCCGGCTGGCTTGTCGATAACGTGGGCATCGGCCTCGTCCTGCCCAACGCCAACGACGCTCACTTCGAGATGGGCGCGGAGGCGGCGACCCCCGTCTCCGCAGAGGAAGCTCTGGACAAGTACATCGTCTTCCTCGCCGAGACCTTTACCGACTTCGAGGCGGAAGGGGGCGATGGGCACGGTCCCGTCGAGGTCACACCCGAGATGCTCACGGCGGCCGTCGCCGCCCTCAACGCCGACCCCGACGCGCCCAAGCTCCTTCCCGCCAACGAGAAGCACGCCGTCCCGAGCGCCGCCCTCGGCGACGACCTCGTCGTGAGCGGCATCGACTTCCCCGGCCAGAAGCTGGCCCTCATCATCCCGCTCTTCCGCTCCGTCTACAGCGACGTCAACAACACGATCGCGCTCGCCCTCATCTCCTTCTTCATGGTGGAGTTCTGGGGCCTGCGCACCCTCGGCTTCAGCTACCTCGGGAAGTTCTTCAACTTCAGCGGCTTCATCCCCTTCTTCGTCGGCATCCTTGAGCTGCTTTCGGAGTTCATCCGCATCGTCAGCTTCGCCTTCAGGCTTTTCGGCAACATCTTCGCCGGGGAGGTGCTCATATTAATGCTCACCTTCCTGCTGCCCTTCCTCATCGTCGACATCATTTACGGCCTGGAGCTCTTCGTCGGCTTCATCCAGGCCGCGGTCTTCGCACTCCTCACGCTCGTGTTCGCCGTCATGGCGGTCGAGCACCACGACGAGGAACACGGCGACCACGAAGGCGAAGCCGGCCACGACGACATGGAATCCCAGGGGACCCCGGGGCAGTAGCCCCGCCCCTTCGAACACCGCTCCCCGCGGAGGCGGGGAGGAAAAACACGGGAGGAACCACCAATCATGGGAGTACTCGACCTTCTCTTCCTGCTCGCGCTTGATGCCGACGGCGCCAAGGCCATCGGCGCTGGCATCGCCATGGGCCTCGGCGCCCTTGGCCCCGCCATCGGCATCGGCATGCTCGTGGGACGCGCGATGGAGGCCCTCGGCCGCAATCCCGAGGCCCGCGCTTCGATCCAGACGAACATGATTCTGGGCGTCGCGTTCGCCGAGGCCATCGGCATCTACGCGCTGCTCACCGCCATCATCATCGCGTTCGTCATCTAGCCCGGCGGAAACGCCAATCGGGAAGAAGGGAGCTCGCGATGGGCGAGGCTTTCACCGCTCTCGGCATTAATCTGCCGCAGTTGATCGCGCAGATCGCGAACTTCGTGGTTCTGCTCCTCATCCTGCGCTTCACCCTCTACAAGCCGGTCCTGCGCATGCTCGACCAGCGTCGCGAGCGCATCGCCGAGGGCCTCGGCGCCGCCGAACAGGCGCGCGCCGAAGCCTCCGACGCACAGGAGCGCATCAAGGCCCAGCTTGCCGAGGCCCGCGGACAGGGTCAGGAGATCGTGGCCAACGCCCAGCAGGTGGCGGCCCGGATCCAGGACGAGGCTCGTCAGCAGGCGGAACGCGACCGCGAGGCAGCCGCCGAGCGATCGGTCCAGGAAATCCAGCTGGAGCGTGACCGTGCTATCGCCGACCTCCGTGCGGAGTTCGCCGAGATCACCGTCACCGCCGCCGAGCGCGTCATCCGCCAGTCCCTCGACGACGATGCCCACCAGCGCATCATCGAAGAGACCCTGGCCGAGTCCGACCTCGGGGAGCGCAGCTAGATGGCTGACAGGCAGGCGGCAAAGCGCTACGCACAGGCGGCCTTCGCCATCGCCCGCGATGGCGAAGCGATCGCCCAGTGGCGCGCCGACCTCGACGACGTTGCCGCCGTGCTGGCGGACTCCGACGCCGCGAGCTGGTTCGCCGCCCCGCGCGTCGCTGTCGCCGAACGCCAGGCAGCCGTTGAACGCGCCCTTGAAGTGGGGCCGCTCGCGCTGAACCTCGCCAGGCTGCTCATCGCCAAGGGGCGCACGCTGGAGGCCCGCGAGGTCGCGGACGCCTTCAACCGTCTCGCCGATGAGCACGAGGGCCTCGCGCAGGCCGAGATCACCACTGCCGTCCCCTTGCAGGACGACCAGGTCGCCGCCATGGAGCAGCGTCTGGGCGAGGCCCTGGGGAAGCAGATCACCGCCACCGCCGCTGTCGATTCCGACATCATCGGTGGCGTCGTCCTCCGCATCGACGACCATCTCATCGATGGCAGCGTGCGTACCCGCCTCCGGCGGCTGCGCCAGGAGCTGAGCGGCGCCTAGGGCCGCACCACACAAGAGGGAACCACTATGGCCGTTCGCGCCGAAGAGATTGCATCCATCCTCCGCGAGCAGATCGAGCAGTTCGAGGCTCCGTCCGTCGCGACCGACGTCGGGGTCGTCATTGAAGCCGGCGACGGCGTAGCCCGCGCCCACGGCCTCACGAACGCTCGCTACTCCGAGTTGCTCGAGTTCCCCAACGGCACCATGGGCCTCGCCCTCAACCTCGAGGAAGAGTCCGTCAGCGCCGTCGTCCTCGGTGACTACGAGGACATCAAGGAAGGCGATGAGGTTCGCGCCACCGGCCGCATCATCGAGGTGCCCGTGGGCGACGAGCTCATCGGCCGCGTCGTCGATGCCCTCGGGAACCCCATCGACGGCAAGGGCCCGGTCGGCTCCACCAAGACCCGCCCGGTCGAGCGCATCGCCCCCGGCGTCACCCTCCGCCAGAGCGTCGATACGCCCGTCCAGACCGGCATCAAGGCCATCGACTCGATGATTCCCATCGGCCGTGGCCAGCGCGAGCTCATCATCGGCGACCGCTCCACCGGCAAGAGCGCCATCGCGCTCGACACCATCATCAACCAGAAGGGCGGCGACCTCGTCTGCATCTACGTCGCCATCGGCCAGAAGGCCGGCAAGGTCGCCCAGGTGCTTGGCCAGCTCGAAGAGTACGGCGCCATGGAGCACACCATCATCGTCGCCGCCGGCGCCTCCGAGTCGGCTGCCCTCCAGTACCTCGCCCCCTACGCCGGTTGCGCGATGGGCGAGGAGATCATGGAGAGCGGGCGCGACGCCCTCATCATCTACGACGACCTGAGCAAGCACGCCTGGGCCTACCGCCAGATCTCGCTGCTCCTCCGCCGTCCTCCCGGGCGCGAGGCGTACCCCGGCGATGTCTTCTACCTCCACAGCCGCCTGCTTGAGCGCGCGGCCAAGCTGGAGGCGGGCGGCTCGCTTACGGCCCTCCCCATCATCGAGACGCAGGCCAACGACGTGTCGGCCTACATCCCTACCAACGTCATCTCCATCACCGATGGCCAGATCTACCTGGAGCCGGACCTGTTCAACGCCGGCATCCGCCCCGCCCTCAACGTTGGCCTCTCCGTGAGCCGCGTGGGCGGCTCCGCCCAGACGCGCGCCATGCGCTCGGTCGCCGGGCGGCTCAAGCTCGACCACGCCCAGTTCCGCGAGCTCCAGGCATTCGCCCAGTTCGGCACCAGCGACCTCGACGCCGCCACCCAGCGGCAGCTCGAGCGCGGCCTGCGCGCCAACGAGGTGCTCAAGCAGCCCCAGTTCGCGCCCCTGAACCTGGCCGAGGAAGTCGCCGTCATCTTCGCTCTCACCAACGGGCTGCTCGATGACGTCCCCACCGAGAAGATCGCGGACTTCGAGGCCGCCTTCACCGGCTACCTCTCCAGCAACAAGCCGGAACTCGCCGCTCGCATCGAATCCGAGCGCACCATCAGCGACGAGACCGATCAGGAGCTGCGGGACGCGGTCGCCGAGTTCAAGGAGACCGTCCCCTACTAGGGAGCGCCATGCCCACCATCCAACAGCTCCGCCGCCGCATCGGGACGGTACGGAATACGTCCAAGATCACGAACGCGCTCCAGCTCGTGGCCGCGTCGAAGATGCGCCGCGCCCAGGAGCGGGCCACCGAGGGCCGCCCCTACGCGGAGAAGATCCAGCTCGTCCTCTCCTCACTCGCCTCCACCGCCCCCGGCGGCGGCGAGGACGGCGACACTGAGGAGTCGCATCCCTTCCTCACCCAGCGCCCCGTCGAGAACGTCGGCATCCTCCACGTCACCCCCGACCGCGGGCTCTGCGGCGCCCTCAACGCCAACCTCAACAACAGCGCGGGCGGCTTCGTCGGCGAGGCCGAGGTGCCCACCGCGATCGTCGCCGTCGGCCGTAAGGGTCGCGACTTCTTCGTGCGTTCCCGCCAGAACGTCGCCGCCGAGTTCACCGAGCTCGGTGACTACCCCGCCCTCACCGACACGAGCGTCATCGCCCGTCTCGTCATGGACGACTACCTCTCGGGCGAGGTCGACCAGGTCTTCATCAGCTTCGCCGAGTTCGTCAGCACGGTGAACCAGCGGCCGGTCGTGCGCCGCCTCCTCCCCGTCGAGCCCCCCACCGCCGAGGACGAGGCGGAGGCGGAGGCCTTCCGACAGGAGTACATCTTCGAGCCGGACCCCGGCCAGGTTTTCGAGCGCCTCCTGCCCCGCTACGTGGAGATGCAGGTCCACGCCGCCATCCTCGAGTCGGCCGCCTCAGAGCAGTCGGCCCGCATGGTCGCCATGAAGAACGCGACCGACAACGCCAACGAGATCGAGCGCGAGCTCACCCTCACCTACAACAAGGCCCGCCAGGAGGAGATCACCACCCAGCTCCTCGACATCGTTGGCGGCGCCGAGGCCGTCAATGAGTGACGCGTCCCCCTTCGCCGCGGTCATCTTCGACATGGACGGTGTCCTGGTCGATGGCGAGCCGTTCTACTACGGCGCGGCGACGGCGGTGCTTGCCGAGGACGGCATCACCTTCCCCCTCGACGACTACAAGAAGTACATGGGAACGAAGTCCGGCTGGAACGAGTTCGTCCACGACCTCGGCCTTACCCGCCCGGCCTCCTACTACCGGGACCGCTGCTCCGCGCTTGTCGCGGAGGCCTACGCCTCTGTCGAGACCGCCCTCCCCGGCGCCGTCGACCTTGTGCGGGGCCTGAAGGCGATCGGCCTGCCCCTGGCGGTCGCTTCCTCGTCGCACCGTGCGAACGTCGAGGTCTGCCTGGAGCGACTCGGAATCGTCGATGCCTTCGACGTCATCGTCGCCGGCAACGACATCACCCACGGCAAGCCCCTCCCCGACATCTACCTCCGCGCCGCCGGACTCCTCGGCGTCGCCCCGCGCGATTGCCTCGCCATCGAGGATGCCCCCGCCGGCATCCAGGCCGCGCACGCCGCCGGCATGACCTGCTGGGCCGTCCGTACCCAGTACACGCGCGGACTGCCCCTCCCCGACCCCGACCGCGACCTTGAGTCCCTCACCGAGATCGACCTCGCCGACATCGCTGGGGTGCCCGCATGAGCGAGCTCGTCCTCCGGGAGGACCGCGATGGCGTGGCCACCCTCACGCTCAACCGCCCTGAGGCGCTCAACGCCCTCAACGTCCCGCTCTTCACCGAGCTGCGCGAGCACGTCGCCGCCATCGCTGCCGACACCGACACCGTCGGCTGCGTCGTATTGCGGGGCGAAGGCCGCGCCTTCAGTGCCGGTAACGACCTCAAGGCCCTCGGCACGCCCACCCCCGAGCCCTACTACCAGGCCGAGACGATCGACATGATCGAGGCGCTGCCCCAGCCGGTCATCGCCTCGGTGCGCGGTGCCTGCTACACCGGCGCCCTCGAGCTCATGCTCGCCGCCGACCTCTGCATCGCTGGTGAGTCCGCCATCTTCTGCGACAGCCACGGCGAGTGGGCGCTCACCCCCCTCTGGGGTCTCACCCAGCGCCTCCCCCGCCGCATCGGGCCCCTCCTCGCCAGGGAGATGATGTACACCGCCCGCCGCGTCGATGCCCACGAGGCGGTCCGCATCGGTCTCGCCAACCGCGTCGTCCCCGACGACGAGCTCGACGAAGCCGCGGCCGGGATGGCCGCGCAGATAGCCGGCAACTCGTGGCACACGCTGCGGGCCGACAAGCGCCTTCTGAACGAAGGCCTGAACTACTCCTACGCCGAAGGCCTCGCCTTCGAGCGTCACACCAGCCCCGGAGCGGGGCCCGAACTGGCGGAGCGTCTCGAGCGCTTCCGCTCCAAATCCTGAGCAACCCCAGAAGGAGCCCCATCATGGTCACAGCCGCTACCGCCGAAGGACGCATCGTCCAGATCATCGGCACCGTGATCGACATCGAGTTCCCGCCCGACCAGCTGCCCGCCATCTACAACGCCCTCCGCATCGACCGCGGCGACGGCACCGACCTCATCGTTGAGGTCCAGCAGCACGTCGGGAACAACTGGGTACGCGCCCTGGCCATGGACTCGACCGACGGCCTCACCCGCGGCATGGCCGCCGTCGATACGGGTCAGGCCATCGCCGTTCCCGTCGGGGAGGAAGCGCTCGGGCGCATGTTCAACGTGCTCGGCGACCCCATCGACGACCTCCCTGTCCCCGATGAGGCCCCCCGCTGGCCCATCCACCGCGAGCCTCCTTCCTTCGAGGACCAGGAAACCCAGCCCTCCATCCTCGAGACGGGCATCAAGGTCATCGACCTCATCGCCCCCCTCGTCCGTGGCGGCAAGGTTGGCCTCTACGGCGGCGCCGGCGTCGGCAAGACCGTCATCATCCAGGAGCTCATCTCCAATATCGCCCGCGAGCACGGTGGCTTCTCCGTCTTCGCCGGCGTAGGCGAGCGCTCCCGTGAGGGCAACGACCTCTGGAACGAGATGAAGGAATCGGGCGTCCTGCCCCGCATGTCCATGGTCTTCGGCCAGATGAACGAGCCCCCCGGCGTCCGCCTCCGCGTCGCCCTCAGCGGCCTCACCATGGCCGAGTACTTCCGCGACGAGCAGGCCCGCGACGTCCTCTTCTTCGTCGACAACATCTACCGCTACACCCTCGCCGGCATGGAGGTCTCCGCCCTCCTCGGGCGCATGCCCTCCGCCGTTGGCTACCAGCCCACCCTCTCCACCGAGATGGGCGATCTCGAGGAGCGCATCACCTCCACCAAGAAGGGCTCGATCACGTCGTTCCAGGCCATCTACGTGCCCGCCGACGACTACACCGACCCCGGTGTCGCCACCACCTTCGGCCACCTCGACGCGGTCGTCGCGCTCGAGCGCTCCCTCGCCGAGCAGGCCCTCTACCCCGCCATGGACCCCCTCACCTCCTTCTCCCGCGCCCTCGAACCGCGCATCGTCGGCGAGGAGCACTACGAGGTGGCCCGCGACGTGCAGGGAGTCCTCCAGCGCTACAAGGACCTGCAGGACATCATCGCCATCCTCGGCATCGACGAGCTCTCCGACGAGGACAAGCTCACCGTTGCCCGCGCCCGCAAGCTCCAGCGCTTCCTCACACAGCCCTTCTTCGTCGGTGAGACGTTCACGGGCCGCGAGGGCCGCTACGTCTCCATCCGCGACACCGTGCGCGGCTTCAAGGAAATCCTCGAAGGCCAGCACGATGGCCTCCCCGAGCAGGCCTTCTACATGAAGGGCTCCATCGAAGAGGCTGTCGAAGAGGGCCAGCGCCTCAGCGAGGAAGGCTAGTGCCGCTCTTCGTCGAGATCGTCACCGCTGAGCGCGTCGTCCGCACCGAAGAGGACGTCGAGGTGCTCATTGCCCCCGGTAGCGAGGGCCAGCTCGCGATTCTGCCTCGCCATGCCCCGCTCATGACGACGCTCGACTACGGCGAGCTCATCTTCCGGCGCGGTAACGAGGAGTCCGCTTTCGCCATCGGCGGCGGCTTCCTCGAGGTGCACAGCAACCACGTCACCGTACTCGCCGACGTTGCGGAGGCCGCGGAGGAAATCGACGTGGATCGCGCCGAGCAGGCCCGCCGCCGCGCCGAGGAGCAGCTCGCCGGCGCCCGCGAAGAGGGTGTGAGCGAAGTGGACCTCGCGCGCGCCCAGGCGTCCATGCAGCGCGCCCTCCTGCGCCTGCGCGTGGCCGAGCGTCGCCGCCGTCGCCCCGGCCCACCCATGCCAGGAGGCTAGGCCGCGCCCCCTACTGACCCTGCGTGCGGTGCGTCTTCCGCTCGGTGATGCTGATCAGGTTGCCGTCCGGGTCGAGGTAACGCGCCTCCCGGCCCCACGGCGCCACGTACGGCGCCCGAGCGACCTTCGCCCCCATCCCGACAAGCCGCTCGTGCGCGAGATCGAGGTCCTCGACGAAGAGGCCGAGGGCGGGCTCACGCGGCGCTTCCTTCGGAAACAGGGCGAAGTGGAAGTACGGGTCGTGCCACGAGATCTCCTCGTGGGGCGGGTCGTGACTCGGCTTCAGGTCAATGCCGAGGCCATCCCGGTAGAACCGCGCCGAAGCCTCCAGGTCTTCTACGTGAAAGGCGGCAAAGCAGGGTCGAATCTCCGTCACGGTTCCCCTCCGGTCGCTGGAGCATACCCAGACTGTTGCCCGCCGGTCGGACCTTCGAGACGACCGTTTCTCGATTGCGGCAGATTCGGCCTCTCCCCATACTGAAACCCAGATGGATTCCAGGCGCGGGCACGGCTCCCGCTACCAGGTGCGCGGTGGCGCTGTCCTCAGCGGGTCCGTGCGCATCTCCGGCTCGGCGAACGCAGCCCTCGCCTCGATGTGCGCCGCCCTCCTCACCGACGAGACCGTCGTCCTCGAGAACGTCCCCGCCGTCTCCGATATCGATTCCCTCGCCGGGCTGCTCGCGCACCTCGGCGCCACCGTCGAACGCCCCGAGCCCAACCGCGTCGAGATCAACGCCTCGAAGGTCGGCACCCTCAAGGCCCCCATCGACCTCGTCTCGGAGAACCGCGCCTCTTTCCAGGTGATGGGCCCACTCCTCGCCCGCCACGGCTTCGCCGCCCTCCCGCCACCCGGCGGTGACGTCATCGGCCAGCGCCCCATCGCCGTTCACCTCGACGGCTTCGTGGCGATGGGCGCCACCATCGACCGCGTCGGCGAGCACTACCAGGCCCGCGCTCCGCGGGGCCTCGCCGGAACCCGCGTCTTCGCCGACTACCCCTCCGTCTCCGGGACCCAGAACCTCATGCTCGCCGCCACGCTCGCTCGGGGCGAGACGACCATCATCAACGCCGCCACCGAACCCGAGGTCCAGGCGCTCGCCGCCTTGCTCAACTCGATGGGCGCGCGCATCTCCGGCGTCGGCACCCAGGTCATCGCGATCGAGGGCGTCGAGCGCCTCCACGGCACGACCTTCGCCCTCGTCCCCGACCGCATCGAGGCAGGCACCTTTGCCATCGCCGCCGCCATGACTCACGGTGACGTCGAGCTCGTCGACGCCCCCGTAGCCGTGATGGACGCCCTCATCACGAAGCTCCGCGCTGCCGGCGCCACCGTCGAGGCGCGGGAGGGTTCCCTGCGCGTCGCCGTCGGGGGGCGGCTCGTCCCCGTCGGCTTCCAGGCCCTCCCCTACCCGGGCCTCCCCACCGACCTTCACGCCCCCATGGGCGCCCTCCTCACCCAGGCCGATGGCGTCTCCATCATCCACGAGCGCGTCTTCGACAACCGCATGCTCTACGTCGACGAACTCCGCAAGATGGGCGCCGAAATCATCAGCACGGGCTCGTCCGCCATCGTCAGCGGCCCCACGCCCCTCCACGGCGCCCGCGCCCGCGCTCTCGACGTGCGCGCCGGGGCCGCCGTCCTCCTCGCCGCCCTTGCCGCCAGCGGCACGACCGTCATTGACGACATCTACCACCTCGACCGCAAGTACGAGCGCCTCGACGAGAAGCTGCGCGGCCTCGGCGCCGAGCTGGAGCGGGTGTAGTCCGTATGGCGTTTGGCTTCCTCTCGAACACGCGCGCCGGCATCGACCTCGGCACCGCTAACATCCTCGTCTTCGTGCAGGGTCAGGGCATCGTCGTGAACGAACCGTCGGTCGTTGCGCGACATAATCGTGATGATGCCATCGTCGCGGTCGGCGCCGAGGCCCGCATGATGCAGGGCCGCACGCCCGGCGCCCTCAGCATCATTCGCCCCATGCGCGAGGGCGTCATTGCCGACTACCTCACGACCGAGGCGATGATGCGCTACTTCATCGGCGTCGTGACCGGCCGCTTCAACCTCATTCGCCCCGAGATCATGGTGACCGTTCCCGCCGGCGTGACCAGCGTCGAGCAGCGCGCTGTGCGCGATGCCGCCGAGCAGGCCGGCGCCCGCCGTCCCGCCCACCTCGTCCCCGAGCCCCTCGCGGCGGCTATCGGCGCTGGCGTCCCCGTGGGCACGCCCCGCGGCAACATGATCGTGAACATCGGTGGGGGCCGCACCGAGGCCGCGGTCATCTCCCTCTACGGCATCGTCGTAAGCGAGTCCGTCCGCGTCGCCGGCGACCGCATCGACGAGGCCATCCAGGCCTTCGTCCGCCGCCGCCACAACCTCGTCATCGGCGAAAGCACCGCCGAGGAGATCAAGATCGCGATCGGCTCCGCCATCCCCCTCGACGAGGGCATCTCGACGCAGGTTCGCGGCCGCGACCAGCTCAGCGGCCTCCCCCGCACCATCACCCTCAACAGCGACGAGATCGCACAGGCGATCCAGGATTCCCTCGGACAGATCATCCAGGCCGTGCGCAGCGTCCTCGAACGCACGCCCCCGGAGCTCGCCGCCGACGTCATCGACCACGGCATCGTGCTGACCGGAGGCGGCGCTCTCCTCCGCCACTTCGACGAGCTCCTCACGCAGGAAACCGGCGTCCCCTGCTACGTGGCGGACAGCCCCCTCGAATGCGTCGCCGTCGGCGCCGCCATCGCCCTCGACCACCTCGAGATCATCGAGCGCAGCCTCCCCACCGAGGAGGAGCAGCTCGTGGGCCTCTTCCCCCAACCCGATCGCTGACCTACCCTCGATTCTTCGTGTCTGAAAACCCTTCCGCAGGGCCCGTCGCCATCGGGCCGAACATCAGCGTGGTCGGCGATAGCTGCTCCGGTAAGACCACCGTCGCCGGCGCTCTCGCCGAGCGGCTCGGGTTGCGCCATGTCGAGCTCGACTCCCTCAGCTGGCAGCCGAACTGGACCCCCACCCCCGACGATGTCTTTTTGGAGCAGGTGCACGGGGCCGTCGCTGAGCCTGGCTGGGTCATCGACGGGAACTACGGCCGCATCGTCAGGCCTATCGTCTGGGCCGCCGCCGACACCGTCGTCTGGCTCGATTTCCCCCTGCGCGTCACGCTTCCCCGTACGCTCGCGCGCTCGTTCCGTCGCTGGCGCACACGGGAGCTCCTCTGGGGCACGAACCGCGAGCGCTTCTGGGAGCACTTCCTGCCCTGGGATCGCTCCCTCATCTGGTGGACCCTCAAGAGCCACCGCCGCCGCCGTGTCGATTACGCCGCCGCCATGACCGACCAGCAGTGGGAAGGAACGCGGTTCATCCGCCTCCGCTCCCCTGCCGAGGTGGACCCTTTCCTGGAGCGCGTGAGACTGGCCGAACCGTCCGTGAAGAGCGCCTAACCTGCGTTCGGCGCGAGCTCCTTCAGGTAATAGGTCATCCCCTGCATCATCACGACCGGATCGATCTGCCGGATCGAGACGCCCTCCGGCACGTGCGCCGAGATCGGCGCGTAGTTCAGGATGGCGTGCACGCCGCTCTCGACCAGCCGGTCGACGACTGCCTGCGCCGCCTCTGCCGGCACCGCCACCACCGCGATGTCGACCTGCTCGGTGGTGAGGTAGTCCTCCAGGTCGTCCATCGAACGCACCTCGATGCCCTGGATCGTCCGCCCCGCGACGTCGGGCGCGGCATCGAAGGCCGCCACCGTGTCGAACCCCTGCTGGGCGAACCCGTCGTACTCCAGGATCGCCTGGCCCAGCCTCCCGATTCCGACCACGCACACGCTCCACGACCGGTCCAACCCGAGAATCGCGCGCAGCCGGTCCAGCAGGTCGTCTACGTTGTAGCCGCGGCCTTGCTTGCCGAAGCGCCCGAAGTAGCTCAGGTCCTTGCGAATCTGCGCCGGCGTCACGTCGAGCTGTTCGCCGAGCGTCTGCGAGCTGACCACCGTCTCCCCCGCCGCCGCAAGCGTTGTCAGCGCCCGCGCGTAGAGCGGCAACCGGTTGATGACAACCTCGGGGATGTCAGAGGTCATTCGGCGGGCCGGCCCTCCTGCTCGCGCCCCCGCGCCGCTCAGGCGGCCAGCGGTTGTGAAAAATCGAACATACGGATGCGGCGCACTCTATACCCCGCCTTCTGAGGGGGTCAACGGTCCCGCGTTACGAGTGTGTGCCGCCTGACGATTGCGCCCGGAGCAGCGCCTGAATCGTGGCCGTGACGTGCTTGTCGTCACTCTCGGCCACGGTACGGGGGTCGAGCAGCGTCTCGCCCGACTCCACCCGCGCCACGATCGGCGGGTCCGCCTCCCGCAACAATCGTGCCAGCCCCTCCCCGCCCTGCGTCCCCTGCAGCGCCGCGCACCAGGTCGTCCGCCCCGCCCCTGGCGCCGCCCCGCCCCCGATCATCGAGCGGGACTCCACCACGCGGCCTTCCCCGGCCTCCGCCCATGCCCGCGCGCGCGGCTCCAGCTGCTCCCGCTCCAGCGCCAGCATCCGCCAGACCGGGATCTCCTCGCGCTCGGTGCCTCCCACGTACGCCATCAGCGTCGCGTTGAGCGCCGCGATCGTGAGTTTGTCGACTCGCAGGGCGCGTGCCAGCGGATGGCGCCGCAGCGTTGCCACCCGCTCTCCCTGCCCCACTATCAGGCCGCACTGCGGCCCGCCCAGCAGCTTGTCCCCGCTGAACAGCGTCAGGTCGGCCCCGCCGTCGAGGCTCTCCCGCACCGTTGGCTCGTGCTCGACGCCGTAATCGCCCGTCTCGATCAGGCACCCGCTCCCGAGGTCGTCCAGCAGCAGCACGCCGTGCTCCCGTGCCAGCGCCGCCAGATCCCCGAGCTCGGGTCGGGCGGTGAACCCCGTGACCTGGAAGTTCGAGCGGTGCACCCGCAGGATCGCCGCCGTCTCATCGGTGATGGCGTTCGCGTAGTCCTCGGCGTAGGTCCGGTTCGTCGTCCCCACCTCCACTAGTTCCGCCCCGCTCTCCCGCAGGACGTCGGGAATGCGGAAGCGCCCCCCGATCTCCACCGCCTCCCCGCGCGACACGATCACCTCCCGCCCTCGCGCGAACACGTGCAGCGCCATCAGCAGCGCCGCCGCGTTGTTGTTCACCGCCAGCCCGTCGTCCGCGCCCGTTGTCCGCCGCAGCAGGTCGCGCACGTGCTCGTGCCGGCTGCCCCGGCTCCCCTCCGCCACGTCGAATTCGAGATTCGTGTAGTCGCGGGCGGCCTCGGCCATCGCCGCCATCGCCCGCTCGCTCAGCGGCGCCCGCCCCAGGTTGGTCTGCAGGATGACGCCCGTCGCGTTCACGACCCGGCGCAGCGACGGGCGTGCCAGCTCCTCCAGGATCGCCTCCGCCTCGGCCGAGATGGTCGCGACGTCGGGCGCCTCCGCCCCCTCCTTCACCGCCTCCCGCGCCCGCTCGATTGCCGTGCGCGCCGCCTCCACGGCGAGCGCGTGCGGCCACGAGCCATTGCTGCGCAGCTCGCCCAGCACCGCATCGACGCTTGGAATCGCGCGAAAGGTCGACGACATGTCGTGATCTTAACGCGGACCGGCATCCGATCGTGTTCGTAGGCGCGGGCTGCGCCAGAATCTTTGGGAAGACACCTCGATGGGAAGAGCCGTGAACCTCCGCATCCCTGGACCGACCCCGTGCCCCGACGATGTCCTCGAAGCCGTTGGCGGGCCCATGATGAATCACCGCGGACCGGAGTTCGCGGACATCATCAAGCGCGTCACCGAGGGACTGAACTGGGTCTTCGGCGTCTCCACGGACGTTCTCACGATTACGGCTTCCGGGACCGGCGGCCTCGAAGCCGCCGTCGTCAACACGCTCAGCCCCGGCGACCGCGTCCTCGCCGTCTCCATAGGCGTCTTCGGCAACCGCCTTGCCTCCATCGCCGAGACCTACGGCGCCGAGGTCGAGCGCTACGAGATCGAGTGGGGCGCCGCCGCCGACCCGGACGAGGTCGCCCGGCGCCTCAACGCGGATCCCTCCATCAAGGCCGTCCTCGTCACGCACAACGAGACCTCGACCGGCATCACCAATCCGCTCGAGGCCATCGGCGCGGCCGTCCGAGAGCGCGGCCAGTTGCTGATCGTCGATGGCGTCAGCAGCGTCTCCTCCATCCCCTGTCCGGCCGAGCGCTGGGGCATCGACGTCCTTGTGAGCGGCTCCCAGAAGGGCTGGATGGTCCCGCCTGGACTCGCGTTCCTCTGGCTCAGCGAGCGCGCCTGGGAAGCCTGCGAAACCGCGACGATGCCGCGCTTCTACTTCGACCTGAGCCGAGCCCGCAGCTCGCTGGAGAGCGCCCAGACGCCGTGGACCCCGGCGCTTTCGATCTTCTACGGCCTCGATAAGGCCTTCGAATCCATCCGCGCCGAGGGGCTGGAAGGCATCTACAGCCGCCACCACGCCGTCGCCCAGTACACCCGCGACCGTGTCCGCGCGATGGGCCTTGAGCTGTTCGCGCAGGACGAGCGCTTCGCCTCCGACACGGTCACCGCCGTGCGCTGGCCCGACGATGTCGATGGCTCGGCCATCGCGAAGCGCGCCCGCGAGGAGTTCGGTGTCGTCCTCGGCGGCGGTCAGCAGAGCCTCCGCGGCAAGATCTTCCGCGTCGGCCACCTGGGCTACTTCACGCAGGAGGACATTGCCGCCGCCCTCGACGTGGTCGAACGCCTCCTCGCCGAGACCCCCGCCCGGGCCACGGTCTAGAAGAGCCCGTCGTGACCGAACCCGGCCCCCGCCCCCGAGTCCTCGTCGCCGACCCCATCGCGGACGAGGGCATCGCCCTGCTCAAGCAAGAGGCCGAGGTCGACGTCCGCACCGGCCTCTCCCCCGGCGAGTTCCGCGAGGCCCTTGCAGGCTACGAGGCCCTGGTCGTGCGCAGTGAGGCCAAGGTCACCGCCGACGCCCTCTCCAACGCCGGCCGCCTCCAGATCGTGGCCCGTGCCGGCACCGGTGTGGACAACGTCGACCTGGAGGCCGCAACCGAGCGCGGCATCGTCGTCGTAAATGCGCCGCGCGGCAACACGATTGCGGCCGCCGAACACGCCTTCGCCCTGCTTACCGCCCTCGCCCGCCACATCCCCCGTGCCGACCGCTCCCTGCGTGGCGGCGAGTGGCGCCGGCGCGACTTCATGGGCGCAGAGCTTCGCGGCCACACTCTCGGACTCGTCGGATTCGGTCCCATCGGCTCGGAGATGGCCCGTCGTGCCCTCGCCTTCGAAATGAACGTGGTCGCCCACGACCCGTTCGTTCCCGTCGAACGTGTGCGCGCTTTGGGCGCGCAGCCCGTCGCGCTCGAC
Source organism: Chloroflexota bacterium (assembly GCA_026702615.1). Taxonomy (GTDB): domain Bacteria; phylum Chloroflexota; class Dehalococcoidia; order Tepidiformales; family Tepidiformaceae; genus UBA2991. Next base: position 71,742 of record JAPPBY010000007.1, on the reverse strand, counting down.
CGCCTCTACGCCGAAAGCGACTTCATCAGCGTTCACACCCCCCTCACCGCGTCCACCCAGGGCATGATCGCGCGGGAGCAGTTCGCCGCCATGAAGGACGGCGTTCGCCTTGTGAACGCGGCCCGCGGCGGCATCATCGACGAGAACGACCTGCTCGAGGCCGTGCGCTCCGGCAAGGTCGCCGGCGCCGCCCTCGACGTGTTCACCTCCGAGCCCCCCGGAGAGCACCCCCTCTTCGAGGAGGAACGCATCATCGTCACCCCGCACCTCGCCGGCTCGACCGTCGAGGCGCAGGAACGCATCGCTGTCGACATTGCCGAGCAGGTTCTCGACGTGCTCGCCGGACGACCGCCCCGCTACCCCGTCAACGCCCCCCTCGTGCCGCCGGAGACTCTCGAAGTCGTCGGGCCCTACATCGCCGTCGCCGAGCTGCTGGGCACGGTCGCGACCCAGCTCCTCAGCGGCCAGCTCACGACCATCGACCTCTCCTTCTTCGGCGAGATCGCCGAGCACGACGTCACGCCCCTTAAGGCGTTCGCCATTCGCGGCCTCCTCCGCCCGATCAGCGAGCAGAACGTGAACCTCGTGAACGCCACCAGCATCGCCGAGGCGAGGGGCTGGACCATCGACGAGCGCCTCCGCGCCTCCCATGAGGAGTTCCACAATCTGATCGAGCTGCGGGTCGGCAGCAGCGAAGCGCAGGTAACCGTCAGTGGCACCGCCAGCCACTCGCGACCCACCATCGTCCGTATCAACGACCTCGACATCGACATCGTGCCGGACCCCAACGGCTTCCTGCTCGTCTGCGAGAACGAGGACCGGCCCGGCATGATCGGCAGCCTCGGGACGCTCCTCGGGAGCCGCGACATCAACATCAGCGCCATGCGCGTCGGGCGCAGCAGCCCCCGCGGCCGGGCGCTCATGGTTCTCATGGTCGATGACGAGCCGGACGCCGCCGCCCTCGACCTGATCGCCGCCGTGGAAGGCATTGCCAGCGCCCGCCTCGTGCGCCTCTAGCAGGTCGAGCACCGGTGGCCTTCGAAATCACCGACCTCGACCCAGTCGATGACGACTCCACCGCGCAGGTTGCGCGCATCGTCGTCGAGGCGTTCCGGAGCCACTCGCCCGCGTGGCCCGACCTCGCCAGCGCCGAGGCCGAGGTGCGCGAATCCTTCGCCGAGGACCGCATCAGCCGTGTCGCCCGCGATGGCGAGGTCGTGGTTGGGTGGATCGGCGGCATCCGCGAGTACGACGGCCATGCCTGGGAGCTCCATCCCCTCGCCGTCGACCCTGGCCGGCAGGGTGAGGGCATTGGCCGCGCGCTCGTCGCCGACCTCGAACGGCAGGTGGCCGCGCGGGGCGCCACCACCCTCTACCTCGGCGCCGACGACGAGGACGGGCGCACCTCCCTGAGCGATACCGACCTCTATCCCAACCCCCTCGATCACCTCGCGAACATCGAGAACCCGGGCCGGCACCCTTACGGCTTCTATCGCGCCTGCGGCTTCTCCGTGGTCGGCGTGATCCCCGACGCCAATGGTCCGGGCAAACCCGACATCCTCATGGCCAAGCGAATCGGGAAGGGCTAGGGCGCGAGCGGCCCGAACACGAGCCCCGTCCCCAGCTTCGGGTAGTAGAACGTCGACTTCTGCGGCAGCCGCTCCCCCCCGTCCGCGAGCCCGATGACCTCGCTCGGGGGCACGTGTTGCAGCAGGAACCCCGTTCCCCCGCCACTGAGCGCCTCGACCACCTCGTCCACCTCGTGCGTGAACGTCACAACCCCCGCCCGTAGCTCGTCGTCGCTGATGGCCCACAGTGGGTCCAGCACCCCGAGCCGCAGCAGGATCGGCGCTGCCGAGGCCCAGCGCGCTGTCGCGCCCGCCGGCGCGAGGCTTGCGACGGCCTCGGCGCTCTTCGGCCGGAGCAGGTGGACGCTGTCCGGCGCCAGGTTCACTGCCACGATCGCATCCGGCGAGCTGGCCCGGATAGCCTCCAGGGCCACGGGCTCGATGACCGCCGCGGCCTCTTCGATCTCGAACAGTGGCGCCAGCCGGTCACGCCAGTCCGGCGGCGCCTCCCGCGGCACGTACCGATGCAGAGGTCGCACGACCAACCCTTCGTCCTCGACCGGCACGACCCCCGCCATCACGAAACGCGCCGGATGGTCGCTCGCGAGCGTCCCGTCGCGCTCCGCCAGCCAGGTGCGGTACGCGAACGAGGTCTCGTAGCGGTGGTGCCCATCGGCGATGTAGAAGGCCTCGGAGAGCAGCGGCGCCAGTGGCCGCAGCTGCTCGCGATACGCTGGCAGCACCCAGAGATGGTGCGTGACCCCGTCGGCGCTCTCGCCCGAGGTGTCCGGCTCGCTGCCACCCGCCGTCCTCGCGAGCAGGTCCGCCAGTTGCCCCGAGCGGTCCCGCGCCAGCATGAAGATGGGGCTGAACTGCGTGCTCGTGGCCTGCAGCAGCCGCAGGCGATCCTCCTTCGGCGCCGACATCGTGAACTCGTGCGGCAGTACTGCTCCCGCTTCCCACGGCTGTGACTCCACCCCACAGATGAGTGCCCGCCGCCGCCGTGTCACCCCCGCCTCCACGAAGACCTGCTCGTAGACGTACAGCATCGGCTCTTCGTCCCGCTCGACGATGCCCTCCGCGATCCACCGCTCCAGCTCCGCCGCAATCGCTTCGTACTCGTTGCCCGCTGCCTCCAGGCGCACGGCGTTGTGCGGCGACAGCTCCGCGAGCCGTTCCCGCTCCCGCTCCCCGATCACGTCGAACGGTGGCGCCAGCAGCTCGTCGAGCGGCCCCGCCTTCGCCGTGTACCGCAGTCCCCGGATGGGCATCAACCTCGGCATCGTCCAACCCCCGCGAGCGCTGTCATCGTGGTTACGGTACCGCCCTGTAGAATCGGATTCCCGCCATGAAGCGTGCCCCGTACTGCGTTTTCTGCAACATCGTCGCCGGAACCGAGCCTGCGAACGTCATCTACGAGGACGACGAGGTCATCGTCATCCAGAACGTGCTTCGCTGGGTCCCCGTCATGCTCCTCGCCATGACGAAAGAGCACCGAACCCAGGCCGAGCTCTGGGATGACGGCATTGAGGCGGTGGGCCGTATCGCCGCCAAAATCGGCGCCGAGGCCTGCCCCGACGGCTTCCGCCTGCTCTCCAACTTCGGCTTCGAGGCCATGCAGAGTCAGGAACACGGGCATCTCCACATCGTCGGCGGGACGCACCTCGGACCCTACGTCTGAGCTGCCCGCAGCGCCTCGCGCTGGTGCTCGAACAACTCCGCGATGCCGCCCCGGGCCAGCTCCACGAGCGCATCCAGCGATGCCCCGTCGAACGGCTTCCCCTCCGCGGTCCCCTGCACTTCCACGAACGCGTCCTCGCCCGTCATCACCACGTTGAAGTCGACCTCCGCCGCCGAGTCCTCCTCGTAGCAGAGGTCGAGCACCGGCGTTCCCGCCACGATCCCCGCCGACACCGCCGCTACCTGGGTCGTGATCGTTTCCGGGGGGATGAGGTTGGCCAGCGCTAGCTTCTCCGCCGCCAGCCGCAGCGCGACGAAACCGCCTGTGACCGATGCCGTCCGCGTGCCTCCGTCCGCCTGCAGCACGTCGCAGTCCACGGTGATCGTCCGAGGCCCCAGCAGGTCGAGGTCGACGGCGGCGCGCAGGGAGCGGCCGATCAGCCGCTGGATCTCCTGGGTGCGCCCGCCCGGACGGCCACGTTCCACCTCGCGCTGCGTCCGCGTCGAGGTCGAACGCGGCAGCATTGAGTACTCGGCCGTCACCCAGCCGCTCTGCGTGTTCCGCAGCCACCCCGGCTGTCGCTCGGCGACGCTCGCTGCGCAGAGCACGCGGGTCTTCCCGAAGCTGATGAGGCAGCTTCCCTCGGCGAACTCCTGGTAGCCCGTTTCGATCGTGATGGGGCGCAGTTCGTGGGCCTGGCGGCCGTCGACTCGTGCTGGCATGGGGTTAGCTACGCTACCCCTCCCCCTCGGCAGGCGCAAAGCTCGCAACCCACCGCTCGGCCCGCACCGTGATGCTCTCCCCGTCGCTCACGATCGTCACGCGCCCGTGCACGTCGGTGCGAAGCACCGCACGTCCTTCAAGGTCCACGAGCGTGTCGTCGGTCGGGTGCCCGAACCGGTTCCCCGCGCCCGCCGAGATGACCGTGACCCACGCCCCCGTGGCGTCGAAGAACCCGTCCGCGTTGGTGCTGGCGCCGTGGTGGGGAACCTTGAGCACGTGCGCTCCGAGGTTCGCGGAGGCGAGGAGGGCGCGCTGCGCCCCCTCCTTGATGTCACCGGTCAGCAGGACGGTGGCCTCGCCGTAGGTGACCCGCAGCACCACCGACCACCTGTTCCGCGGCCCCTCGAGCACCCCGGGCGGCGGCCACAGCGTCTCGAAACGCACCCCATCGACCTCGAACACGTCCCCGCGGCGCAGCGTCTGACGCGTTCCCGCTGCCGCCTCGTAGCTCGCGAAGACCGCCGTATCTCGAGGCTCCCCGTTGTCGTACACCTGCCGCACGTCGAAGCGCTCCAGCACGGCCGGCAGCCCCCCGACGTGGTCCGCGTCGGCGTGGGTCAGCACCACCGCCGCGATCTCCCGCTGCCAGTGCGGGAGCACGTCGCTGAGCTCACGCGCCAGCACGATGCCGCTCGGACCGCCATCCACCACCACCCGCTCCCCGTTCGGCGTCGTCACGAGGATGGCGTCCCCCTGCCCGACGTCCAGCACGGTCACCTGCAGCGTTCCTGGCCCGCCCGCAGGCCAGACGCTGACCGCGACGATCGCCGCCAGCAGCGCTCCCGCGCCGCTCGCCAGGGCCGCCGCGCGCACAGTCCGGACGACATCCCTTCGTGGCTCCCGGTCCGCGAGTCTCGGCGCGAGGTAGCGATAGGCGGGCCACGCGAGGGCGCCAAGCGCCACGGTCGCGAAGAGGGCCGCCTCCGCCCCGAAGCGGGGCACGGTGACCGCCGCTCGCGGTAGGCTCGCCCCCGCCTCCGCCATCCAGATGATGAACGCCAGCGGGTAGTACGCGACGAGCCCCACGGCCCACCCCGCCGGCTCCCACACCGCCCCCGCGATCGCCGCCGCCCCGCTCAGCCAGAACGCGATCGCGAATACGGGCACGGTCGGGATGTTCACCAGCGGCCCGATCAGCGAGACCTGCCCGAACGTCACCCAGATGATCGGGAGCGCGGCGACCCACGCGGCCAGCGACAGCGACGCCACCTCGAGCAGCACGTTGGGAACGACGCCCGCGGCCCCCATCCGCGCCGCCGCCCACGCCAGCCCGCATCGGATCCACGGACCGAACACGATGAGCCCGGCGGTCGAGGCCACGCTCAGCTGGAACCCCGCCTCCAGCGCCAGCCGGGGCTGCGCTGCCGTCATCACGATAGCCGCCGCCGCCAGCGCCGCGAGGCTGCTGCGCGGCCGCCCCAGCCAGAACCCGACGAGCACGATGAGCGCCATGATTCCCGCCCGCACGACCGTCTCCTCCGCCCCCGCGAGGAACACGTACAGCACGAGCGATGCGGTCGCCGGCAGGGTGGCCCAGTTGCGGCCCACGAGCGGGACGAACAGCAGGAACGCGAGCGCCGTCACCAGTGCGATATTCGAGCCCGAGACGGCGACGAAGTGCGCCAGCCCCGTCTCCCGAAACGCCTCCGTGAGCTCACGCGGCATCGTCCCGTCGCGGCCCATCACGATGCCGGATCCGAGCGCGGCCGCCGGCTCGGGCAGCGCCGCCTGCATCGAGCGTTCCAACCGCAGCCGCATCTCCGCTGCGAGCACGCGCGGACTGCCGCGCGGCCCCTCCCCGGTCCACTCCACCCGCGGGAAGCTCATCGTCCCGACGACGTCCCGGCGAGCGAGGAAGGCGCGGTAGTCGAACGCCTCGAGTTCGGGCGGTGCCTCCAGCCTCCCCGAAAGCCGGACGGGCGTCCCGTACCCCAGATCGTTGGTCTGACGCACCGTGATCAGCGCGCGACCATCCGTCTCGCGCCATCCCCCGCCATCTTCCACGCGCTCCACCCGGACGTGGTAGCGATTCGTCGTCAGGCCCGGGTCCGGCTCGGAGTCGATATGCCCTTGAAGCGTCACCTCCGCGCCGACCGAGCGTGCGAGGTCCGGCAGCGGTTCACTCGCCCAGACCTCAAAGCGCCAGGCCCCGAGGAGAGCCAGCACCGCGGCTGCTCCCAGCAGTGCCGCTGCTCCCCGCCCCCGCAGTGCCCACGCACCCGGCGCAGCGGCGGCGAACCATGCTCCCGCCACCCACACGGGCGCATCCCACACGCCAACAACCGCGAAGCCCAGGAGCCACGCGGCAGCGAGGAAGGGGAGGGTCACGGGAGCTCGGGGTCAGAGGGGAGGCGCGTCAGGCGACGAATCGGTAGCCCTTGCCACGGATCGTCTCAAGCTGCTCGTCGCTGCCAAGCACCGCCCGCATCTTGCGTCGCAAATTGCTCACATGGGCGCGCACGAGCGTGTTCGCTCCGGCGTCGTCGTGGTACTGCCAGACCTCGGCCAGCAGCGTGCGGGGGTGGAGGATTTCCCCTTCGTGCGCCATCAGGTACGCGAGCAGGTTTGCTTCGATGTTGGTCAGATGCTCGGCCCCCTCGGTCCCCTTGAGGGTGTTGGTGTCCGTCTCGACCTCGAAGGGCGCCCGCGCGGTGCGCGTTGGGTCTCCGAGCATGCTCCGGAGCGTCTCGCCCAGTTTCTCCAGCGGGAACGGCTTCTTGATCACGGGGCCGGGAACGTGGAAGTGCGGTCGCCGCGAACCTTTTCGCAGCATGTACACCAACGAGGGCGTCTCCCGGTCCTGGTACGTGCGCGCCAGCCATTGGCTGAACTGCGTGAAGCGGGAGCCTGGCTCGCCCCGCGGCACGCCCTGAACATCGACCACCAGCGCAGATGGCGCGAAGGGGTCGAGTTGGGCCATCAACACGTCGTAGTTGGGATACGTTGCCACCTCGTACCCCCGCTCGCGGAGGTAGGTATGGAGTGCCTCTCGCATCCGGGGGTCACGGCTGACGGAAACTACGACAGGCAATTCAATCTCACGTTTTCGGGTGGCTCGCGCATACTAGGATGCTGGTGGGGGGTGTCAAGAGAATCGAGAGACATAAATTCATGAGTTCTGGCGAGAAGCTCCCGGCGCCCGCCGGAGGGTCACGGGGAGCCTCCCTGGAACTCCGGCATTGCGCCCCAAACGAAAGGGGGTTTTGCCCCCGCCGCTACTCCTCGATGGCCGTCAGCTCATACGTCAGGCGTTCGATCCTTGCCCTCACGACGCGGTGCGGAGCATCCACCTCCAGCCAGATCAGCTGCGTCACCGTGCTCGTCTCGATCCTGACCCTCCACGTCTGGAATGAGCCCGCCGGAACCTCCACTTCTTCCCGCTCCAGCACCGTGACATCCGCCGAAAACACCCGCCCCGTCGAGGCATTCACGTTCGTGAACGACCCCTCGAACCCTTCCCGCAGCGGGATTCCCCGCACCAGCCAGAGCAGTTCCTCGTCGTCGTACCACGCTGGATCCGGCACCCCCTCGATCGGGTCCGGGAGCTCCCGTTCCGCCGAGAGCGTCTCACTCGGCTCCTCTCCGCCTGCCTCGAACTGCTTCGAGTCGAACCGCACGATCCGTTCATCCGGCAGGTAGGTGGTGGCGAAGTGGCGAGCGTTCCCCTCCTCCAGGTCGAGCACGACCCGCAGCGACGAGAACGGCCGCAGCGTGGCCGAGTCCACGAGCGCGGAACCGTTGTCCTCGTAGCGACCCTCTTCGGCATCGCGACAGAGCCGCCGCACCTCCGTGACTCCGGGCGAGACCTCCGGATTCGTCTCCAGCACGCACGTCCCTTCCAGGTTGTCTCGTTGCGTGAGGTTGTAGTGGAGCCGTTCAGGTCCAGTCCACGGCGCCTCCGTGAACACCGGCGCGTGCGACTCGATCGGTTCGCTGCCGCACGCGAGAAGCGCCGCGCCTGCCAGCGCCGCCACGGCCAACCCCAGCCGGCGCCTCACGCCGCCGCCACCGCCTGCTCGATGCGTCGCAGCGCCTCGTCGATGGCGGCCGCATCGACATCCTTGTGCGTGACCATGCGGATGCGTCCGGCGCCGAACGGCACCGCCCGCACGCCCTGCTCCGCGAACGACGCCAGCCACCCCTCCCGCGTCCCCTCGAGGACCCGCAGGATGACGATGTTCGTTGCCGGCGTCTCAACGGCGAAGGGCCCCAGCCGCCCCAGCCCTTCCGCCAGTGTGCGCGCGTTCGCGTGATCCTCCGCGAGCCGCTCGATGTTGTGCTCCAGCGCGTGGATTCCCGCCGCGGCGAGCACCCCCGCCTGTCGCATCCCCCCACCCAGCATCTTCCGCTCCCGCCGCGCCCGGTCGATCAGCTCGCTCGGGCCGCAGAGCACAGACCCCACCGGACACGCCAGCCCCTTCGAGAGGCAGAACGAGACCGAATCGGCAGCCGCGGCCAGCTCTGCTGCCGGTGTTTCGCTCGCGACCTCGGCGTTGAAGATGCGCGCCCCGTCCAGGTGCACGGCCGCCCCCGCTTCGCGCGCGATGGCGGCCAGCGCCTCCGTCTTCGCTGCCGGGAGGACCTGCCCCCCGCAGCTGTTGTGCGTGTTCTCCAGGCAGAGCAGGGCGGTTCGCGGCGTGTGGAGGTTCGGCTCCCGGATCGCCGCCTCCACATCACCCTCGTCGAGCCCACCCCCGGCGTCGTTCGGCAGCGGGCGCAGCTGCACCCCGCCGATACGCGCCGACCCCGCGACCTCGGCGTTGAAGATGTGCGACTGGCTACCGAGGAGCACCTCGTCCGTGGGGCGTGTGTGGCTCAGAACCGCCACGAGGTTCGCCATCGTGCCGCTTGGTACGTAGACGGCTGCTTCCTTGCCCACGCGTTCGGCCGCCATCGCCTCGAGCCGGTTCACGCTCGGGTCGTCACCGAAGACGTCGTCCCCGACCTCCGCCTCGGCCATGGCGCGACGCATCGCGGCGTCCGGCTGCGTCACCGTGTCGCTGCGCAGGTCGATGGGACGCTTGTCGCTCATTCGCGCTGCCAGATGGTGCGCATGCCTTCACCCCCGCGCACCGCCGCCAGCACCTCGCGCCGCTCCTCGTCGAGCAGCTCGCGGTGAACGCGCACCGCCTCCTCCCCCGCCGCCTCGCCCCCAATCGCTTCCATCCGCCCCCGCACCACATCCCATAGCCCGGACTCCCCGATAACGCTGACGCGACGTGGCCACGCGAATGACATCAGCTTCTCCGGGTAGGGGAACGCGGGTCGTAGTTCCTTCACCGCCCGTACCCGTTCCTCCACTGAGTTCACCCGCGGAACGCGCGAGATGTAGGGAGGTTCTGTGGCGGTGCTGCGGAAGTCGACGAGTACGCGGCTGCCCACCGTCTCGAGTCGGATGATCAGCACTTCCGAGTCCTCGATGACGCGGCGCACCTCGTCCAGGTCGATGCCAAAGTCGTCGCTCACAAGTGGTGCTCCGTGCGGGCTCCGGTCATGGTAGCAGCCCTGTTCTGGGCCGCCAGCGAAGGAGCCTTACTGGCACAGCAGCGCGAACGTGAACCCGCGCGCCGAGAGTTCCCCGAGCACCCGGTCGAGCGCCGCGACCGTCTGCGAGCGCTCCCCTCCCCCGTCGTGCATCAGCAGAATCGCTCCCGGGCGAGCGTGCGCGAGCAAGTGCTCGGCGATCTGGTCCGCGCCCGGCCTGCGCCAGTCCTGGGGGTCGACGGTCCAGAGCGTGAGCGTCTTCCCCAGCTCCGCCGCGAGTGTGCCCGTCTGGGCGTCGTAGGCGCCGTACGGGGGCCGCAGGCACGCGATCGGGTCGGCCCGTTCGCCTGCCGCCTCGTGGATCGCCCGGTCGGTGTCCCGAACCTCGGCGATGAACGTCTCCCGGTCCACCTTGTCGAGCGAGGCATGGTCGAACGTGTGATTCTCGGGATCGTGTCCCTCCTCTACCAGGCGCGCCGCCAACTCCGGGTAGGCCAGCACGTTCTGCCCCAGCACGAAGAAGGTCGCCGTCGCGCCGTGCCGTGCGAGCACATCCAGCACCTGTGGCGTCCAGGTCGGGTGGGGACCGTCGTCGAACGTGAGGTAGATGACCGGCTCCCCCGCCGCGCCGTGCGCGGGATGCGTCACGGTAGGCGGAGGGCTGGACGGAGCGACATCCTTCGGTTGCTGGCTCGCTTCCACCAGCTGCTCCAACGCGTTCCAGGTCGGCCCATCGACGACCCCTGTCGGGGGCAGCTCCGCTTCCACCTGTAGCTTCAAGACAGCTTCTCGCGTCGCCTCGTCGTAGACGTCGTAGTAGCGCCCCGGATACCGGAACCCGAGCGAGGGTACCCGCGCGAGCCGCTGGTGCAGTGCCCGCACCGCCCGCCCGCGGTCCCCCGTGCCCAGCGTGTACTGCTCGAAGTACGAGGCGTCGGGCGCGTCGAGCAACGTCTCCGGGTCCGGTGCGTCCGGGGGAAGGCCGGGCGCGACCTCGATGGATTCCAGGTACGCCTTCGCCTGCTGCAGGAACGTGTCGTCGGGCGCCAGCCGAAGGGCCCGCCCGATCGACGACTGCGCCCGGCTCAGCTCCTCCGGCGAAGCGAGCACCTGGCCCAGTGCCCGAACCGCGTGGATGGCGGGGTCGTCATTCCGGACCTTCAGCGCCTCGTCCGCATAGAACAGCAGGTACGAGACCATCGTCGGCAGGGCGGTCTCCGCTGCGGTTCCACCGATCAGCGGTCCGTTGAGCGCGAACGCCTCCGCTGGCGTGAGCCCCCGCATCAATGTGAATGCCGCGCCGTACTCGCCGGCCAGCACGTTTGTCAGCAGCGGCTGACCCGGCGAGCCTGCGTACGCGATGCGTAGTGCCGCCATCCGGTTCACCAGCGTGGAAAGCCAGCGTAACGCCTCGTGATCGGGGGCCTGGCGCGAGGTCTCGATCGCGAGTGCCGCTGCGTCCCTCCAGAGGTTCGCCTCCGCCAACCGCACAACCCGCTCCGCCCGTGACGCCAGGTCCCCTTCGAGGTCATCCGGCGCCTCCAGCGGCACCTGCTCGTACTCCACCCCGGTCCAGCGGTAGATCTGCTCGCGACGCTCCGCCACCGCGCAGGCATAGCAGAACACGTACGGATCCGACGTGTTGAAGATGAGCTCGGCGACGCCGTCACCGTCGAGGTCGGCGATGCTGCCCGAATCGGGTCCCGCGCTGATGTGCGAGACCATCGTCGCAAGCCAGTCTCCCTCTGCGAGAAGCACGTCGAAGGTCCCCGCGTGCGCTCCGGTCTGTCCGCGAATCGCGATCAACGCGCCCGGGCCCGCCGCTCGCCGCGGACCCGGGTCGAGCACCTCGACGGTGTGCGTGCGCTGGGGAGCGGTCTCCAGGGTCACCTGCGACAGCTCGTCCGACCACGAAGCGTCGTTGGTGCGCCGGTACAGTCCGACGAAATGGAAGAAGTTGACGCCGTTCCCGTCCGCTCCCACGTAGTAGGGCTGCGGCCCGTTCGTCACCACCGCCCAGAGCTCGCCCGAGTCGTCTCGGAGCCCAAGAGGAAACGCGTGCGCCGTGAGTTCATCCGCGCTCTCCCCGAACTCCCCGATCACCGGCGCGAGCGCGATCTCCGCCAGCTCGGCGGCGAGAGCCGCCTCGTCCTTGACCTGCGGCTCCACGGCCGGTGCTGCCGTTGCTGAGGGAGTGGCAGTTTCCGTAGCGGTCGCGGCCGTCGGCGTGGCGGGGGCGGAAGGCTCCCGGGTTTCAGGCGTCGGCGTCGATGGCGGTGCCCCGGGTTCGGAGGATCCGCACGCGAGCGATGCCGCGGCGCCGACCCCCAGCAGGAGCGCGGCGCATACGGTGAGGCCTCTTGCCGGCATGCTCGCGCCCCTCTCGTGGTGGTGTTGGTCGGGGTGCCCGGATTTGAACCGGGGACCTCGCGGCCCCAAACCGCGCGCTCTGCCGGGCTGAGCTACACCCCGTGCGGCCAGCGTACCGCACGCCTTCCGCAGGCCCTAGGCTGGCAGTGGCTGCGCGCACCCGATGATGTCGTGGACGTCCGCAACCTCGTGCGCCTCCAGCCATGCCTCCAGCCCCTCCAGCACGTCCAGCGGCGCCCGCGGGTTCGAGAACGAAGCCGTCCCGACCTGCACCGCCGATGCACCCGCCATGAGGAACTCGACCGCGTCGCGACCGCTGCTGATGCCCCCGCAGCCGATGACCGGCACGCGCACCGCCTGCGCGACCTCGTACACGACCCGTAGGGCGACCGGCTTGATCGCGGGGCCGCTCAGCCCGCCGCTCGCCCGCGGCAGCACTGGCCTCCGCGCATCGGTGTCGATAGCCAGTCCCGGAACCGTGTTGATGGCGCAGATAGCGGAGGCGCCCTCGTCCACGCAGGCGCTGGCGATCTCCCCGGGGTCCGTCGCCGCCGGCGTCAGCTTCACGATGACCGGCAGCTCGCAGGAGCGCACCGCCGCCCGCGTCGCCTGCGCCGCCGCGGCCGCGCTCAGGCCGAAGTCGAGGCCGTTGTCGACGTTCGGGCAGCTGAAGTTGAGTTCCAGCGCGGCGACTCCCGGCACGCCGTCGAAAGCTCGCGCCAGGTCGCCGTAGTCCCCCGCCGATTCCCCCGCGATGTTCACGATGACGGGCACGTCCCAGCCTGCCCAGACCGGAGCCATCTCCGCGATGATGCGGTCTGGCCCGAGGTTCTGGAGGCCGATCGAATTCAGCATGCCCGAGGGCGTTTCCGCCACGCGCGGCTGCGGATTACCCGCCCGCGGCAGCGGCGTCACTCCCTTCGACACGACGGCCCCAAGCTGGTTCACATCGAACTGTCGCGCGAACTCCAGCCCCCAGCTGAACGTGCCGGAAGCAGGCATCACGGGGTTGCGAAGGCTCAGGTTCGTCTTGCGCTCGGGCGCCAGCTCAACCGCCAGGTGTGGTGTCACGGGTTCAGTGTACGGCGCGAGCTAGCGGCCGTCCGGCGCCGGTTCCTTGCGTCCCGAGCGGCGGTTGCGCCAGAGCCGTTCAGTCTCCGAATTCTCGAAGTCGCGTTCGCTTCCGCAGTGCTTGCAGATGCCCCGGCTGAGGTGCCCGTTGGGCGTCGCGATAATCCAGTGGTGCGTGCAGGTTCCAACTGCCGCGCGATGCCTGGTGGCGTGCATGTCAAACCCCGTCGGGTTCGGCGCCCCGCCGCGCGCGAATCCATCCTTAACACCTTACCCCCTCTGTCCACTCCTGCGCCGGGAACGAGATGGGCGCAGCACTTGCTCGAACCACAGCCCCCCGTCCGGCCCCTCCCCGTGCACGGGCCTGAACCCCATCCGCACCCAGAAGTACACCGCCAGCCCGCGATCCGGCGGAGCCCACGTCCGCACGACCGGGTAGCGGCGCTTCAGCGCCTTCAGCAACGCCGTCGCCGCTCCCGACCCAGCCCCGTACCCCCGCGCCTCCTCCTCGATGCACAGCCGCTCGATGAAAGGCGCCTCCCCCGACAGGTCGACCGCCACCTCCCCCACAACCTCCCGCCTCCCCTTGCGCCGCACCTCGTAGCGCGCTGCGCCATCCCCCGCGACCCGCCGCAAAGTGACCCATTCGCCCGCGATCCGCTGCGGCATGGGGCGTGGCGCGCTCATCGAGCGAGCCACTCCTGCGTGCGGGCCGCGATCTCCTCGATGCTTGCGTTGAGCCGCGTGCACTGGGGAATCGCCTCCAGGAACTCGCGTCCGTACCGCTTCGTGCGGACCCGGCTGTCGAGCACGGCCACCACGCCGCGGTCTTCGCGGTCGCGAATGAGTCGCCCGAAGCCCTGCCGGAACCGCAGGATCGCCCCCGGCAACGAATACCCCCCGAAGGGGTCGTCGTAGAGCTCCGAACGCGCCCGGTGGATCGGGTCCGTCGGCACGGCGAACGGGAGTCGTGCTATCACCACGAGCGAGAGCGTGTCGCCACGAATGTCGATCCCCTCCCAGAAGCTCGATGTGCCGAAGATGACCGAGCGTGGGTCCTCCATCAGGTTGCGCATCAGCTGGCGCGGCGCGCCGTCGCGGTCCTGCACGAGCACGCTGATGCCCTCCGCTTCGAGCGCCCCCCGCGAGAGCTGCGCCACCCGCCGCAGCGACGCGTGCGAGGTGAACAGCGCCAGCGCCCGCCCCCCCGACGCGAGCGCGAGCTCCGTGACTGCGTTCGCCGCGGCCTCCTCGTACCCCTGCGAACCCGGATCGGGGAACCCGGTCGGCGTCGCCAGTAGCGTCGAGCGCTCGTAGTCGAACGGCGACCCCAGCGCCAGCGTCCCCGCGTCCGGCAGCCCCATCTGGTCTGCCGTGAACGCCATCGAACCGCCCGCCGCCAGCGTCGCGCTGGTCGCGATCACCGTCGCGCGGCCCGCGAACAGCTCCTCCGCCAGCCGTGGCCCCACCTCTAGGGGCGCGGAGTTCAGCGCCCCCGTTCCGTCGCGCATCGTCGAGACCCAGATGATGGCGTTCGGGTCGCTCCCCTCGATGAGGTGTGCGAGGTCCAGCCGCACCCCCTCCAGCCGCCCTGCTGCCGCCTCCAGCTCCTCGCCTGCGGTCCCGCCGTCCTCCCCGCCCAGCAGCCCGGCCGCGGCCCGGCTGCTCTCGACCACGATCGCAAGGGCGGAATCCAGCGCCGTCCACGCCTCTTCCACCTCCCCCCAGCGCGATCCCGAGCGTACCCCCGGCGTGACGCTCACTCGGTCGTCCCGCGACTCCTTGGCGAGCGCCCCCAGCGACGCGAAGGGGCGCTCCGCGCCCTTCGCCGCCGCCGCGACTGCCGCCTTCAGTGTCGCCATCGCCCCCGCTCCCAGCGCCTCCGGCAGCCCGGTCGTCGCCACCAGGCCGCCCTCCCGGCGCTCGGCTGTGCGCGGTCGGTGGATCGCCTCCAGGGCGTCCGTCACCTGCCGCGCGCCGATGTGCAGGCCGAATTGCTGCGTCGCCTGCCCCTCAAGATTGTGAGCCTCGTCGATGATGAGGTGGTCGAACGCGGGAATGGCGCTCCCCCCGCTCGCGAGGTCGGCCAGCAGCAGGGCGTGGTTCACGACCACCAGGTGCGC
Source organism: Chloroflexota bacterium (assembly GCA_026702615.1). Classification (GTDB taxonomy): domain Bacteria; phylum Chloroflexota; class Dehalococcoidia; order Tepidiformales; family Tepidiformaceae; genus UBA2991. Next base: position 56,662 of record JAPPBY010000007.1, on the reverse strand, counting down.
GCCCTCCGCCGTCTTCCGCGCCCGCTGCAGGAAGCAGCGCCCCTCCCGCACGAAGGTGTGCTGCCGCGAGAGGCAGTCCGCGTCCGATGCCGAGAACCGAGCCCAGGCGGAGCGCGCACCCGGGTCCAGGCGCAGCTCTGAGCGGTCGCCGCTCTGCGTCTGCGGCAGCCAGCGCGCCAGCGACCCCGCCAGCCGCGCAACGTCCGGGTCGGCCAGGCTCGCGGGATGCCCCATCCAGCGCTGCACGCACAGGTAGTTCGCCCGCCCCTTGAGCAGCGCCACCCGCAGGTCGTCCGGACGGTCGATCGCGCCCGCGTCCCGCAGGATCTCCCGCAGCGCCGGTACGTCCTTCCCGAGGAGCTGCTCCTGCAGCGCGATCGTGTTCGTCGAGATGACCACACGCGTCCCGTTCCGCAGCGCGTAGAGCGCCGCCGGGATCAGGTACGCCAGCGACTTCCCCACGCCTGTACCTGCTTCGATCAGCCAGTGCCCGCCGTCCGAGAACGCGCCCGCCACCGCCTCGGCCATCTCAGCCTGCTGCGGGCGATCCTCGAACCGCTCCACCACTCGCGCCGCCCCCGCGAGCGCCTCCCGCACCTCTTCCGCCGTGACCGGCTCGGGAATCTCCGCCCGCACCAGCGGCTCCGGCGGCTGCCACCGCTCCGGCAGCGCGGGAGCCTCGAATTCGTCTGCGTCCGCGTCCGCCCTGCCCCCGAGCTCTCGCGCCAGCTCCGGTTCGTCCAGCGCCACCACCCGCGCCAGCGACGCGCGTTCCGCCGCTGGCAGCGCCGCCGCCCGCCGTCGCAGCTCCAGGAACACCGACGCTGCCGTGCGCGCGTCCGCGAGGGCGCGGTGCGCGACCGGCATCTCCACCCCCAGCTCCGCCGCCAGGTCCGACAGTGCTCCCGGGCCCTCGGGAAACAGGATCCGGGCGAACCGCAGCGTATCCAGCGCCGGTCCCTCGAACTCGAGACCTGCCTCCGCCAGGAACGCAAGGTCGAAGCGCACGTTCTGCCCCACCACCGCGCTCCCCCCCACGAACTCCGCGAGGTCGTTGGCGATGCCTTCGAACGGGGGCGCCCCCTGGACGTCCTCGTTCGTGATTCCAGTCAGCTTCTCGGTGAACGCAGGGATTGCGCGCCCGGGGTTCACGAGCTGGTCGAAGACGCCCAGCTCACGCCCCTCGTCGTCGAAACGGATCGCCCCGATTTCCGTGATCCGGTCGTCCGTCGGGTCAAGCCCGGTCGTCTCCAGGTCGAGTGCGACGTACGTGCGCGGTTCCTCGAACATGCGTGCGAACGGAGTCTACAGGAGCCGCCCCCGCGCCGCCGCCGCCAAGGGACCCGAGCGCGTACAATCGCCCCCCAATCCCCGGCCCCAGCGGCCACGAGGCGCCCACCGATGAAGCTCTACCCCTCCGAAGACATTCGCAACGTTGTTCTCGCCGGGCACGGCAACGTCGGCAAGACGACGCTCGGGGAGGCCGCCCTCTTCGTGAGCGGCGCGGTCACGCGGATGGGTTCCATCGAGGAGCAGAACACGGTCGGCGATTACGACGAGGACGAGCACCGCCGCAAGTTCAGCCTCAACCTCTCCGTCCTCCCCGTTGAGTGGGGCGGCGCCAAGATCAACCTGGTCGACACCCCCGGTTACGCCGACTTCGTCTCCGAGGTTATCTGTGGCGTGCGCGCCGCCGACCTCGCCCTCATCGTCGTCGACGCCGTCTCAGGTCCCGAGGTGGGCACCGACCGCGTCTGGCAGATCGCCGAGGAGCGCGGCCTTCCCCGCATGATCCTCATCAACCGCCTCGACCGCGAGAACGCCGACTTCAACATCGTGCTGGGCGCCATCCGCGAGAAGTGGGGCACGGCCGTCGCCCCCCTCTTCCTCCCCATCGGCCAGAGCCACGACCTCGGCGGCGTCGTCGACCTGCTCGCCATGAAGGCGTACCTGGGAGAGAGCGGCGAGCCCGGTGAGGTGCCTGCCGACCTCCAGGACACCGCCGACGAGCTCCGCTCGTCCCTCGTCGAGAGCATCGTCGAGAACGACGAAGACCTGATGATGAAGTACTTCGAGGACGAGGAGATTACCGCCGACGAGCTGCACGGCGCCCTCCGCACCGCCCTCGCCGCCGGCGACATCGTGCCGGTTCTGTGCGCCTCCGCGACCCACCAGATCGGCGTGCGTCAGGTGCTCGACACGCTCGTCGCGGTCGCCCCCACCCCCGACCAGCGCGAGGTCGTCGATGCCGACGGGGAGAGCCTCGAAGTGAGCGACGGCGCATCGCCCGCCGTCCTTGTCTTCAAGACCTCCGCAGACCCCTACGTCGGCCGCCTCAGCTACCTCCGCGTCATGACCGGCGCGGTCAAGGCCGACAGCCACCTCTGGAACAGCGACAAGTCCTCCGATGAGCGCCTCGGCACCATCTACCGCCAGCGCGGCAAGGACCAGGAGCCCGTCGAGGCGCTGTCACCCGGGGACATCGGCGTCGTCGCCAAGCTCAGCGAAACGGGCACCGGCGACACGCTCGCGACCAAGGACAAGCCCGTCGAGCTGCCCACCATGATTTTCCCCGAGCCGGTCTACAGCATGGCTGTCCGGCCTGCCGCGAACGCGGCTGTGGACAAGCTCGGCCCCAGCCTCCAGCGCCTCGTCGAAGAGGACCCCGGGCTCCGCCTTCGCCGCGACGCGAGCACCAGCGAGACCATCCTTGAAGGACTCGGCGATGCCCACCTCGACGTCGCCGTTGGACGCCTCCTGCAGAAGTTCAACCTCGAGGTCGAACTCTCCCTGCCCCGCGTGCCCTACCGCGAGACCGTTGGCCGCAGCTCCTCCGCCGACTACACCCACAAGAAGCAGACCGGTGGCCACGGCCAGTACGCCCGCGTCGCCATCGAGATCAAGCCCCTCACGCGCGGCTCTGGCCTTCAGTTCAACAGCAAGGTCGTGGGTGGCTCCGTGCCCCGCGAGTTCATCCCCGCAGTCGAGAAAGGCGTCATGGAGACGGCCCGCGAAGGCGTGGTCGCCGGCTACGAGCTCACGGACTGCGAGGTCACCCTGTTCGACGGGAAGCACCACCCCGTCGATTCGAGCGAGATGGCGTTCAAGCTCGCCGCGAGCCAGGCCCTCAGGGAAGCCGTGGCCGAGGCCCGTGGCGTCCTCCTGGAGCCCGTCATGACTATTCGCGTTCGGGGGCCCGAAGCGAATGCGGGCGACATCGTCGGCGACCTCAACACCAAGCGGGCGCGCATCCACGGCATCGTGCCCGACAGCGGCTTGAGCGTGGTCGAAGCCGAAGTCCCCCTCGCCGAGGTCCAGCGCTACGCCTCCGACCTGCGCTCCCTGACCCAGGGCCGTGGCCTCTTCGAGCTCGAGTTCGACCGCTACGAGGAAGTGCCGGGCAACGTCGCCCAGCGCGTCATCGATGCCAGCAAGGACGACGAGGCGGGAAGCTAGCCGCTCTTCCCCCGCAGCCAGCGAGATGCCGCCCGCACCGCCTGTCCCCGGTGGCTGACCGCGTCCTTCTCCTCGGCGCTCAGATCCGCGGCGCTGCGGCCCTCCGGTGTGCGGAAGATAGGGTCGTAGCCGAAGCCGTTCTCACCGCGCGGTTCGCGTCCGATCGACCCCTCCCACGACCCCTCGAACCGCTCGATGCGGCCGTCCGGCCACGCGACGGCGACGACTGCCTGGTAGCGCGCCCCGCGCTCGCCGTCCGGAACGTCGCGCAGCTCCCGCAGCATGAGGTCCGTGCGGCCCGCGTCGTCGAGACCGGGCCCGCCGTAGCGCGCGGAGAGCGGACCGGGCGCCCCGCCGAGGGCGTCCACCTCGATGCCCGAGTCGTCGGCCAGGGCGAGGCACTGCCCCGCCTCCGCGAAGGCGTGGGCCTTGAGCGTCGCGTTCTCCGCGTACCCGTCGCCGTCCTCGACCACATCGAGCGCGATGCCGAGGTCGGCGGGTGTCACGACTTCGAACGGCTCGTCCGCAAGCAGCCGTCGCATTTCGCGAACCTTGCCGGGGTTGTTGGTCGCCAGTAGCAGACGCGTCACGGGAGGGGATGCGCCTCAGTGTCCGTGGTCGTCGTCCTCGGGCTCGGGGTAGTCCGACTCTTCGACGGGGAGGCTGTCGCTTTCGATCACGCTGATCGGGGCCGTCCACGCTCCCGGTTTCAGTTCGAAACCGCCAAGCTCGCGCTTCAACAGGAAGAGCACGCCCAGCGCGCCGCAGAAGAGCCCTGTGCCCACGAGTGACCAGATGAGCGGTGGCACCACGTCGCGACCGGTTTCCGCTTCCTGCGCGACGATGTGCGGAGCGTCGGCAACGGGCGGCGCGTCCAGCGCCAGGAGCGGCGCGGTAGCGGCGAGTGCAAGTGCCCCCGCGAGCGCGGCCGGAGCGATCAATCGAGTGATGGTGCGCATGGCCGCGAGTCTACGGGCCGCCGCTGGGGGGTCAAGCAGGCGCTAGAGTCCCAGCGCCCGCTCCACGCCCTCAAGCGTGGCCGTCGCCCGGACCACGTCCGGCGTGTTGGCGTTCTCTGCCGTTTCTGGGTCCTTGAGCCCCGACCCGGTCAGTACCGCCACCACCCGTCCGCCCCTTAGCCCGCCTTCGCGATTCAGCTTCCGCAGTCCCGCCACGCTGGCTGCGCTGGCTGGCTCGGCGAACAGCCCTTCCGAGCCCGCGAGGAGCCGGTAGGCGTCGAGGATCTCGTCGTCGCTGACCGCGTCGATGAGGCCCTCGCTCTCGTCGCGAGCCTGCTCGGCCGGCTTCCAGCTGGCCGGGTTCCCGATGCGGATGGCGGTCGCGACGGTTTGCGGGTCGTCGACCGGTTCCCCCCGCACGAACGGCGCCGCTCCCGCCGCCTGGAACCCCAGCATCCGCGGGTGCCGCGATGCGTAGTCGCGCTCCGCGCACTCCACGAACCCTTTCCAGTAGGCGGTGATGTTGCCGGCGTTCCCCACGGGGATGGCGAGCGCGTCGGGCGCGTCGCCGAGCGTCTCGCAGATCTCGTAGGACGCCGTCTTCTGTCCCTCGATCCGGTCCGGGTTCACCGAGTTCACGAGCGCGATGGGGTGGGTGTCGGCCACGGACCGCGCCAGCGTGAGCGCATGGTCGAAGCTGCCCTCAATCTCGACGATGCGCGCCCCGAACGCCACCGCCTGCGCGAGCTTGCCCGCCGCCACGCGTCCCTGCGGCACCAGGATGCTCGCCTCCAGACCGCAGCGGGCCGCGTAGGCCGCTGCGCTCGCGCTTGTGTTGCCCGTGCTCGCGCAGAGCACGGCCTGCGCGCCCCGCTCCATGGCCTTCGCCACCGCCACCACCATGCCCCGGTCTTTGAAGGACCCCGTCGGATTCGAACTCTCCAGTTTGAACCAGAGCTCGTCGACGCCGAGCTCCCGCTCGATCGCGACCGAGCGCACGAGGGGCGTGTCGCCCTCTCCCAGGGTGATGCGTGGTGTCTGCGGGGTGATCGGCAGGACCTCGGCCCAGCGCTCCAGCACCCCGCGCCGTTGCGGCTCGCTCACGGCTCGTCCGGCGGGCGGAGCCCGTGGAACTTCAGCTCCCGCAACTCCTGCTCAAGCGCCTCGATCTGCCGTTTGCGCGACCGCTCCTGCATCTCGCTGTAGCGGCCGAACTCCTCGCGTACGTGGTCGACCATCTCCGAGATGTCCCGGCGGATCAGGCTCACGCGCTCGCTCAGACCGGAGTGTCGTCCATCCAGCAGCGCCGTCTCGCCCCGGGCCTCGTCGAGTTGCCGCGCAAGGTTGTCGACCGCGCCCTCGACCCGGCTGACCTGGGCTTCGATGCGTTCTTGCTCGTCCCGGCGACGCCCCATCTCGTCGCGTACTTCCTCGCCGAGCTCTTGCGAACCTCGCAGCGACTCGATCGCCTCCTCGGCCCGGTGAGCCAGCTCCCCCAGAATCTGCAGCCGCTCGTGGATGATCTCCAGGGGGCGCTCCTGCAGCGCCTGGGCGGCGGCCAGTACCCGCGCCTCCACCTCTTCGCTCACCTCCGTGAGCCGCTGCAGCCGCAGGTCGAACTGCTCCGTCTGCTGCCGCATCTCCTGCTGCCAGTCCGTCAATACGCTGAGTGTCTGCCCCAGCTGCTCCAGCTTCGACTCGCGCGTCGCTGCCTCCGCGGTCAACAGCTCGAGCCGGTCCTCCATGCCCTCCACGCGGCGCAGGGCTTCCCGAAGCTCCCGGCTGGCGGCGAGCGCTTCCGCGTCGCGGGTACGCTCGTTCGTCTCCACCGCCGACCGCGTCTCTGTGAGGGCCGTGCGGATCTGCTCGGTGTCCTGTGAGAGCTCCGTGACCTTCTGGGGGAGTCCCTGGTAGCGGGCGACCGTCGTTTCCATCTGCCTCGTCGAACGCCCCTGCTCCTCGCCCTGATCGGCGACTGCCTCCACCTGGCGGCGCAGCTGCTCGAGCTCACGCCCCAGCGCTTCACCCGCTTCCCGCTGGGCCCTGGCCTGATTCTCCAGCAGGACCAGCGTCTCCTCGATCGAGCGCAGGGCAGGTTCGGAGGTCATGTGGCGCCCTCCACCCGCAGCATCGCGTCCACCTCGCTCACCTCGTCGAGGCCCCGCAGGGTGTCGATCGCGCCGGTCACCGCCAGCTCTCGCGCGCGATGCGTCATCAACGCCAGTTCGGCCGTGCCCCGCTCCTCGTCCGATTCGCGCTGATCCACGGCGGCGATGCTCACCTGAGCCTCGCCGAGGACACGAGCGATCTGCGCGAGCACGCCCGGCTGATCGAGAACCGTCATGCGGAGATAGTAGCGCGTCTCCAGAGCCCCCAGCCCCAGCGCTTCTCCCCTCCGCCAGGGACCTGGGTCCCAGCGCGGCTGCGCCCCCTCCGCCAGCGACCGCGAGATATCGAGTACGTCGGCGAGCACGGCGCTCGTCGTTGGCGCGGCTCCCGCTCCCGCCCCCTGGAACGTGAGCGTGCCCGCGAGGTCGCCCTGGATCTGTGCCGCGTTCTGCACGCCGTCGACGCGCGCCAGTGGCTCCGACTCGGGTAGGAGCGCCGGGTGGACGCGCGCCAGCACGCCGTCTCCGTGCCGCTCGGCGATGGCCAGCAGCTTGATCACGTAGCCGAGCTCGCGCGCGTACTCGAAGTCCTGCGGGGCCAGCGCACGGATCCCTTCCGTCGCCACCGCCTCGGGCGGCACGTAGGTCCCGAAGGCGAGCCCCGCCATCAGTGCGATCTTGAAGGCCGCGTCGTAGCCGTCCACGTCGTTCGTCGGGTCCGGTTCGGCGTAGCCCAGATCCTGCGCCTCGGCGAGCGCGTCTTCGAAGCTGTCGCCGCGCTGCGCCATGTTCGTCAGGATGAAGTTCGTGGTCCCGTTGATGATCGCCCGGATTGCGACTACCCGGTTCGCCGGCAGGTCGCGCAGCAACGGCGAGATGACGGGGATGCCCCCGCCTACGCTCGCCTCGAAGCGCAGTGCCGCTCCGTTCTCGCGAGCCAGTTCGAACAGCTCCGGCCCCGCCTTGGAGACCAGCTCCTTGTTCGCCGAGACGACGTGCTTGCCGCCCGCCAGCGCGCGACGCACGTAGTCGCCCGCGGCCCCGTCCCCGCCGATCACTTCCACCACGACATCGACCGAGGGGTCGTCCAGCACATCGCTGGCATTGCCGGTGAGCACGCCCGCGGGCAGGTCGATACCGCGGGAGCGGGTCGGATCCTTCACCGCCACGCGGCGCAGCGTGAGCGACGCGCCTGTCTGTTCGCGGAACTGGTCGGCTCGCTCCAGCAGTGTCGCCACCACCTTCTCGCCGACGTTGCCCATGCCCAGGAAGCCGATGCCGATTTCGTTTGCCACGGTCTAGCTCGCCTCTTCGATCGCCCAGTTGGCGTCGTCTGTCGTGAAGTCGCGCTCGATTGTCACACGTTCGCGTGCCGCTTCGATCGCTTCCTCGAAGTGCAGCTCCGTGAGCTCCGCGATGTGCCGGTCGGTGTAGGTCCCCGCCGCCTCCCGGGTCTCCAGCCGGATCACCCAGAAGGCGCCGCCGGCTTCCACCGGGTCCAGCAGCGCGCCTTCCTCGGCGCCGGCCAGCGCGTCCTGAAGGGCCGCCTCGAGCAGCGCCGGGGGAGTGGTCCAGAGGCCGTCGTTCTGGCGCGACGCCTCGTGCAGCGAGTCGACCTGGGCGATCGTGCCCATGTCCTCGCCCTCGTCGATGCGTGCCCGCAGGGCTTCCGCCTCCTCGAGCGTGGCAGCTGTCACCACGCGGAGGTGCAAGAGGGCTCCCGTCTCGCCGATCTCCTCGCGCAGCCATTCTCGGAGCCGAGTCTCCGCCTCCCGCGCCCTAGTCTGCTCGCGGTAGTGGCTGTCGCTCAGTCCCGAGTTCCGCAGTTCGTCCCGGTAGCGATTGTCGAACAGGCTGCCACGGGAGGTGTCGAGGGGAACGCCGAGCCAGACCGCGATCGCGGCGGTGACGTCGTCATCGCTCAGCACGATCCCGCGTTCCGCCGCTGCCGTCAGGACGAGCCCTTCCTCTTCCAGCTTGCCCAGCAACGCGTCCGTCAGCAGGAGGCCGCTGGTGGCGCCCTCGGCCCGCGCGAACTCGGGCAGACGTGCGGCGTAGTACGAGAGGGAGAACTCCTCCTCGCCCACGCGCAGCACCGTTTTGCCGGGCTGCGCGATGCTGCTGTCGTACCAGTTGTAGGCCAGCAGGGCGACCACGACGAGCAGGGCTGCCACTGCCACCCCGATGATCCCGAAGCGCGTCAGTCGCTGGACGGAGAACCCGCCGTCTTCGCCCGCACGCGCGGCGGCGCGCCGCCCCCGCTGGGCGCTGGGCAGCCCCGTCGTGCGGTCGCGACGCGTCATCGGGTCGGGGCCCTATCCCCGCAGCGGGAAGATGCGGGTCTCGCGCACGTGCTGCAGCGTGTAGGGCAGCAACCCCACGTGGCGCGCCCGCTTCACCGCGTGCGAGATCGCCCGCTGCGCCAGCGCGCAGGTCGCCAGCTTCCGCCGCGGCTCGATCTTTCCGCGGTCGTTGATGAAGTGCCGCAGCCGGTCGACGTCCTTGTAGTCGACCTTGTACTCCTCGCCTGGGGAGCAGCGCACCTTGTTGCAGAGGCGGCACAGGCGCCGGCGTCCGCCGAAGCGCCGCCCGCCGCCGCCCCGCCGGGGACGGTCCCCCGGACCTCGGCGGTCGCCGCCTGGTCGATCGCCGCCCGGTCGATCGCCGGGTGGGCGGTCGCCGGACGGACGGAAGTCCCCGGGACGGTCGCGGCCTGGTGGTGCGCCTGCGCCCGGCGCAGCCGCCGGAGGCGTGAATGGTCGTGGTTCAGTCATCGTGTTCTCCTCCCGATGGGTTTCGTGCGCTCGGGCGCACCGGGTGGCGGGACCGCCGAGCGGCCCCGGGGTACGTTTATTCGAAGGGCAGGTCGTCCACGTCGGAGGGCGCGGCGCCGCGGCTACCGCCGCCGCCGCCACCCCAGTCACCTCCACCGCCGCCTTCGCCGCGGCGGTCGAGGAACTCGATGTTGTTCGCGATGACCTCGGTGCGGTAGTGGCGCACGCCCTGGTCATCGTCCCAGTTGCGGGTCCGCAGGCGGCCTTCCACGTAGAGCTGCTTGCCCTTCGTGATGTACTGGCTGATGCGCTCCGCGCGATCACCGAACAGCACCACCTGGAACCACTCGGTCTCGTCCTCCCACTCGCCGCTCTGCTGGGCGCGGCGGCGCGAATTGACGGCCATGCTGAAGTCGGACACCGCCGTGCCGTTGGCGGTATAGCGAAGCTCCGCGTCCCGGCCCGTGTTGCCAATGATCATCACCTTGTTGAGGTTGCCCATGTGCGGCTACTCCTTCGCGGTGTCGTCGTCCGCCTGCGGTTCGGACTCTTCCGCACTGGCCTCTGGGGCCGGTGCGGCTTCTTCTTCGGGGGTCGTGGTCTCGTCTGGTTCGGCTTCCGCGGCGGGGGCCTCGTCGGCAGCTTCCGCGGTTGCGGGAGCCTCCGCTTCGGCAGCCGGAGCCGCCTCAGCCTCGGCGATGGGAGCAGGCTCAGCCTCGGTAGCCGGAGCTGCTTCAGCCTCGACGGCGGGAGCAGCCTCAGCCTCGGTAGCCGGAGCTGCTTCAGCCTCGACGGCGGGAGCAGCCTCAGCCTCGGCGGCGGGAGGAGCGGCCTCGGCCTCTGGTGCGGGAGCAGCCGAGGCCTCGGAGGCGGGAGGAGCGTCGGCTGGCGGCATTGGCGCCGGGGCGGAGGGCGCCTCAGGCGCGCCCTCGAACCTCGGCCCGGTCGGCGAACCCGGTCCCCGCGACCCCGCGGGTGCGAGCGCAGGCCGCGGCGGCGGCAACTCGTCCGCCCGCACGACCAGGTGGCGGTAGACCCGCTCCTCGATCTCGAAGTCCGCGTTCAGCGGCTTCACTGCCTGTGGGTCGAGCTCGATCCGTGTGACGATGAAGTCCGCATCGAGCTGCTTGTTCATGGGGTAGGCCAGACGGCGCCGGCCCCAGTGGTCGACCTCCGTGACCGACCCGCCGTTTCGTTCGACAAGAGTGGTGAGGTGTTGGACGCTGGCGTCCTGGCCGCCTTCCTCGATCACTGCGAGGTCGTACACGGCCATCAATTCGTACTCGCGCATAGCGCTCCGGATACCGAACGGTGGGTTTCCCCCGACTCCGCGGTCGGGGCGCCCGGCTGCTCAGGGAGCGTAGCACTGCCCCCATGTGTGCTCAATGCAATGACGGTGCCAGATGCGCGCTTCTTTAGGCGTCGGTGATTCCCGGCACGGGATACGCCCTCGCGAACTCCGCGACCTCCTGCCGAACGCCCTCGCGCACGCCCTCGCCGTCGGGGTCCTTCAGGACATGCGCGATCCACGCCGCCAGCCGCCGCATCTCGTCCGCCCCCATGCCCCGCGAGGTCAGGGCGGGCGTACCGATGCGTAGCCCGCTGGTCACGAACGGGGAACGCTCGTCGTACGGGATCGTGTTCTTGTTCGCGATGATGCCCGAGCCCTGCAGGGCGTTCTGCGCCTTCATACCGCTGATGCCGAGCGTGCTGCAGTCGATCAGGATGAGGTGGGTGTCCGTGCCGCCCGATACGAGCCGCAGGCCGCCCTCCTGCAGCGCCTCCGCCAGCGTTGCCGCGTTCTCCACGATCTTGGCTGCGTAGGCCTGGAACTCTGGCTTCGCCGCTTCGCCGAAGGCTACCGCCTTGGCGGCGATGCTGTGCATGTGCGGTCCGCCCTGCGTGCCGGGGAAGACCGCCTTGTCGAGCGCTGCCCCGTGCTCTTCCTTCGTGAGCGCGAGGGCCCCGCGCGGACCCCGCAGCGTCTTGTGCGTCGTGGTGGTGACGATGTCGGCGTGGGGCACCGGCGAGGGGTGCGCGCCCCCCGCCACCAGCCCCGCGAAGTGCGACATGTCGACCAGCAGCAGCGCCCCCACGTCCTGCGCGATCTGGGCGAACGCGGGAAAGTCGAACTGCCGCGGATACGCCGTCGCTCCCGTCACGATAATGCGAGGCTTCGCCTCCGCGGCCAGCTCCGCGACTGTCGCCATGTCGACCACTTCGGTCTCGCGGTCCACGGAGTAGGGAACGAAGTTGTAGAGCCGCCCGCTGAAGTTCACGGGGGAGCCGTGCGTCAGGTGCCCGCCCTGGGTCAGCTCCAGCCCGAGGAACGTGTCCCCCGGGTCCGCGAACGCGAGGTAGGCGGCCATGTTGGCCTCCGCCCCCGAGGTCGGCTGCACGTTCGCGTGCTCCGCCCCGAAGAGCGCCTTCGCCCGCTCGATCGCGAGCGACTCGACCTCGTCCGAGTGTGCGTTGCCCGCGTAGTACCGCTTGCCCGGGTAGCCCTCGGCGTATTTGTTCGTGAGTACCGAGCCCGTTGCCTCCAGCACGGCTGCCGAGGCGTAGTTCTCGCTCGCGATGATCTCCAGCGTCTCCGTCTGACGCTTCTCCTCCGCCGCGATCACCGCGGCGACTTCCGGATCCCGTTCCTGCAGTGCGCTCATGCGCGCCCTCGTTGTTGTGATGTCGGCCGATCGTAGCGCGATCCCCACCCGTGCGCCGTACACTTCCCTTTATGCGCGACCACACCGAGCGCCTCCTTGAAGCCGCAAGCGGCGGCGAGCCCGTCCTGCTTGCCACCGTTCTTGAGCCGGGCGCGCCCTCCCTGGTGCAGGGAGCGAAGCTCCTCGTCGACCCCAGCGGCGGCCGCAGTGGCACTCTTGGCGACCCTCGTCTCGACGACCTTGTTGCCGACCGCGCACCCGACGCCTTCCGGCGCCACGCCGCCGAGACCGTCTACGACGGCCCCGACGGCCTTTCCGAGCGCGTCCTCCCCGAGGCCACGAGCGTGTACCTCGAAGTTGTCGAGTCGAAGCCGGTCTTCCTCGTCGTGGGCGCGGGCCACATCGGTCGCGCCCTCGCGAAGCTCGCCGACTTCCTCGATTACCACGTCGCCGTTCTGGACGACCGTGAGGATTTCGCCGACCCCGAGCTCCTGCCCGAGGCCGACGAGGTCATATGCGACGACTTCGAGGAGGCCCTCGACCGCTTCCCCATCAACCCCAACACGGCCATCGTGATGGTCACGCGCGGCCATAAGCAGGACGAGCTCTCCCTGCGCCGCTGTCTCGGCCGGGATGCGGGCTACGTCGGCATGATCGGCTCGAAGCGCCGCACCGCCGCCGTCCTCGAACACCTGCGCGAGGAGGGTTTCGACCCGGACGAGCTGGCCAAGGTGCGCACCCCCATCGGCCTCGCGATCGGCGCCGAGACGCCGGAGGAGATCGCCATCAGCATCATGGCCGAGGTCGTCATGCTCCGGCACGGCGGCGACGGCTCTCCCATGTACCACCGCCGCGGTCCCCAGCGCCCACCCCTCTCCGGCGGCCGCTAGCTGCTCCCCTCCTGGCCCGCTCCCGCCAGTTCTGCTCCCTCCACCCGCGAGAGCCGGCGGTCGAATGTGTACAGCGGTGCTGCTTCAACTCGCCCCGCCGCTGCCAGGACCATCCGGTCTGAGAACCCCGGGCCGCCCTGCCGGTAGAGCCACGCCGCGCGCGCGACGTCGTCGGAAGCCTCGAAGATCAAGCTGTCGGTTGCGAGCAGTTCGAGCAGGACGCTGGCGATCTGGGACCGCGGGAAGCGGTAGGCCCGTTCCAGCACCCAGACCACCTCAAGTGCGACCTCGCGGCAAACGAACGCAGGTCGTTCCGGAGTCAATCCCTCAAGGAGTGCTCGTGCGGCCTCTGCGTGTTCGGCATGGTCCCGCACGAGGTAGCGGACCAGCACGTTCGTGTCGAGCGCGATCACGCGTCCGACGCACCTTCAGCGACAGCCTGGTCCATCTCCTCCAGAGACACAGGCGGGCCGTCGTACTGGAGAATCCCAAAGAGACGGTCTATTGGCCCTGCCTTGAGAATCCGGACTTCCCCATCCTGGATCACGTACCGCACTCGATCTCCGGGCTTCACCGACAAGGCCTCCCGCACCGCTTTCGGCAACGTCGTCTGCCCCTTTGCCGTGACTCCGGACTCAATCACCAGTCACCTCTTGGCATTACTCTAGCGTATAAGTCCTTACTTTCCTACTAAAGTAATGCCACTGAGATCTGTGTCGTACCCGCCCCGCCCCCTAACCACACCACCCGCTACGATAGCTGCGTGGACGGATTTGAGGTCTCGCCGGTCGAGGGGCTGCGGTCCCCCGTGGTCGTCATGGCGTTCACCGGCTGGAGCGATACGGGCACGGTCACCATCGACGCCGCCCGCCACCTGATCGAGGCCAGCAACGCCGAGCGCTTCATCACCGTCGATCCCGAGGAGTACTTCGTCTTCACGGAGACGCGCCCCGAGGTCCGGCTGGTCGAGGGCGGCCTGCGCGAGATTACGTGGCCCACCAACGAGGCCTGGGCCGCCAGCCTGAGCGACGCCTCCCACGACCTCGTCGCGATCACCGGCACCGAGCCGAACCTGCGCTGGGAGCCGTTCGCCTCGCGCTTCGCGAGCGCCATCGCCGCCCTCCAGCCGTCGCTCGTCTGCACGCTCGTCGCGCGGCCGGCCGCTACCCCCCACACCCGCCCCATCCCCGTCAGCGGTAGCGCCGCCGATGCGGCCCTCGCGCGTCGCTTCGGCTTCTCCCCCTCCCGCTACCAGGGGCCCACGGGTATCATCGGCGTCCTCCACGATGCCATGCGCAAGCACGGCCTCCCCCTCGTGAGCGTCGCCGCCTCCGTCCCCCACTACCTCAGCGTCGACGAGAACCCGCCTGCCACCCTCGCCCTCCTTCGTGCGCTTGAACCCATGGTCGGCTACGTGCCCGGTCTCGACGAGCTTCAACGCGAGTGCTCGGCCTTCCTCCAGCGCGTGGAGGAGGCGTCGAGCGGCGACGACCAGATCGTCCAGTACGTACGGGCCCTCGAAGAGCAGTATCAGGAGGGTGATCCGCCCGTCATCGAGCCCGACACCGAGCTCTCCGCCGACGATGTCCTCCGCGACGTGGAGGACCTGCTCCGCGGCGACGGCTCCTGACCCCTCCTAGGGCGCCTCGCTCAGTTCGAACCGCGAGAGTCGCCGCACCGCCAGGGCCGCCCCAACCGCAGTCACCACCACTAGCAGGATTACCGAGTACGTCGTGCCGAGGTCTGCGTCGAACACCCACGGGTTTGTGTCGCCCACCGCCTCCGCGATCGAAGCCGTGAACTCGCGGATGCTGAACCGCTGCACACCCGGGGCGAAGTTTGTGATCACGGCCTCCCAGATGAAGGCGTAGGCCAGCCCCACGAACAGCGCCCGCGAGGTCACCAGGCTGAGCAGGACGAAGACCGACGAGTACGCCAGCGACCCTACCGCGATGGCGACCAGGAACCCGATCAGGAGGCGCGACTCCCCCTCCCCTGCCAGCGCGACGACCCCACTGACCAGGGCGCTTGCGAGCACCAGCACCGCCGTCGCCCCCCACGCCGCCAGCAGCTTCCCGGCGACGATGCGCCAGCGCTCCGCCGGCTTCGAGAGCAGGTAGACGATCGTCCCGTCCTCGATCTCGCTCCCCAGCGAGGCCGTCGCCAGCACCAGGGCCGTCAGGGGGAGCAGGATGTTGATGACGAGCGCGTTCAGCACGACCTGTGCGGCAAACTCGGCGGCCGACTCGTCGCCGTCGCCGGCCGCCCGGAAGATGATGGCGGCCAGCACGGGCAGCAATCCCACTGCCGCCAGGAACAGGGTCCGCTTCTGCCCCAGCAGCTGTCGCAGCGTCAGGGTCAGGACCAGCCACGTCATCGCGTCACCAGGTATTCGAAAACGCTCTCCAGCGACTCGTCCTCGGGGCGCACCTCGAACAGCGAGGCGCCTGCCTCCTGTGCCGCTCGCGGCGCCATCGAGGTAAAGGCGCCGAGCTCGTTCGTCCGCACCACGATCTTCCCGTCCGTCAGCTCGACGCCGAAGACGCTCTCTTCCGCCATCAGTGTCCGCGCGAGGCCGCGGTTGTCGCTCGATCGAATCGTGATCGTGTGCGGCCGGTCTGTCATCAGCTTGCGAATCGCGCGAAAGTCTCCGGATGCCGCCAGCCGCCCCGCGACCACGACCAGGACGTTCTCCCCCAGCCGCTCGACCTCTTCCAGAATGTGCGACGAAAACAGGATCGTCCGCCCCTGTTCCGCCATCCGGCCCAGAAGCTCCATCATCTGCAGGCGCTGGCGCGGGTCCATGCCGTTGAACGGCTCGTCCAGCAGCAGCACCTCGGGGTCGTGGACCAGGGCGGCGGCGATCTTGACGCGTTGCTTCATCCCCTTCGAGTACCCGCCCGTCGCCCGATCCGCGTCACCCACCATCTCGACCATGTGCAGCGCCCGCAGCGCGGCTTCCTGCGCGTCGGGAAGCCCGTGCATCCGTGCGCTCATCAACACGAACTGGTGGCCGGTCTGGAAGTCGTACACCGCTTCCCGCTCCGGTACGAGGGCGACTCGCCGGTAGATGTCCGGGTTTCCGAAGGAGGTCTCCCCCAGCACCTGCACGTCCCCCACCGAAGGCTTCAGGAAACCCGCGATCATGTTCAGCAGCGTCGTCTTCCCCGCACCGTTCGGCCCGAGCAATCCCGTCACGCCCGGCTCGAGCGCGAACGAGATGCCGTTCACCGCCACCACGTTGCCGTACCAGCGTGAGACGTCGACGACCTCGACCGCGGCCTGGGGCGCTGTCCCTTCCTCCGTGCTCATAGGCTTCGCCGTCCGTAGTGGCGCACCAGCAGCGCGACCGCGATAGCCGTCAACGCCAGCGCGAAGAAGAAGTACCAGCCCCCGGCAAAGTCCGCGGTGTTAAGCGGGTGTCCCTCGCCGAGGTCCGGAGCGGCGTCGAAGAACCAGTACGTGAACCCATCGATCACGAAGAACGGGTTCAGGAAGACGCCGAGCCGGCCGATGAAGTTCTCCACCACCCCGACCAGCACGCCCGAGATGATGGGGAGGAACACAAACGGCGCGATCACGCCGATGGTGGCGAACGCGCGCCGCCCGCTCTGCGCGGAGATCACCATCCCGATTGCGGCGAAGAAAAGCGAGATCAGGATGCTGCTGCCGATGATCGGCCCGACCTGCCCCCACTCGTCCTGGAAGTAGCCACCGAAGCTGTCCACCACGAGCGCGTTGCCGAAGAACAGGAGCGCCTGTGGTAGCAGGGTCAGCGCCAGCAGCGCCGTCGCCATCGAGGCGTACCGCGCCAGGGCGTAGTCCTGCCGGCTCAACCCCCGCGAGAAGTAGAGCGGCAGCGTCGCGTGCCGCTGGTCGCGCCCCAGCAGTTCCGGCGCGACCGCCGCCACGAACAGCATCAAGGCCGCCGGCGGGAAGAAGAAGGTCGAAGTGAAGTAGTCCTCCGCCCCGATCGCGTCCGAGATGTCGATGTCGATGAAGGCTGCCGCCATCAGGTAGCCCAGCGCCGGGATCGCCGCGACGACCGCGAGCCCCATCGGGAAGACTTTGCTCCGCGTCCGCCGTCCCAGCCCGAAAGCCGCCCGCAGTCCGTGCACGTACAGCGAGAACACGGCGTCCCAGCGTCCCAGGCGACGCCCCTCGTAACGCCGGTAGCCGAGGTCGTAGATGCTTCCCGCAGCCCGCTCAGACACGCTCCGCCACCGCCTCGTCCGCATCCGGCCGGAAGATGTCTTCGAGTGTCTGCCGGCGCTGCTCCAGCCGCACCAGCCCCAGCTCAAGCTCAACGATGCAGTCGCGGATCGCGTCGTACGGGTCGTCGCCGTTCAACCCCACGTGCGCGAGGAAACCCTCGCCGCGGGCCTCGAAACCCCGTGCCGTCAGCGCCTCCGCCAGCGCGGCGGCATCGCCCTCCACCTCCACTTCCAGCGACCCCAGCCCCGCCGTGAACTCCGCCACCGCCCCCTGCCGCACCAGCCGCCCCGCGTCGATCACGATGAGCGAGTCGCACACCCGCTCGATCTCCCCCAGCAGGTGCGATGACATCAGCACCGCGATGCCGAACTCGCGCCCTGTCCGCCGCACGAGGTCGAGCATCTCCTCGCGTCCCGCCGGATCGAGCCCGTTCGTGGGCTCGTCCAGGAAGATCAGGCGCGGGTCGTGCACGAGCGCCTGCGCGAGCTTCACGCGCTGCTTCATGCCGGTGGAGTAGCCGCCGATCTCCCGGTAGCGCTCCTCGAACAGCCCTACGTGCCGCAGCGTCTCCGCCGTGCGCTCGCGGGCCGCCGTGCGGGGCAGGCCACTCACCTCCGCCAGGTGCGCCACGAACTCCGTCGCCGAGAGGTCGGGCGGCAGGCAGTCGTGCTCCGGCATGTAGCCGACGAGCCCGCGGATCGCCCGCCCCTCGGTCTCCACATCCATATCGAGCACGCGCGCCTTGCCGCGCGTCGCCGGCAGCAATCCCAGCAGGATCTTGATGAGCGTGCTCTTGCCCGCTCCGTTCGCCCCGACCAGCCCGATGATGCCTGGCTCGACGTTGATGTCGAGCGCGTTCAACGCGGTGACCCTGGGGTACTGCTTGGTCAGGGCGTACGTCTCGATGAGGGGCACGGCTCTATCCTATCCCCCGGCAATGAACCGGTCTGCCCCGTCTGTGTCAGGCTCGGGTAAGCGACACCGGTAGCGAGTTGTACCCCAGCACGACGCCCGTGCCCGTCTGCCGGACCGGCGCCGACGCTGGCTCGATCGCGGCGAAGCGGTCGAGCCACGCATTCAGCGTCATCCGCGCTTCCGCGCGCGCCAGCGGCGAACCGAGGCAGTAGTGCGTCCCGTGCCCGAACCCGACGTGCGCGTGCAGGTCGCGCTCCAGCACGAACTCGTCCGGCTCCTCCCACTCCTCCGGGTCGCGGTTCGCCGCCCCGTAGAAGACGCCCACGCGCTCGTCCGCGGGGATGGTCACGCCGTTCACTTCCACGTCCCGCGTCGTGACGCGGAAGAGCACCTGCACGGGGCTCTCGTAGCGCAGCATCTCCTCGATCAGCTGCGGGATGAGCGAGCGGTCCTCGCGCAGCCGCGACCACAGCTCGGGCCGCTGCGAGAGGAAGGCGATCGTGTTGCCCATCAGATTCGTGGTCGTCTCGTTCCCGGCGATGAGCAGCAGCATGCAGAAGCCGAGCACCTCCCAGTCCTCCAGCGCCTCGCCCTCGATTTCCGCTTCCACCAGCGCGGTGATCAGATCCTTGGCCCCGTGCTCCCGCCTCGCTGCCGCCATCTGCCCGAAGTAGGCCATCATCTCCTGCGTGGCCCGCTTTCGGTCCTCCATCGTGGGCGCGTGGATGCCCAGGGAGATGTCCGTCCACTCCTTGAAGGTCTGGTACTCCTCGCGGGGAATCCCGAGCAATTCCGCGATTGCCATCACGGGAAGCGGCATCGTGTAGTTCTCCACCACCTCGAACTCGCCCTCGCCAACATCCTCCAGCAGTTCGTTCACCACTGATTCCAGCCACGGCTCCAGCTCGCGGATGCGCCGCGGTGTGAATGCCTTGTTCACCAGCCGTCGGAAGCGCGTGTGCCGCGGCGGATCGTCGTTCAGGAGCACCAGCCTCATCCCGCTCTCCGACGTCTGCCGCGTCTGCCGTTGCGAGGAGAACGTCGCGTGGTCCTGGAGCGCGCCGTACACGTCCTCGTAGCGCAACAGCGCCCACAGCCCCTCGTCCTCCGGCCCGATGCGGATGGGGGACTGAGCCCGCAGCCGGGCGTACTCGGGGTAGGGGTTGGCGTTGCAGGCGGGCGTCATCAGCGTTGTGGTGGGTGCGGAAGGTGCTGCCATCGGGAGGCTCCTTGAAGGCGGTCCAGAGGTGGAGTCTACAGAAGGGCCCGCCCCCGCCCCCTAACCCCGCCTTCCGGTTTCGCCCTTGCGGACGGGCGGGTAGCATCTCGCCACGCCCGCATGGCGCCCGGAGAAGCGGCATGGAAGTCCCCATGGTCGTCAACGATTTCCTCTTCCGCGCGGAGAGCCTCTACGGCCCCAAGGAGGCCGTCGTCGATGGCGACAAGCGTTTCACCTACGCCGAGTTTGCCCGGCGCTGCTACAAGCTCGCGCACGGCCTCACGAGCCTCGGCGTGGGCAAGGGCGATCGCGTCGGCATCCTCAGCCCCAACAGCCACCACTTCCTCGAGTCGTTCTACGGGACCTCCCTCATCGGCGCCGTCCTCGTGCCCCTCAACTACCGCCTCGTCTCCGAGGACTTCCAGTACGCCTTCTCCCACTCCGGCGCGAAGGCCATCATCGCCGACTCCGACCTCACCGATGCGCTCGACGCCATCCGTGGCGGCCTCCCCGATGTCGAGCACTGGATCGTCGCCCGCTACGGCGCCGCCCCCACCCCCGAGGGTTGGCAGGACTGGGAGGAGCTCGTCTCCGGCCAGCCCGAGACGCCCCCGCCCGACCCGCAGCTCGACGAGAACGACCTCGTCAGCATCAACTACACCTCCGGCACCACCGCCCGCCCCAAGGGTGTGATGCTCACCCACCGCAACTTCTACGCCAACGCCTACCACTTCATCGCCCACCTGGGCGTCAACCACGACGACGTCGAGATGTGGACCCTGCCCATGTTTCACTGCAACGGCTGGGGTGGCGTCTACGCCCTTACCGCGATGGGCGGGAAGCATGTCATCGTGCGCGCCCCGGAGCCCGACCTGCTCTACGGCCTCATGCGCGACGAGGGCGTCACCTTCGCCTGCATGGCCCCCGCCGTCCTCGCCCGCATCCTCGACTTCGAGGACGCCGGCGAGTACGAGATCGCGACCAGCCCCCGCTTCGTCTGCGCCGGCGCCCCACCCCCCGTCACCTTCGTCGAGCGGCTGGAGCAGGAGCGCGGCTGGACCTTCATGCAGATCTACGGCCTCACCGAGACCGCCCCCATCCTCACCGTCGCCGAGCCCAAGCCCCACGTGACCGCCGAGGGTGACGCCTTCTATCGGCTCAAGGCGCGCGCCGGCCACCCCTCCGTCGGTGTCGATCTGCGCGTCGTCGGCGAGGGCGGCCGTGACGTGCCGCGGGACGACACCGCCATCGGCGAGGTCGCGGCCCGCGGCAACATGGTCTTCAAGGGCTACTGGAACCAGCCCGAGGAGACCGCCAAGGTGGTCCGCGACGGCTACTTCTATACCGGTGACCTCGCAACCGTGAACGAGCACGGCTACATCAACATCGTCGACCGCGCCAAGGACGTCATCATCTCAGGGGGCGAGAACATCTCCTCCATAGAGGTCGAGGACGTGCTCTATCGGCACCCCAAGGTGCTGGAGGCCGCCGTCGTCGGCATCCCCAGCGAGCGCTGGGGCGAGACGCCCCTCGCCGTCATCGTCCTCCAGCAGGGCGAGGACGCAACCGCCGACGAGATCACCAACTTCTGCCGCGACAACATGGCCCATTTCAAGGTGCCGCGCCAGATCGAGTTCGCCGCCGAGCTCCCGCGCACGGCCACCGGCAAGCTCAAGAAGTTCGAGCTGCGGGAGCCCTACTGGGCCGAGACCGGCGGCCGCAGGGTGAACTGACGGCAGGTGTGCGCACACGCTCGCGACTCGCGCGAGTCATCGCCAGCAGTGATAGCATTGCTATTAACGCCAGCACTGAACGCACGTCGAGTGCGACCGGGAGGCTGAACCCGTGGCCAGTATCACCGTGCGGAACCTGGACGAAGGACTGAAACGGCGCTTGCGGGTTCGCGCGGCCGTGAACGGCAGGTCGATGGAGCAGGAAGTGCGGGAGATCCTGGGCGAAGCCCTCGGCGAGGAACCCTCCGAGCCGCCCCAGGACCTCGGTACGGCCATCCGCAAGCAGTTCGCCGCCTTCCACGCTGAGTTCGGCGACGTCGACCTGGAGCTGCCGGCCCGCGAACCCATGCGCGAACCGCCCTCCTTCGACTGAGCTTGACGGTGATCGTCCTCGACACGAATGTCGTCTCCGAGCTAACGCGGCTTGTCCCGAACGGCACCGTCCTCGAGTGGCTCGCCCGTCAACCACCCTCCGAGCTGTTCTTCACCACGGTCAGTGAGGCGGAACTGCGTTACGGGGTTGAGATTCTGCCTGCAGGAAGGCGCCGCGCCACACTTGCCGCTTCGATCGAGAGGACGCTCCGACAGAACTTCGCCGGTCGCATCCTGCCTTTCGACACCGATGCCGCTCGTACCTACGCCACGATAGCGGCCGCACGCCGCGCAGCCGGCAACGCCATCGGCCAGGCCGATTGCCAGATCGCGGCGATCGCCCGTGCGCGCGGCGCGGGCGTCGCCACACGGGACGTTGCGGGCTTCAGTGGATGCGGCATCGAGGTCATCAATCCCTGGCAAGCCTGACGGCCCGCGCCTGGCTCGCCACACCGGTAGCATTCCCTCCCCAGGAGGCACGCCCGTGATCGTCATAGCCGGAAGCATCGACCTCGACCCCGAACTGCGCGACCAGGCCCTCGCCACCGCCGGCGCCTACATCGACGCCGCCCTTGAGGAGCCCGGTTGCCGCAACTACGAGTGGACCGCCGACCCCCGCGTCGCCGAGCGCATCTGGGTCTACGAGCTGTGGGACGACGAAGCTTCCCTGCGCTTCCACTTCGAGAACGCCCCTTATCGCGACATGGGCGCCCACCTCGGCCGGCACGGCATCACCGGCTCCCAGATCAGCAAGTTCCGCGTCGACCTCGAGGAGCCTGTCTACGACGACACCGGCACGCCTCGCGCTGACTTCTTCACCGCCACCGGCTGACGCTCGCCTGCTACCCCTCCGGCAGCCTTCGCCGGCCGCCGAGGCCGATCGTCGCCAGGCCCAGCGCTAGCCCCGCCGGCGTGATCGCCAGCGCGGCCGGAATCGGCGCATGTCCCGCGGCTCCGCTCATCACGTCTCCCATGCTTGGGCCGCTCTCGTCCGACTCGTCGCCGTGGGAGTGGTCGTGGTGGTCATGAGACTCGTGCCCCTCCGCGCCCACGTTGTAATTCGCGTCGATGTGCTGCCAGACGCCGATGGCGGAGCTCGCGATGGCCAGCACCGCTACGGTTCGCGCCATCCACGCCATCGCCCTTGTTGGGCGAACCATCAGGGCCGCCGTCGCCACGAGCACGATGCCCAGCGTTATCCACGGCGCCAGTTGCCAGGGACCCTGCCAGTGGCGTTCGTAGGCCAGTGCCAGACCGCTGCCGGCCACGCCCAGTGCGACCAGCAGGATGAATCCCGCCCGCAGGGCTCCCGCTGCTCCTTCGCCTCTGAACATGGGCCCAAAATGATATGGCATCTCGATCCTGATTGCGGGGCGGCCACGCGGCTCAGGGTCTTCCTGTCTTCCTGTGGTTCCTTACGAGATCAGGATGATCCCCGCGACCGCGACCGCCACCCCCGCCACCAGCCAGAGGGTCAAGCGCTCCCCCAGGAAGATGGCTCCCAGCGGCACCGCGAAGAGCGGGGAGATGGCGCTTGCCACGGCGGCGCGCCCCACCCCCGCCTCCTGCACCGCGTAGATCCAGAGCAGGCTCCCCACGCCCGTGCCCGCCACCCCGGCGAGGAAGAGCGCGCCGTGGTCCCAGCGTGAGATCTGCCACCGCCGGACGCTAGACCGTGGCATCGCCCCCGCCACGAATCCCACTACCAGGGCGCTCGCCGGCAGGCGCAGCGCCGTCACCGCAACCGCGTTCTGGCCCTCCACCGCATCCCCCAGCCAGACGGTCGCGATCGCCCAGATGAGCGCGGTAATCCCCACGAGCGCCAGTCCTTGCTTGAGATTCCCGCCGCCTGCCGGTGCCGTCTCGGGCGCTCCCCTCCGCCGTCCCCGCAGGGCCACTAGGTAGACGCCCACCAGCACGAGCAGTGAGCCGATGATCTCAGCCAGCGTGATCGCGTCACCCAGGAACACGATCCCGAGCGCGTAGGTCAGGAAGACGAAGAGCCCGAGGCTAATCGTGAAGGCGCGCGTTAGCCCGAGGGCGTTCAGCGAGAAGACGTAGAGCGTGTCCCCCAGCGAGTGGCCGACGAGCGCGGACCCGATCACCGCCACCGCTACTGCCACGGTCATCGCGTCGAAGCCGCCCGACATGATCACGAACGGCAAGACGATCAACAGCGCCAGCGCGCCCCATGCCCCCCGCACCGCGCTTACCGACACCGCATCGACGCGTGTTGAGGACGAAGCCATGAGCGTGCTCGCAACCGCCCAGATGGCGGCTGAGCCGATTCCTGCCAGGACGCCGGGATTCACCGGTCGACGTGGAGCCGCGCGCGGCTGGGCATGGCGGCTCTCCCTCTCGATGCGGGGCTGCGCGCCTCCGCTCGCCCCGGCAGGATAGCGCCTCGCCTCGACATAGAGCGCAAGCGCTCGCCCCACCCGCTACACTCCCGTCCCATGCAAGCAGGAATCATTACCGGCAAAGAGATCATCGAGCTCCTCGAGTTCACGGAGCCTACCCCTGCGGAGAACGAGGCCGTCGTTCGCATCAGCTACTGCGGAATCTGCGGCACCGATCTCCACGCCTACCAGTCCGGCGTCATGGAGAATCCGGCCGTCTGCGGGCACGAGTGGATGGGCGAGGTGTCCGCCGTCGGCTCAAGCGTGACCGACTTCCGCGAGGGCGACCGCGTCATCGGCGGCATCGCCCCCGCCTGTGGCGATTGCGCCGCCTGCCGCGCCGGCTACACCCGCGACTGCCCCCACCAGCTCGGCAGCCTGATGGGCACGCCCCACGGCGGCTTCGCTCCCGCCATCGCGGCCGACGTCCGTCGCCTGACACCTGTCCCCGACGGCCTCGACGATCTCGACGCCGCCATCGTCGAGCCACTTGCCGTCGCCCTCCACGGCACGCGCCGCACCGATATCCGCCTTGGCGACACCGTCGCCGTGATCGGCGCCGGCCCCATCGGGCTGCTCACCCTGCAGTGCGCGCGAGCCGCCGGCGCCGGGCGCGTGTACGTCGTCGAACCCGTCGCCGATCGTGGCGCCCTCGCTCTCGAGCTTGGGGCGGACCAGGTCTTCAATCCCATGAAAGACGACGTCGCGACTGCCCTGGCTGACGCTACCGGTGGCCTCGGCCCGGACATCGTCTTCGAGTGTGCCGGCATCGCCCCGACCATTCAGCATGCGGTCGACTATGTGCGCCGGGGCGGGGCCGTCACGCTCATCGGCCTGGCGAGCGAGCAGGCCACGATTGATCCCGGCACCTGGCTCTCGAAGGAGATTACGTTCGTCTCCGCTGTCGCCTACGCTCACAGGGAGTTCGCGATCGCCGCCGACCTCATCGCGTCCGGCCGCATCCAGGTCAGGCCCCTGCACACCCACACCGCCCAGCTCTCCGATATCGCCGAAGCGTTCTCCCTGCTGAACGAAGACCGCCGCCAGATCAAGGTCCTCGTCGACCCGAGGGGCTAGGG
The DNA here is from genome assembly GCA_026702615.1 of Chloroflexota bacterium. Lineage (GTDB taxonomy): Bacteria > Chloroflexota > Dehalococcoidia > Tepidiformales > Tepidiformaceae > UBA2991. The sequence goes on along the minus strand of JAPPBY010000007.1, from coordinate 31,880 downwards.
CCGCGGGCGTTCCGGCACGGGTGTCGGCGTCTCGATGGCGCCGGTCGCCAATACCTTCGGACGATCGCGAATCTCCAGCGACACGAAGATGTTGAGGATCGCCACACCCGCCAGCACGATCGTGAGCAACCGGAAGGCGCCTTCCCCTGGATCCGGTCCGAGCAGGGCGGCGATGATCGCCGCGCCAAGGATCGCGCCCGCATAGCGCATCATCGAGAACGTCCCCGAGACTGACCCCGCCACGTCCCGTGGCCACGCCTCCAGCGCGGCGGAGGAGCGCGCGGGCCCCGAGATCCCGAGCCCAATCCCTACGCCGATGAGGGGCCCGATGATCGCCGCCAGCGGTGGGTCGTCGAACAGAACCATCATCGCGACCGTCGCCACGCCGATGATGAAGCCGCCGCCCAGGAGCAGCGGCCTGCGCCCCACGCGGTCGGTGAGCGCCCCGCCCACCGGCGAGAGGGTGATCATCGCCGCCATCAGCGAGAACAGCACCATGCTCACCACCTGGTCGCTCACCCCCCGCAGGTCCACGAGGTAGAGGGGCAGGCTCACGAGGAACGAGTACATCACGAGGTTCGTGAGGCCCTGGCTGCTCGCCGCCGCCCGAAAATTGCGCGCCCCGAAGAACCGGAACTCCACGATGCTCCCGCCCCAGCGCGACCGCAGCCAGTAGGCCGCCACCGTCAGCGGCAGCAGCGCGCCCCCTGCGATCAGGAAGGCCGGGTTCTCTACCCGCGTCGCGCTCCCGATGAGCACTGCGCTCCCGAACACCGCCACGAGCGCGAGGAGCGAAGGCGTGTCGATGTGCAGGGTCTCGCGTCCGTGCCCCTCGTCCGGCTTCAGCCGCAGCAGGAACGCGATTGCCACCACCGACAGCGGCACGTTGACCAGGAACAGCAGGCGCCAGTCCCCCGCCAGCAACAACGCCCCGCCGATCACGGGGCCCGTGGCCGCCGCGATGGAGAGCGCCGCCCCATTCATCCCGAGGACGGTGCCCAGCCGTGCCGAGGGCGTCCGCTTGCGCAGCACCGCGATGCCGTTCGGCAGCACCAGCGCCGTCGCCGCGCCCTGCAGGCCCCGCATCAGGATGAGCATCGGCAGGTTGGTCGCCAGCGCCGACACGGCCGAGATCGCGATCAGCAGGACGAGGCCGACCATCATCATGCGGATGGAGCCGTAGGCATCCCCCAGCCGCCCCGAGACCGGCTGCATCGCCGCCACCGCCACCAGGTAGACGCTGATCAGCAGCGTCATCTCGCCCACGCCCACATCAAAGTGCGACCGGATAGAGGGCAGGCCCACCGCGAGCATGGTGCTGTTCAGCGGCGTGAGCATCGCCGCGAGCGCTACCGTGGCCTGGAATTCGATGCTCCGCCAGGTGCCCTGGCCCAGGGGCAGATCAGCCTCGCCGGCGCTCTCCTGCCGCATGGGCCTCATGCTAACGACGTTAACGAGCCCTCACGGCGGTGAATCTGGGTCCCGGGCGCCGAGCCTCAGGTTGAGGGCGCTTCTCCCGCGCAGCAGGCATCCTCGCCTATGTCGCAGGCCGCGCCGGTGTTCTCGGTGATCATGATGAGTTCATCGGCAGGCGCGGGGTTGTCGTCGGTGATGGTGTAGACCTCCCAGCGGAGCCCGCTCGGGTCCTTTGCCCATGCCTTGTCCTGCTCGGCGTGGCAGCACACGACCGCGTCCTCAAGCTCAAGCTCGTGGCCGAGCCCGGCAAGGCGCTCGGTCTCGGCCGCCACCTCTGCCGTCGTCTCGACCTCGACGCCGAGGTGGTTGAGGTCGCCGCCGCGCCCGTTCTCGAACAGGATCAGCTTCAGGGGCGGGTCCGCCACCTCAAAGTTCGCGTAGCCATCCCGCACCTTGTGCGGTTCCGTCTTGAAGAGGTCGCGGTAGAAAGCGATCGCGGAATCGAGCTCCGCCACGTTCAGCGCCAGTTGTACCCGTGCCAATGTGGACTCCCGTACCGGTCCGCTTGTGGACGGCCGGCGTTGTTCTCATGTGAGTGTAATCAGAACCGCTGCGAACAACGCAAGTCAACCACCTGCCTGAAACGCCGCTGCCGTCCCTACCGTTCGCTCAGCGCCTTCGCCAGCGCCTCTCGCTCGTCCGCAGGAAGCAGATACTGCTCCATCCCCGCCTGCCCGCGTTGCCGCGTCAGCTCGAAGAGGACGATCGCTGCCGTCACCGAGAGGTTCAGGCTGCGCACCATCCCCGCCATCGGAATCGTCAGCCGCCGGTCCGCCAGCGCCACCGCCTCCGGAGAGAGTCCGCGGTTCTCGTTCCCCAGCATCACCGCGATTCGGTGCGCCGTCAGGTCCGCCCGGTAGAGCTCCTCCGTTTCACCCTCCGCCACCGTCGCCACCACCTCGAACCCCTCCCCGTGCAGGACGTCGAGGCACTCCCTCGCCGACGAGTACACCTCGAAGTCGAGCCACTTGTTCGCCGACGATGAGGACAGCTTCCCCACCCGGCGCGGGTCGAACGGCTCTTCCTGGTCGAAGATGAGGCACACCCGCTGGAACCCGAAGGCGTCGCAGCTTCGGAACACCGCCTCCGCGTTGTGCGGGTCGTGGATGTCCTCGAGCACGACGACGCCCTGCTGCCGCCTCGCGGCCACGTCCCGGTAGCGCTGCACCCGTTCCGGCGTCGGCACCGCCCGAGCGTAGGCCCGCGACCCGCCCGCGATCCAGCGCCGCCCTGCCTGTTCGAGCCTGTTCGGTAAGATAGGCGGACTCACTCGAAACGTCGGGAGAGGAGCAGGCTGTGAGCGAATCGAACGGACTGGAGCGCGCCAGAGAGCTCCGCAAGGAGTACGACGAGGCCGTCGTCGCCGAAGGCCGCGAGTCGGCGGGACCGTTCATGACGGTTTCCAGCCGCCCCATCGACCGCCTCTACGACCCCACCGACGTTGCCGATCTCGACTACGAACGCGACATCAACATGCCTGGCTCCTACCCGTTCACCCGCGGCGTTCACAAGACCGGCTACCGGGGCAAGTCCTGGACCATCCGAATGTTCAGCGGCTTCGGCTCCGTCGAGGAGACGAACCAGCGCTACCACGACCTCCTCGGCGCGGGCAACAACGGACTCTCCATCGCCTTCGATATGCCCACGCTCATGGGCTACGACCACGACGAGCCCTGGGCCGAGGGCGAGTTCGGATCCTGTGGCGTCGCCGTCGATTCGCTCGCCGACATGGACATCCTTCTCGACGGCTTGCCCCTCGACAACATCACCACGTCCATGACCATCAACAGCCCCGCGCCCGTCATCTGGGCCCTGTTCATCGCCGCGGCCGAGAAGCGCGGTGTGCCCCGCTCGAAGCTCGCGGGCACCCTCCAGAACGACATCCTCAAGGAGTACATCGCCCAGAACGAGTTCATCTACCCGCCCCGCGAGTCGATGCGCCTCGTCACCGACACCGTCGAGTTCGCCGCCGATGAGATGCCCCTCTGGAACCCCATCTCCGTGAGCGGCTACCACATCCGCGAAGCCGGCTCGACCTCCGTCCAGGAGCTCGCCTTCACGCTCGCCGACGGCATCGAGTACGTGAAGTGGGCCCTCGATCGCGGGCTCGACATCGACAGCTTCGCGCCGCGCATCTCCTTCTTCTTCAACTGCCACAACGACTTCTTCGAGGAGATCGCGAAGTTCCGCGCCGCCCGCCGCATCTGGGCGCGCCAGATGCGCGAGCGCTTCGGCGCCACCAAGCCGCGCTCCTGGCTCATGCGCTTCCACACGCAGACCGCGGGCGTCTCCCTCACCGAGCAGCAGCCCGAGGTCAACCTCGTGCGCGTCGCCATCCAGGCCCTCGCCGCCGTTATCGGCGGAACCCAGTCGCTCCATACCGATTCCATGGACGAAGCCCTTGCGCTGCCCTCCGACAAGGCCGTGCGCCTCGCCGTCCGCACCCAGCAAGTCATCCAGCACGAGAGCGGCGCCGCCAACACCGTCGACCCGCTCGGCGGCTCCTGGTTCGTCGAGAAGCTGACGAACGACATGGAGGCCGAGTGCAACGCCATCTTCGAGCGCATCGAGGACCTCGGCGGCGTCATCCCCGCCCTCGAGACTGGCTACTTCCAGAAGGAAATCGCCGACGCCTCCGCCCGCTTCCAGCGCGAGTTCGAAAGCGGCGACCGCATCATCGTGGGCGTCAACGAGTTCCAGACCGACGAGTCTCTCGAGATCCCCATTCTCAAGATGGACCCCGAGGGCGAGCGCCGCCATCTTGCCCGCCTGAAGAGGGTGAAGGCCGAGCGCGACGCCGACGCCTGGGGCGAGGCCATGCGCGCCCTCGAGAACGGCAGCAACGACCCCAACACCAACCTCATGCCGCTCATCATCGACGCGGTCAACGTCGGCGCCACCTCCGGCGAGATCTGCAACATGTGGCGGCGCGTCTTCGGCGAGTACAAGGAGTTCGTTGTCGTCTGATGACCAACGAGCTCGTCGATCTCGCCATCTTCTCGGGAAGGACCTACCCCGCCTTCGCGGAGGCCATCTGCGCCCACCTCGGGAAGAAGCAGGGCGAGGCCGATATCTTCGAGTTCGCCAACGAGAACATCTTCGTCCGCTACCAGGAGAACATCCGCAGCCGCGATGTCTTCCTCGTGCAGCCCTTCTTCCCGCCCGTGAGCACCTCCATCCTCGAGCTGCTCATCATGATCGACGCCGCCCGGCGCGCGTCCGCGGGACGCATCACCGCCGTCATCCCCTACTACGCCTACGGACGCAGCGACAAGAAGGACCAGCCGCGCGTGCCCATCAGCGCCCGCCTGCTCGCCAACCTCATCGAGACTGCCGGCGCCGACCGCGTCCTCACCATGAATCTGCACGCCGGCCAGATTCAGGGCTTCTTCAACATCCCCCTCGATGAGCTCAACGCCCTCTTCCCCGTGAGCGCCTACTACGAGGGCAAGGACATGGGGAACTACACCGTCGTCTCAACCGACGTCGGCGGGGAGAAGCTGGCCCGGGACATGGCCGTCCGCCTGGACCTGCCCATCGCCATCGTCGAGAAGCGCCGCCTCGGGAATACCGGCAGCACCGAAGCCCTCAACGTCATCGGTGACGTTGCCGGCCGCAACGCCCTTCTCGTCGATGACGAGATCGATACGGCCGGCACCATGGTCCAGGCCGTCAACATCCTCCGCGAGAAGGGCGCCGGCGAGGTCCTCGTGGCCGGCTATCACGCCATTCTCAGCGGCCCCGCCGTCGACCGGCTCCGCGAAGCGGACGTTCACGAGATCGTCGTCACCGACACGGTCCCCCTCCCCCCCGAGAAGCGCCTCCCCAACATGCACGTCATCTCCACCGCGCCCCAGTTCGGCGACGCCATCCAGCGCATCCACACCGGCCAGAGTGTCGGCGCCCTTTTCCAATAGCGCTCAGGCGACTACCAGAGGCGTTGCACGCCGTACCGATCGAAGAGGCCCTCGCCCGAGACGAGGGTGAGGTCGTTGAGGATTGCCTGTGCGATCAGAATCCGGTCGAACGGATCGCGGTGCAGCTCTGGCAGCGCTCCTGCCCGGGCCCCGTCTTCCACCGTAATGGGGAGCTCCTCGAAGCCTTCGCCATCAATAGCGCCGGCGACACTTGGCGCCAGTTCTGAGGCCTCGGGCAGCTTGCCCAGGCGGTACTTGGTGGTGATTTCCCAGGCCGAGGCAGCGCTAACGAACTTGGTGTTTCGTTCGTCTTGGATGGCCCGTCGCACGCGAGCCGGCAGGCGCTGGTTCCCCTCGATCCACCAGAGGAATGCGTGGGTATCGAGCAGGAGGCGCAATGGCTAGTTGCCCTCCCAGGCGGCGAGTTCCTCTTCCGGGAGCGGATCAAAGAAGCTATCGGTTACCTTGATCCGGCCCTTCCAGGAGCCGAACCGCGGTTTGCCCTTCGGCTCGCATGGTACCAGCCGCGCCACCGGCTTGCCGTTTCGCGCAATGACAACATCCTCGCCCGCCTCTACCTGCGCCAGTAGCCGGGAGAGATGGGTCTTTGCCTCGTGGATGTTCACCGTTGTCACTGAGAGAACTCCTTAGTCAAGGATCGGACTAAGCAGGGGTCCTGTCAACCAGTGCGCTCCTCCACGTCCTCCGGCAACAACGCATCGCGCGCCCCGAGCTCCGCGCCCATGTGCCGCAGCTCGCGCCCGAATCGCGTCGTCCGCGCCGCGACCCCTGCGAGCTGGGTCCGCTGCTCCGTCACGCGTACCCACAGCCGGCGCCGCGGCACATAAAACGTGATGCCCAGCCCCAGCATTGCCATCCCCACTGCCACCCAGATGAACAGGTCGCCCGGGTCCCGCCGGATGTCGATCCCGGAAGCGTCCACCCGCCCCCCAAACCGGTAGCGGTACCCCGACGTTGTCTCCACCGTCGCCCCCTCGGCGATCACGACGTTCCCCGCGTCGATATCGGAGATGAACAGGTAGGGACGTCCGTCGGCTCCCTCCGGCATCTGCACGTTCACGACTCCCGTCCTCGTCCCCCGCGGCATGTCGAGCACCGGGATCGCCGGCACTGACGCGATGCCACGGAAGATGATGCTGTGGCCGGGTGTCTCGACCGCCTCTCCCGGGCGGAGTTCGGCCTGGTCGAACCCCTCCCCGTCGATCAGCGCCACCAGCGTCTCGCCCTCCGCCCGCCAGCTCACCCCGTAGACCGCCCCCGACAGCGCGAGCTCCGCAAGTGCCACGTCCCCCTCGTACCCCAGCGCCGAGCCCGGCACGCTCGCCATCTGCGGCAGCGCCTGGTCGAACACGACCTCCCCGTCAGCGCTGGTGATGGTCAGCACCGGTGTCGCCGTCGACTCGTTCTCGAAGTCGAGTACGTCGTCGAAGAGCACCCGCCCGTCCGGCCCCCAGATGATCAGGTGCGCGAGGTCGTCGAAGAACGCCGCCTGGTGGAAGCGATACCCGAAGGCCGAGCACGGGTCGTTCACGGTGGCCTTGCAGCGCACGACCTCGTCCCCGCGACGCAGCAGCAGGTCGCTGTGGAAGTCGACGATGTTCCCGGCCGCGTCCACCCCCCGGTGCGCGTCCTCCATCCCCACGAAGATCTGCCCCGGACCGGGGTCGCTGAAGAGCGGTGCCGCAGGGCGTGACTCCGCCAGCGCCAGCGTCCGCTGGAATCCGGCGAGGTTCGTCAGCAGCCCTCCGACAAGCAGCATCAGCAGCGCCATGTGCGAGATGAACGTGGCGTACTGCGTCCACGGGAAGCGCTCGGCGAACAGCTCGGTCGAGCCCTCGTCCTCGTGCGTCCGCGTCACGGTGTAGCGGCGACCCCGCAGCAGTCCCTCGACCGCCTCCGTGCCGCCCGCGTGCGTGAACGATGCCCGGTGGCGCGCCGTCTCGAAGTAGCGCTCGCTCACGCGCACCTGTGGCCGCTGCACGCTCCGCCAGGTCGGCGGGAAGCGGCTGATGGTGCAGACCGTCACCGCCGCCACGATCACGAACCAGAGCGCCAGGAACCACGGACTGTGGAACACGTCGAACAGGTCGAGCCCGTCGAGGATGCTCGTGAGCCAGCCGAAGTCCTCGCGCTGCAGCTCCAGCCAGGCCGAGCGCGCGGGTGGGTTGCCCCGCATCTCGGCGGGAAGCTGCGGCAGCACCACACCGAGCAGGCTCGCCAGCACCGCCACGGTCACAAGCGCTACCGCGAACTTCACGTTCGTGAGCAGCCGCCACGTCGCCCGCAGCGGGTCGAACTTCGGCATCGGTGCGTTGGCGGCGGGAGCGCTGCTCGCCATCAGGGAAGCCCCGCCGCGAGTTCTGCGAGGTCGGAGTCCGTCAGGGCGCCCAGGTGCACCCGCTGGATGACCCCCTCGGGGTCAATCAGGAAGCTGACCGGCAGGCCCGTGCTCACCCGGTACGCCCCCGAAACCTGCCCGTCCGCGTCGAGCACGATCGGGTAGGTCACGTCGAATTGCTCGGTGAACGCCCTGGCCGTCGCGGCCGTCTCCTGCTGGTTAACCCCCATTACCACCAACCCCGGCGACCGATCCTCGAAGAACGCTTGCAACGCGGGCGTCTCCCCCCGGCACGGTCCGCACCATGAGGCCCAGAAGTTGAGGAGCACGTACTGCCCGCGGAAGTCCGTGAGCTCTGCGGCCGACCCACTCAAGTCTCGCAGCCGGAACGCAGGCGCCGCCCGCCCCACCTCAGCTGCCGGCGCCTCCCCCGTCGGGTTCAGCGCCTCCGCCAGCGCCACCACGCCCATCCCCGCCTCCGCCTCGACACCGCCCCCGTCGCCCCGAATCTCGAGGAACCAGATGCCGAACCCCACCACCGCCACCACCAGCGCCGCGATCCCGAACGTGAACCCCGGCCCCGTGTATTCGCGGCGCTGCTGAGGACGTTCGTCGGGAAGGGTCTCGGCCATCGTTCGCCTTGCCCGCGAGCGTACCAATCCCCGCCTGTGTGCGCCCCCGCCGCCTAGGCGTGAACGACGTACGTGCCGAGCAGCTTGTCCCACAGGCACTGGCGTTCCCTGTCCCAGACACACCAGATCGCGGCCAGCGCGTATACCCCGAAGGCGACGAAGCTCCAAGGCTCTCCCAGGAAGCTGAAGAGCAGGATATCGAGTACCCAGAATCCGACGAAGCCGCGGAGCACCCAATCGCGGAACAACACCAGCTTGTAGTCCGGCGGCGTGCCTCCCTTGCCCACTACGCGGAGCCCTACGAGTTGCTTGCCAGGACTCTGCCCATGGCGGGCACCGTCCCTGTGCCACAGCACCCAGACTGCCCAAAGTATGAAAAGACCCAGGTCATCAAGCCACGAGAACCCTGGCGCGAACCCGATCAGTCCCAGCACGATCGCACCGAACACCAGCACAATGGCGAGGAAGAAAGTGTCCAGGAGAAGGGCGCCAAGGCGCTGCCCCGGCCCCGCAAGATTGAGGCCGGGTGTACGACCTTCCACCCCAACCCTCCCCTGTGAGCTCTCTCGTTCCATGCCGCTCAGTCTAGGCATCTGACGGGGCAATTACCCCATCCCCATCCGCTCTCCCGGCGTCGCCTCTGGATCAAGAAGCCGGTCCTCCTCTGCGCCCCAGAACCGCCCGATGAGGTGGAGCAGCAGCACCGCCCCGATACCCAGGATTCCCGTGATCATGAGCGTCTCACGGATCCCGATCGCGTCCGCCACGACCCCGATCGGGAGCGACGCGATCCCGAACAGGCTCCACGAGAGCATGTTCAGCGACTGCACCCGCCCGTGGTACCGGGACGCCGAGTACGAGAGCGACAGCGCGTTGTTCAGCGATTGGAACCCCGCTGAACACGCTCCCACCAGCAGGATCGCCCCCAGCCCAGTCGCGAAGCTGTTGGCGAAGCCGAGCAGCGTCACCGACCCGCCGAAGGCGAATGCCAACAGGAGCTGTTGGCCCCACGCGCTCGCCCTGCCCGCGATGCCCGCCACCAATACCACCGCGACCACCGCCCCCACCGCCTGCACCGCCGAGAGCACGCCCAGCCCCTCCGCCCCCGCGTCGTAGATGTCCTCCGCGAGCGAAGGCAGGAACGACTGGAAGGGGAACGCGAACGCCGTCAGCGCGAACGACGTCAGGATCAGGATCGCCACCGACGACCGGCTCCCGACGTACCGGATGCCGTCCACGAGGTCCCTTACCGGCGAGGTCGGTTCCGCTCGCTCTTCTGGCTCGCCCGGAGGGAGCCGCAGCACCGTCAGGATCGCGATCAGGAAGCCCGTGGCGGTCATGAAATACACGCCCCCAACGCCGATGAACCAGAGGGAGATGAAGACGCCTGCGAGGGCGGGCCCCACCACCCGGGTCCCGTTCATGCTCAGCTGCTGCAGCACGATGGCGTTCCCAACAGCCTCCCTGCCCACCAGTGAACCGATGAACGCGTTTCGCGCCGGCCCCATGAAGGCGAACCCAACTCCCTGCGTGAAGCTGGCCACCAGCAGCATCCAGAACTCCATCAGTCCCACCGCCACCATGAGCGCTATCCACGCGGAGTTCAGGCAGAGCACCGTTTGCGAGACCACCAGCGTCCGCCGGCGGGGCAGCCGGTCGGCGATCACCCCGCCCCAGAGCGTGAACACGAGGCTTGGAGCGCCGAAGGCCATCATCATTGCCCCCAGCGCCGTGTTCTGCCCAGTCAGGTCGAAGGCGAGCCAGCCCCTCGCCACGATCTGCATCTGCATCCCGAAGTACGAGAACACCGTCCCCGTCCAGAGCAGGCGGTAGTGCGCGTTCTCCAGCGAATAGAAGTTCCGGGAGAAGTAGTTCGCCGTTCCCCGCAGCCCCGCCCCCGTCCGAAGCACGTGCCGCTGCTACTCGCCCGCCGCGACGCCCAGGAGTTCGGCGATGGCCTCCCAGGCGGCTGCCTCCACCGCCTCCGGCGCCTGCGTGGCGTCGATCTCGAGCCACGTCCCCTCCGGCGCCTGTGCGAGCTGCTGGCGATACCCTTCGCGAACTCGCTCGTGGAAGGCCAGCCCCTCGCGACCCGTCGCCGGGCCGCCCCGCTCCCCTTGCTTCCGCTGCAGCCCCACCTCGGGTGGGAGGTCGAGGTAGATCGTCAGGTCCGGCGTGAGCCCCTGCGTGGCCGAAGCATTCGCCTCGGCCAGCCGCTTCAGGTCGAGCCCCCGTCCGTAGCCCTGGTAGGCCACCGTGCTCGCGCGGAATCGGTCGCACAGCACCGTCGCGCCTCCCTCCAGCGCGGGCTTGATCACGCGGCTCACCAGCTCCGAACGCGCCAGCAGGAACGCGAACGCCTCAGCCCACGGCGTCAGCGACTGGCCGAGGAGCTCCCGTGCCTGCTCGCCCGCGGGTGTGCCCCCCGGCTCCCGCACTTCGATCGTGTGGACGCCCGCCGCCTCCAGCCGTCGCGCGAGCCGTGTGGCCAGCAGGCTCTTGCCCGCCCCCTCGCCCCCTTCGAAGACGATGAAGCGCCCTTCCGAACCCTCGCTTGTCACCGTCCGCCCGACCGCGGCGGCTCGGGCAGGATGCGGACGCGCCGTTCCGGCTCCGAGCCGTGGCTCTCGCTGTCCAGGTTGAAGCGACCGGCCAGCTCGTGCTGGACGCGCCGGATATAGCTGTTCGCGGGCGCCAGCTCCAGCGGGCGCCCGTCCGTGAGCACCTGTGCGATTGCCTCTTCCGTCTCGCGGTAGGCCTCCGCCACCGGGTCGCGACGCGCCCGCTGGCCGCGGAACTGGAGCAGCACCTGCTCCATCTGGAAGAGCGTGTTGCTCTTGATCACGTAGATCGGCAGCGAGCGCTCCTCAGCCTCGCGCACGGGCGCCGGCTTCTTCCGGTACGAGTGCCGCAACGTGATGAGCGCGTCGGCGTTCCGCAGATCGTCCACGATCTGGATCGGCACGCCGGTCTCCTGGATCGCCTGCACGAGCCGCCCGCGCGAGAGTCCGAACGGGAACAGCCGCGTCTCCGGCTCCGGGGCCGCCGCCCCGTTCCCCTCCTGCGAGCGCCCTTTCACGGCGGCCGCAGCCGCCTCCGGCTCCTCGCGGGCGACCGTCGTGATCGTCCCCTCGTCGGTCAGCTCTCGTACCTCTGGTGGCGCCTGGAAGCCGCGCAGCTTCGCGTCGACCGTCGCCCCCACGTCCTCGTGCAGGGCCACCCGCCGCCACCCCTGGATCTCGATGACCGCGTCGAAGGTGGGCGGCGCCATCCGCTCCAGGATCGACTTCTGTGTGCCCCGTCGCCGTGCTTCTTCGTCGCTCAGCGTCACCGACTGGATCCCGCCGATGAGGTCGCAGAGCGTCGGGTTCGCCATCAGGTTCTCGAGCGTGTTGCCGTGCGCCGTCCCCACCAGCTGCACGCCTCGCTCCGCGATCGTGCGCGCCGCCGCCGCCTCCAGCTCCGTCCCGATCTCGTCGATCACGATGACCTCGGGCATGTGGTTCTCCACTGCCTCGATCATCACGCCGTGCTGCAGCGCCGGCGTCGATACTTGCATCCGCCGCGCGCCGCCGATCGCCGGGTGAGGAATGTCCCCGTCTCCTCCGATCTCGTTCGACGTATCGACGATGACCACCCGCTTGTTCGCCTCGTCCGCCAGCACCCGCGCTACCTCGCGCAGCATGGTCGTCTTGCCAACGCCCGGGCGCCCCAGCAGCAGGATGCTGTTCCCGCTCATCACGAGGTCCTCGATGATGCGGATCGTCCCGTAGACCGCCCGTCCGATACGGCACGTCAGCCCCACCACCTTTCCCCGCCGGTTGCGGATGGCTGAGATGCGGTGCAGCGTCCGTTCGATCCCCGCCCGGTTGTCGTCCCCGAACTCGCCCACGCGGGCGATTACGAAGTCGAGGTCCTCCTCCGTCACCTCGCGGTGGCTGAGCACGATCTCGCGGTTCGGGTAGCGCGCTTCCGGCAGCCGGCCCAGGTCCAGCACCACCTCGAGCAACTCGCTGCGGTGGTCCTCGGCTTCCAGCTTCTCGGCGAGCCGCGGCGGCAGCGTCTCGATGAGCGCGTCGAGGTCGTCGGTCACGATCCGCTCGGGCGCGGTGCCGTTCCCTTCGGTCATCGCCACTACGCTACCCCTGTCGGGTGAACTTGTCCGTATCTCATGCGCCTGCGCCTGCTTTCGGCCGCTCCGCCGCCCCGATCGTGAGGAAGTACTCGTGCAGCCGCGTGTCGCCGCCCAGCTCCGGGTGGAACGCCGTCGCAAGCAGGTTCCCCTGCCGTGCCGCCACGATGACCCCGTTGTCCAGCCGGCCCAGCACCTCCACGCCCTCCCCCACGGACTCGATGATCGGCGCCCGGATGAAGATGGCGTGGAACGGCCCGCCCGAGAGGCCCTTCATCTCCACGTTCGCCTCGAAGCTGTCGACCTGCCGCCCGAAGGCGTTGCGCGCGACCGACATCTCCATGGTCTCGATGCCAGGCCGGTCGAGGTCGTCGACCCGCTTCGCCAGCAGGATCGCCCCCGCGCACGTTCCCCACACGGGACGGCCGCTCGCGCAGAACGCCTGCAGCGGCTCGGTGAACCCGTACCGCAGGATCAGCCGCGCGATGGTCGTGCTTTCGCCGCCGGGAATGATGAGCGAGTCCAGCGCATCGAGCTGCTCGGAACGGCGCACCTCCATGGATGCCTGGCCGATGCTGGCAAGCATCTCGGAGTGCTCCCGGAAGTCGCCCTGCAGGGCGAGAATGCCCGTGGTCACGGTGCGTGCGTCCCGCCAGATCGTTCGCGTCCAGGCCCCATGCGCCCTGCGATTGTAGCAGCCGCGGGAACCCCGCCCCGCCCGAAGCCGCTATCCTGTCGCCCGCAAGGAGGCGTCATGCCCGCCCAACTCACTCCCGAGGAAGTGAACGAGTTCCTCGACAGCCGCCCCGGCTGGATCACCTTCACCTCCGTCGGCAGCGACGGCTACCCGCACAGCGTCCCCATCGGTTACTTCCGCGTCGACGATGCCGTGTACATAGGCTGCCGCGACCGCACCCAGAAGGTGCTCAACGCCGAGCGCAACCCGAAGGTCAGCCTCTCGCTGGAAAGCGGCAGCACCATGCAGGACATCAAGGGCATCCTCATCCAGGGCGACGCCACGGTGATCAACACCCCCGACGCGCTCCTTGAGTTGACCCGCGAGGCCGCCCGCCGCCGCGGCGCCCCCGAGGCTGCCCTCCCCACCGAGCCCCCGCCCGGCGCCGCCTACATCAAGGTCACGCCGACGAAGGTCATCTCCTGGGACTACTCCCGACCGGGCTAGTCGCTCGCCACTCAGCCGCGCGGAGCGCGGCGCTCTCCTCAGCGAGCGTGAGTGAGCGCTCTCCTCAGCCGCCCCTCAGGGCGGCGCTCCCTCAGGCGGGCCTTGGCCCGTCGCTTTCCTCGTCGGGCCACCAGCGGTAGACCCGCAGGTCGACCGTGTCCGCCGCGTCGAACACCACTCCCTCGCCCTCCAGCAGCTCCCGCTGCAGGTCCGCCCCGTATCCCCGCCCCCGCAGGCTGACCCCGCCCTTCGCGTTGATCACCCGCCACCACGGCGTGTCGGTGTCGTGCGGAAGCGCCCGCAGCGCATACCCCACCGCCCGCGCCGCTGCCGGCGCCCCCAGCACCACCGCCACCTGCCCGTACGTCACCACCCGCCCGCGCGGCACCTCCCGCACGACCTCCCACACCCGCTCATAGAAATTCGGCGCCATGGCCCTCACTCAGCCACGCGACAGCGTGGCGCTTTCCTCAGGCGGGCTGCGCCCGCCGCTCTTCTCAGCAAGCGGCGTTAGCCGCGAGCGCTCCACTCAGGCGCGCGACAGCGCGCCGCTCTCCTCCCCCTACCCCCGCGGCAGGCCGAAGCCGCGCGTCGCGATGATCGTGCGCATCACCTCGTTCGAGCCCGCCCCGAATGTCGGCATCACCGCCGCCCGGTACCCCTGCTCGATGCGCCCGCCAAGCGGCGCGTGCGCCGACTCGGGCGTGAGCTGTCCGTACGGACCAAGCAGCTTCGTTCCCGTGTGCAGGATGCGCTGCATCAGTTCCGTGCTGAAGATCTTGACCTCGCTCGCCTCGTGGTTCGGGTGCTCGCCCCGCTTGATCATTCCCAGGTTCCGGTAGGCCAGCATCTGTAGCACTTCGAGTTGCACCTTGTAGTCCGCCAGCGTGCGCGACACGTGCGCGTCGTCGATCGGGCGGCTGCCGCCCGGCCCCTCTTCCCGCGCCCACCGCATGAGCGCGTCGAATACGGCCCGCACACCGGATACCGTGAAGATCGAGACCCGCTCGAAGTCGAGCGCGTGCGCCGCGTAGTACCAGCCGCGGTTCTCCTCCCCCACCAGCGCGTCCGCGGGCACGCGCACGTCCTCCCAGTACACCTCGTTGGTGCGGATGCCCGACATGGTCCAGATGGGCTTCACGGTGATCCCCGGCGTCTGCAAGTCCACCAGGAACATCGAGATGCCCCGGTGCTTCGGCGCCGACGGGTCCGTCCGCGCCGCCAGCCAGACGTACTCCGCCCGGTGCGCCGCGCTCGTGAACCGCTTGATGCCGTTGAGCACGTAGTCGTCCCCGTCGCGCACTGCGCGAAGCTGCAGCGAGGCCAGGTCCGTGCCTGCGTCCGGCTCGGTGTACCCCAGCGCGAAGTCGATCTCGCCCTGCGCGATCCGCGGCAGGAACGCCGCCTTCTGCTCGTCGGTCCCGTAGGTCATGAGCGTCGGGCCGACCTGCTGCACGCCCACCGTCGCGCCCGGCGCTCCCACGTAGTTGAGCGCCTCCTGGAACAGGTACTGCTCCTCGTAGCTGCGCTCCTGGCCGCCGTACTCGCGCGGCCAGGACATCGTCAGCCAGCCACGCTGTGCCAGCTTCCGCCGGAAGTCGCGCTCCATCGCGTAGCGGTCGGGCGACGCGTCGATGCGACGGCGGACCTCCGGGCTCCACTCGACGGCGAGGAAGTCATCCACCTCGCGCTCGAACGCAAGCGCCTGGTCCGAGAACCGAAACTCCATCGCGCGGCAGTCTACGCCCACGAAACCGGCGCGAGCGCCCTAGTTGCCGCCCTGCTTCGGAATCTTCGGAAGCAGCCAGCTCAGGAAGGCGTCCTCCGAGCGCGTCTGCATGAAGAAGCGCCCCGGACCCGTCAGCTTCACGACCAGACCCTCGCCGCTGAACAGCGTCGATTTCCATCCCCCCGACCGCCCGACGTCGTACTGGACCGAATCGTCGAACGCGACCATGTGCCCGGTGTCGACCACGTAGGGCTCGCCCACGGCAAGGTCGATGGGGTGAATCGCGCCGTAGCTCGAGACCCAGATTGTCCCTTGCCCGGTGCAGCGCAGCAGGAACAGCCCCTCGCTAGAGAAGAACGACTTCGCCCCTCCCCACTTCGTGTCCACGTCCACGCCCTCCGTCGCCGCCAGGAACGATCCCGACTGCACGAGCAGCGTTGTCTCGCCCGTGAGCTCCAGCGCCATGATGTCGCCCGGCAGCGCCGGCGCCACCGTTACCTGGCCCGTCTCTTGCTCGGCGCGGAAAGTGTTGATGAAGAAGCTCTCGCCCCCCAGCACCGAGCGCCGCAGCCCCGAAAGCATCCCGCCGCGCGTGCTCGTCTCCATCTCGATCGTGGACGACATGCTCACCATTGCCCCCGCTTCCGCCTGGATCGACTCCCCCGGATCGAGGTCGATCAACGCGAGGGCGTAGGAGGGTTGGTACTTCACTTCGTGGCGCAATTTCGTGCTCCTGCTGGGGTGTGGAAGGCGATCCCCTCCGCGGGTCCGGCGCTGGCGGCCTTCCCCCCGATTGTGGGCCTTCGGGGCGTAGGTTACGGTAAGGCCCCGAACGCGTCGCCACGTCGTTGAGGAGGGGTCATGCCATCACGCTTCCGGTACTCCATGTGGGATGGCACCCAGGAGGTCGCCGACCTCGACCCCGACCAGATCCTGGACAACCTGTCCGACGACCTCATGAACTTCGGCGACCTCCAGCACGCCCTCCGCAACCTCCTCCAGCGCGGCATGCGCAACCCCATGGGCGACCGCACCCAGGGCCTCCGCGACCTCCTCCAGCAGCTCCGCCAGCAACGCCGCCAGCAGCTCGATCGCTTCGACCTCGGCTCCATCTTCGACCAGCTCCGCGAGCAGCTCGACGAGATCCTCGACATGGAGCGCAACACCCTCGACCAGCGCCTCGAAGAGGCCGGTCCGCCGCCCCAGGGGGCGGAGGGGCAGGACGGCCAGCAGGGCGATCAGGCCGACGGCTCCCCACAGGACGGCGACGGCCAGCATCAGGGCGCCGAGCAGGGCCAGCAGCCCTCGAACGAGGGCGGCCAGCAGGGCGAGGGGCAACAGGGCGAGCCTGGTGAGGGCCAGCCCGGCGAACAGGGACAGCAGGGTTCAGAGTCAGGCGGCGCGAGCGGCCAGGGCAGCGTCCCGACCAGCGAGTTCGCCGACATGCTCCGCAACATCGCCAACCGCAAGCAGGAGTTCCTCGAGGAGCTCCCCGAGGACACCGCCGGCCAGGTCCGCCGCCTGCAGGACTACGAGTTCATGGACCCCGAAGCGCAGGAGAAGTTCAACGAGCTTGTCGAGTCGCTGCGCCAGGCGATGATGAACACCTTCTTCAAGGACCTCTCCGAGCAAATCGCCAACATGTCGCCCGAAGACCTCGAGCGCATGAAGAACATGACCCAGGACCTCAACCAGATGCTGCAGGACAAGATGGCCGGCAACGAGCCGGACTTCGACAGCTTCATGCAGCAGTACGGCGACCTCTTCGGCGACAACCCGCCCCAGTCTCTCGACGAGCTCATCGCCCAGATGCAGCAGCAGATGGGCCAGATGCAGAGCCTCCTCGGCAGCCTCCCCGGCGACATGCGCCAGCAGCTCCAGGACCTCCTCTCCGACAAGATCGGCGACCCCGAGCTCCAGCAGGGTCTCAACGAACTCGCCCAGAACCTCGAGTACCTCTTCCCCATGCGCGACCAGCGCAACCAGTACCCCTTCCGCGGCGAAGAGCAGCTCGACCTCGACGCGGCAATGGAGCTCATGCGCCACATGCAGTCCATCGACGAGGTCGAACGCCAGCTTGAGCGCACGCAGTACGGCGGCGAGATCGACGACATCGATGCCGACCAGCTCGAGGAGCTGCTCGGCCCCGAGGCCCGCGAGACACTCGACGAGCTGCGCAAGTTCCTCGAAATCCTCGAGGAGGCCGGCTACATCCGGAAGAAGGGCTCAGGCTGGGAGCTGACCCCGCGCGGAACCCGCAAGATCGGCCAGCGCGCCCTCGTCGAGCTCTACGCCCAGCTCAAGGCCGACTCGTTCGGCAAGCACGAGGTCGCTGAGAACGGCTTCGGTGGCGAACGCACCGACGACACCAAGCTCTACGAGTTCGGCGACCCGTTCCATCTCGACATCAAGCGCACCATCATGAACTCGCTCCACCGCGAGGGGGTAGGCACCCCCATCAACCTCAAGCCCGACGACTTCGAGGTCGCCCGCAGCGAGCTCGTCACCCAGACGGCGACCGTCATCATGCTCGACCTGAGCTGGTCGATGGCCCTGCGCGGCAGCTTCCAGGCCGCCAAGAAGGTCGCCCTCGCCCTCAACAACCTCATCTCCTCCCAGTTCCAGCGCGACAGCCTCTACATCGTGGGGTTCAGCGCGTACGCGCGGGAGCTGAAGGCCGAGGACCTGCCTTACGTGCGCTGGGACGAATCCGTCCTCGGCACGAACATGCACCACGCCCTCATGATCGCCGAGCGCATGCTCGCCAAGCACACCCAGGGCACCCGCCAGATCATCATGATCTCTGACGGCGAGCCGACCGCCCACCTCGAGCGGGGCCGCAGCTATTTCGCCTACCCGCCCAGCCCCATCACCATCCGCGAGACGCTCAAGGCCGTAAAGCGCTGCACCCGCAAGAACATCACGATCAACACCTTCATGCTCGACCGCAACCACTACCTGAAGGAGTTCGTGAACCAGGTCGCGCGTATCAACAAGGGCCGCGTGTTCTACACCACCCCCGACAAGCTCGGCGAGTACATCCTCGTCGACTACGTCTCCCAGAAGCGCAAGCACCTCACCGGCATCGCCGGCTAGGTTCTACTGGCGGCTTGCGAGGCCGGGGAGGCATGCCCCACAACCGGCCATGTCGTCCCGATTGAGGGCCTTCACTTCTTCGACGGCATCCCGAAGGCTCTGGAACGGCCCATGCCAGCGATTATCGGGAAGGCGAGTCACCTTGCGACCCCTGCCATCGTTGCAGTAGCGACAGGATGCCTCGTGAATCCGCACCCTGTTGGTTGGATCGTCTTCGTAGACCCAATACCTCATGCTACCTCCACTCCTGGAGCGTAGCGCGCCCAGTGCGTCTGCTGCTACGACGAAGGAGCTTCCCGCACAAGACCCCGTGCTACCATCGCCACATGGTGCGACCCCGCCACTCAGCGAGCGAAGCGAACGCTCTTCTCAGCCGCGTGCGGCGCGGCGCTCTCTTCATCCCTCAGCCGGGCGCCAGCCCGGCGCTCTTCTAGTCATGGCCATCCTCCTCGACCACATCACCGACGAGCAGGCCGACCTGATCCGCAGTTCGCACGTGTTCTTCGTCGCCTCCGCCGACCCCGCCCTCGCCGAGGGCCCCGACGGTCAGGGCGCGGTCAACCTCTCCCCCAAGGGCGCTGCCGACCTGCACGTCATCGACCGCAACACCCTCGCCTACTTCGACTACGCCGGCAGTGGCAACGAGACCGCGCGCCACGGCATGGCCGGCGGCCCTGTCACCGTCATGGTCACCTCGTTCGACGAGGATGCCGCCATCGTTCGCCTCTACGGGCGCGCCTGCGCGAAACCCCTGGAGGACTCCGTACTCGCCGCCCAAGC
Organism: Chloroflexota bacterium; assembly: GCA_026702615.1. Taxonomy (GTDB): domain Bacteria; phylum Chloroflexota; class Dehalococcoidia; order Tepidiformales; family Tepidiformaceae; genus UBA2991. The sequence continues at coordinate 12,576 of JAPPBY010000007.1, read as the reverse complement.
CGACAAGCTCCGCGCCACGGAAACGCCGACGCCCGAGCGTCAGGTCATCGAGATCACCGTCGAGCGTACGCAGACCTCCTGCGGCTACGGCGTCCCCGTCTACGAGTACCAGGGCGACCGCACGAAGGCCCATCGAGGCCGTCGCTACAAGTAGCCCGACACTCGACAGGTCTCTCCAGTACGGACGGGGTAATTCGCCATTTCGGTGGCTACTCTGGCCCACATGGGGCGAAGAACACGCAACCGCGCGGGTCGTGCCCCTCTCGCGGCGGTCGCACTAACGCTCCTTGCGGCCCTGTCCGCATGCGGCGGCGGGGACGGCGCCACCCCGTCCCCGCCGCCGTCCCCCACCTCACATGCCATAACTCGGCCCCGTGCTACCATCGCCAGACCACCCCCGCGCCCCGGCGCCGCGCTCTCCTGACCATGCCTACTGACCGCGTCCAGCTCTACGACACCACCCTCCGCGACGGCTCCCAGATGGAGGGCATCTCCCTCTCCGTCGCCGATAAGGTGCGCATCACCCAGAAGCTTGACGAGCTCGGTGTCGAGTGGGTCGAGGGCGGTTTTCCCGGCTCCAACCCCCGCGACGCTGCCTACTTTCAGCGCTTGAAGGAAGTGCAGCTCTCGCAGGCAAAGGTGAGCGCCTTCGGCGGCACCCGCCGCGCCGGACTGACCTGCGAGACCGACCCCAACATCCAGAGCATGGTCGCCGCCGAGACCCCCGGCGTCACCCTCGTCGGCAAGGCCAGCCAGTACCAGGTTCAGCGCATCCTCGAGACCAGCGACGAGGAAAACCTCGCCATGATCGCCGACACCGTCGGCTACTTCCGCAAGCTCGGCAAGACCGTCTTCTTCGATGCCGAGCACTTCTTCGACGGCTTCGCCCACAACCCCGACTACTCCCTCCAGTGCCTCGCCACCGCCGCCCGCGCCGGGGCCGAGGCCCTCGTCCTCTGCGACACCAACGGCGGCATGACTACCCCCGACCTCCTCGCCGCCATTGAGGCGGTCCAGGACCGCGTCCCCGATGCGCGCCTCGGCATCCACTGCCACGACGACGTCGGGCTTGCCGTCGCCAACAGCCTCGCCGCTGTCGAAGCCGGGGTCTGGCAAGTCCAGGGGTGCGTGAATGGGTACGGCGAACGCTGCGGCAACGCCGATCTCCTTACGGTCACCGCCAACCTCAAGCTCAAGATGGGCATCGACGTCATCGAGGATGACCAGCTCGCTCGCCTCACCGAGGTCTCCCACTACGTCAACGAGCTCGCCAATCTCGTCCCCGATGGGCAGGCCCCCTTCGTCGGGCAGAGCGCCTTCGCCCACAAGGCCGGCTACCACGTCGCCGGCATCATGAAGGATGAGAGCTCCTACCAGCACATCGACCCCGGCCTCGTCGGCAACAGCAGCCGGGTGCTCGTCAGCGAGCTCTCCGGCCAGCGCAACCTCCTTGTGAAGATGGAGGAGCTCGGCATCGATTACCCCTTCAGCCAGGACGAGATCCGCAATCTCCTCCAGGTCGTCAAGGAGAAGGAGAGCGAGGGCTTCCAGTACGAAGGTGCCGAGGCCAGCTTCGAGCTCCTCGTCCGCCGCCAGATCCCCGGCTACATCCGGCCCTTCGAGATCGAGGACTTCGTCATCGTCGAACGCCACCGCCACCGCCGCGGCGACGACCAGCGCAACGACATGCTCGCAGAGGCCATGGTCAAGATTCGCGCCGGCGACGACGAGCACCACACCGCCGCCGAGGGCAACGGCCCCGTCAACGCCCTCGATATCGCTGCCCGCAAGGCGCTCGGCAGCGCCTATCCCGACGTCCTCAACGTGAAGCTCGTCGACTACAAGGTGCGCATCCTCGACAGCGAGTCGGCCACGGCCGCCCAGGTCCGCGTCCTCATCGAAAGCACCGACGGCGCCCGCTACTGGACCACCGTCGGCAGCTCCACCGACATCATCGAGGCAAGCTGGCTCGCCCTCGCCGACGCCCTCGAGTACGCGATCTCCCTTCCCTCTGCGTGACCTGTTTGTGCTAGACTTTGGATGTGACAAGCACATCCGCCGCGTCCGAGCCTGCTACCCGCGCCGATCTTGAGGCCCTCCGCCTTGAGCTTCGTGAGGATATGGCCGCCCAGCGAGCCGAGTTCCGTGAGGACATGACCACCCAACGTGCGGTGTTCCGGCAAGACATGACCGAACTCAGAGCGGATTTGCGGACGTGGGCTGCTACCACGATTGGGCTCAGCGCTGCCATCCTCGTCGGCACCATTGGCGCAATCGTCACCGTTGCCTTTGTCGGCTAGCCTGATCCGCCCCTAGCGCCCCTGTTCCTCCACGAAATCGGCCTTCCCCGTGACCATGGCGCGCGCGTCCCGGACCAGGCCGGGAATGCCCGCCCGGTTGCGGATCAGCAGGGCGGCGCACAGCACCATGTACCCGATCGAGTACCAGAAGCGGACGATTTGCGCCGCGTCGCCCAGCACGTCTTCCGTCAGGGGGAGCTGCGCAGCGAACAGGATGAACAGCGCCCAGGCTTCCGGGCGGGTCATGCGCAGGTTCACGAAGACCGCGATGGCGAAGGCCGACTGCGCTGCCGTCAGGAAGACTTCGCCCTGCTGGCGTGAGAAGAAGAGGTTGATCTCTTCTGTGGGCGAGACCAGTGGCAAGCCCTGCAGGATTCCCCAGTCGCCCGAGCCGATCATGAACGCGATCGGCAGCGTCCCGATGAGCAGCGTCCACTGGTTCACTTTCGAGGAGATCAGCGCACCCATCCCCGCCGCTGCCCGGCCCCGCCACGCCAGCAGCGCCGCCACCAGCACCTCCGGCGACTCCGAGGCCAGCGGCGCTATCCACTGGATCAGCACGAACTCGCTGATGTTGATCTTCTTGCCCGTCTCCACCAGCCCGTGCGCGAATGGCTCCGCCGAGGCGATGATCACGCCCGCGGCGAAGATCAGCGTCACTACCACCAGCGCCCGCCGCCGCAGGTCTGGCAGCGACCCCATCGCCCGCGCCGGCCCCACCAGCTCCACCTTCTCGGACGGCACGCGGCTCGTCATCACCAGGTAGATGACGAACATCGAGACGAGCACGATCGTGTCCGCCAGGGTGAGGGTGTTCCGCAGCGGGATGAGGATCACGTACACCGTCGCCACTGCGAGGAACGCTAGCTCCAGCGCCCGTGCCCGGCTCACCACCAGTTCCTTCAGCCGTCGCCGGTAGAAGAAGATCAGGAACACCACCGGCCAGCCGATGCCGATCAGCAGCCGGTTCCCGCCCGTCATGTTCGCGATGGCGAGCCCTTCGGCGGCTTTCTCCGGGTCGGAGCCCGCCTCCCATGCCAGGAACGCGTCGACGGCGTACTCGGGGAGCACCGCAATGAAGGCGATGATCGCGAGCGCCAGCCCCTGCGAGATGTCCACCTCGGCGGTCTCGGCGCCCCAGGTCAGCAGGAAGGCCGCTCCCAGGATGGCGATCCCGTAAACCGCCGACTCCAGCAGCGGGTCGATGTGCGGCTCGGTGATGCGCAGCACGATCCCCGGCACGCACGCCAGCACGGCCAGCCCGATGGCCGCCCACTGTCCGGTGAGCCGCTCGCGGGTCACAAGGAGTCTCGCCGCGCCCGATGCGTGAGCGCGCCCGTGGCATGGAAACGGTCGCTCATGTGCGATTGCGAGCCTACCGCCGCCCCGCACTGGGGGCTACCGCGCTCGCGTGAGCGGCGCATCCGGCAGAATGCCCGGATGGCCGAACGCCGACCTTACGGACTCTGGGACAGCCCCATCACGCCCGACGCCCTCGCGGGCGGCATCCGCCTGCGCGGACCCTCATGGGATTCCGACGGACGGACTCTGGGCTGGTTCGAGGGTCGCGGCGACCGCGGCCTGGCCGTCGTGGTCACCCCCGACGGCAGTGAACCCGAAGTCCGCGACATAAGCGGCGACATTGTCGTCCGCGCCGGCGTTGGCTACGGCGGCGGCGACTTCGCTCTCGCCGACGGCCTGGGCTGGTTCATCGGGCACGACAGCCAGCGCCTCTACCGCCAGCCCCTCGACGGCTCCCCCGCCCGGCCCATCACCCCCGTGTTTGGCGAGGCCGCCGCCCCCGCCGTCAGTCCCGACGGACGCTGGGTTGCCTACGTGCACTCGTACGAGGACGAGGACGTCGTCGCCATCGCGGATAGCTCCGGGGCACGCTGGCCGCAGCACCTCGCCAGCGGCCGCGACTTCTACATGCAGCCCGTCTGGAGCCCCCGCGGCGACCGCCTCGCGTGGGTCGAGTGGGACCACCCCAACATGCCCTGGGACGGCTCCGAGGTCCGTGTCGCCGAGCTTGCCTTCCCCGAAGGCGCGCTCCCGACCATCGCCGCCTCCACGGTCGTCGCGGGTGGCCCCGACGAAGCGATACTCCAGCCCGCCTTCTCCCCCGACGGCGATGCCCTCTACTTCATCTCTGATGCCAGCGGCTGGGGCCACCTCTACCGCCACGATCTCGCGACAGGCGAGACTCGCGCTCTCACGTCCGGCGACTGCGAGTACGGGACGCCCTCCTGGGGACAGGGTGTCGGCATGTTCGCAGTGCTTCCCTCGGGCCGCGTCGTCGGGATCCGCCAGCGGCAGGGCTTCGCTCGCCTTGTCCTCATCGACGGTGAAGGTGGCGGCGAGCCCCGCGAACTCGAACTCCCCGCCGAGTACGCGAGTTTCGAGAACCCCGTGGCCTCCCCGACAGATGAACGCCTGGCGGTCATCGCCAGCGGCCCGACCACCTCGCCCCGGCTCCTCCTGGTCGACGTCGGACAGGAACCCCCCGAAGTCGTCACCCTGCGTCTCAGCGATCCCGCCGCGTTCCCGGCCCCCAGCCTCTCCGTCCCCGACCCCGTGACCTGGACGAACGCGGCCGGCAGCGAGGTTCACGGCCTCTACTACCCGCCCGCCAGTGACCGCTTCTTCGACGAAGGCCCGCCGCCCCTCATCGTATTCGTCCACGGTGGCCCCACCGACCACGTCGATGCGGGCTGGCGGCCACAGATTCAGTTCCTCGCCAGCCGCGGCTACGCCGTGCTGGCGGTCAACTATCGCGGCAGCAGTGGCGCGGGACGCGAGACCATGCTCGCCCTCCGTGGCGAGTGGGGCGTCGCCGACGTCGAGGACTGCCGCTCCGGCGCCGCGGCGATGACCGCGCGCGGCCTCGCCGATGCCGACCGGCTCGCCATCCTCGGTGGGAGCGCCGGCGGCTATACCGTGCTGCGCTCCCTCCAGGTGCATCCTGGCTTCTATCGCGCCGGCGTCTGTTTTTACGGAATCTCCAACCTGTTTACGCTCGCCAGCGACACCCATAAGTTCGAAGCTCGCTACCTCGATTCCCTCGTCGGTCCCCTCCCCGACGCCTCCGCCCAATACCGCGAGCGTTCGCCCATCTTCCACGCCGATGCCATCGCGGATCCCATCGCCGTCTTCCAGGGTGTCGAGGACCGTGTCGTCCCCCGTGACCAGAGCGACTCGCTCGCGGCCTCCCTCCGCACCCGCGGCGTCCCCCACGAGTACCACGTGTACGAGGGAGAGGGGCATGGCTGGCGCAAACGCGAGACGGTCGAGGCCTTCTACACGTCCGTCGACCGCTTCCTCCGGCGGTACCTCCTCGACTGATCCCTCAGTCGCGCCAGTGCATGACCGCGCGGGCGGCCTTCTGCTCGCGGGCGCTCTTCTCCGCCCAGCGTTGCAGGAACTCCTCCCCCACCACCGTCTTCGCCACCGCCCACGGCAACGGCTGCTCTCCGCCGAGCCCCCACCGATCGCGGACCGCCACCAGGAACGCCGTCGCGTCACCCAGGTCGAGGGGTTCCAGCACCTCGCAGTCGAGGGCGCCCACCCCGCCCGGGAATGTCGGCGCTCCCGACCCGGTCAGCTCGACCTCGAGTCCCGCGAGCTTGTCCCCCTCCCGCCCCGAGCGCAGTCCGAGCGGCTCCAGCAGGTCGGGCTGCGAGTCGCTCAGCAGTGTCACCGAGAGCCGTCCGCTCTCCCGCACGAGCCCTTCCGTGTAGTTCGTCTTCGAAAGCGAGACGAGGAGCCGGGGCCGCTCAGGCACGATCGAAGCCCCGAACACCGACACGCAGATCTGTGCGTTCGGCCCCGCCGGCCCGCTCGCCCCCACCGCGCACAGCGGCGCCCAGAAGTGCGAGAGCACGTCGCCCGCGGCCCGCGCTCCCGTCACGGCGCTCCCTACCCCTCGTGGAGCACGAGGTAGTTGCCGCACGTGTCGTCCAGCATGGCCTGGTACCCCCACTCGCTGCGCGTCGGCTCCTGCACGAAGCTCACGCCCAGGCCGGTGAGCCGCGCGTACTCCTGGTCGAGGTCGTCTACGAAGAAGATCGCGACGGGGATGCCGTCCTTGCGAAGCGCTTCCTGGAACGCCTTCGAGGCCGGATGGGCGTTCGGCTCCAACATCAGTTCAATCTCGCCGGGGTTGTCCCGGGGCTCGACCGTGATCGCGCGGAACTCCCCCGCGGGATCGTCCCGCTTCAGGACGAAGCCCAGCACATCCGTGTAGAAGGCGAGGGCCTTCGCCTGGTCGTCGACGGTCACACTCGTGAGTTTGATTCGCATGGCTCGCATGCTACACGCGTGCGTTTGCGACCCGGTCGCCCCCCGCTAGAATCGGCGCGTGGCCGATTGCCTCTTTTGCAGCATGGCCTCCGGTGACATCCCCGTCGAACGCGTCGCCGAGAACGACCATGCTTTCGCGATCCGCGATATCAACCCTCGCGCCCCCGTCCACGACCTCATCATTCCCCGTGAGCACATTGCCGATGCCCGCGAGATCGACGCGGGCCACGCCGAAACACTCGCCGGGCTCTTCACCCTCGCCAGCGAGGTGGGCCGAGCCGAGGGGATCCACGAATCCGGCTACCGGCTCGCGTTCAACGTGGGTGATGCGGCCGGCATGACCATCCACCATCTCCACCTCCACCTTATCGGCGGACGCCAGCTCGGCCACGAGGGGTGATCACCGACCAGATCGCCGCGGTTCGCGAGGAGCTCCTGCTACGCCCGCCCGGGCTCGTACGCCACGTCGGCCGCGTGCTCGATGAAGCCCTGCCTCTGGCCCGCTACTGGCTCGCCGACGAGGAACGTGTCGAGCTGGCGGTCTGGGGGCATGACCTCTTTCGCTCTGAGCCCCCAGCTGAGCAAATTCGCCTTGCCGGTGAAGTTGGCGTCGCGATCGACGCCGACTCGCGCGACTATCCGATCCTCCTCCACGGCCCCATCGCCGCCGCCGTCCTGCGCGAGCGCTTCCGCATCACCGACGAGGAGACGCTCATGGCCGTCCGGGACCACACCTCCGGCCTCGCCCACATGAGCCTCCTCGCCAAGATCCTGCTCATCTCCGACAAGATCGAGAAGAAGAAGCGGCGCGGCGTCCCCGAACTGGCGGACATCCGCCGGATCGCCCGGCGCGACCTCGACACCGCCATCCTCTGCTGGGCCGACTGGCGCTGGACCGTCGAAGCCCGAGAGCGTTACCGGACGCAGGCGTCACATTGGCGTGCCCGTTGTCACTGGGTCGAGGAGCACCACCGCGACATTGACCTGCCCGGACGCGTCACGAGGCAGGCCTTTACCGCTGCGGCGCGCAAGGAAGGCCTGGTCCCGCCTAGGGGATGATCAGCTCCTGATCGGGGAAGATCGGACAGCCGCCGTCTTCGGTCAGTTCCAGGTCGTCATTCGCCGCGATCAGCTCGTCAAGCGTGATGTCGTGAGCCGTGGCGATCGCGCCACAGGTGTCACCCGAGACGACGATGTAGGTCGTGGCAGGCGGCTCCGTTGGGACCGGCGTCGGTGCTGGCGTGGGCGGCTCCGTCGGTACTGGGGTCGGCTCGGGGGTGGGCTCCGGTGTTGGCTCGGGCGTGGCTGCCGCCGGCTCCGTTGCTGCTCCCCCGGCCGCCTCCGTGGCCACCTCCGTGGCCTCCGGCGCGATCGGCGCTGTGTCGTCGTCGCCCAGCTCGCGGTTCACCACGAACGCGATCGCAACCACGACTGCCGCCAGTACGAACAGCGAGACCGTCGCCGCGCGCATGCTGAGCTCGCCCTCGAGCGCAGGGCGTCGCAGGCCGCGCGAGGTCCACCGCGAGGCCGCTGTCGCGAATGGGGACTGGCGCGCCGCCGGAGGCTCGAAGGCGTCACCTTCCGCTGCTTCGACGGGCTCCGCCTCGCCTTCCTCGGCGGCTGACGCTGCCGGTACGGGCTGGGTCGTCGCCTCGACGCCTTCGCCCTGGTAAATGGGGCAGGAGGGATGGTCCGCCGTCAGGCAGAACTGCTCCTGGTGTTGCGTTGCGATGCGGGTGGGGTTGGGAAGTCGGTAGCAGCGGTGTGCGTCGGTCGCGTACGTCGCGTGAAGGTCGCTGTCATCGACCAGGCCCAGATACGCGCAGACGGCTGCGGCTTCCGAACCTTCGGATTCAACAGGGAGGCTCACAGCGTCTCCTATCCTGCAAGGCTCGCCACCACGTCCGTATCGTGTCAGAACGTTCGTGCGTTTGCAATTCTTTTGCCCGGACCTTCACGCTTCCACTCGATACACGGTGTGGCCCGACCGCTTCCGTACTTGTCGTAATGCGAGCTCCTGCCGTCCACCGATGCGTTTCAGCAGGTGGTTGAGCCCGCTCACGGCCACGAACCAGTAGGTTCCGCCTGCCGCCAGCCGCTCCCTCGGACCTCGCACGAACTCCGCCTCGATCGCCTCGTCGCCGATCTTCGCGGGCACGTTCGCCACGATGAGGTCGTACTCCCCCGCGGGCACGTCCTCGATCGCCACGCTTCCCACCACCTCGGCGTTCGCCACGTTGTTCAGGGCGGCGTTGCGGCGCGCGTAGCGAACGGCCAGCAAGTTGCTGTCGGCCATCACCACCCGTGCCTCCGGAAAGCGCCGCGCGAGCGCGATCCCCAGCGCCCCGTAGCCACACCCCAGGTCGAGAATTCGCCCCGGGGGCTTCTCGATCTCCAGGCAGCGCAGGAGCAGCTTCGTCCCGTTGTCCACCTGGTGCGAGGCGAAGAGCGTGTGCGCCACCTCGAACTCGAGCCGCTCGCCCCCATCGACAAGCGCGACGCGCTTCTTGAAGTACGGATCCAGCGCTGCTTCCGGGCCCATCGCCTGAGTCTAGACCCGTGCCCCGGTGCGGGCGGCTCCACGTTGATCGTTTCGCACCCTGTGTTAGCCTCTTAGGTCGGCGCTTATAGCCTCGCCAGATGTACGACATTCGGCAGGCCTTAAGGCACTGGGCTGAAAACGGATTCGCTCCTCCGGGTTGCGGGTCGCTGTTCTGAAACCGGCTTTTGGGCCTGTTTCCGTGCCCAGCGTGAGGACCCCCTCCCGCCGGAACAACACCTTCGGACCCGCGGCTCACGCGGCGCCGATTTCGGAGATCAGCGGTAGTGCCGACGATCAACCAACTTGTACGTAAGGGCCGCAAGCCCAAGTCGAAGAAGTCGGGCGCCCCTGCCCTGCTCTTCAACTACAACTCCGAGCGCGGGCGACTTTCCCGCGTCGTCGGCCGCGGCGCGCCCCAGAAGCGCGGCGTCTGCACCCAGGTCCGCACCCAGACTCCCAAGAAGCCGAACTCTGCCCTCCGCAAGGTCGCCCGCGTGCGCCTCACGAACGGCATCGAGGTCACCGCCTACATCCCCGGCGAGGGCCACAGCCTCCAGGAGCACTCCGTTGTGCTCGTACGCGGTGGCCGTGTGCGCGACCTCCCCGGCGTCCGCTACCACATCGTCCGCGGCGCCGCCGACTCCACCGGCGTCGCCGACCGCCGCCGCGGGCGTAGCAAGTACGGCACGCGGAAGAACGGATAGGGAACGATGCCGCGACGTAACCGCCCCGAACGCCGCATCATCCGCCCCGATCCCCGCTACGGTGATCAGCAGGTCCAGATCCTCATCAACAAGGTGATGACCCGGGGCAAGAAGAGCACCGCCGAGCGAGTCGTCTACGGCGCCTTCGACCGCATCCAGGAGAACACCGGGCGCGACCCGGTGGACACCTTCCGCCAGGCGATGCGTAACGCCACGCCCGTGCTCGAGGTGAAGCCCCGGCGCGTTGGTGGCACGACCTACCAGGTACCCGTCGAGATACGCCCCGAGCGGCGCACGGCGCTTGCCATGCGCTGGCTGCTCCAGGGCGCCCGCGGCCGCGGCGGCCACACGATGGCCGAGCGCCTCGCCGCCGAACTGCTCGACGCCGCCAACAACGCCGGCTCCGCGATTAAGCGGCGCGACGACACCCATCGAATGGCTGAGGCCAACCGCGCCTTCGTTCACTACCGCTGGTAGGGCGCGGCTGGAGGAATCAGGAAAACACCATGCCCCGGCCATATGAGATCGAACGCGTCCGGAATATCGGCATCATTGCGCACATCGATGCCGGCAAGACGACCGTGACCGAGCGCGTCCTCTACTACACGGGCATTACCTACAAGATCGGCGAGGTCCACGAGGGCACCGCCACGATGGACTGGATGGAGCAAGAGCGCGAGCGCGGCATCACCATCACCGCCGCCGCCACCAGCGCCGAGTGGAACGATCATCTCGTCAACATCATCGATACCCCCGGCCACGTCGATTTCACCGCCGAGGTCGAACGCGGTCTGCGCGTGCTCGATGGCGGCGTCGTGGTCTTCGACGCCGTCGCCGGCGTCGAACCCCAGTCCGAGACGGTCTGGCGTCAGGCCGACCGCTACTCCGTCCCCCGCATCTGCTTCGTCAACAAGATGGACCGCGTGGGCGCCGACTTCGTCCGCACGCAGCAGATGATGGTGGACCGGCTCGATGCCAACCCCGTCGCCATCCAGCTCCCCATCGGCGCCGAGGAGCACTTCCAGGGCGTCATCGACCTCACCGAGATGGTCTGCTGGACCTTCGGCGGCGAGAAGGGCGAAGAAGCCATCTGTGGAGAGGTCCCCGCCGACCTTCTCGTCGAGGCCAACGCCGCGCGCGAGACCCTCGTCGAGCAGATCGGCAACGTCGACGACCAGGTCGCCATCAGCTACATCGAGGGCCACCACGTGAACGGCCACGAGCTGCGCACCGCCATCCGCCGCGCCACCCTCGCCAACACCATTACCCCTGTCCTCTGCGGCTCCGCCCTCAAGAACAAGGGCCTCCAGCCGCTGCTCGATGCCGTCATCGACTACCTCCCCTCCCCCGAGGACGTCCCCCCGGTGAAGGGCGTCGACGCCAACGACGGGACCGAGATTGAGCGCGCCGCGGACGACGATGCCCCCCTCAGCGCCGTCGCCTTCAAGATTGTCGCCGACCCCTACGTCGGCCGGCTCGCCTACGTCCGCGTCTACAGCGGCGTCCTCCAGTCCGGCGCGGCCGTCTGGAACAGCGCCAAGGGGCGCCGCGAGCGCATTGGCCGCCTCCTCCGCATGCACGCCAACGACCGCGAGGAAGTCGATGCCCTCTACGCGGGCGGGATCGGCGCCGCTGTCGGCCTCAAGCAGACCTTCACCGGCGACACCCTCTGCGACCCGGATTCGCAGGTCGTGCTCGAAGGCATCGCCTTCCCCGAGCCGGTCATCAGCGTCGCGCTCGAGCCGCGTTCCAAGCCCGACCAGGAGCGCATGGCCGATTCCCTCACCAAGCTCAGCGAAGAGGACCCCACCTTCCACTGGCGGTTCAACGACGAGACCGGCCAGACCATCATCTCCGGCATGGGCGAGCTCCATCTCGAGGTGATCGTCGACCGCATGAAGCGCGAGCACCGCGTCGAGGCCAACGTTGGCCGTCCGCAGGTCAGCTATCGCGAGGCCATCCGCCGTCCCGCCTCCGCCGAAGGCCGCTTCGTGCGGCAGACCGGCGGCCGCGGCCAGTACGGCGTCGTCGAGCTGGAGATTGAGCCCGGCGAGAGCGGCGACGGTTTCGTCTTCGAGAACCGCGTTGTCGGTGGGTCCGTGCCCGTGGAGTACATCTCCGCCGTGCGTGCGGGCGCCGAGGAATCTCTCGATTCCGGTCCCGTGGCGGGGTACCCAGTGCTCGATGTCCACGTCGCCCTCGTCGATGGCGCCTCCCATGCCGTCGACTCCTCCGAGATGGCCTTCAAGAACGCCGCCATCCTCGGCATGCGCGATGCCCTCAAGCACGCCCAGCCCGTGCTCCTCGAGCCGCTCATGCGCATCGAGGTGCGCGTCCCCGAGGATCACTTCGGCGCCGTTGTCGGCGACCTCAACAGCCGTCGCGGCCATGTCGTCAGCCAGGACACGATGGGCAAGCTTCAGATCGTCAACGCGACTGTGCCGCTCGCCCAGACCTTCGGCTACTCCACCGATCTCCGCTCGCTCTCGCAGGGTCGGGCGACCTACACCATGGAATTCGACCGGTACGAACCCGTACCCCAGAGTGTCTCCGCCACGCTCGTCGAGCGTTCGGCGGTCGGCGCGGTCTGACTCACACCAGAAGGAACGAAAGGGAAAGAAGATGGCGAAGGAGAAGTTTGAGCGGAACAAGCCGCACGTAAACGTGGGGACGATCGGGCACGTGGACCATGGGAAGACGACGCTGACGGCGGCGATCACGAAGGTCCTGG
>JAPPBY010000025.1 GCA_026702615.1 Chloroflexota bacterium | reverse complement strand
GCGGTCAAGAACCAGGACAACCGCGAACACGACATCTTCGACTCCGACGACTACATGCAGTTTCACGGCGGGATGATCGCCACCATCCGCTCCCTAACGGGGCGCAACCCCCAGCGCTACTTCGGCGATACGCAGGACCCAGGCCAGCCGCGCGTCCGTTCGCTCCAGGAGGAGGCGAACCGCGTGTTCCGGTCGCGCGTCGTCAACCCCAAGTGGATCGAGGGGATGATGCGCCACGGCTACAAGGGCGCCCTCGAGGTGGCGGCCACCGTCGACTACCTCTTCGGCTACGACGCGACCGCGCAGGTCGTGCACGACTGGCAGTATGAGCAGGTAACGCAGCAGTACCTCCTGGACGAGTCGATGGCCGAATTCTTCGCGGAGAGCAACCCCTGGGCCCGGCGCGATATCGCCGAGCGGCTGCTGGAGGCGATCCAGCGCGGTCTGTGGGCCTCTCCCGAGCCGGAGACGCGCGCCGCGATCGAGTCGGCGTTGCTGGGAGCCGAGGGAGACATCGAGGGCCGGGGCGAGCGCCCCGCAGAGCTGGCTCAGCCGGGGATCGAGTTCTGAATGGCGACAACCGACGCATTCACACCGGAGCCGCGCTTCCCATTCAGCGCGATCGTGGCGCAGGAGCGGATGAAGCGTGCGCTGCTGCTCAACGCCGTGAATCCGCGCATCGGCGGGGCGCTCATCCGTGGCAACAAGGGGACGGCGAAGTCCACTGCGGTACGGGCGCTGGCGGGCGTGCTTCCCGTGCTCGCTGTCGTCCGGGGTTGCCCGTTCTCGTGCAGCCCCGGAGAGGAACTCGCGATGTGCACCCCCTGCTCCGAGCGAGACGAGCCCCTCGAAACCGTCGAGCGCCCGGTACGCATCGTTGATCTCCCGGTCGGGGCCTCCGAGGAGCGCGTAGTGGGCTCGCTCGACATCGAGCGGGCGCTCTCCAGCGGCGAGCAAGCCTTCGAGCCGGGGATACTGGCGGCGGCGCATCGCGGAGTCGTCTACATCGACGAGGTAAACCTGCTGAGCGACCACCTGGTGGATGTGCTCCTGGATGCCGCGGCGATGGGCCGAAACTACGTGGAGCGCGATGGGCTCTCCTTGAGCCACCCCTCCAGCTTCATCCTCGTCGGGACCATGAACCCGGAGGAGGGCGAACTGCGCCCGCAACTGCTCGATCGCTTCGGGCTGATGGTGGAGGCCGATTCCGGGTTCAGCACCGAAGACCGCATTGAGGTCGTGAAGCGCCGTGTCGCCTTCGAGTCCGACCCCGCCGCCTTCATCGAGGGGTGGCGCGCGCAGGAGGAGCGGCTCCGGTCCCGTATCTCCATGGCACAGGACGGGCTCTCTCGAGTAACCGTCCCAGACGAGATGCACGAGGCGATCGCGCACATCTGCCGCGAGCACGGCGTTGACGGACTGCGTGCAGACATCGTGATCCACCGAGCGGCGAGCACCATCGCGGCGTGGGATGGCCGTCCGGAGGTCACTCTCGACGACGTCGCCGAAGCCTCCCAACTGGCCATCGCGCACCGGTTGCGGCGGATGCCCTTCGACGAACCGCGGCTCGACCCCCAGCGCCTGGGCGAGATGCTGGACGACTTCGAGCGCAGCCAGGGCGAACGCGGCGAACAATCCGCCGAACCGCCCGAGGCAGAGGCCCCCGAAGTCGACACGGACGACGCGAACTCCTGGGGGTACGAAGGGGACGGCGAGGGGACACAGCCAACTGACCAGGGTCGTGACGAGCCTCGAGCCGACGAGCGATCCGCGATTGGCGCCCCGGTTCCAGTCGACCCGCCTCAACCTCCCCGGCAAGACGACCGGCCTCGCAACGCGACGGGCCGCCGGACACGGACCCTGAGTGCAAGTCCCCGAGGCCGGCACGTAGGAGCGCGGCTCCCGGAGGGGGATCTCAGCGATCTGGATGTGGGCGCCACCCTGGTGGCCGCCGCTCCCCAGCAGCATCACCGCGGCGCCAGCACCCTCGAAGTCCGCCCCTCGGACGTGCGGGTGAAGCAGCGAGAGACAAGGGCGTCGGCGCTCGTCGTCTTCGTGCTCGATGCGAGTGGGTCAATGGGGGCGCGGCGCCGGATGGAGGCGACCAAGGGTGCAGTCTTCTCGCTCCTCATGAACGCCTACCAGAGCCGCGACCGCGTCGCGCTCATCAGCGTGCGCGGGGCTGGCGCGACCGTGGCGGTACCGCCGACTCGAAGTGTTGAGCTGGCCCACCGACGGCTCGCCGCACTGCCGACCGGCGGCCGAACGCCGCTGTGGGCCGGCTTTG
>JAPPBY010000036.1 GCA_026702615.1 Chloroflexota bacterium | reverse complement strand
CCGCCCGACGAACCCGAGGTCCTCGAGCCCGTAGATCGGCAGGTGCGCGAAGGCGTCGTAGATCATCACGTGGTCCACGTCGTCGTGCGTGATGCCCGCCTCGGCGAAGGCCCTGGAGCCTGCCACGCGGAACGCGCGCGAGGTGGTCATGTCTTCCATCTGGCTGATCATCGGCGTCTCGACGCTCTCGCCCGTGCCGAGGAGGTAGACCGGCTTCGTCGGGAAGTCCCGCGCCCGCTCCTTCGAGACGAGGATCAGGGCGCCGCCACCGTCCGTCACAAGGCAGCACTGCAGAAGCCGGAACGGGTAGGCGATCATGCGCGAGTTGAGCACGTCGTCGACCGTGATCGGGTCCTTGAAGGTCGAGCGCGGGTTGAGCGCCGCCCACTCGCGCTGCACCACCGAGACGGAGGCGAGCTGCTCGTGCGTCATGCCCGTCTCCTTCATGTAGCGCAGCACGCCCAGGGTGAACATCGAGGGCGGACCGCTCAGGCCGTAGGGCGCCTCATACTGGCCCGCGAGCGACGCGGGCGACCCGCCGAAGCGGTCCATGCCCACGCGCGAACGCCCGCTCTCGCCGTGCGTGACGAGCGCGACTTCGCAGAGGCCCGCGTTGATGGCCGCCGCCGCATGCCGCACGTGCAGCATGAACGAGCAGCCGCCCACGGCCGTGCCGTCGACCCACGTAGGCGTGATGCCGAGGTAGTGCGCGATGCCCGCGGGCGCCTCGCCCGCGGTCGCCACGCCGTCGATGTCGCTCGGCTTCAGGCCGCAGTCCTCCAACGCGTTGAGCGCGGCGTCGGCGTGCAGCTGGATCTTCGAGAGGCCGGGAACGCGGCCGAGCTCGGTGGTTTCGGCGGCTCCGACAATGGCTACGGAACGGGATTCCATGGCTATCCTCCCGCCGGCCGGAACTTCGGCAGCGAAATCTCGTCGGTGATTGGCGTGAACGCCACTTCGACGGGCATGTCGAGCACGAGCGCCTCGGGCGTCTGTTCGCAGTCGATGATGTTCGTCATCATCCGCGGCCCCTCGTCGAGCTCGACGATGGCGATCGCGTGCGGGTCCGGCCCGAACCCCGGCGGAGGCCGGTGGTTGATCACGTAGCTGTAGAGCTTGCCCTTCCCGCTCGCCGTGAAGTTCGAGACCGAGCGCGAGCCGCAGCCCGGACAGAACGAACGCGCCGGGAAGATCACGTCGTCGCAGTCATCTTCGCCGCAGCGCTGCAGGCGAAGCTCGCCTCGCTTCGCCCCATCCCAGAAGTCCTGGGTTTCGGGTGTGGGTACGGGAACCGGGCCCTTGTAGTCGTCGTCGGCCATGCGGATTGCCTTTCGAGTGGTTTGGCGCACGCTGGCGCACGCGTCAGCGCATCCTACGAGCTTCGCCGTGAACGTGGGAGCGGAAGGGCCGGAGAGGGTGCGGAGTGGGCTCAGGCGGGCGCGGTGGCGGCTTTGCCGTCACGCACCCAGACGCGGCTCGCCACCTGCGTACCCATCACGATCTCGCGGCCGTCGACCGCGATCGTCACGGTGCCGCGGTACGGCTCCGACGACTGCAGCATCGCCACCTGACCCGGACGGATGCCCTCGGCGTCGAAGAACTGCAGCAGCAGCTCGTCTTCCTCGAACACCCGCTCGATCTCGACCGTCTCGCCCTCCGGCACGTCCGCAAGGGTCGTCATCGAGAGGTCGCCGGCGTTCGCCAGGCCTGGAATGGGATAGCCGAAGGGACTCCGTTTGGGGTTCCCCAGCGTCTCGACCAGGTGCGGCTCCGTCACGTCGGAGATGCCGTGCTCCAGCAGGTGCGCCTCTTCGTAGGCGCGCCACCAGGGCACGTTCAGCACGGTCGTCAGCAGGCACTCCGCCAGGCGATGGCGCCTCACCATCTCCTCGGCCCGCCGCAGGCCCTCCGGCGTCAGCTCGATCATCTTGCGCCGGTTGATCGAGACGAGGCTGTCGCGCTGGAGGCGTTTCAGCATCCCCGCCACCGACGGCGGCGTCACCCCCAGGCGATCCGCCAGGCGCACCGCGATCACGCTCTCCCCCTCGTCGTGGTTGAGGCGGTAGATCGCGCTCAGGTAATCGTCGCTGGCGACGTTGACGACCTGCTTCGGCATGAACCTGATCGTGCCACGCCGCGCCCCTTTTGTCTTGACCCAATGCCTCTTCTATTCAGGCACGGCCAGCCGTACACTCGACGTGCATCTCTCGTCGCGAGGCAGCGGACCATGAGCGCAGCACCGACCACGCCCGAACTCGACCTTTCCTGGCTCGATCTCTACGACGATCCCACGTCGGCCGAGCCCACCAAGAAGGGTCTCACGCTCGATGCCATCGACATCGGCGACTACGCCTCGCAAGAGGACCTGCCCCGCGACATGACCCCCCGCCTCCGCGGCGCCACCGCCCGCGAGGACGCCCACCGCATGGGCCTCACCTACAACACCAAGCACGATGTCTGGGCCGACCAGTGCCGCTCCCTCTACGAAGAGGCCGTCCAGCGCCAGTGGTCCTCCGCCCGCGACATCCCCTGGGACACCCTCAAGGAGCTTCCCGACGAGAAAGAGCGCGCCATGTGCCAGGTCGCGACCATGCTCGCCGAGGTCGAGTTCATCGCCGGCGACGTCCCCGGCCAGTGGCTCCCCCACATCAGCGGCGACGAGTTCGAGGTTGGCCTCTTCCTCATGAGTCAGATCATGGACGAGGCTCGCCACACCGACGTCTTCCGCAAGCGCGCCCTCGCCAACGGGGGCGGCCTCCTCCAGCAGGGCGCCGGCCTCGGCTTGCGCAACCTCATCGAGGCCCAGGACTTCACCGAGATGTCCGTGCTCATGCACGTCCAGGCCGAGGGCTTCGTGCAGTCCATGTTCCGCATGGGCGAGCTCATCGGCCCGACCCAGGCCGACAAGCGCATCTTCCGCATGGCCGCCCAAGACGAATCCCGCCACCTCGCCTTCGGCGTGATGCACCTCAAGCACGTCCTCTCGGAGACGCCCGAGCGCCGCGAGGAGATACACCATTACCTCGACAAGGCCGAGGATCGCTCGGCCGGAGGCGGCAGCGGCGATGTCACCTTCCCGCCCGTCTTCGAGTCGCTCTGCATCCTCCTCGGAGGCGGTAAGGACCGCTTCGACGAGGGCGTCGCCAAGTTCCTGCTCCTCCGCAGGCGCCAGGTGAAGGAGTACCTGCACCGCCTCGATGTCGCCGGCCTCGGAGACCGCCGCGAGCGGCTCGGATCCGCCCTCGCGCAGTACGCCAACTAGCGTCATGGCCGAAGGCGAGCCCACCGAAGGGCCCATCACCGCGGAGATGCGCGCTGCCGCGCAAGCCCTCGGCTGGGAAGAGGGCCTCCTCGAACGCGCTATTGACTGGGGCTACAGCCCGCGCACGGTCGTAAGCGCACTCGGGACGAAGCTCGCCCCCGCCCAGGCCAAGAGCTTCCTCGACCGCGAGCCCCTCAAGCCCGACCTCACCTGGATGGACGCTCCCACCGAGTGGGGCGTCCGCGCCGAGCAGGCCGACGCCGACATGGGCCTCACCGTGGGCGACATCATGGTCGGCTCCTACGGCGAGATACCCGACCTCTGGACCGACCGCACCGAGATCGCTCGCGGCTCCAACCCGCAGCTCGGCCAGGAAGACATGGGCTACACCATCTTCGAGAAGGCCGTGGTCTGGACCGACTCTGTCGCCGACCTGTACGAGCGCGCCATCCGCGACCGCTGGGCCCCCGCCACTGACCTCGGCTGGCGCAGCCTCGAAGCCCTCCCGGACGAGGTCGAAAAGGCCATCTGCCAGGTGATGACGGAGCACAGCGAGCGCGCCTACGCCGAGGCGAGCGTTCTCGGCCGCTGGCTCCCCGAGATCAGCTACGGCTTCGTCGAGATGAAGCTCTTCATGAGCAGCGTCATCTACGACCTCGCGCGCCACGCCGAGGCCTTCCGCAAGCGCGCCCTCTCCAACGGCGGCGGACTCGGCCTGCAGGCCCCCACCGACCTCATCCGCGGCGCCAGCGAGGCGCGCACCTACCCCGAGCTCATGGCCTACCTCTTCGTCCAGGACAGCGCCTTCCTCACCTTCTTCCGCCACGCCGGCGACATTGCCCAGAACCAGCTCGAACGCGACCTCTACGCCCTCGTCGCCAGCGACCGCGAGCGGCTGATGGAGTACCAGGTCGAACGCTTCGAGGCGTTCCTCCTGGCCATGCCCGACCGTCGCGAGGAGCAGCAGCGTTATCTGGCCAAGGCAGAGGTTCGCCTCGCCCGTGAGTGGAACGACCCTGCCGTACGCGAACCGCTCATCCTGCTGCTTGGCGGCAGCCGCGAGAACGCCGCCGCCGGAGAGGCCGCCCTCACCGCCCTGCGCCGCCGCCAGGTCGAGGAGTACCTCGGCCATCTCGACAAGGCCGGCTTCATCCGCAGCCGCCTCCACTCCGGCCTCGCCGTCTACCTCGAGGAACCCGAGACCGCCCCCGCCTAGCGGCTGCTACACGTCTCTGCAGGGACACCCTCGTCCTCGCGGAACGCGAGGTACTCATCCACGGCTTCGACGAAAGCAAGGCGCAACTGCTCCCTTGACTCACCCTCGAAGCTGATGACCGAATCCCTTCCGACAACGCTCCCGTGAAACACGCCAAGCGTGCCATCGAAGGTCACTGTAGCCGTGGCCCCGCGGTACTCCATCTTGGTTCCCAGCGTTCCACTGGGTCGGCAAACGCGCAAAGGCTGCGGCTGCCTAGCCCTTCACGATCGGCTCCACCGCCGCGCGCGCCACCTCCGCGTTGCTGCCGATGGCGAAAATGACATCGCGCCCCACCGGTTTCGAGGAGCACGGTGACGCCGTTCTCCCCTGTTGCGAGCGTCAGGATGCCTTCCTGCACGACATCCGCGCCCTTGGTCGCGAGCGCCCGTTGTGCCTCCGCAAACTCGCGCGCGTCCTCCTCGCTGACGAAGCGGACGCGAGCCACCAGTACCCGCTGTGCGATGCCCTCGTACAGGAAGTAGAAGTCCCCGGCCCAACCCGCCGCCGCCTCGATAGCCGTCTGGGTCCAGGCGTCCTGGCGCCAGTCGGAGGGGGCCGGGGCGTTGCCCAGCAGGTAGTTCAGGAGAAGGAACTCCCCGAGCGACCCAAGGGCCGAGGCGCGCAGGCCCAGGGGGAGCAGGCTGGCTCTGAGCCCCGGAAAGTCCAGTGTGGACACGCGGTCCGGCTGCCAGCCGAGCTCGACCAGCTCGGGGTGGAGGATGAGGCTCGTTGAAGGCGGCCGGTTAAGGTAGGAGTTCAGCCCCTCCAGGCCCTGTGTTGCCAGCACCTCCCGCGCCCACGTGTGGCCGGCCGCGTACGGGAAGGCGAACTCACGGGCGATCGCCGGCGGCACGTCCGTGATCCAGTTCGGAGCGTCGAGAAAGTCGTAGCCCGCTCCCGCCATCGTCGGTTCGGCATTGCCGGTGATCCGGGCGGTGTGCACCTCGGCGTCCCCCTCGATAACGGCGGTGAAGGCCAGGTAGCCGTCCAGGTTCCACCCCAGGTTCTGGTACTTTGCAGAGAGACTGAAGTGATGGTCCTGGATGGCGTGGATCATCTCGTGAACCACGGTCTCCCGCTCATAGGGCTGAAATCCTCGGGAGCCACGCCATGCTCCTCGGTCACGATCCACAGAATCCCTTCGAATGAATAGGGGATTATAGACATAGCTAGCCAGCGCTAGCGGGATGCCTTACGGGAGCTGCCCGAGCCTCAGTCGCAGAGCGCCAGACCTTCCCGAATCATGGGCCCGATGTTCACCCGAACACCGTTGGATCGACGCCAGATGCGCTCTAACGGCAGGGCGCCCTCCAGGTGCGTCTGCGCCGTGCCGTTGAGCGCGTACTTGCGCCCGTTCGCTTCCACCCAGACCATCTGGCGATCGCAGTGGAGGGTGGCCGAGTCGACGGTGAACGGCCACCGGCTGCCGTAGTCCGAGCGGTTGATGTCCTTGCCGCCTCCGCACGCCACCAGGACCGTGGCGGCGAGGATGAGCGACAGGATCGCGATGCTGATGTGCGTTCGCATGAGGAGCCCCCTTGCGGCGAGGGATAGGGCATCGCTCTGGACAAACCACGCTCAGTCCACACGGTGATCCGCAAGGGGGCACGAAACTGCCCCATCCCGGTCGCTCACCGGTGGCACGTGTGGCTTGTCCAGAGCCGCCCTGACTGTGCGCCTTGCCGCCGTGGGGTGTCAAGAAGGGCGGGATTCCGCCATACTGTGATCAGCACATACGGGCGGCCTCGGTTGACAGCCGGAGGCCCCCGAGGTTAGGGGTCTGTCATGGCAGACCACGAGCGTACGAACCCGATCATCCCGCCCACGGACATGACGCCGGAGGAGATCGCGAAGGCGCTGCTCCGGCCTGCGAAGGGGAACGGCAAGCCGAAGCCGTTGCCCGCCTAGACGGCGGCGGAGTGGAGATCCCGGGAGTCGAACCCGGCGGTTGGAGTTCAGAGAGTCCTCTCCGGCGAACCTGCGATCCCCTCCGCCGCCAATCTTCCCATGCGGGCGCACCGAGGCCCAGAGCATCGACCGACATAAAGGGGGAGCGCCTACTCCTCGGTCACATCTTCCTTCCACCAGTCCGTCGCGCCCCTAATGTCTCCGACGATCTTGCCGTTCAGCCGGAGGATGTACCGCGCATGGATCGGGGGCAGCAAGCCGGAGCCGTCGTCGTCCTCCCCATCCACCGCCTGCAGTTGCTTTGTCAACTTTGACCTGGTGTCGTACTCCTCCATCGAGTCCGCGCGGACCCGCCTCGGCGTCTTTGCTGGCGGCTTGATGAAGTAGTAGTCCTGGATCTCTGGCATCCGTGTTTCCCTCTCAGTTGGTGAGCTGTGCGTAGGTGAGACGGCGCCCGATCATACGGGCGGCGATGGTGGCCATGAGGTCGATGGTATCCAGCTCCCGGAGGCCCTGCCTAGTGGCGAACTCGTCCGCGTAACGCTGGAGGTGCTTCGCGCTGAAATGGTGGAAAGTGCCGTGGTAGCCACGCTTCAGCATGGCCCAGAAGCTCTCCATGCCGTTCACGTGAGCCTGCTCGTCCACGTACTGACCGGCGGCGTGGTGAACCGCCTTGTGCTGGTACCCGATGTAGCGCAGGCCGACGTAGGCGCGAGCCTCGTCGCTGTAGACCGTCGCCCCGGGCTCGGTGTGTTCCTCCACGAATCCGCGCAGCTTGCCAGTGATGCCGCGCTCGATCGCTCGGGTGCGAATCTCGCCCGTACCGCGATCCTTCACGCCCACGACCATGGCCTTGCCAGCCGGTCCACGCTTCGCTCGGCCGGGGCGCCGTCGCTGGCTGAGCGGCTTGTTCTTCTCCCGCCCGCCGATGTAGGTCTCGTCCACCTCGACCGGACCGGAGAGGAAGCCGCCATCGGAGGCCATCGCCTCGCGGATGCGGTGCGCCATGAACCATGCCGATTTCTGGCTGATCTTGAGGTCGCGGTGAAGCTTCATGCTGGAGACGCCCTTGAGGTTCGTGGCGGACAGGTAGACCGCCCACACCCACTTGCGGAGAGGGATCCGGGAGTGGGCCATCACGGTGCCGGTGCGCACGGAGAAATGGCGGCGGCAGTCGCGACAGCGCCAGGGCATGGGCTTGCCGGAGGAGACGGCGGAGACGCTGCGGGAGCCGCAGTCGGGGCAGCTCGCGCCGTCCGGCCATCGGACGCCCTCCAGCCACGCGCGGGCGGTGTCCTCGTCGGGGAACATGTCCGCGAGCTCGATCATGCTGATCCCCTCGCGGTGGGCGCGGCCGGGGGCGTTCTGGACCATGCCCCCATTCTACTCGCGTAGGCTAGCTAAGTCTATAATCCCCAATGAATAGAACCCGGCGTAGTTGCTCGTGAGGGAACGCTGGATGTCCCCCATGTGCTGGTCCCCGGTCAGGAAGCCGAGCAACTGGTAGAGCCGCGTCCACTTCCTGTACACCGTCTCCTGCAGTTCGGTTGACTCGCCTAGGTAGACCCCCGCAACGTTGTCAGGCGTGACTGTGCCGATGCGCAGGTCGGCCGGCGCCTCCAGCCCCCGCACCTCCGCCACCTCGGCCAGGAGCTCCTCCATCTCGCCGGAAACGGGTTGCGGCTCGCTGGGCCCGCCCCCGCAGGCGCCGAACGCCAGCGCCGCCAGGAGCAGCAGGGAGATGAGCGTGCGGAGTGTGAGCGCCACGGCTGGCAGTCTAGCCCCCCACTAGCGGCTCCAGCGCCGCCCGCGCCACCTCCGCGCTCGTGCCGATCGCGAAGAACACCGTGCGCCCGACCGGCTCGAGGCGGGCGACGACGAACCCGTCCTCCCTTGTGGCGAATGCATAGGGCCCCTCTAACGAGCTCCGGGTCCTGGCGAGGAGGAGGCTGTGCGCCTCCTCGAACTGGCCCGCGTCGGTCGTCGTGTCGAATCGCACTGCTACCACAAGCACACGCTCCTCACCGTTCTCGAAGATGCGGTAGGAGTCGCCCTGCCACCCATCCCCGGCACGCTGTACGAGGGTCTCCGTGGCTCTGAATCCCCGACCCTCGTAGCCATGGGCCGGCCAGGGGTAGGCCTGCCGGTCCCCAACCAGGTAGTTCATCAGGTGGAACTCGCCCAGCACGCCCCGCTCGCTCTCCGTCCAGCCTTCGCCCAGGCTCCCGGCGATGGCATCCGCTGGCAGCAGCAGGTCGACATTCGCCTCCGGAACCCAGTCGGTGTCGAGCAGGTTCGTGTGGATGATCGCCGCCGTGGCGTCCGGTGGGTCACCGAAGAGCGCGTTGAGCCCCTCCACCCCGTGCCGTTCCACCACGGCCTCCACCGCCACCGGCCCTGTCACGTAGGGGAACGTGAAGACCCGAAGGACCTGGGGTGGAATGTCGACGACCTGGTGAAGGTTCGCGAGAAGCAGAAGGTCCCTGCCCGGCCCCAACCCGCCCGGGACCAGTGTCGAGGACTCGCTCCATCTCGACGTGTGCAGCACGGCATCGCCCTCGACCACGGATGTCCACGCGAGCCGTGCATCCAGCGTCGTCGCCACGCTGCCGCTCGCGCGCAGGTCGAAGTGGAAGTCCTGGATGGCGTGCAGCATCTCGTGCGCGAGAGTCTCCCGCTCCTCCGCGCTCAGCGCGCCGAGGTCGAACGCCTCCCGGTCGTTCGGGATCCAGAGCGTCTTGTTGCCGTACGAGTAAAACCCCGCGACAAGCTCGGCCGTTGAGACCGTCACGTCCCAGAGTGACTCGCCCGGCTCCACGTACCCCAGCAGCTGGTACAGCGCCCCACCCTGCCGGAGCGCCTCCCGCTGGTCCTCGTTGTACAGCCCCGTGTACGCCCCGGCCATCTCGTCCGGTGCGAGCGTGCGGACACGCAACTCCGGAGGCGCCTCCAGACCTCGCGCTGCCGCCACCGCGTCGAGCATCTCCAGGAGCGCCCCGGAGAGCGGCACCTCTTCCCCCATGGGCGCAGATGCGGGCGACTCGGTCGCTTCGCCGGCAGCGGTCGGGGCGGAAGTTGGGGTGGGTGTGGCGGCCGCCGTCGCCGTCTCGGCGGCGCGGGGCGTGACGTCTGCGGATGTGTCCGAAGGCGAAGCAGTGGGGACCGGCGTCGCCGTGGCCGTAGCCGTCGGGTCCGGCGTGGGCGTCGGGTCCGTGGCAGCGGGCGTGGCGGTGGCGACCGGCGTGGTCGTAGGCGGGACCGCGGTAGGCGTTTCGCGACCTGGCGCGCCTGCCTGGCTCCCAGTCGGACTCGGGGTCGGGTCCGGGCGTGGCGACGGCTCCGGCTCGCCGCCGCATGCAGCCAGCGGCACGGCCAACGCGAGCGCCGCCAGGGCGGGGAGCAGCAGGCGGAGAGCTGGAGTCGCCATCGGGTCCATTCTTGCCACGTGCGTCGCGCCCCGCCAGCGCAACCGCCCGCCTCGGCCCTGCTTCCCTAACCCTTGACGAGCGGCTCCAGCGCGGCGCGCGTCACGTCCGCGCTCGTCCCGATCGCGAAGATCACGTCGCGCCCGACCGGTTCCGGCAGCCCCACGACCTTGCCATCCGGCCGCTTCACGAGTACGAAGCCGTCTTCCTCGACCACGTCCGCCTGCCACGTTGCTTCCCTGGTGTGCGTCCTCGCGAACTGGCTGGCTTCCTCCGCGCTCGTGAAGCGCACGCGCGCCACCAGCACGCGTCCGCCGTCGTCGTGCTCGAACACTGTGTAGCGGTCCCCCGCCCACCCCTTCGCCGCCTCGACCGCTAGCCGGCTCGTGGACGCGTACAGCCACCCCTCCACGTACGGATCGTCCCCCACCAGGTAGTTGATGAGGTGAAACTCGCCCAGGGAACCGGCCACCCGCACCCGCCAGCCCGCTCCGAGGCTCTCCTGGATCTGCTCCGCCGGCAGGGTGGACTCGCCGAGCTGCTCGGGTTCCCAATCCGCGTCGCGCAGTTCGCGATGGAGGATGAGCGTCGTCGCCCCCGGTGGCTCCATGAGAGACGCGTTCAGTGCTTCGACCCCCTCGTTCACCAGCACGGAGCCCGCCCAGCTCGCGCCCGTCCTGTAGGGAAAATAGAGCGTCCGCAGGACCGGGGCGGGAATACTGCTCAGCTGGTTTCCCGAAGCCAGGAAGTACACGCCTCCGGCAGCCGGGAGGGCCAGGGAACGCATTCTGTGCCGGTTCGTATGCACGACTGCGTCTCCCTCGACCACCGACGTAAAAGCGAGCTCGGCGTCGAGATTGCCCGTCAGGCTGTCGAACGTCGCGTCAAGGTCGAAGTGGTAGTCCTGCAGGGCGTGGATGATCTCGTGGACCAGCGTCTCTCGCTGCCTCCGCGTCAACTCCTCCAGCCCCACCCCCGCCTCTTCGGTGACCACCCACAGCGTCTTGTGGTCGGGCGAGTAGAACCCCAGCACGAGGTTGAGGAACGACGTCTGGATGTCCCAGAGGTGCTCCGTGTCATCGAGATAGCCCAGCAGCCGGTAGATCTCCGTTGACGTGTCGAGCTCAAACCGGTCTTCCTCCGTTACCAGCTCAAGGAAGGTGTCGTACAGGTCCGCGCGCGCCACCGTCAGGGCGACAAGTGACTCCGGCGCCTCCAGCCCCCGAAATTGCGCCACCTCCTCCACCAGCTCACGGATGGAGTCCGGGAGCGGTGGCGCATCTCCTGCAGGCGCGGCGTCCCCCACCTCCGACGGCTGAGGCGTTGCGGTTGCGGAAGGCGTGGGCGGGGGTGCGGTGGGCGTGGCTGTCTCGGGGTCAACTGCAGGCGAAGGGTCGGTTGCCGGGATGGGGGCGGGGTCGTCGTCGCCACACGCCGCGAACACCAGAGCGAGCAGGAGCGTGGCAGTCAGGGTCGCGATCGTGCGCCTCATGGGTCGGTCCATTCTTGCCCGCCGCGCGGCCACCTCGCCACACCGGATGCGCTCTCCCGCCGCCCACTTCCTTACCCTTGACCAGCGTCCTGCCGCCCCTCGCGATTCTTGCCCGGTGCGCGCAGCCTGCGCTAGATTGAAGGCGGCGGCGCATTCGTCTAGCGGCCTAGGACACCGCCCTCTCAAGGCGGAGATCAGGGGTTCGAATCCCCTATGCGCTACCACCCACCCACGGCCCCTATGCTTGCTGCGCCTCCCCCCTACAGCCGTGCCGTACCCCGCTTGTACGAAACAAACCTGCCAGTCGTGTAGAAAAGCCTCGAAAGAGAGGTCGCCATGAAGGGGTATGTCATCGTGGACACGGAGATCATCGACCAGGAGGCGTACCTGGAGTTCCTTGAGCGAATCCCCGGGGTCGTCGAGGGGCAGGGCGGACGGTTCATCGTCCGTACCAGCGACGCTGAGCCGGTCGAAGGCGGCTGGGCGCCGAAGCGCCTCGTGATCATGGAGTTCGACAGCCTCGAAGCCGCAAGGAATTTTGTCACTTCCGACGAATACACATCCCAGGACGAACTCCGCCACCGCGCGGCCAGCGCCAGGATCGTGGTCGTGGAGGGTGTCGCCCCCCAGGCGTGAACCCGCCCTTTGCGGCCCACGACCTGCTTATGGCCAGTTAGAATCGGCGTGCCTTGAGTACAGCCGGGGATAGGCCGGCGGGAGAGAACCATGACAGCCCGAGTCGTCATTTCGGCCGACAGTCACACCGAGAGGTTCCTCGACCTCTCCGAGTACATCGATCCCAAGCACCGTCCCAAGATGGACGAGCTCAACAAACGCGACGAGGAGCGGCTCCTCAAGATCCTCGAAAACATGCGCAATCGCGGCCAGGAGACTTCCTACTCCGGGCGCAAGAACACGATGGAGGAGTTCCGCATCACCGTCGATCTCGACGACCGCATGAGCGCCATCACCAGCGATGGCGTCTGCGCCGAGGTCGTGATCGAGCGCGGCGGTTCGCGCGACCCCGATGTCGAGTTCCTGCGCGCCTGCAACAGCGCCTACTACCGCTGGTTCAACGAGCACTTCGCCGGCGAGGCCTACCGTTTCATCGGCGTCGCCGCCATCACCATCGGCGATATCGACAAGGGCATCGAGGAGCTGAAGGAGGCCCACAACCTCGGCTTCCGCGCCCTCATCCTTCCCGGTTCCCACTACTGGTTCCCGGGCGCCCTGCCGTTCCACGACCGCGCCTACGACCCCCTCTGGGCCACCGTGCAGGAGATGGGCATCCCCATCCTCTTCCACCCCGGATTCGGTCGCGAGAACCCCAGCCTCCCCGCCGATCCCGACGGGCAGGTCTTCAAGTACGGCCCGCTCACCACGCTCGAGCTCCGGGCTGCCCTCAAGCACTTCCTGCTGGGCGGCATCGCCGAGCGCTTCCCCACCCTCAACTTCGGCTGGGTCGAGTCCGGCAGCCTCTGGGTCCCACCCCTCCTCGACGAGTACGACGCGCTCGTGAAGCGCCGCCCCGGCGGCCAGAGCCAGGAGCTGCTCCCCAGCGAGCTCTTCGCTCGTCAGGGCTTCTGCGCCGGCCCCCTCACCAAAAGTGAGGTCGACGCCCGCCACCGCCTCGGTATCGACAACCTCATGTTTGGCACCGACTACCCCCACCCTGAGGGCACCTATCCGCACACCCAGTCGATGATCGACGAGATGTTCGAGGGCGTGAGCGCCGAGGAGACCGACAAGATCCTCGCGACCAACGCCGCCCGTGTGTTCAACCTCGACATCGGACGGCTGACAAGCTCGACCGTCGCCGTCGGCTAGGCCGGTACCGGTATACGTAACAGGCCCCGGGCGGTGCGAACTGCCCGGGGCCTCTCTGCGTCCGGGAAGACGGTTAGGAGCGCCCGCGCGCGTACGGGCTGATCGCCTCGTTGATGGCGTCCGCCAGGAGGTTCAGGCAGAGGAGCAGGAAGGCGAGGGTGGCGCCCGGGAAGACGGGATACCACCAGGCACGCTGGAGGTAGGGCCGGCTGTCGTTCACCAGGCCGCCCAGCGAGGGCGTGTCCGCCTCAATGCCCAGCCCGAAGTACCCGAGGGCGGCAACGATCAGCACACCACTGGCGATTGCCAGCGCCACCTGCACGAGCAGGGGCGGAAGGGCGTTGAGGACGATGTGGCGGAAGATGATCCGGGGCGTGCTGGCGCCGAGTACCTGCGCCGCGAGCACGTAGTCCTTGTTCCGCTCTCCCAGCATCTGGGCGCGCGCAAGGCGGGTGAAGCCGGGGATGGCGAAGACCGCGATCGCGATGCCGATGTTCTCCAGCCCCTCGCCGAGGATGGTGAGGATGGCAAACGCGATGAGCAGACCAGGGAAAGCCAACAGAGCATCCACCAGGCGCATCACCGCTGCGTCTGCCCACCCCCTGATGTATCCCACCGTGAATCCCGCCATGGTGCCGATGACCGCGCCACTCAGCACCGACAGGAAGCTCAGCACGAGCGCGGCCTGAAGCCCGTGGAGATTGCGGGAGAAGAGATCGCGCCGCAGCTCGTCGGTGCCAAACGGGTGATTCCAGGACGGGGACAGCAGCCGCGCGGATGCGTCCTGCGCGATCGGGTCGTGCCAGGCGATAAGCGGGGCCCCGACGGCCGCCACGGCGATGATGAGCAGCCCTCCAACGGCGATTGCGCCCTGCGGGTTGCGCAGCAGGCGGCGCATGGTGTCGACCCACATCGACCGGGCCGCGCGTGCCCTGAACGTGGTGTCGCCTTCCTGGCCGGTCGCGGCGATACTCATCGGACTCTCACCCTCGGGTCGACGAGCCCGTAGATGATGTCCGCCACCAGGTTCACCGTCACGAAGATGACGACGAGTACGACCAGCATGGTCTGCACGACGAGGTAGTCCAGGCGCTGGATCGCTTCAACCAGGATGCGGCCGAGACCGGGCCGCGTGAAGACCGTTTCGATGATCACCACCCCGGTCAGCAATTCACCCACCTGCAGCGCCATGATCGTGATCACGGGAATGAGCGAATTGCGGAGCGCGTGGCGCACGATCACGGTGCTCTCCCCCAGCCCCTTCGATCTGGCCGTGCGAACGAAGTCCTGGCCGAAAACGTCCGTGATCGTCGTGCGCGTGTACCGGGCCAGCACCGCGCTGATGGGCATCGCCAGGGCGATCACGGGCAAGGCGAGTTGGTGAAGCGAGTCCACCGGGTCGTCAAGGAACGAAGTGCGCCCGTGCGAGGGGAACCAGCCAAGCTCGGCGGCGAAGATCCAGAGCAGGATGATGCCGCTCACGAAGCTGGGAACGCCGACCGCCACCATGGTGTAGCCCGAGAGGAACCAGTCCCACACGCTTCTCGGTTTCACCCCTCCGAGAATGCCGAGCGGGATCCCCACGAGGATGGCGAAGATGTAGGCCGCGATGCCCAACTCCAGCGTGGGCTCGATGTTGATGGAGAACAGGCGCGTGACGCTCAAGCCGCTTACGTAGGAGTACCCCAGGTCACCCGTGACGAGATCGCCAAGCCAGCGGATGTACTGTTCTGGCCAGCTGTCGTGCAGGCCGAACTCCTTGCGGATCGCGTAGAGGTCCTCCGCCGTGGCTTCCTCGCCCGCAATGACGAGTGCGGGATCGCCCGGAATGATCCGCAGGACGAGGAACGCTATCACCGTACCCAGGAACAGGATGGGAATTGTCTGCGCGACCCGGTTCAGGATGAACGGAGCCATATCCCTCGCCCTCTGCCTGGCGTTTCGGCGCCATGTCGATGCTCGATCGAGCCGTGAGCATACACAGGCAGGCGACCCTGGATGGCCCCCGGCACCGATGCCGGAACGGTATAGTACCGGCCACGCGTCAGGGGCCGCCGAGCCGCCCTTCACGAGGGAGTCCGCTACCCGGTCGCAGTGGCTGTACCGGACCTGACATGACGACGGGAGGTTCCCCATGACTTCGACCTGGAAGAAACCCATTTCGCGCCGGCAGATGCTTGCCGGGTCAGGTGTCGCGCTCGGTGCGGGCGTGACTGCTGCCCTGGTTGGTTGTGGCGACGACGACGACGACGAGGCGCCCGCCGCGACCGCTGCCCCCGCAACGGAAGCCCCGGAGGAAGCGACCGAGGCTCCCGCAGAGGCCACCGAGGCTCCCGCGGAGGCGACAGAAGCCCCGGCAGAAGCCACCGAAGCCCCCGCCGAGGAGGCGACCCCCGAGCCCACAGAGGCTCCCGACACAGGCCCGAAGCAGGGCGGCGTCCTTCGCTACGCCGTGCAGGGGGACCTGCTCCTGACCAACGGCGCCCCGTTCACGCGCGCCCAGGGCATCCCCATCCTCATCTTCGAGAGCCTCATCCGTTACGAGGAATCGCCCGCGCCAACACACGTCCTCGTTGACCAGTACGACGTGTCGGAGGATCTGACCCAGGTCACGATCCGGCTCAAGGACAACGCCGTGTTCCACGACGGCTCGCCCGTCACACCTGACGACGTCTTCTTCGGGATCGACGCGATCGTCAATCCCGAGCAGTACGGCTTCAGCTTCCGCGGCCAGTTGAAGGCCTTCGCCTCGCTCGTCACCGACATGAGCACGATCGATGAACGCACCATGGTGTTCACCTTCGCCTCGGCCCTCGCGAACGTAAACGACTTCTTCGCCCAGTTCCCTGTCACGAAGAAGGACACCTACGCCCAGCTCCAGACGGGCGAGAACATCCAGGGCACGGGCCCCTACAAGATGAAGTCCTGGACTCCCGGCGTGGGCTATGAGCTCGAGCCAAGTACGAACTGGCACGATGACCGTGGCGGTCCCTACCTCGACGGCGTCCAGGTGATCCAGTTTGCCGACGCCGAAGCCGTCGGCCAGGCGTACGACGCCGACGACATCGACA
Source organism: Chloroflexota bacterium (assembly GCA_026702615.1). Taxonomy (GTDB): domain Bacteria; phylum Chloroflexota; class Dehalococcoidia; order Tepidiformales; family Tepidiformaceae; genus UBA2991. Next base: position 92,394 of record JAPPBY010000036.1, on the reverse strand, counting down.
TCGCCACAAGCGTGAGCCCGGTCTTCGGCAAGGCCCACGAGGAAGACGTGAGGCTCGCGGCCAAGTGGGGCATCGTCTACGTGGGCCTCAACGTCACCAATCCCTACTTCCAGGACAAGCGCGTACGGCAGGCGCTCTTCTTCGCCATCGACCGTGAGCGCATCGTCAACGAGCTCATGGAGGGGCTCGTGGAGCTGACCACCCAGCCGTGGGACCCGGGCAGCCCCGCTTTCGACCCCGACCTCGAGCAGCCCTTCTACGACCCCGAGCGGTCGAGGGCGCTTCTCGCGGAGGCAGGATTCAGCCAGACCGAGCCCATCACCTTCGACCACTACGCCAACCACCCTGTCGTGGGCGCCGGGCTCGCGTCCCTCATCAAGCAGAACTTCGCCGATGTGGGGGTCGAGATCGAGCTCGTCGGTCACCAGATTCCCGACATGAACAAGAAGCTCTTCGAGCGCGACTTCGATGCCGGCTGGTTCCTCATGACAGGCTTCTCACCGTTCTCGCCGGTCACGGTCATCACCCAGCCGTTGCCCTTCCAGGACAACAACCCCAGCAAGTACACGAGCGAGACCTTCCTCGACATCAGGGCGAAGCTCCGCGCGCTGGATCCCTTCTCGGAAGAGGCGCTGGTGCAATACGAGCGCTTCAACGAGCTCTTCCACGACGACCCCTGGCTGCTTCCCTGCGCGCCCTTCCGCGGCATCAATGTCGTCAAGCCGCGGGTGCAGGGCTACAACAGCTTCGTCGAGCCGCTCACCTACCTCGGGTACGTCTGGCTCGACGACGCCTAGGAGGAGACTCCGGGCATACGCATCCGTTCCGTCACGCCGCCGACCGGTGAAACACCGGCGGCGGCGCGGCGATCGACGAACCTGACTGGTCGGGCGCTGCTGGTGCGCGCCCGGAGGAGGAACCATGCCTGACGCTGCCGACTCTGCCGGCTTCGCCACCCTCGAATCCACCGAGTTCTCAGGAGAGTGGCCCGAACGCCCTGACCTGAGCGGCCTCCCCAACGTCGTCTACATCGTCCTCGACGACGTCGGCTTCGCCCAGTTCGGCTGCTACGGCTCCTCCATCGATACGCCCAACATGGACCGGCTCGCCGCCAACGGGCTCCGCTACACCAACTACCACACCACCACCCTCTGCTCCCCCTCCCGCGCCTGCCTCCTCACCGGCCGCAACCACCACACCGTCGGCATGCGCTCTGTTTCCAACTGGGCGCGCGCCTACCCGAACGGTCGCGGCGCCATCACTAACCGTGCCGCCACCATTCCCCAGCTGCTCCGGGACCGCGGCTTCTCCACCTTTGCCGTCGGCAAGTGGCACCTCGCCCCCATGTCCGAGACCTCGGCCGCCGGCCCCTTCGACCATTGGCCGCTGCAGAAGGGCTTCGAGCGCTACTACGGCTTCCTCGACGCCCTCACCGACCAGTTCGCCCCCGAGCTCACCTACGACAACCACCGCATCCCCACCCCCGACACCCCCGGTTACCACGTAAGCGAGGACATGATCGATCGCGCCATCGGGTTCGTGCGCGACCAGCGGGCCATCTACGACCAGAAGCCCTTCTTCCTCTACGTCGCCTTCGGCGCCTGCCACGACCCCCACCAGGCCCCTCCCGAGTACCTCGAGAAGTACCGCGGCCGCTTCGATCAGGGCTACGACGTGGCCCGCGAGGAGTGGTTCAAGCGCCAGAAGGCGATGGGCATCGTCCCCGAGGACACGACCCTGCCCCCCAGCAACCCCAACGTCCCGCCCTGGGACAGCCTCACCCCCGACCAGCAGCTCGTCGCCAGCCGCCTGCAGGAAGCCTTCGCCGCCATGCTCGACCACACCGACGTCCAGATTGGACGCCTCGTCGACTACCTCGAGCAGACGGGCCAGCTCGACAACACCCTCATCGTGCTCACCTCCGACAACGGCGCCAGCGACGCCGGCGGCCCTCTCGGGACGGTCAACTGGCTGCGGGGCATGAACGGGCTCGACACCGAGTCCTACAACCTTGAGAACGTCGACGAGATCGGCGGTCCCAGGTCGCACACGAACTACCCGTCCGGTTGGGCGCAGGCCGGGAACACGCCGCTCCGCTGGTACAAGCAGTTCCTCCACGCCGGCGGCATCCGCGCGCCCCTCGTCTTCCACTGGCCCGACCGCATCAGGGAAGGTGGCCTCCGCCACCAGTTCCACCACGTCACCGACGTGAGCCCCACCGTCCTCGACCTCCTCGGCATGGAGGCCCCGGCCGTCTTCGAGGGCATCCCCCAGCTTCCCGTCGCCGGCGAGAGCATGGCCTACACCTTCGAAGACGCCGATGCGCCCACCCGCAAGGTCACCCAGCACTTCGAGCTCAACGGCCATCGCTCCATCTGGCACCAGGGCTGGAAGGCCGTGACCCTCCATACCGTCGGCGACGACTTCCAGACCGAGCCCTGGGAGCTCTACCACCTCGACGAGGACTACTCCGAGAGCTATGACCTCGCCCAGGAGGAGCCCGAGCGGCTGCAGGAGCTCATCGCGCGCTGGTGGGCGGAAGCCGGCCTGCACGGCGTCCTCCCCCTCGAACAGGGCGGCCCCGCCTCGTCCTTCCACAACGTGCCCCCCGGCAGCCCCCAGGACCGCACCACGTTCACCTATGCCCAGGGGATGGCCCATGTCCCCACCGTTGCCGCCGCCGACGTGCGCAACCGCTCGCACCGCATCCGCGCCACCATCGCGCGTGAGGGCGCTGGCGACGGCGTCATCGTCGCCCACGGCGGCTATGCCGGCGGTTACGCCCTCTACGTGCGCGACAACCGCCTCGTCTACGAACAGAACTGCGGCGACGACCACACCCGCGTCGTCAGCGGCGAGGACCTCCCCACCCGCGCCTCCGTCGAATTCGCCTTCACGAAGACGGGCGAAAACCGTGGCGTCGGCGTCCTCACCGTGGACGGTCGTGAGGCTGCCCGTGGCGACCTGCCGCGCATGCTCGGCGGCCTCTTCACGATCGAGGGCCTCGACGTCGGCCAGGACACGGCCACGCCGGTGAGCGACCAGTACGAGTCGCCCTTCCCCTTCTCCGGCGCCATCGAGTCCGTTGTCATCGAAGTCGACGACGACCAGGCCCTCGACCCCGCCCAGCTCGCCCGCGCAGAGGAGGAACAGCAGTAAGCAGGGCCGCTGCGCCTACTCCCCTGCGTGGACGACGAAGCGGCCGCTGTCGCTCCGCCCGAAGACTTCGGGCAGGTACGTCTCTTCCGCGAACGTGGGGGCGACGAAGAAGTCGCCGGGAGTCGTCGCGCGGGCGTAGTAGACGTACTCGTGCGCGCCCTTCGGGATGCGGCTCGCGAGGAGCGTCACGCGGTCATCGCGCAGGTCCACCTGGTCCCACGGGCTGTAGTACCACGCGTACCAGGGCGCGTAGGAGGACGACCCTCCGCGGAGGACCGCTGCCGTCTGATCTTGCTGAAGCTCCTCCCGCAGCCAGGGGGACACGATCGCCAGCTTCGGGTCGATCGGCTCGAGGCCGGCCGGCAGGAAGTCCTCGACCCGGGCGAAGAGCCGGTCGGCCGGGGCCACCACCGTCACCGTCACCCGCACGACGTCGCCCAGCGAGGCGCTCGTGATGGGGGTGTCCGCGTCCTCGAGCAGCGTGTAGCGGTGCGAGACGGCGAAGCCGCGGTTGAGCGCCTCGATCTCCTTGGCCGGCGTCACGTAGCGCAGGTTGAGGCTGTAGTACAGGCGACCCTCGGTGTCGGCCTCGCGCTCGAACTGCACGCGGCTCACCTCCCCGAGCGGCAGGGCGTCGAGCCCGAGCGCCACGCCGTCGAGGTAGTCCCCGGCGGGTACGTCGAAGTGCCCGTCGAGCACCCGCTGCGTGTTGAGCAGCACCTGGTAGTCGTAGACCCCCCGCGTCTCGCCCGTCAGCTCGGCGAAGGCGCCCAGCGAGGCCATGCCCTGCGCCCGCTCGACCGAGCTCTTCCAGCGCTGCTCGGAGCGGGCCAGCACGAGCCAGCGAGCCGTCTCCTCGATCAGCGGGTGTTGCGGGTCGACCTCGATCAGGGCGCGCAGCACCAGCGCCGTCACCCGCACGCTGCTGTTGTGCATGCAGCCCGCGATGCGCTCGTCCTCCCAGTGGTTGCCGTTGGCGCTCGCGATCGTGGCGGCGGTGAGGTCGTTCAATAGGGCGCGAACCGCCTCGTGATCCGTTTCGTGGCCGCTCGCCAGCAGCCCGAGCAGCACGTACGCCCGACCCCAGTTCGTCAGCTGCGCCCGGTGCTCTTCGGCCAGCGAGCGCAGCAGGCCGGCCTGCTCCCGTGCCAGCGGACTGACCATCCCGCCTTCGTTCGCGGCGCTCGTGAGGGCGTACAGCAGGAAGGCGTGCTGGTTCACGTCCGCCGGACGCATGACGTCGGTCTGCCGCTGCACGTGCTCGGTGATGAATCGCGTCGTGCGGTTGTACTGGTACTCCGGAAGGGCGTACCCGGCGTCCCTCGCCTCCCCCAGCGCGACCAGCACCCAGCCCGTCACCCACACATCGCTCCGGTAGCACGTCCGGCACCAGGCCCACCCGCCGTCGTACATCTGCGCCGCGACGAGAGCGTCGATGTCCTTGGCGAGCTGGCGCTCCTGCGCGTCGGTCAGACCACTGGCGCTGCCGCGCTGAACCGCGACCGTCGCAACGATGCGGCTGGCGATGCTGACGTTTGACTCCCAGCGGTACGGCCGGAAGTGCGCCAGCTCCTCGTCCAGCGCGCCCACCAGCGAGGCCTGCAGTGCAAGCTCAAGGGAACCGTGTCCCGTGATGACGTATTCGGGCAGGAAGATCGCCTCGATCCGCGCTGTGTCCTCCACCACCCCGCCCGTCGCCGTCGTTTCGGGCGTCACGTCCAGGTGCACGGGCAGGCTCAGCTCGACGGCATCGCCGTAGCCGCCCGTGGCCGTCGCCGTGAAGCGCACCGTCGCCGTGCCCTCCGCAAGGGCGCGCGCGGGCCACGAGAAGATGACCGACTCACCCGCCCCGATCTGCCTGGTCAGGGTGGCCTCTCCGTCCAGGGTCACGCCGTCGGCCGCGATCGTGACCGTCACCTCCCGCGCCTCGTCCGTGCCGTTGCGCACGAGTGTGCGCAGCGACACCTCGTCGCCGACGCGCAGGAAGCGCGGCAGCGCAGGCCGCACCAGCAGCGGCTGCGTGACCAGCAGCTCACTCTCGCCCTGCCCCACCAGTGTCTCCGCCGTCACGGCTCGCGCCTGCGCCCGCCACGTCGTGGCGTTGTCGGGCAGCTCCAGCTCGAAGCTGGCCCTGCCGTCCGCATCCGTCACGAGCTGCCCGATCCACAACGCTGTGTTCTGGAAGTTGGAGCGAACCTGGGGCTCTTCGCCGCCATCCTCCGCGATCCGGAGGAGGGCGAAGCTCTCCTCCGGCGCTGCCTCGGCTGCTTGCTCCGACACGGCCGTGTCGCCGATCATGCCGTCGCTCGAATCGGCCATCTCTGCGCTGTCTTCGGGGCTGCCCCCGCCCTGCTGCCCCTCCGCGACCTCGTCGAACGCCTCGTTCTGGCGGTTGACGGAGACGGCGAGCGACGAGGCTGTCCGCACCCCCAGGGCGCGTTCGAACCAGAACGCCGTCATGCCGTCCCGAGCCGATTCCGCCCCTAGCGATAGCACTGCCTGGTCGACAACCGCGACCGACACGTCCGCCTCCACCCCGTTGCCCTCCGAGTCGGTCACGTGCACCTCGTAGCGCACGGTCTCGCCCGGCGTGGCCCGTTCGCGATCTGGCTCGATGCTCACGTCGAGCCGTCGCGGAGCGGTCGAGATCGACAGCTCGACGTAGCCAACGTGGTAGCGCGGGTAGGGGTCTTCGTCCGTAGGCGGCCGGTACAGCACTACCCCGACGTAGATGTTGGGGATGTGCCGGTCCTCGATGGTGATGCGCAGGACTTCGCTGTTCGTCTCGAAGTGGCGGACTTCGGTGCTGAGCACGCGCCCCCGCTCGATCGTCACGAGTCCCGTAGCTCCGGCGAACGGCGCCGGCACGAGCACTTCGGCCACGTCGCCGACCTCGTAGCGCTCGCGGCCCGCGATCAGGTCGATGACGTCGTTCTCGCGCACCGGCCACGGCGCGACGTCGCTGCCGCTGACCCAGAGGTAGCGGGCCGACCGCGCCACGCGGCCTTCGTCGTCCGTCGACTCCGCCACGAGGCGGTACGACCCCGGCCTCGGTGGTGTGAACTCGATCGACGCCTCGCCATCCTCGCGGGTGGTAACCGTCTGGGTGTCGACCTCGGTCTCTTGGAGCTCGTATCGGTAGCGGTAGCCGCCGTGGTCGGCGCGCTCTCTCGTGCGAATCCACTCGCGCTCGAAGGCGCGCACGGTTACCGGGCGGTTCGCGACGACCATGCCGGTGTAGTCCACCGTTACGAGGTCGATGGTCGTGGGCTCTTCCGCCCGCGCGATGTACGACTCCGGCCTGATGCCCGCGTACCAGGTGGCAGGATGGACCGTGACCGTCGTGCTCCCCGCGATCGCCTGCGCGTTCGTGTCCGTCACCGTCGCGCTGATCGTGAACGCCTGTGTGCCCTCGTCTGCCTCCAGCGATGCCGGAACATCGAAGCGCGCCACGCCTTCGGAGTCGGTGCGCGCCTCGCCGTGGCTGCGCCGGGGATCACGTTCGTCGCTCCCGTCCCACCACCAGTACGTGCGCTCCGAGAACGAGTAGTCCTCGTAGCCCTCGACCGTGATCGATGTCGGGATCGACTGCGCGGTCCACTCGACCGCCGCGTCCGCGACCGGCCCGCCGAAGAAGAAGGCGGCCCGCGCCTCCGTCGCGATCGTGTCGCCGGAGACGTAGTCCCCGAGCTCCGCCGCAACCTCGACCTCAAACTCGGGAACGCGGAACTCCGCCACGGTGAAGTACGCGGTCGTGATGTAGCGATCGTTCTCGTCTCTCACGTAAATCCGGTAGGTGCCCGTCGGCGCGTCCGTAGTGAGCACGAGCTCCCCGCTGAACGTGCCCAGCTCACCCAGCTCGACCTGGGTTGTCAGCACATCGTCGTAGGCCGCGTCGCGAATCCTCAGGGAGAACCACGCGCTCGCGCCGGGGACCGAGTAGGCTGCGTCGTCGTCGAGGCGCAGCACGCCCTTGTAGGAGACGGTCTCTCCCGGCCGGTAGATGGGTCGCTCGGTGTAGAGGTGCCCAACCGGACCGGGTCGGAAGGGGGAAGTGGGGACTTCAAGATCCCACGGCCCGGAGCCGAAGTCCCACGCGGTCGAAGCCACGCCCACGCGCCCGTTCCCGTCGATCTGCACCAGCTGCTCGCGGTACCAGTACCAGTGCCAGCCGTCGCCTTGCCCGGTAACGGACAGCCGCGCCAGCCCGTCCGCATCCGTGGCTGCGTGCTGGTACGGGCCGGGGGAGCCCTCGTCGACCGAGCCGGCGCGAACGCTCGTCGCGTCCAGCGGATCGCCTGTGTCGTAGTCGAGCGCCCACACCAGTAACTCGTCGAAGGCCAGCTTCGTCACGATCGCCGTGTCGACGACGCTGAAGACCCGCTTCAGCGGGCGGTCGGAGTAGTCCTCTCCCGTCGCGGCGAGGAAGTAGTGCCCCTTCGCCAGCGGTTCCGGACCGCTCAGGGTCGTCGAGTACAGCCGCGAGGCGCCCTGCAACTCCTCGTCGATCGGCTCCGTCCACTCCCGAAGCGGGTCACCGGCGGGCCAGAAGGCAACGCGGCGGCTGTCGATGAAGCCCCTCCGCAGCAGCGTCTCCGCCTCCGAGTCCGACAGGCGGAAGAGCTGGAAGCCCACCTCCTCGACTCGCGCGGCGTGGTAGTAGAGCACCTGCTCGTGGTTGGCCGAGTACGTCGAGAAGGTCGCGGCGGCGAGGCTCAGCGACGGATAAGGCTCGCGCGTGGTGAACGAGAACTCGTGGGCCGGGAGCGTCCGCCCACCCCGGTCGCGGGCGCCCTCCGCGATTCGCACGGTGTATTCGGTCGAATACTCGTAGTCGAAGGAGATCCGAATCGTGTGCGCGTCCCAGGTGTACCAGCGCACCTCGATGTCCTCGGCGTCGATGCCGCTGATTGATACACGCTCCTCAAACGACTCGGCGTCCATCGGGTTGGTGTAGCCGAGCTCGATCTGGTACGGACTGGCCTCCGTGGCGCCGTCTTCCGGATACGTGCGCCAGAGCTCCGGCAGGCCGACGGTCGTGAAGTGCGTCGTGCGCTCGCTCTGGGTCATGCCACCGCTGAAGCTCCCTAGCCGGGCGGGGATCGTGATGGCGTAGCGCTTGAGCAGCTCCAGCGGCTCGTCGGGCGTGAACGTCGCGACCGTGCCGTCGTCGTTCCACTCGAACCTGCCGGGAATCGCCGCGCCGCCGACGGGCCGGAGCGTCACGCCCGCCTCTACCGACGCGGGGTCCATCGGCTGGTTGAACTCGATGACAACCGGATAGTCCGGCTCGACGAACGTCGCCTCGTTGTGCGGCGTGAGCCTGGTCACCGCCGGCTGGATCGTCGAGAAGCTCCACGTGTAGTCCGCCTCCAGGACGCCGTCGGCTGCCGAGGTCAGACCCGCGCGAATGCGCACCGAGTAGGTCGTGCTGGGTTCCAGGTTCGTGGGGATGAAGCGGTACAGGGACGTATTGAGCCACTCGCCCGCCCCCTCCAGGGGTGGGTCGAACTCCAGCACGGACGCTGCCGGTCCTTCCTGGAGGACCGTGAGGGGCGCCACCGAGCGATTGAACTGCACGAGGATCTGGGCGTTCGTGGGCACGTTCGTGTCCCCGTCGTCGGGGATGACGGAGGTGACCTCGAGTTGCCCCTCGACCCTGAAGGCATGGATGTAGTCGCTCACGAGCCCCACGGGGCCAGCATCGACGATGGCCTGGTACTGCTGCCCGCGCTGCCAGCCCGGGTAGTCCGGCTGGAACAGGAGCGTCCGGCTGTCGATCCAGACGAACGCTCCTTCGATCGCCGGGGCGAACGAGACAAGGGCGGCCTCGTCGGTCGTGGCCGGGGGATCGGCGAAGGCGAACGTCAACGCCGCCAGCCGCGGGACCTCCTCGCCACCGGGCGAAACCACGACTGCGGGGGCCTCAGGGGCCGCCGGCACGGTCACGGTGATATCGCCGTAGCGGTAGTTCCCGCTGCTGCTGAAGCCGTCGTCGAGGGGCAGCCGGATCGTCCCCAGAACGTCCCAGTCTCCGCCCACCGGCCGCGCGCTGATGTCGATGCGCAGGGGGTTGCTGATCTGTTGCCACACCCGCACCTCCACGCCCTCGACCGTGATGTCGCCGAAGCGGAAGTTGCGGCTGCTGCTGAAGCCGTCGTCGAGGAGCAACGGGATCGTCCCGAGCGCGTCCCACCTGGTCCCTTCGGGGCGGGCGCTGATGTGGATGCGCAACGGATCGCTGACGTGCTGCCAGACCCGCACGTCGACATCGGTGGCGTGTCCCGGGTGGGCGCCTGCCACCCCGGCGCCTGCGACGAGGGCCAGCGCCACCACGAGGGCGCCCAGGAATCCGTGCGTCAGCGCCGGGCCAGGGTTCACGGAGCGGGGTTCCTCCCTGGAGGTGGCGACACCCTAGCACCCTCCCCGACGATCTGCCCCATCCGGCGCACGGAGAACCGTGCGGGGAAGGCGCTGGGTGTCACCTACCAATATGCGTCCCCGGGCGCGATCGTTCCGTCTGGTTAGAGGAAATGCGCTTCCGCCAGGAACTCCCGCACCGATGCCGCGCACAGCTCAGGCTGCTCCAGCTGCAGGAAGTGCGTCGCGTCGGGAAGGAAGTCGTAGTCGACGTTCCGGATGTCGCCGAGGTCGAGCGTGGGCAGATACGAGTAGGGCAGGGTAGGGTCGGCTCCCAGCACCTTGATTGGACACTTGATGCTCGTGAAGTCCACGAACACCGAGAAGAGCCGGCCGAACTCGACGATCTGCGCCTCGTACTCCCGCGGACAGATTAGCTCGTAGCCGCCGCCCGACGAAGACGCTCGCAGCGTCGCCTGCGCGATCAGGGGAAGCACTCCCGGCACGACATGCCGGTAGCTGGGCGAGAACCCCAGCAACTCCGTGAAGTCCTCGCGGCTCTTGAACTGGTAGCCCCGCTTTCGCGCCATCGAGGCCGTTTTGAGCGACGCCTCATCGAACTCCTCGTGGCTCACCCCCGGCTTGCGCAGCGGGGGATCGAACAGGAACAGCGCCGAGAAGCCCTCGCAATCGCTGGGTGAGAGCAGGGTCGTCATGGCCGAAACCGAGTGGAAGACTCCGGCCTTCGGCTTCGCCCCGAAGTCCGCGTCGATCGCTTCCAAAACGAGGTCCTGGTCCCGGCTGATCGTCGGAATGTTGTGCGTGTCGGGCGGCCCCACCCCGTTCCAGCCGTGGTTCCGCAGGTCGTACACCAGCAGGTCGAACTCCTCCATCAGGAGCGACCAGAACGGGTAGTACACGTCGATTGCCAGCCCGTTGCCGTGGCTGAGCACGAGCCGGGGCCCGTCGGGATTGCCGTGCCGGCGCACGTGGATGACCGTGTCCTCGTCCACCCGAACGTCGAGCGTCGCAAGGGGCTCCGGCACCTCCCACACGGTCTCGGCGTCCGTCATCGCGACTTCGCTCGCTCGCTGCCCGCCTCGGAGACCACTTCTCGCGCAAGGGCGGCCGCGAATTCCTCGCCGCCAATGTCCTCCACCTGCAGGGTCACGCCGGGCAGCTGCGGCAGTTCGAGCTGTCCCCGCGGGGCGCCGCGGCGCACCGTGGGCGGGATCTCGAAGGTGGTCGCGTCGACCAGGAGCCCCTTGCCGTGGGCCTTCAGCAGCGCCTCCTTCATCGTCCACAGCCGGAAGAAGGAGCGAAGCTGGTCGTCGCCCCCCTTCGAGGCGATCTCGCGGTGTTCGTTTTCGCCCAGTACGCCGTCCATGAGCAGGTCCAGGTTTCTCCGGTCCGCGAGCTCCTCCACGTCCACACCCAGCCGGCCGCCAGGGGCGATTGCGATCAGCCCGTGCTGCCCGCCGTGACTCACGTTGAAGCTGATGGGAGCCTCCACGCCCCCAACCCTAGCCCATGGCTTGCCGTGCTCGGAAGTCTCGAAGGCGAGTTCCGCGTTCCCGCAGCCGAGTTGTTCGCACAAGGCCGCCCGCAGGGCGGCGCGGCACAGCAGAAACTGGCGCTGCGGTCCCGAGTAGGGGTACCCCTCCCAGCGACCCCGCTCCGCTTCGTTCAGCCAGGCCACCGCCTCCGCTTCATGGTCTGCGTCGGCCGCGAGATCGACGTGCACAACCGCCACTCCGTCCAGATCCCTGAACGGGCGCCACCATGGTGCGGAAACAGGAGCCGACATCGCGGGCTACGCGCTCCTGCGAGCTTGGGAGCTCCCGGAGGGAGCCCTCCCCCTAGGCTGCGTCGAGGTGTGCGACCAGGTCCCGTGGAGTCAGCATTTCGGCGAACTGCTCCGCCGAGATGTCGACACCGAACGCCTCGTTCACGACCTTCCAGAACGCCACGATATCGGGCGAAGACACGCCCGCGTCGGAGAGGCTCCGGTCCAGGTCGAGTGGGCTTCCGGGTGTCCGCCCCTCGATCTCCAGGTTGTCGTCAACGAGCTTCCTCAGACGTTCTTCGGTTGCAGCCATGGGCACACGCTCCTAGATGTTGGTTTACTGGGGGGTGACCATAGGCAGGTAGCACAGGCGCGTCAAACGACCCCGTCAGCGCGCTCGCACTGTCGGAGCGGCCCTACCGCGATCCCTTCACCTGCACCGTCACGATGTCGAGTCCGTAGTACTTCTGGTGGTGCACCGAGGAGGCGTAGTGCCGCAACAGGCGCAGCGAAATCTCGCCCTCCTGCAACCCCTCCGACTCCTCCTCCAGGTACGCCAGCCGGTCCTCGAGATTCTCCTCGTCGAACACGGCCAGGAACTCCATCTCCACCGTTCCCGCTTCGGGGCGCGCTACCACAATAAGCCGGGGGGCCTCCTCCGCCTCGCCGCCGTCCCCTTCCGGCAGCAGGCTCATCAGCGTCTCCTCGGCGGCAGACCTCAGCCGCTCGGTCGAGTCCTCGTTCCACCCGAGGCTGTCGGCGATCTCCCGCACGAACGCGTCGATCTCCGCCAGGGAATCGTTGTGCAGCTTCGACTGCAAACGTCCCCCCGTGCGAGGGCTCGTGAGGTCCAGGAACAGCGTCATCACCACCGCCGCCACCGCGCCGATCAGCAGCCCGTTGTCGAGCAAGCGGCCCCAGGTTCCCCCGATCAGGTCGTCGAAGATCGTCTGGGTCTCGATCCCCGCCCCCAGCGAGAACGCGATCCCCACGACCAGCATCTTCCGGGCGTCGAGCCCGTCCTGAATCACCGTACGGACGCCGGCCACGAAGAGCAGCGCGATGGCCGTCAGCAGGAACGCCCCCATGACGGGATTCGGGATCGTCAGGATGAGGGCCGGCAGCTTCGGGAACAGTGCCAGCACCACGAAAGCCGCCCCGATTACGTAGCCCACGTTGCGCGAGGCCACACCCGTCAGGCTCGCCAGCGACACGCTCGTGGAGGAGAACACGGTCGTGGGCGGCGTCCCCGCGAAGCCGGACAGCAAGATGCCGAGCCCGTTCGTGTTGAGCGAGCCCTGCACAAGGCGGAAGTCCGTCACCCGCGGCCGGCGTCGCGAAGCTCCCTGCATCGCCACGCTGTCCCCGATGTTTTTGATGCCCCCGACGAGCGTGATCACCACGAACACCGGCAGCAGCGCCCAGAACTCCGCTCCCGGCGTGAAGTCGAATCCGGGGAACCCGCTTCCGTCGGGGATGCCCGCCCAGGCCGCATCGAGCAGGGGCTGCGGGTCGTAGGCGCCGAACAGGGCCGCGACCACCGTCCCCACGGCGATCCCGATCAGCGGCGACCACAATCGCCAAGCCCCCGATGCCCGCAGCGCCATCGCTGTGGCAATCGCCAGCGTGATGAGCGCGACGGTCGGGCCCGTGGCGCCCGGAGCGTCGGCGGGCACTTCCTGCACCCGGTCGAGCGCGATCGGCAGGATCGTCACCGCCAGCAGCATCAGCACCGTGCCCGAGACGACCGGCGTGATGATGCGCCGCAGCAGCGGCAGCCAGATGGCCAGCGCGATGTAGAAGAGCGACGCCACCACGATCAGGCTCGCCAGCAGGGACGGTCCGCCCCCTTCGAGCGCCAGCACCGATACCGCCACGAAGTTGGGCGTGGCGCCCATGATGAGGATGTGTCCCGCGCCGAGTCGCCCGATCCGGGTTGCCTGCAGCGCCGTCAGCACGCCGGCGATGATCAGCGCCGCGAACACCGCCCAGGAAAGGTAGCTGTCGTCCTGGCCGCCGGCCTTCGACGTGATCGCCACGACCAGTACCAGCGGCGCCACCGCCAGCATGACCCCCTGGACTCCCACGCTGAGCGCCACCAGCGGTGGGCACGAGTCGTCCGCCTCGTACCGAATCGCCTCGTTGACGCCCCCTGCCCGCATAACGGCTCCCGACCCGGGGTTGGGTCTCCGCGCTTATACGCCCGCGACCGCCGCCGCGTCCACGACGCGGCGTACGGTCAGGAGGGCCGGTGGGTCTGGCGTTACCGCTGGTTGAACTCCAGGTTCAGCTCCAGCAGCCCGAGCATCACGCCCGGCTGGTGTCGCAGGTCGTTCTTCCCGGGCGCCAGGCGCAGGTCGTCCAGCCGGTCGAGGATCACGTTCGTGGCGATGTTCTGCTCCAGCCGCGAGAGCCCCGCTCCCGGACACGACCGCGGCCCCTGCCCGAAGGTCACGTGCCGCCCCGGACTCGGGCGCGTCAGGTCGATCTCCTCCGCGTTCGGGTACTCCTCCTCGTCGCGGTTCCCCGCCCCGTAGCGCAGGTGGATCACCGACCCCGCCGGGATTGTCACGCCCTGCACGACGATGTCCTTGATCGGCCGCCGCCCCGAGAGGCCCTGCGTCGGCGCGTACAGCCGCAGGCACTCCTCCACGAAGAACCGCACCTTCGAGCGGTCCGCGCGAAGCTCTTCCGCCAGCTCCGGCTTCTGCGCGAGCACCATCGCCTCGGCCGTCAGCGCGTACTGCGTCGTCTCATTGCCGCCGATGTGCATCCCGTAGGCGACGCTCACCACCTCGGCGTCGGTGAGCGGCCGCTTCTCATCGCCGTACTCCACCGATACCGCCACGAAGTTGGGCGTGGCGCCCATGATGAGGATGTGTCCCGCGCCGAGTCGCCCGATCCGGGTTGCCTGCAGCGCCGTCAGCACGCCGGCGATGATCAGCGCCGCGAACACCGCCCAGGAAAGGTAGCTGTCGTCCTGGCCGCCGGCCTTCGACGTGATCGCCACGACCAGTACCAGCGGCGCCACCGCCAGCATGACCCCCTGGACTCCCACGCTGAGCGCCACCAGCGGTGGGCACGAGTCGTCCGCCTCGTACCGAATCGCCTCGTTGACGCCCCCTGCCCGCATAACGGCTCCCGACCCGGGGTTGGGTCTCCGCGCTTATACGCCCGCGACCGCCGCCGCGTCCACGACGCGGCGTACGGTCAGGAGGGCCGGTGGGTCTGGCGTTACCGCTGGTTGAACTCCAGGTTCAGCTCCAGCAGCCCGAGCATCACGCCCGGCTGGTGTCGCAGGTCGTTCTTCCCGGGCGCCAGGCGCAGGTCGTCCAGCCGGTCGAGGATCACGTTCGTGGCGATGTTCTGCTCCAGCCGCGAGAGCCCCGCTCCCGGACACGACCGCGGCCCCTGCCCGAAGGTCACGTGCCGCCCCGGACTCGGGCGCGTCAGGTCGATCTCCTCCGCGTTCGGGTACTCCTCCTCGTCGCGGTTCCCCGCCCCGTAGCGCAGGTGGATCACCGACCCCGCCGGGATTGTCACGCCCTGCACGACGATGTCCTTGATCGGCCGCCGCCCCGAGAGGCCCTGCGTCGGCGCGTACAGCCGCAGGCACTCCTCCACGAAGAACCGCACCTTCGAGCGGTCCGCGCGAAGCTCTTCCGCCAGCTCCGGCTTCTGCGCGAGCACCATCGCCTCGGCCGTCAGCGCGTACTGCGTCGTCTCATTGCCGCCGATGTGCATCCCGTAGGCGACGCTCACCACCTCGGCGTCGGTGAGCGGCCGCTTCTCATCGCCGTACTCCACCTGCGTCAGGTAGGAGATCATGTCGTCCTTCGGGTTCTGCCGCTTTTCGCGCACGTGCTTCCCGATGTACTCGTGGAAGGCCGCCAGCGTGCGCGCGTTCTCCGCCTCGTCCTCTTCCGGCAGCAAGTTCCGGTGCGTCGACCCGAACACGAAGCGCCGAACCTGCGCCTCCTCCCACTTCCGCAGGGTGGGCATGTCTTCCAGCGGGAACCCGAGAATCGTCGTGATCACCATCTGCGGCAGCGGCGCCGCGAACTCCGTCACGTACTCGACCGAGCCCCGGTCGATCCAGCGGTCGATGAGCTCGTTCACGAAGCCGGTGATCATCTCCGTGTTGCGGCCGGCGCCCACCGCCCCCACCCACGGATTCGTGAGCTGCTCGCGGTGCCACCGGTGCTGCTCCATGTTCGGACGCAGCGACAGCCCCGCGTCGATGGCGTCCCCGTGGCCCTCCTCGAGCAGGATCTCCCGCTCCACTTCCTGCCCCGCGTTGCGCTGGCCGTAGTTGAGCGGGAACGTCTCCGTGTCCCGCACGATGCGCGCCACGTCCTCGTACTTCGTGAGGATGAAACCGTCCTTGTCCGGCGTATCGCCGCCCCCCGGAATGCGCAGCACGGGCGCGTCCTTGTGCAGGATGCGGTACGCGTCGAACCAGTACTCCTGGCTGCCCGGCGCGAACAGGTCAACGTCCTCGACGCTGAACGGGCACTGCCCCTCCGCCTCCATCATCGCCAGGTCGTGCTTCGACATTGCCTCTGTGGACATCAAAACCCCCGCCGGGCCCGACTCGGCGGCCAAACGCAACCCATCCCGGCCCGGAATGGCCCCTATCGTACGCCTCCCCGCAAGCGGTTGTGGGTTACGGCCGCGGTGACCCGTAGACCGACTCGATCGACTCCCCCGCGTCGAAGCGGTCCTGGATGTCGCCCATCGTCGCGATCGCTTCCTCCGTGCCGACGACCGTCTGGAAGAGGCGCTGCTCGTTCGTGAGCGCCTCCGACAGGCCCAGGTCGTCGTTGTCGATCAGGATCTGCTTGAGCGTCGCCAGCGCCTTGGCCGGGCGGTCGGCCAGGCGACTCGCCCAGTCCAGCGCTATCTCCACCGACGTGCCATCAGGCACCACCCGGTTCACCCCGCCCAGCTCGTAGATGCGCTGCGCCGTCATCGGGGTGCCGTCGAGCACCATCTCCGCCGTTGCCGTGCGCCCGATGATGCGCGCCAGCCGGCTCGTCCCCCCGATGCCGGTCGTCAGCGCGATCTGGACCTCCGGCTGCCCGAAGCGCGCCTGCTCCTCCGCGATGCGCAGGTCGCAGGCCCACCCCAGCTCCGCGCCGCCCCCGGAGCAGTCCCCGGAGATGGCCGCAATCGTCACGACCGGCGTCTTCGCCAGCTCCTGCAGGCAGACGCCCCAGCCGCCGCCCGTTCCCGTCGTCGGCTCCCCGATGACCGTGTTGCGAAGGTCGCGCAGCCAGGCGTGCTCGTACCAGTGCCCCGGCGTCCCCGAGGCCAGCACCGAGACCCGGGCGCCCCCCTCGCGCGCCTCTACCAGCGCGTCCCCCAGCTGTTCCACCCCCTCCCACGAGCCGTGGTTGTTGATGTCGGGGTTGGACATGGTAATGAGCGCGACCCCTTCTCGCGGTCGCTCAAGCGTGACGATATCGGGCATCGTGGAGCCTCCTGTGAGTGCGCGAACGATACAGCCCCAAAGCCCCGGCGGGCCGCCCCGAACTCGGATCGGCTACATCCCTGCGGCTGGTACAGCTAGGGGCGCTTCTGAAAATTTCCCCAGGTGTCGAAGTGGACGACGTTCTCGACCGGCATCCGGCGGGGCTGCGAGAAACGCCCCCGAATCGGGTACCCCAGCGGCACGATCGCGACTGCTGTTGCGCCTGCGGGAAGCTCGAGCAGCTCGTCGAGCGCCTTGCCCGTCCCGAACGTCGTGAGCGGCGCGCCGATGCCGTAGGCGCGCGCCGCCAGCGCCAGGTTCTGGATGGCCCCGAAGATAAAGCCCCCGTAGGTCATCCCGGTGCGCGTCGACTCCGGCCCTCCGGCCGCACCCGTGAGCACCGGCACCATCAGCACCGGCGCCTCGCCGATGTGGTTCGCCAGGTAGGTCACTGAGCGCAGTCCCGAGGCGTCGAGCCCCGTCTCCGCGTCCACCACCTTGTCGAAGTCGGAGAACTGGACGCGTCCACCCCCTTCGAGCGCGGCGGGGTCGGCGCGCCCGTAGGTCGCCTCGAACACGCCCTTCCACCACTCGGCGATCTGCGCCTTCTTGGCTTCGTCGCGCACGACCACCCAGCCCCAGATCTGCGAGTTCCCGCCCGTCGGCCCGCGGATGGCCGCGTCCAGCAGCTCCCACAGGATCTCGTCGGGAATCGGGTCGGACCCGAGGAAACGGCGGGCCGGCGTCGAGTGGATCGCCTCCAGCACGTCGAGCGGTTCGCGTTCTGCCATCGTGTTGCTCCTGTCTCTGCCCGACCGCGCTAGGCCCGGGCCAGCTCGGTGTAGTTGATTGCGGGGTCGTGTCCCACGAAGGTCTTGCCGAGGTCCTCGTAGTGTCGCCACGTGATCAGCGTGTGCGTCGCCGACTGCTGCGCGTCCCGCAACTGGCGTTCCAGCGGGCTCTCCATGCGGCTGCCGGTCGTGCCCGCGGTGTTGTTGATGATTCCCACCACGGAGCGCACCGCCTGGGCCGCGTGCGCACAGGCCAGGTACGCCTCCCGATAGACCTCCCAGTCGGGCGTCAGCCGCCCGCCCTCCGAGGCTCCCGGCCCGAGGTTGGCCTCCATCGCGTCCTGCGTCTCCAGCATGAACGTGCGCGCCGCCATGTAGGTCGCCTGCGCCTCGCCGATGCGGTAGTGCACCTGCGGCATGTCCATCAGCGGTGAGGCGAGCCCCCAGGGCGTCTTCTTCTGGGCGAGGTCGATGAACGACTCGATCGCCGCCTTGCAGACGCCCAGAGCCACCGCCGACTTCGTGTAGACGGCGTGACACGGGTTCCGCAGGGTCGCGCCATCCCACTGTTGGCTCGGGGCCAGCGCCCGTCCCGGCAGCAGGTGTTCGGGCGGCACGTAGGTGCCGTCCATGCGGATGTCGTGGCTACCGCTCCCGCGCATCCCCGCCGAGTTCCACGTGTCGATGATCTCAAAGTCCTCGCGGGGCACCAGGAAGGAGTTCTCCGCCCCCTCCCCCGTGGCCTCGTCGACGACGAAGGGCGAGATGACGAAGGCCCAGGTGGCGTTGTGGCACCCGCTCGCGAAGGCGCCCTGGTAGCTGAGCCGCCAGCCGTCGCCCTCGCGCCGGGCCGTCTGCCCCGGGTTCGGACCGTTCGGCGTCCCCAGCCCGCCAACGACGACCGCATCCCAGTCGTCGAACACCTTGTCAGCGAGGGCGCGGTCCATCTGCCGCAACACCAGACCGTTGGTCTCCGAGTGGATCTGCACGATCCAGCCCACCGAGCCGTCGATCGCGGCGGCGGCCTCGATAGCCTCGATCTGCTCGCGTGCGCTCAGGTTCTCGCCACCCAACTCCCTCGGCACCGCCATGCGGTAGAGGCCCTGGCCGGCCATCTCCTTCGACCCCCAGCCGGGCATGTGGCGCAGTTCCTGCGCCTCATCGCCTGCCTGCTGCAGCGCTTCCGCGATGCTCGCGACGCGGTCGAGCATCGGCGTCTGCTCGATCTCGTCCCGCCGCTCGATGATCTCGGGTCGCACCATGCCGCCCCTCCGGTCCTTGAGTGCCGCGTGATGATTCGGGAGCCCCCCTCGCGGCGGGGCCCCGACCTGGAGCGTCCGCGTTAGGCGCGGCGCAGTTCCATGTAGTTCGCCGCGGGATCGTGCCCCACGAAGGTCTTGCCGAGGTCCTCGTAGTGCCGCCACGAGATCAGCGCGTGCGTCGCCGACTGGTGCGCGTCACGCAGGTGGCGCTCCAGCGGGCTGTCCATGCGGCTCCCGGTCGTCCCGGCCGTGTTGTTGATGATGCCGACGACGTGCCGTACCGCCTGCGCCGAGTGCGCGCAGGCCAGGTACGCCGGCCAGAAGACGTCCCACTCCGGCTCGAGCCGCCCACCCTCGGAGGGCTTCGGCCCCAGGTGCGCTTCAAGCGCGTCCTGCGTGTCCAGCACGAAGGTGCGCGCCGCCATGTACGTCGCCATCGCCTCGCCGATGCGGTAGTGCACCTGCGGCATGTCCTTCAGGGGAGAGGTCAGGCCCCACGGGGTCTTGATGTTCGCGAGGTCGATGAACGACTCCAGGGCGCCCTTGCAGACGCCCAGCGCCACCGCCGACTTGTTGTAGACGGCGTGGCAGGGATTCCGGAATGTCGGGTTGTCCCACTGCTCGCTCGGCGCCAGGGGGCGATCCGGCAGTAGGTGCTCGGGCGGCACGTAGGTGCCGTCCATGCGCACGTCGTGGCTGCCGCTGCCGCGCATCCCCGCCGTGTCCCACGTATCGACGATCTCGAACTCGCCCTTCGGCACCATGAACGAGTTCTCCGCACCCTCGCCCGTCTCCTCGTTCATCACAACCGGCGACATCACGAAGTTCCAGGTCGCGTTGTGGCAGCCGCTCGCGAACGAGCCCTGGTAGCTCAGTCGCCAGCCGTCGCCCTCGCGCTTCGCTGTGCGCCCCGGGTTGGGCCCGTTCGGCGGGCCGAGTCCCGAGCACACGAGCGCGTCCCAGTCATCGAAGATCTTGTCGCACAGGGCGCGGTCCATGCGCCGCACGACGAGGCCGTTGATCTCCGAGTTGATGTGCGTGCACCACCCCACCGAGCCGTCGATCGACGAGACCAGCTCGACGTTCTCGATCTGCTCGCGAGCGGTCACGTCCTCCCCGCCGAGCTCCTTCGGCAGCGCGTAGCGGTAGAAGCCGTTGGCGGCCATCTCCTTGGCCGCCCAGGCCGGCAGGTGGCGAAGCTCCTGTGCTTCGTCTCCTGCTGCCCGCAGCATCTCCCGCATGCTCTCGATGCGTTCCAGCATCGGCGTCTGCTTGATCTCGTTCTGCCGTTCGATGATCTCGGCGCGCACCATGCGCATACCTCCGGTCCGTGAGTGCCGCGCGGATGATACCGGAGCGGTGAGAGGGCGGTGGCCCTACGGCGCCAGCAGGGCTACGCTGCCGCGGCTCGCGTTCAGGTCGAGCCGGAAGTGCCGGAGCACATCCCACCCCAGCAGCGAGGGGAGCCCTTCGGAGCCCAAGCCTCCCAGTTCGAGGGTTCCCGCGAATGCCTCAGCTGTGCCATCCTCGTGGGCGAACTCGTAGGAAGCGCTCACCAGGCGATAGGGCGCGCCGCCCCCTATCCCGCTACTCACCCGAATCTCATCCGCTGGCCATGCCCGGGGGTCGAGATCTGCCTCGCGTAGCCGAAGCCTGTGGTGTGCGTCTCGAGCATGGATGACCGTGGTCGACGAGCCCGTGTCAATCAGGAATGGCACCAGGTACCGCTCGCTGACACCCCCGATGCCCACGCGCACACCGACGACAGGGAACCCATATCGGGACTCGAACAAGCCCGTGATCACAGATGCCAGCTCTTCTGTGCGGTAATGAACTCGAGGTCCACGTCATCGCTGAAGTCGAGGCCCATCGCCTCAACCGCGGCGGAGGCATCCGTGAGGTGCGGGTACGCACCTATGACTTGGCGGTCCTTATCGATCACGACGAACTGCTCGGGATAGCGCTCCAACAACTCGTCGTAGTGCGCTTCCCACCACCGCCACGTGGCCATCGCCTCTTCGCGCTCCCGAAGATCCTCAGCCGCGTCACGCGTGACCATGTCGCACTCCCATCGCCGGCGCATGGCGCAACTGTTGCACCGACTCCTCCACCGTACGCGCCAGCCGCCGCGGCTTCAAGGCCCTTCCCCCTCCGGTTCCCAAAACTCCACCCCCGCCTCCCCCGCGAAGCGCTTCCGCATCACCGCGAACGCCTCTTCGGACTTGTCCGCCAGCACGAAGCGCCGCCCCAGCTCCAGCGCTGCCGCCCCCGCCGTCCCGCTCCCCGCCACCAGGTCCACCACCAGCCCGCCCGGCGGCGACGACGCGCTCACGATGCGTTTTAGCACCCCCAGCGGCTTCTGCGTCGGGTACCCGAGCTTCTCCTTGCCTGTCGGGCTCACGATCGTGTGCCACCAGACGTCCGTCGGCAGCTTCCCCCGCGCCGCCTTCTCCGCCCCCACGAGGCCCGGCGCCATGTACGGAATGCGCTCGACCTCGTCCGCATTGAACAGGTTCCGCTCCGGGTCCTTCGCGTAGAACAGGATGGTGTCGTGCTTCGCCGGCCAGCGCTTCTTCGTGCGACCCCCGTAGTCGTACGCCCAGATGATCTCGTTGACGAAGCACTCCCGCCCGAAGATCTCGTCCAGCAGCACCTTCGCGTAGTGCGCTTCCCGGTAATCGAGGTGCAGGTAGAGCGAGCCACTCGCCTTCAGCAGCCGGCGCGACTCCACAAGGAACGGCTCGAGGAACCCGAGGTAGTTGTCGAAGGCGTCATCGAATGACGTCGATCCCAGCCGAACCGTCTCGTACCGCCGCCCGCCGAATCCCGTCCGATCGCCGCCACCTTCCTCCGCCCGCCGCGTCCTCAGGCGCCTACGCTCCTGCCGCTTCCCCGTGTTGAACGGCGGGTCCAGGTACACGAGGTCCACCGACTCATCTGCCAATCCCCGCGCCACCTCCACCCCGTCGGCGCAGTGCACGATGCCGCGTGGCTCAGCAGTCCCGCTCATGAGGCGATGGTAGCGATCAGCGGCGCCGACCGTTCAGCGGGAAACCCTACCCCGCGACCCCCGGCGGAATGGCGCCCTCGCCCGCCGGACGCGGCGGCGCGACGCTCACTTCCAGCAGCTCCGCGATGTCGAAGGCCTGGATCGAGCGTGCCTCCTCGTCCGGCTGAACGGCGGGGATGCCGTCCTCGAACATCTGGATGCAGAACGGGCAGGCCGTCGCCACGATGCTCGCGCCCGTGTTCGCCGCCTCCGCCGTGCGCAGGTGGTTTACCCGCGTGCCCGACTCCTCCAGCCACATGTTGCCGCCGCCCGCGCCGCAGCAGAGCCCCTGCTCGCGGCTGCGCGGCATCTCCACCAGCTCGGCGCCGGGAATCTGGTCGAGCACCTCGCGGGGCGCGTCCATGATGCCGTTGCCCCGGCCCAGGTAGCACGAGTCGTGGTACGTGATCGTCTGGCCGCCCATCTCCTTCGGCTGCAGCTTCCCCTGCGCCAGCAGCAGCTGGAGGAACTCCGCGTGATGCGTGACCTCCCACTGCCCGTCGAAGTCCGGGTACTCGTTCTTGAATGTGTTGAAGCAGTGGGGGCAGGCCGTGATCACGCGCCGCACACCGATCTCGTTCATCGAGGCCACGTTCGTCTCCGCCAGCGTCGCGTAGAGGAACTCGCTCCCGAGCCGCCGCGCCGGGTCTCCCGTGCAGGTCTCCTGCTGCCCCAGCACGCCGAAGCTCACGCCCGCCTCGATCAGCAATCGCACGACCGACTTCGTGATCGGCATGTTGCGCTCGACCAGCGCGCCCGAGCAGCCCACCCAGTACAGATACTCCTGCGACCCGTCGAAGATCGGCACCTCGATGCCCTCCTCGCGGAGCTGCTCCATCCATGTCTCGCGCGTCAGCTGCGTGCCGCGCCAGGGGTGGCCGCGCTGCTCGATGTTCTGCAGCGTCTCCTGGGCCGTTCCCGGGATGCGCGCCTGCTCCATCACCAGGTAGCGGCGCATGTCGACGATCGTGGGCACATGCTCGATCAGCACCGGGCACTCCTGCACGCAGGCCATGCACGTGCGGCAGGCCCACAGCGACTCGTCCTTCACGTAGTCGCCTACCAGCTCGCCCTCGACCTTTTCTGAGGGGTCCTTCCCCGCAATCAACAGCGGCCCGGCATGGTTCATGTACGACTTCAGGTCCTGGACGATCGCCATCGGCGAGAGCGGTTGCCCCGCCGTGTAGGCCGGACATACGTCGGTGCAGCGCCCGCAGCGCACGCACGTATCCGCGTCGAAGAGCTGCTTCCAGGAGAAGTCCTGCACCTTGCCTGCGCCCAGGCTCGCCCCTTCCTCGATCAGCTGCTCGAAGTCGCCCATCGGCGCGAGGTAGGCGGGAACCGCCGGGCGCTTCAGGAAGGCGTTCACCGGCGCGAAGATGATGTGCCGGAACTTCGTCAGCGCCATCAGGGTCAGCAGACCGAATGCGCCCACGACGTGGATCCACCAGAACACCTGGTGCGCCGTCAGCAGCGCGCTCTCGCTCGCCGCGCCCACGATCTTCGCGATCACCCAGCCGCCCGGCGACCAGTACGACCAGTTCTCGTGCCCGGCGGGAATCTCATGCCCGCCGATGCGCAGTCCCTCCACCAGGAAGCCCGTGAACAGCACGAACCCCAGCAGTCCGACGACGATCGCGTCCTCCGACTGCCGCCGGTCCCAGGTCAGCTTCGCCGGCGCCGGACCGAAGCGGCGGAACGCCGCCATCCCGACGCCGACAAGGCCGATGATGCCGAACAGGTCGCCCACGAAGCTGTAGGCCAGGTAGACGCCCCCTTCCAGGAAGGCGTGCTCACCCCCGACCTGGAAGATCAGGTCGAAGTAGTCGTCGATCGCCAGCAGGATCGTCACCAGCGTCAGGACGGCGAAGCTCGAGTAGATGCACCAGTGCATCACGCCCGCGTAGCGGTCGTTCGTGACGCGTCCCGTGCCCGCCCCGAGGGTCAGCGCGTTCGTGATGCGCGCGCCCAGGTCGTTGAAGACGTTGTGTCCCCGTCCCAGCCGCCACACCCGCAGGCGCTGCAGGAACGCCCCCAGGATGACCGCCACGGCCACCCCGAAGATGAAGTACATCACCGCGAAGCCCTTGATGTTGAAGAACACCTCGCGGCTGGCGCGCTCCGTCTGTGCCGTCTCCAGCGCCCCGATGGCGGCGATGACGGCCACCGGCACGGCGACCCCCACGATGCTCACGTTGAAGCGCGAACCCTTCAGACCCCGCTTCTCCGTCGCGGCTGGCGTCTGCTCCTCTGCCCTCGGCGTCGCGCTCATACGTTGTCGTTCGTCGGCGTGCCGTACAGCTTGCGGAGGTCGGTCTTCAACACCTTGCCCATGGCGTTCCGCGGCAGTTCATCCACCACCGCGATGTACTGGGGCGCCTTGAATGAGGCGATGCGGCTCTTGCAGTAGGCGTTCACTTCCTCCGGCGTGAGCGTCGCCCCCGGTTTCGGCACGAGCACCGCCTTCACGACCTCGCCCCAGTCCACGTCCGGGACGCCGATCACGGCCGCTTCGTCGATGCCTTCGTGGTCCTCGAGGCAGTTCTCCACCTCGCCCGATGAGATGTTCTCGCCGGCGCGGATGATGAGGTCCTTCTTCCGGCCCGTGATGAACAGGTAGCCGCCGTCATCCACGCGGCCCACGTCGCCGGTGTGCAGCCAGCCGTCGATGATCGCCGTGCTGGTCGCGTCCTCCTGCTCGTAGTAGCCCTTCATCACGCGGTCCGAGCGGACGCAAATCTCGCCCTCCTCACCCGTCGTCAGGAGGTTGTTGCGGTCGTCCATGATGCCGATCTCGACGTCGTCCATCGGCTTGCCCACCGATCGCAGGCGCGCCTCCCGCACGTCCGTGTCGACGCTCAGGTCGTGGTCGTCCGGACCGAGGTACGTCAGCGTCGAGGTCGACTCCGTCTGCCCGTAGGCGTTCATCAGGCCGACGCCCTGCGGCGGGAAGACGTCGCAGGCCCGCCGCACCACCTCGTACGGCATCGGCGCCGCCCCGTAGGTGATGAGCTGCAGCGTGGAGAGGTCCGTCTGCTCCAGGTCGTCGTGGTCCATCAGGCGTTTCAGCATCGTGGGCACGACCATCGAGTGGGTTGCCCCCTCGCCGCCGACCGCCGTCATCCAGCCCTCTGGCGTGAACTGCGGCAGCACCAGCATCGTGCGCCCGCCCCAGATCGACGAGAGCATCGCCGTCGCCCCCGCGATGTGGAAGAACGGCACCGAGACCAGCGTCTTCTCGTGGATGTCCGGGTCCGCCGGGTTCATCGTGTTCGTCACGTAGGCGGTCATGTCTAGGTAGGTGACCATCACGCCCTTGGGGAGCGCCGTCGTGCCGCTCGTGAAGATGAGCACCGTGGGCTGCTCGTCGTCGACCTCCACCCAGATGTCCTCCGCCTCCGCCCCGGCCACCAGGTCGGCGAAGTCGAGGTACCCCTCGGCGGGCCCGTCGTAGCTCACGAACGTCTTCGTGTGCTCGAGCGTGGGCCGGATGCGGGCCACCAGGTCGCGATAGCGCTCCGAAACGAACAGCACGGCTGCCTGGCTTACGTTGAGCATGTACGTCAGCTCTTCGTCCTTCGAGCGGTAGTTCAGGGGAACGAGGGTCACGCCCAGCATGGCGCAGGCGTAGTACGTCAGCACGAAGTCCGTGCTGTTCTGGGCCATGATGCTGACCTTTTCGCCCTGCTCCACGCCCAGGCCACGGATGGCGTTCGCCAGTCGCGTCACCTGCTCCTGCATCGCGGCGTAGGTGAGACGGCGGCCGGCCCCACCCACCTCCACCACGGCCTCCCGGTCGGGCACGACGGCGGCGGAGATCTGAAGGAATTCGATCGTGTTCATGCTCCCTCCCAGGAGCGGGTTTGCGCGTGTTCGCGGCGGAACGGGATTCTACCGGCGCCCCGTTTCGCGCGCGAATCGGCGACGAGAGTGACTGGTGCGTAGTGACTGGTGGCTAGTGGGTCGTGGCGCCGGAGACCCTAACCCGCTACCCCTCACCGACCACCGACCACCGACCACCGACCACCGACCACCGACCACCGACCACCGACCACCAACCACTAGATCCGCGGCCGCCCCGGCTCGAACGGCCCCGCCAGCAGCCGCCCCACCTCCTCCTCCACCGCCGCGTCCAGTTCCGCTTCGGGCACGGCACGCGTGATCAGCCCCCACCGCAGCGCCTCCTCCGTGCCCACGGGCTCGCCCGTCAGGATCAGGTCGGCCGCCGCGCCCGGGGGGATGGTGCGAGGCAGGGTCTGCGTGCCGCCCGCACTCGGGATGTACCCCAGCGTCACCTCCGGCAGGGCAAAGCGCCCGTCTTCGGATGCCACCCGCACGTCGCAGCAGAGCGGCAGCTCCAGTCCTGCCCCGAAGCAGTAGCCGTGCAGCCGCGCCACCAGCGGCACCGGCAACGAGAGCAGCAGCCCCCATACGTCCCGCTCGTGCCGCGCTCGGCGCGATTCCCACAGGCTGGGCGCTGTCCCGAACTCCGAGATGTCCGCCCCCGCGCTGAAGGAACGGCCCTCGCCACGGAAGCACACCGCGCGCACGTCCGGATGGTCGCGGCACGCCTGCAGGTACTCCCAGAGCAGGTCTCGCATGGCCATGTTGATCGCGTTCAGCCGCTCGGGGCGGTTCAGCGTGATCGTCGCGACGCCCCGGTCGTCGATGTCGAACAGCACCGGCTCGGCCATGAAGCCAGTTTACGGCGACCGCAACCCCGAGCGCGGAGGAAACAGAAGCGCCGGCCCTGGAGGCCGGCGCGTTGTGTTGTCCGGGGGGCAGCCGGAGTCGGCGCCTACTGGCGCCAGTCCGGCCTCCGGATGGCGCTCTTCTCGCGCATCGAGAGGTTCTTGGCGAGGTCTTCGTTCGCCTTCCGCACGAGGTCGTCCAGCTCGTCGCTGCCGAGCTTCATCTCCGAGGAGCGCCAGCGCTTCAGCATCGCCCGGTCCTTCGCGCTCAGCTCCGCCTCACTCGCCATACGGTTCACGAGCTCTACCAGCATCTCGTTGATCTCGTCGTCGCTGTAGTTCACCTGAACCATGGCTATCTCCTCACCGTCTCGTAGCGGCCCTTGCTCTTGACGCGCCTCATCAGCTTCTCGTCGATGGCGGCGTTCAGCCGCCCGTTCAAAGCCTCTGTCAGCGCATCCAGCTCGGGTGAACCCTCCTGGTGATCCGAACGCCAGCGCCGGATCGCCTCTTTCCCCTCGAAGGAGATGTCAGCATTGTCGATCGCGACGGCGCTGACAAGCATCATCAGCGACCACGACTCCTGTTCTTCAAGCAAAACGATCATTCGTTATTCCCCAGTGAAGTCCGGCGGGCGCTTTTCGAGGAACGCCCGCACGCCTTCAGCCCGATCTTTGGTCGCTTGCAGGAGCAAGGTCAAATCGGTTTCGAATCTCAGGGCCTGTTCGAGCGGCTGATCCAGCCCCCGCCAGACCGCTTCCTTCGCCAGCCGCGTCGCGATCGGACCCCGCGCCGCCACCGCCTCCGCCGCCCCTCGCGCCACCTCTCCCGCGCTCCCCGCCGGCCCAACCCGCGACACCAGCCCCGCCTCCAGCGCCTCCCCCGCCGAGAGCCTCGCCGGGATGGCATCCTCCGCCGCCAGTCCCAGCAATGTCCGAGCTCGCTCCGCCGTCAGGCTGTCCATGGTCGCCCCGTCCAGTTCCAGCGCCGCCCCTTCTCCACACACCCGAATGTCGCACCCCAGCGCGAACGCCGCCGCCGCCCCCTCCAGCCGCCCCTCGAACGCGAACACCACCGGCAGCGGGTAGTCGCGCCAGAGCCAGCGCACCCGCTCCCCTGGCCACGCCCCCAGGTCCGCGTCGGCCTCCGCCTCCACCACCGCAACCCGCGCGTTCCCCTCCACGTACCCCGCCAGCGCCTCCACCACCGCATCCGTGGAGACGCTTCCCGATAGCGTCAGCGTGCCGATCGCGCCCATGCTCACAGCCTACCGGCTGTCCCCACCCCTCGTCTGGCCCGTTACGACCGCGCCGCCCATAGTCGATCGATGGCCATCACCTACCGCGTGCTGACCGAGGACGACTGGGACGAGTGGATAGCCGGCAATGCCCGCGGCTTCCTCGAGGATCCCGAGGGCGCTCGTGCCTGGGCCGAACCCATCCGCCCGCACTTCGACTTCGACCGCGGCATCGCCGCCTTCGACGGCGACGAGATGGTGGGCAAGACGCATTCCATCCCCTTCTTCATGAGCGTTCCCGGGGGCGACCTGCCCACCGCCGGGATCACGGCGGTCACGGTGTCCTCGACGCACCGACGCCGCGGCGTCCTCACCGAGCTCATGCGCCGCCAGCTCGACGACGTTCACGGGCGCGGCGAACCGCTCGCCGCCCTCTGGGCCTCGGAGAGCGTGATCTACGGCCGCTTCGGCTACGGCATGGCGGCGCAGTCCGACCGCGTCAGCATCGACCGGCGCCACACGGAGTTTCGTTCCGACGCCCCGGAGGCTCCGGGCGAGGTCCGCTTCGTCGCCCCCGATGCCGCCCTCGAGCGCTGGCCGGCGATCCACGACCGCCTGCGCGAGTCGCGGCCCGGCATGATGACGCGGTTCCCGTACCTCTGGCGCGGCTTCGTCATTCCCAGCACGGAGAAACCCGAGGACGGTTTCACGAAGCGCCTGTACGTCGAGTACGGCGGTTCCGAAGGTCCGGAGGGCTACGCCATCTACACGACCAAGGCCGACTGGCCCGAGGGCGTCCCCCGCGGAACCCTCCGCCTGCACGAGTTGGTGGCGCTGAACCCCGTTGCCGAGACCGCGCTCTGGCGCTACCTCTTCGGCGTCGACCTCATCGGCACGATCCAGGCCGATAACCGCCCGCCCGACGATCCCCTCTTCTGGATGCTGGCCGACCCCCGCCATCTCCGCCGCATCCCTCGCGATACCCTCTGGGTGCGCATCCTCGACGTGCCCCGCGCTCTCGAAGGCCGCGCCTACCTCACCGATGCCCGCCTCGTCCTCGACGTGACCGACGCCTTCGGCCCCTGGGCCGCGGGCCGTTTCGAGCTCACCGTCGAGAACGGCAGGGCCTCCTGCCGCCCCACCGACGCATCACCCGACGTCACCATAGGCGCTGACGCTCTCGGAGCCATCTACCTCGGCGATGTTTCGCCCTCCGTCCTCGCCCGCGCCGGCCGGGTCGAAGGTTCTCCCGACGCCCTGCGCCTCGCCGATGCGCTTCTCCGCTGGCACACCGCCCCCTGGTGCATCGACGAGTTCTAACGTCCCGCGCTTGCCCCCCCGCCCCCCGCCCTCCATGATCGCGGGCGATGGCTGACTTCACCGCCGCCGCCCCCGTCGAACCCGACAAGAGCGAGGTCGTCCACGACCGCGACACCCGCCCCGGCCCACCCGCCGACCGCCGGGACTACGTGCGGCTGCTCCTGCACATCGCCGTCGCCGCGGCGTTCACCGCCGCCTTCGTGGCGCTCGCCTTCCAGGCCCGCGCCAGCTGGACCGAGGTCCGCGATTGGGTCGTGCCTGTCACCATCCCCCTCTACGCGCTCGGCGGCATCTCCCTTGCCTACCTCGTCCTGCGCCGCGCCTGGATGGCGGCTTCGACAGGCGGGACCCTGCTCTTCTTCGCTGTCGCCCTCACCGGGTTCGACCTCTGGCGAGCTGCTCTCACCACCGGCCCCGACGGACTCCGCGACAGCTTCTCGATCACCATCGGCGTGCTGCTCGGCTTCAGCATTGCCGCCCTCGCCGCCGGCATGGCCTGGGTCGAGGCGCGCCGGCCCAGCAAGCCGCCTGCTCCCGAGCTCTAGCTATGTGCCGCAGCATCAAGCGGCTGCGCGGCCCCGAGGGCATTGCCCCCGACGACGCCATTCGTGAGGCATCCCTCCAGTACGTGCGCAAGGTGAGCGGCTTCCGCGCGCCTTCGCGCCGCAACGAGGAAGCGTTCGAGGAGGCCATCGAACAGGTGGCCGAGGCCACCCGCCGCCTCCTCGATTCCGTCACCCGGCCGCGCTAGCCCCTTGCCACCCATGACCCGCTATCCTTGACGGAGCGGGAACGGACCGGAGGCGACCTCTTGTCGACCATCGCCGAAATCCAGCAAGCCATTCTCGTCCTCCCCGAGGCCGACTACGTCCAGCTGCGCAAGTGGATCAGCGACCTGGACTGGGAACGCTGGGACAGCCGCCTCGAAGCCGACTCAGAGGCCGGTACCCTCGACTTCCTGGTCGAAGAGGCCCGCGACCCAAGCGCCCATCGCGCTCTCTAGGCGGCGCTGCTCGCATCGTGGGCGGCTTCCCCGGATGCGCTAACCGCCTCGACCAGCGCTCATCTGCGCTGGCATGGGCGAGGGCTGGATAGGCTCTATGCCAAGTTCCGCACAGCCCTCCAGATACACATCGATGGACAGGCGGAATTCACGCCGGATGCCCTCTACGTCCGTCGCCTCCGCATTAGCAACGGGGTAGGGACCGCTGTTGATGACCCTGGCATGGAGAACCCCGGCCTCATCGTCGTATACCACTTCACCGATGTACCCCTTGTGCTCCAGCATCACATCTCCCCCACCTGATCGATGAACTTGGCAATGTCGCGGACGGTGTGGCGGCTGGCCTCCGGCCGGGGATGAGGTCTGTGTACCACGACAGCGTGAGATCCCTTCCTCAACTGTACACGAGAGCCTGCCCGCTCGATGAGACTCACGCCCAGCGCTTTCAACAGCGATTCGATGTCCGCCCACCTGATGTCCACTGGTGTGGGCGTTGCCCGCATGCGCTCAAGCGTTCGCTGATGGCGTCTTCGCATCCCAGGAGTCTGCCCCGGACTTCACTGCCACACCAACACCCTCCCTCACCTCGCACTCGAGTACCCGCGCGAACTCCCGCACGAACGCCTCCGCCACCTCCGTCACCGCCACCGGCCGCCCGACTTCCGCCGACAGGCTCGTCATCTCCGTGTCCTCCAGCCCGCAGGGGTTCATCAGCGCGATGTGCGCCATGTTCGGGGACACGTTCAGCGCCGCACCGTGCATCGAGACGAACCGCCGCACGTGCAGTCCCACCGATCCGACCTTCCGTTCCCCCACCCAGGCCCCCCGCGCGCACTCGTGCCGCCGCCCCTCGATGCCCCACTCCCCCAGCACCCCGAACATCGTGTCCTCCAGCGCCGACACGTAGTCGACCACCCGCACCCCCCACGCCTGCAGGTCGATGATGCCGTACGCCACGAGCTGTCCCGGTCCGTGGTAGGTGATGTCGCCGCCGCGCTCCGTCTGCGCCACCTCGATCCCCGCCGCCCGCACCATCGCCTCCGTGGCCCGCAGGTTCGGCTCGGGATGGTTGCGGCCCAGCGTGAACACGGGCTGGTGCTCCGTCAGGAGCAGCGTGTCGACGCCCTCCCCGCGGATGCGCTCGGCTTGCAGCTCCTGCTGCAGGCGGTGGACGTCCCCGTACCGGGTGAGCCCCAGATTCCGGACCACGATCGTGCGTGCGCTCGGAGCCATGCTCCTAGCGTAGCGAGGTCGCGAGCCGCCCGCGATCAGCCGCCGCCCGCTACCTCCGCGCCGATCCCCTCGATCGCGTCCCAATCCTCCTCGCGCAGCGGCTGGAGCTCGCCCTTGCGGTACTGGTCGTACAGCCGGAAGAGCGCGTCCTTGTGGGGACGCACCCGCCCGATGGGGCACGCCTCCCAGTCCTCCACCGACTCGTCGCAGTAGCCCGTGCGAAGCTCTCCGCACTTCGGCTGGAGGTAGCTGCCCAGCTCCGGCACCGCCTTCGCCACTTCCGACCGCAGCAGGGCCGCCACCCGCCGGAACTCCCACTGCGCTCGCGTACACAGCCGCAGGTCGCAGATGTGCAGCAGGCTCTGGAAGTTCACCGTGATCTTGAAGTTCGTGCTCGTCGCGTTCGGCAACAGGAAGCGCGCGTCTTCGGCCGGCACCCCCGCCTCCACCATCTCTTCATAGAGGGCGCCCGCCTTCCCGAACAGGTCCTCCATCTTCTCCGACATCCCCGCCTTCTCGACGCTCTTCGGGACGCTGTAGGGGAACTCGCCCTTCTTGTAGGTCACGTAGCGCTGGCTCTGTTGCTCGAACGAGATCCCAACCCGGTGCCGCACGAACTGGTGGCTGAACGCCCGCGACACGCCCGAGATGGCGAACTCGAACCAGACCTGCTCGAGGGGGCTCGCGTGGCCCGTCTTCAGCCGCTCCACGATGAAGTTGTGCATCTTCTCCCGCGGGATGCGTTCGTCCTCGATCCGCGCCGCCACCTGCTGGGGGGTGAGCTGGCTGTAGCACGTCCGGTACGCCATGTAGAGGGACCGCATCGGGTCTTCGGAATGCGAAAGTAGAGTGACCTGGATAGCCATGACCGAGTCTCCGGCGAAACTGCCTAGGCATTCTCGCACGGAGAAATGCTCACACGCCTGTGCGATTTCGAAGATTCGCGCGGGATCGCGCCTTATGGCTAGCCGTCAATACGATCGACGGACATGAGCCGTCGCCACCTTCTCTGGGTCCGCCACGCCCTGCCGGCCTCGGACCCCTCCACTCCCGCCCGCGAGTGGCCTCTGGCGCCCGAGGGCCGGGACGAAGCTTCACGGCTGGCTCGAACGCTCACGGGGCTGCGCCCACCGGTTTCGCTCGTCACCAGCGACGAGCGCAAGGCGGTCGAGACTGCGGATGCGGTGTGCGAGGCCCTCGCCGTCGGCCCACCGGTGGTCTACGCCGACCTCCGCGAGGTTGAGCGGCCCTGGACCGACGGCGACTACCGCGCCGCCGCCCGCGAGTACCTGCGGTCCGGCGTCGCTCCCGGTTGGGAGCCGCGCCACGAGGTGCTGGACCGCGTATCGGCGGCGCTCGCCGAGCACTGGCGCCCGGAGGGCACGACCATCGCCGTCGGCCACGGCCTTGCGGTCAGCGTCTGGGCGGCAGATGCGGTCGACGGCCTCGACGCGGTGGAGTTCTGGGAAGGCCTGGCCTTCCCCGACGCCTGGCTCTTCGCAGAAGACGGCGCGACCTTCCGGCGAGTCGCGGAGCCGGCCTGACCTCTACCCCTCCCCGTACGCCTCCCGCCCCTCGATACCGATCTCGACCAGGTAGCCCCCCGCCTCCGACGCCCGCCCCTCCGCCGTCGACAGCAGCGCGCGCACGTCCGACGGTGTGTCGAGGTCGAGCACGAGCGCGGGCGCGTCCGCGCGCCGGACCGCCAGCCCCGCCTCCCGCGCCGCCGCCTCGTGCAGGTCGCCGCTTCCCCGCCCGTACGCGAGCGGGAAGCGCCCCGGCGGACGCAACAGCATCGCGTTCGTGCCCCCGTCTGCTGGACGCACCAGCGTTGCCGACGGCGCCTCCGGCGCCTGCGCGACCAGATCCCTCAGCGCCTCCGCCGTCACGAGCGGCAGGTCGGCGTGGAGGATGAGGAGCTCATCGACGCCCAGCAGCCCGCCCGCCCATTCAAGCTGTGCACTTAGCCCCTGTAGGTGCGGGTCCTCGGAGAGGACCCGCACGTCAGCGAGCAAGACTGTCCGGACTCCCTCGTCCGAGGTCAGCACCACCGCCACCATGCCCGCCCCCTCCACCGCCGCCAGCACCGCGGACAGCGACCGTCGCACCAGCTCCGCACGCTCCTCCGGTTCGAGCAGCGCCGCCAGCCGCCCCTTCGCGCGGTCAAGACGGTTCACCGGGATCAGGACGGTCGGCGGCATCCCCGCGATCGTACCGTGCGCGGCGCGCTATCCCTCGCCCACCGCCAGCCGGACCCCGAACCCGTCGTCGAGCGCGGTCTCCTCCTCCACCCGCAGCGCCGACTCCGCCACCGCCGCCAGCACCTCCTCCCGTGTCGGGCTCTCGTCGTCGCCGTCGCTCACCAGCCAACCCTCGGCCCCCTCGACGACGGACAGCATCCAGGCGAGCTTGCTGATGCCTTCCGCCGTCAACTCCTCCCGCTGCGGCCACCACGCGATCTGGAGCGCCGGCTCCGCCACCTGCAGGGAACTCGCCACGGTTGGGCGTGGATCGAGCCTGCCGGCCTCGCCGAGTACCTCGTCCGGGGGGTCGATAAGCATCGCCCGCACCCCGTCCGCGCCGAGCCCCAGCGTCGCGAGAACGCTCACAAGCGCGCTGGACCGGTCAGGCGAGCTTGCCGCAGCACTTCTTGTACTTGATCCCGCTGCCGCAGTAGCACGGGTCGTTCCGCCCGATCTTCTTGCCACCTGGCCTTGGCGCGGTCGCGGTGGCCGCGGCTGCCCTGCCGCGCGCCTGCCCGTTGCCGCCGGGTGCGGCGCCGTTGCCCCGTGCCTGCACGGGCGCCTGCGGTGCGTCCGGACGCCGGGCGGTCGCCCCGTTCGGAGGCGGAGGCGGCGGAAGGTCCTTCGCCCGCATCTTGAAGACCGCCTGCGCCACCTGCCGCCGGATGTTCCCCTGCAGCTGCTGGAACATGTCGTAGCCCTCGCGCTTGAAGGCCACCAGTGGGTCGACCTGCGCATACGCTTGCAGGCCCACGCTCTGCCGCACCTCCTCCACCGCCGTCAGGTGCTGGCGCCAGTGGTAGTCGATCGACTCCAGCAGCAGCCACTGCTCCATCCTGCGCGCGATCTCCTCGCCCACCGCCTCCTCGATCTCTTCGTAGCGATCCTCGATGCGGTCGAGTGCCGTATCCGCGACGCGTTCCCGAGCATCCTCGATCTCCTCGAGACTCGGCAGGATGTCCGGCGGCATAATCTCGCCCAGCTCCGTGTGCACCAGGCTCGCGTCGAACCCTTCGTCGCTGTTCCGCTCGACGATGCCGTCCACCTCCTCCGTCACGAACGAGAACACGTTCTCCCGGACGTCCGCCCCCTCCAGCACCTTGTCCCGCTCCGTGTACAGCACCGCTCGCTGCTCGTTGATGACGTCGTCGAACTCCACCAGCCGCTTGCGGATGTCGAAGTTGTAGCCCTCCACCTTCTGCTGCGCCTGCTCGATCGCGCGCGTCACCATGCGCGATTCGAGGGGCAGGTCCTCGGTCATCCCCATCTTCTCCAGCATTCCCGGCACCCAGTCCGGGGCGAAGCGCTGCATGATGTCGTCCCCGAACGAGACGAAGAAGCGGCTCGAGCCCGGATCGCCCTGCCGGCCCGACCGCCCCCGCAGCTGGTTGTCGATGCGGCGCGATTCGTGCCGCTCCGTCCCGATGACGTGCAGCCCGCCCGCCTGCGCGACCCCCTCCCGCAGCTTGATGTCCGTGCCGCGCCCCGCCATGTTCGTCGCGATCACCACCGCCCCCGGCTCGCCCGCGTTCTCCACGATGTGCGCCTCGCGCTCGTGCTGCTTCGCGTTCAGCACCTCGTGGTCGATGCCGCGCCGCTTCAGCAGCGTCGCCAGGTACTCCGACTTCTCGATCGACGTCGTGCCCACCAGCACCGGCCGCCCATGCCCGTGCATCCCGACGATCTCCTCCACCACCGCCGCGAACTTCGCCTTCTCGTTGATGTAGACCACGTCTTCCTGGTCGTCGCGCATCATCGGCTTGTTCGTGGGAATGACCACCACGTCCAGGTCGTAGATCTTCGCGAACTCCTCCGCCTCCGTTTCCGCCGTTCCCGTCATCCCCGCCAGCTTCTCGTACAGGCGGAAGTAGTTCTGGAACGTGATCGTCGCGTACGTCAGCGACTCCCGCTGGATGGGAACGTTTTCCTTCGCCTCCACCGCCTGGTGGATGCCGTGGCTCCACCGCCGCCCCGGCATCATCCGCCCCGTGAACTCGTCGACGATGACGATCTCGCGGTTGCGCACCACGTATTCGCGGTCGGGACGCTTCAGGTACTCCGCGTCGAGCGCCGCCTCCAGGTGCCGCGCGACCCGCGGATCCCCCCCGAAGACGTTGTCGACCCTGAGCGCCCGCTCGATCTTGGCGATGCCCGTCTCCGTCAGGGCCACGTGCTTCGCCTTCTGGTCGATCTGGTAGTCGAGCTCGACGTGCAGGCCCCGCACCGCCCGCGCGAACTGTTGGTACGTCCCGCTCGCCTCCTCCGCCTGCCCGCTGATGATGAGCGGCGTCCGCGCCTCGTCGATGAGGATGTTGTCCACCTCGTCGACGATCGCGTAGAAGAGCGGCCGCTGCGTCTTCAGCTCTGACTCGCGCACCATGTTGTCGCGCAGGTAGTCGAACCCGAACTCGTTGTTCGTCCCGTACGTCACGTCCGTCCGGTACACATCGCGACGCTCACAGGGGCGCAGGTCCTCGAGACCGCCTTCCCCGTCCTCCCCCGGCCGGTAGCCGGGCTCGTACAGGTACTGGATGTGGTCGTTCTGGATGACGCCCAGGGTCATGCCGAGGGCGTGGAACACGGGTCCGTACCAGGCAGCGTCGCGACGGGCCAGGTAGTCGTTCACGGTCACCAGGTGGGCGCCCTTGCCCGCCAACGCGTTCAGGTAGAGCGCCCCGATCGCGGTGAGGGTCTTCCCCTCGCCCGTCTTCATCTCCGCGATCTTTCCCTGGTGCAGCACCATCATGCCCATCAGCTGCACCGAATAGGGGCGCTCTTCCACCTTGCGCCAGGCCATCTCCCGGACCGTCGCGAACGCCTCGGGGGCGATGTCGTCGAGCGTCTCGCCTTGCGCCAGACGCTCCCGGAACTCTTTCGTCAGTCCGCCCAGCTCTTCGTCGGAGAGGCGCGAGAACTCCTCGCCCAGATCCTCGATCGCGCCGATCCGGGAACCGAGGCGCTTGACCTCGCGCTCGTTCGAGCCGCCTACCACACGGTTAATGAAGCCGAGCTTTGACATGGAGCCAGTGTATCGCGCCCCGCCCTCTGCGAGGAACGGGGCGCGTTTCCCCGATCTAGTCGATCAGCGCCGCGATCACGTCCTCGACGATCGCGTCCGCCTTCTCGCGCATCTCGTCGTCGTTCGCGTCCTGGATCGGATGGGGCACGAAGAGCCGCCGTACTTCCGGCAGCCCCAGCGACTCAGCCTGCGCCTCCGCCGCCTCCTCGAACTCGTCCGAGGCGATGAACACCGAGGGGATTCCGTTGATTTCCAGCCAGGTCGTGTCGTGCACACTGCACGTCGTGCACGACCCTCAGTCGGCCAACCCTTCGACGACGAAGTCGGCCTCCTTCGCCAGCTCCTGCTTCAGCGCTTCCGGGGCCGGTTTCGTAAACGTGGGCTTGCTGTAGCGCAGCACGTCCACCTCGGGGAGCCGCTCCCGCAGGCGCGTCTCCAGCTGGTCGAGCAGGACGTCGCCCCGGGGCTTCGAGATATCCAGCAGCGCGACCGTTCCGCTGATTGCCTCCGGCCGCTGCGTGAGTGAGCGCCGTACTGGAACGCGCTCGTCCGTGGGGTCGAGAATCGTGGTCATGGGGCCCTCCCCGGGAGTCCGCGAGTGGCCTGATTATAGCCCCGCTCCCACCGCTCAGGACGCTACACTGGCCGTAGGTCCGATAGCCGGGGGCCAACAGCTAACAGCCCCGACATGGAGGTGCTTCCCATGGCTCAGCACAACCTGGCGATCTCGATCGAATACTGCGTCCCCTGAGACTACACCGCGCGGGCCGCGTGGACGGCCCAGGAACTCCTCGCCAAGTTCGCCGAGCAAACCGCCTCCCTCACCCTCATCCCCGGCGAATCCGGCGCCTTCGAGGTCCAGGTCGATGGCGACCTCGTTTACTCGAAGCAGGCAGAGGGCCGCTTCCCCGAGATCCAGGAGCTGGAGGATGCAATCGCCGCCCGACTCCCGTAGTTAAGGCCAACAGCAAAGCGCGAAACCGGAGGTTTCCCAAATGCCTTTCATGCTCGTTCGCCTGGAGTGCAAGTACGGCAAGACCCAGGAATTCCAGGAGATCATGTCGCACCTCGTGCCCGTCCTCGAAAAGAACGGCTGGCGCCTGCACGGCGCCTACCAGAACAGCATCGGCCGCCTGAACCGCTGCTACGACCTCTGGGAGATGCCCGACGCCAACGCCGTTCGGTCCGTGCTCGAGGTCGCCGGCAAGGATCCGGAATTCAGTGAATGGTCGAAGGGCCTCGGCGATTGCCTCGAAGAGGAGGAGCTCGAGTTCATGAACGAGTTGCCCTACTCCATCGAGGCGCGGGAGCGCCGGGCCGCCGCGGAGGGCTGACCTGCAGGAAGACGCAGAAGCTTTAGCTTTCGTCGCGGTTACGGAGTGCCGCGGTCTTACACTCGCCCGGCATGTCTGAGGGAGTGGACGTGTCCCACCAGATCGAGCCTACCGAGGGGGAGCAGGCTGCTGCCCCGTGGTGCCCGCCGCCTCCCGCGGAGCCCGTCTGGCCCGAGACCTGGAGCCTGCGCCCCGGCGTCGTCCCCCGCCAGACCCTGCGGGAAGCGGAGCGCCTCGGCATCCTCACCACCACCGCCGTCGAGATTCCCGAGAGCGGCTTCCAGCCCGCCAGCCTAGACCTCCTCCTCGGCCCTACTGCCTTCCGCATTGGCTCCAGCTTCCTCCCAGGCGACTGCACCGTCCGCGAGCGCCTCACGGACCTCCAGATCGACAAGGGCATCGACATTCGCAACGGCGGCATCCTCGAACCGAAGCGCCCCTACCTGATCCCGCTCATGGAGGGCCTCCGGCTGCCCGACAACGTCCGCGCCTTCACCAACCCCAAGAGCTCCACCGGCCGCGTCGACATCTTCACCCGCGTCGTCACCGACTACTCCCACCGCTTCGACGACATCGCTCCCGGCTACGAGGGCGCCCTCTGGCTCGAGGTGTTCTCCCGCTCGTTCCTCGTGAAGGTGCACGCCGGCATGGCCCTCAACCAGTTGCGCTTCATTGTCGAGGACCCCTCCGGTGGTGACGCTCCCCCCGCCCTCCCCCCGTCCGCCCCCGAGACTGTGCGGATCCAGCTTCGCCCCTCACCCGATGAGCCCGACGCCGGGGACGGCGACGGCGGGGTCATGCCCGTCGGCTTCAAGGCGAGGCGCAACAGCTCCCTCCTCGACCTGGCAAACAGGGACCACGACCCACGCGAGTTCTGGGAAGCGATCTGGCCCGCCAACCAGCTCGTGCTCGAACCCGAGGAGTTCTATCTCCTCCGCTCCCGGGAGCAGATCGCCATCCCCGCCGAGCTCGCCGCCGAGATGGTCCCCTTCGACCCGACCAGCGGCGAGCTCCGCACCCACTACGCCGGGTTCTTCGACCCCGGCTTCGGCGCTGGCGTCCCCAATGGGCTCCCCGCCGTCCTTGAGGTGCGCGCCCACGACGTGCCCTTCATGCTCGAAGACGGCCAGGAGGTCGCCACCCTCCGCTACCAGCAGCTCGCCGGCCCGCCCGACCGTCTCTACGGCCGCGATGCGGGCTCGCACTACGGCGACGAGCGCCAGTGGCGCTTCCTCAGCAAGCATTTCCGTTCGTGGGGCCAGCTCCCCCTGCGTTTCTAGCCTCCCCACCCCCCTGCCGGTGCCGCTCCCGCCTCCGGAGCGATAGACTGAGCGTTCACGTTTTGGAGCGCATCATGTCCACGATCGGCCGACTCCTTACCGCCATGGTTACCCCCTACACCGCTGGGGGCGAGGTCGATTACGCCCTCGCCCGCCGCCTCGCCGCCTCCCTCGTCCGCGCCGGAAACGAGGGCGTCGTCGTGACCGGCACCACCGGCGAGTCCCCCCTCCTGAGCGACGACGAGAAGGCTCGCCTCTGGGAGGAGACCAAGCAGGAGCTTGGCGATGGCGGCACCGTCGTCGCCGGCGCCGGCACCAACGACACCCACCACTCCGTCAAGCTCGCGAAGCGCGCCGAGGCCGCCGGCGCGGACGCCATCCTCGCCGTTGCCCCCTACTACCTGCGTCCCCCTCAGGCCGGCATCATCGAGCACTTCCGCCAGATCGCCGAAAGCACCAGCCTCCCCGTCATCGTCTACAACGTGCCCGGCCGCACCGGCGTCAACCTCACCGTCGATACGCTCCTGCAGCTTGCCGAGATTCCCAACATCGCCGGCAACAAGGAGGCCAACGGCGACCTCCACGCGACCGCCCGCGTGCTGGAGGCGAAGCCCGACTTCCGCATCTG
Organism: Chloroflexota bacterium; assembly: GCA_026702615.1. Taxonomy (GTDB): domain Bacteria; phylum Chloroflexota; class Dehalococcoidia; order Tepidiformales; family Tepidiformaceae; genus UBA2991. The sequence goes on along the minus strand of JAPPBY010000036.1, from coordinate 52,526 downwards.
GAGCGGCAACGACAACGACAACTTCCACCTCTGGTGCATGGGCGCCTACGGGGCCATCAGCGTCACCGCTCACATCGTCGCGGGTCGCCAGCGCGCCATGCTCGATCACGTCCTCGCCGGCGACCTCGCCGCCGCCGCCGACATCCACCGCCCGCTCGTGCCCCTCACCGATGCGTGCTTCCTCAACGGCAGCCCCAGCACCATCCGCTACGTCCTCCGCCAGCTTGGCGTCGATATCGGCGCCCCCCGCCTCCCTGTCGTCGAGCCCGATGAGGCCGTCGGCGCGAAGGTCATGGCCGAGGTGAAGCGCCACCAGCTCGACACCTTCACCGTGAGCTGAAACACATTCAGATCTCCCAGCGGCGAGCCCGCTTCCGGTGTTTGGCTCCCCTTGCCCCTGAGTGTTACCGTCCCCTCTCTGGAGTGGCGCGATGAGCGGCCTCGGCATCGGTGAGCGGCTGATCGGGGCTCGCGAGCAGCGCGGCCTTTCCCTCGAAGACGCCGAGCGCGATACCCGGATATCCCGCCGCTACCTCCAGGCCCTCGAGGATGAGCGCTTCGACATCATCCCCGCGCCCGTCTACGCACGAGGCTTCCTCCGCTCCTACTCCCAGTACCTTGGTGTCGAGACGGCCCCGCTGCTGGCGCGCTTTCCCCAGGACACGCCCCCGCCAGGCTCCCCCTCCCGCCCGCCGAGCCAGGAAGACCGCTCCGGTCGCGGCCCCTCCGCCCTCTTCGGCTCGCGCGTCCCCGAAGAACCCATGATCGGCGTCGATATCGGTGTCGCCATCCCCACCCGCCGCATCGGCGCCGGCCCCACCTCCTTCGCCCGAACCGGGGTCATCGCCGCCATCGCCGTCGGCGTCACTGCGCTCGTCGTCGTCCTCGCGATCGTCATTGCCAACCTTGGCGGCGGGAACGGCGACGGGTCGCTCACCCCCGCCACCACTACCTCCGCAGCCACCTCCGAAGCCACGGCGGATACCGCCGCCAGTGGCCTCGACGTCCAGCGCGGCGTCGTGCCCGACGTCATTGGCCAGCCGGAGGACATCGCCCGCCGTGCCGTCGAGGAGGCCGGCTTCGTTGTGACCGTCGTGACGGACCGCAACGAGCAGTACCCCCGCGGAACGGTCTTCGAGCAGGCCCCCACCGCCGGTGTTGAGCAGGAGCCCGGTCGCGGCGTCTTCATCGCTGTGAGCGAGGGCCCGTAGAGGATTCCGTAGCAGGCCCAGCCGTTAGCATGGGCCAATGACCGAGATTCCTTCCCTTGATCCCCCCAAGCGCGTCCTCATGGGCCCCGGCCCCAGCGGCGCCGATACGAGCGTGCTTGCCGCCATGGGTCTCCCGCTCCTGGGCCACCTCGACCCCGAGTTCATCCGCATCATGGACGAGTGCCAGCAGATGATGCGCCAGGTGCTCCGCACCGAGAACGAGGTCACCCTCGCCACGCCCGGCACGGGCACCAGTGGCATGGAAGCGACCGTCATGAACCTGCTCCAGCCGGGCGACCGCGCCATCATCGGCATCTGCGGCTACTTCGGCGATCGCATCTCCCAGATGGCTGCCCGCACCGGCGCGGAGGTCACCATCGTCACCGCCCCCTGGGGCTCCCCCATTCCCCCCGAGGCCATCGAGCGCGAGCTCCGCGCCGCCCCCACCAAGCTTGTCGCGGTCGTCCACGCCGAGACGTCCACCGGCGTCCGCCAGCCCGTCGAAGCCATCTCCGCGCTCTGCAAGGAGCACGGCGCCCTGCTGCTTCTCGACTGCGTCACCTCCCTCGGCGGCGTCCCCGTCGAGATCGACGAGTGGGGCGTTGATGCCGCCTATTCGGGCACGCAGAAGTGCCTCTCCGCGCCTCCCGGCGCCTCCCCCGTCACCCTCTCCCCCGCCGCCTGGAGCGCCATCCAGGCCCGCGAGGCGCCCTCCAACAGCTGGTACCTGGACCTCAACCTCCTCGAGGCCTACTGGGACAGCCGTCGCGCTTACCACCACACCTCCCCCATCTCCATGACCTACGCCCTCCACCGCGCCCTCGCGCTCGTCCTCGAGGAGGGTCTCGAGGCCCGCTGGCACCGCCACGAGAGCAACGGCCGCGCCCTCCAGGCCGGGCTTGAGGCGATGGGCCTAACCCTCCACGCCGATGCCGACCACCGCCTCCCCGTCCTCACCACCGTGCGCATCCCGGAAGGCATCACCGATACCGACATCCGCGGCGCCCTTCTGCAGCGCTTCGGCATCGAGGTAGGCGGCGGCATCGGGGAGCTCGGCGGTCGCATCTGGCGAGTGGGTCTCATGGGCGAGTCGTCGACCGCCGGCAACGTGCTCTTCTTCCTGGCGTCCCTTGGCCGGCTGCTGCGCGAGCACGGGTTTCAGGCAGATGTCGGTGCCGCGCTCGACGTGGCTGCCTCCCGCCTCGACTCATGACCCCTGGCCCTCGGCGACCGCTTCTGCTCGCCGCGGGCCTGTTTGCAGGGGCCGTCCTGCTGGCCTGCGGCGGTTCGTCCATGCCGGACCGGACGCCTCCGGCAACCGGCGCGCCCTCACCCTCGCCCGAACCCGCCTCAACCGCCGCCGCCACTCCCGACGCCACGGGAACGGCGGCTGTCGCCAGCCCGTCGCCCGACCCGACCGAGACCCCCGACCGACCGGCCGAGCCCCCCGCTGCCGTCCTCGTCCCCGCCTTCCCCGGCCTCCCCGAGTACGAGCGCCCCATCGACCTCGTCCACCTCCCTGCCCAGAACCTCGTCCTGATCGTCCTGCAGGAGGGGCGCGTCCTCGGCGTTCCCCCAGGTGGCCCCTACGACGCCCCGCACACCGTCCACGACCAGCGCGAGAGCACCGCGTGCTGCAATGAGGATGGCCTGCTGTCCATCGCCCTCGACCCGGATTTCCGTACGAACGGCTACGTCTACGCCTTCTACAGCGCGGCCGAACCGCGAGGCGTGAGCCGCCTCTCGCGCTTTGCCACGACCGGCCAGGGCGAGACGTTCGCGTTCGATCCCGCCAGCGAGTTGACCCTCTTCGAGGTCGGTCAGCCGTACGTCAATCACAACGGCGGCACCGTCCTCTTCGGACCTGACGGCATGCTCTACCTCGGCCTCGGCGACGGGGGCGCCGCCAACGACCCCCACGGCCACGGCCAGAACCTCCGAACCCACCTCAGCACGATCATCCGCATCGACGTGCGCAACGCCACCAGGGACGAGCCCTACGCCATCCCCCCCGACAACCCCTTCCTCGACCAGGATGGCGTTCTCCCCGAGATCTGGGCCTACGGCCTGCGAAACCCCTGGCGCATGAGCTTTGACCGCGAGACCGGCCTCCTCTGGGCAGGCGACGTCGGCCAGAACGACGTCGAAGAGGTCAGCATCATCGAGCGGGGAGGGAACTACGGCTGGAAGACCATGGAGGGTTCTCGCTGCTTCTATCCCGAGACGGGCTGCGACCGCAGCGGCCTCATCCTCCCCGTCTGGGAATACTCCCACGCCGTCGGTTGCTCCATCACGGGGGGGCTCGTCTACCGTGGCGAGGCCATCCCCGCCCTGTACGGCTGGTACGTGTACACCGACTACTGCACCGGGCACATCACGGCCATCCACGCCGAAACCGCCGCCACCCGAGGCTTTGTCGAGCCCGTTGTGCTCTGGGACAAGGGCCCGATCGAAGCCGTGTCCTTCGCCGAGGATGCCGACGGCGAGCTCTATTTCGTGACCTTCCGCGGTATCTTCCGGCTCGCCGCCCCGTAGCGCCCTAGGCCATGTCCTCCATGGTGAACCCCCACCCCTCGGCTCGGCGATCCCGCTCCCACACGTCGTCGGGCGTCGTCCGCCGCGCCGGGATGAGCCGCAGGGCGTCCTCCCCCAGCGGCCAGCGCATCGGAAGCCGCTGCTGCAGCTGGACCCCATCGGTGATCGCCATCCCCACCGCATCCGACCCCGGCCGCGTCGCCGCCACCGCGCGGAACTCCTCGAGCTTGCGCTCGATCCCCGGCTGATACGCGCTGCGCCCCTCGCGTACCGCCGCGCACACGTCGAGGCTGCTCGTCTGCCAGTCGCTCCGGTACTGGCCCGGCTGCAGGATGGTTACCTGCACGCCGAACGGCGCCACCTCGTCCGCCAGCGCCTCCGACATTGCTTCCACGGCGAACTTCGAGGCCGCGTACATCCCCCGTGTCGCTCGCGGCACCTGCCCCGAGAGCGAGCTGACGTTCACGATCTTGCCCCACCCCTGCTCCCGCATCCCCGGCAGCACGGCCTGCTGCATCCGCCACTGTCCCAGCAGGTTCGTATCGAGCTGCCGCCGGCACTCGTCCTCGCTCAGGTCCTCGAGCGGCCCGTAGAGCCCGTAGCCCGCGTTGTTCACGAGCACGTCGATGCGCCCGAACCGCTCCGCCGCCGCCTCCACCCCTGCCGCGACCGACTCCGGGTCCGTCACGTCCAGCGCGAAGGTCTCGATGCGGTCCTCGAACCCCTCCCGCACTGCCGCCCCGTCCCGCTCGGCGTTCCGCATCGTGGCCGCCACGAGGTTCCCCCGCGCCGCGCACTCCCGCGCCGCTGCCGCCCCGAAGCCCCGCGACGCTCCCGTGATGAGCACGATGCTCTCGCCGCCCCAGTCGCGCTCCTCGCCGCCCTGCTCCCCGGGACGCCGCCACGTCCGCAGGGTCTGTGCCCGCCGCAGCGCTTCCCACCCTGCCTCCGTCGTGCTCAGCCTCGACTCGATCAGGTGCGTGCTGTCCTCGCCAACGGGCCAGCGCATCGGCAGCGGTTGCTCCAGCTCCACCATGTCCGTCATGGCCACCCCCACCGAACCCGAGGCCGGGCGCGTCTTCGCCCGCGCCCGGAAGTTCGCCAGCGCCGCTTCAACGGTCTCCTGGTAGGCGCTGCGGCCCTCGAGCTGTGGCGCCGCCACGTCCAGGCTCCCGGTCTGCCAGTCGCTCACGTACATCCCCGGCTCGAGGATGCACACCTGCACGCCCGTGTGGCCCACCTCGAAACGAAGCGCCTCTGACATCCCCTCGACGCCGTGCTTCACCGCCGCATACATGCCCAGCCATGCCCCTGGCACCCGCCCCGCCAGCGAGCTCACGTTCACGATCTTCCCCGCCCCCTGGGCCCGCATCGAAGGGAGTACCGCCTTCGCCAGCCGCCACTGCCCCAGCACGTTCGTATCGACCTGCCGCCACACCTGCTCCTCCGATACCTCCTCGATCGGCCCGTAGAGCCCGTACCCGGCGTTGTTGATGAGCACGTCGATGCGACCGTGTCCGGCCAGCGTCTCCCCCACTACCCGCTCGACCCCTTCCGGGTCGGTCACGTCCAGCCGCACCGCCGTGATGCAGTCCTCCAGCCCCGCCACCACCGCCGGGCCGTCCCGCTCGGGACTCCTCATTGTCGCGACCACCCGGTTCCCCCGCGCCGCGATGCGCCGCGCCGCCTCGGCCCCGAAACCCCGCGACGCGCCCGTAATCAAGACGACCTGGTCGTTCACACGCGCCTCCGCCGGGCAGGATAGCGAAGACGCGGCAGAAACCGCACGAGGATGAGAACGATAGGGCGGCTGCTACGCCGGCAAGGGGCTGGGGCCGTCCCCCTTGTGGACGATCTGCTCGATGACCGCTTGCCGCATCTCCGAAGTGGCGAGCCGACCCTCGATGTTCGAGAACCGCCCCTCGACAGCCGCAAGCCGGTCGTCGAAGTGACGCAGAAACGGCATCACCTGGTTCTCGCCCCAATCCTTCAGGGCAGCGACATCGGCCTTCAGGGTACCCACGTCGGCCTTCAGGCCACCGACATCGGCCTTCAGGGTACCGACATCCGACTTCAGGGTACTGATATCGGCCTTCATGTCCGCGACATCGGAATGAAGGTTGGCGACCGCTACCGCCAGATTTCCGACCGACCTGCTTAGCGCCTGGAATTGTTCGTCAGTCACCCACCACCCCTGATTGTTCAAGGCAATTGTGTGAGGAAATGTGTGCCCTGTCAACCTCGCCCCATCTCCAGGCTCGCGCAGGCCCCAAGTGGACGCGCTGCTACACTCGCTGCCGTGAACGCCGAGGCGCTCCCCTACACCCTGCTCATCATCCTCATCGAGCTGGCGATCGGCAGCCTCTGGGTCACGCTCGCCGCCGACCTCCGCGGGGGCGTCACGCGCGGTTTCGTCCTGACCATGTCCGGCCTCGCCGCCATCGTCGCCGGACTCGCCTACTGGCTCGCCGTCTCCGTCAACGTCGGACCCGACGTCGACGGCTACCTGATCGACACCGGCTGGTTCGCCCCGATGCAGGATATCCTGCTCGTCGTGACGGGGACAGCCGCCTTCTATGCCTTCATGGTCTTCATGGGCTGGGACCCCATCGGACGCATCGTCGCCATCGGAGGCTCCGTCGTCGGGGTGATCTGCGTCGCCTTCCTCGCCGGGATGCTCTCGCCCCCGGTCTGGGGCTACGCCGGCGTCCTCCTTGCGCTCCTCGCCGGCACGCTCGCGATGGGGGCCGTCTCCACCTCGATGACCTGGGGCCACTGGTACCTGACTGAGGGCACCCTCCCCGCGCGCCCGATGCGCGAGCTCGCCTGGATCCTGATCGTGACCATCGCCGTGCAGGTCTTGCTGCTCGTCGTCAACGCCGCCGTTCCGGAGCGCATCACCCCAACCCCGGCCAACCCAGTCGAGGGTGGTCTGCTCGCCAACCCGCTCTTCTGGTTCCGCATCGGCGTGGGGCTTGCCTTCGCCCTCGTCCTTGCGGTGCTCGCCCTCCGCACCGCCCAGATTCGCTCCATGCAGAGCGCCACCGGCCTCCTCTACATCTGCATGGGCGCCGTCTTCACCGGCGAGGTCCTCGCCCGGGGCGTCCAGTTCCTCACCGCCCACCCCATCTAGCCGGGAGGGCCTAGCTGCGGACCGCCGGCATGATGTCGTGCGCGAGTGTGTCCAGGCCGTCCAGAACCGCTTGCAGACCGCCCCCGGGGCGCCCGAAACGCCGGGCCGAGGCGATGATGTGCGTCAGCCCCGCCTCCTCGAACTCCCGCAGCTCCTCCACGACCTGCTCGGTGGTGCCCGTCACGCTCTGGGCTCGCTCGTGGTCGGCGAGCGTGGCGCGGTGGTCGGGGTCGTCCGTGAGGTTGATGCCGTGCAGCATCGCGATGGGCATGTCGCTCCCGTCGCGGTCGTGCGCTTCGCAGCGCTGGAGCAGCCGCGAGCGGTGCTCGGCGAGCTGCTGGGGCCGCAAGCTGATCCCCAGCCAGCCGTCACACAGCGCGGCTGTGCGCTCGAGGGCGGCGTTGGTGTTGCCGCCAACGAGCAGGGGCGGATGCGGGCTCTGGTAGGGCTTCGGCGTGACGCTCACTTCGTTGAAGCGGTAGTAGCCCCCGTCGAAAGACGCCGGGTCGTTCGCCCAGACTTCCTTGAACACTTCGATCTGCTCGTTCACCAGCGCGCCCCGGTGGTGGAACGAGTCCAGCTGGAGGTTGTCGAACTCGTCCTTCATCCAGCCCACGCCGATGCCGAACTGCACACGCCCGCGGGAGAGCTGGTCGATCGTCGCCACGATTTTGGCCGTATGAACCGGGTGCCGGTACGGCAGGATGATGACGCAGCTCCCCAGCTCGACCGTGCTCGTTCGCGCCGCCGCGTACGACATGACCGAGAAGGCGTCCCACCACGGCCCCTGCCCCGCCGCCCACTCCCCCGTGAGGTTGTACGGGTACTTCGCGCCGATGCTGTAGGGCAGGAGGATGTGGTCGATCACCCAGATCGAGTCGATCCCGACCTCCTCGGCCTTGTCGCACACGGCATCGATCGCCTCGGTGCTCGCCAGCGACCCGATCATGGGAAGAACCACGCCAAACTTCATTCGTGCCATGGCCGGCACGATACGCTAGAGGTCGAGGTGGAGGCGGATCGCTTCGTCGATGTCGGCCATCAGGTCCGGGGGAACCTGGCCGATGGTTGCGCCCAGGCGGTTGATGGAGATCGCCCGAATCTGCTCGACCTGGGCGGCGGAGGGGACGCGGAGCCCCGTGCTCTGCATGGGGAGGAGAACGTGGACATCGACGCCTCGGTCGACGCGGCTGGTCAGCGGCACGACCGTTACGAGGCCTCGGCCGAGACGTTCGACAGTGCTGTTGGACTCGTCGCCGCTGACGACTACCGCAGGGCGCCGCTTGGCTGCCTCGTATTCGCGCACCGGGTCGAGGTCGGCCCAGACGATGTCACCACGCCACATCGGACTCGTCTTCAATGCCATCGCCGACTGTCACATCCCACACATCGTCTTCGTCATCCCAATCGGCCCAGAGCTGAGCGTACTGTCGCTTGAGGTCTTCGGAGCGGAGGCGTCGCAACGCCTTCCGAATGACGGCCGAACGCGAAGGCTCGCCGTGGTCGGCGATCTGCCGGTCAATGAACTCGATGTCCTTGTCGGGCAGGCTGATGCTCAGCTTCATACCTGAAATGCTACCACAGGTAGCAAATGTGGAAGCACCTTGGGTCGGACAGGGTACGGCCGAGGGCACCTGGCCTTCCCCGACACAGGCTGCCCTGCCCTGGCGGCTCGCGCTACCATGGACCCATGCCGTTGAACCTGACCCGCCGGCAGTTCGTGTTCGTGGGGCTCGTGCTCGCGATCGGCCTGACGGTCGCGATCGTGGGGTTCCACGCGCACTCCCATTCGCACGGCGACCTGCGCGTCATCGACGCCGAAGGCAACGTGCAGGTCGTGGGCGCGTGGCGGCTCGGTTCGTCGGAGGGAGGCGACCTGCCCGCCGTGCCCAGCGGTGACCTCCGCTTCGAGCTCTCGAACGCCGACGGCGTCCGCCACAGCTTCGTCGTCGTCCGCACAGACATGGAAGGCGCCGACCTGCCCCTGTCGAATGGACGCGTCGACCTGGAGGCGGCCGGGGAGCTCGTGGGGACGGTCGAGACCGTCCTGCCCGGCGGGTCCGGGGGCCGCACCTTCAGCCTGCCCGCCGGCCGCTACGTTCTCTACTGCGACATCGCAGGCCACTACGAGGGGGGCATGTTCTACACCCTCGTTGTCGAGGACAGCCCCGAGCTTGCAAGTCCCTGACGGACCATCCTCACGGCCCTTTCACCCTTCTGGTGGCAAGCCTCTTCTACAATCGAGACATGACTCCCACGCGTGAGGCTTTGATCGCGGCATTCGCCGAGGCCGGACACGAGCTGTGGCTGGCCGGCGGGTTCGTGCGCGACGAGTTTCGCGGGGTACCCGCGAAGGACCGGGGCGACGCCGACTACGCGACCAGTGCCCTCCCCGACGAGACCGAGCGTATCGGCCGTGCCCTGGGCGCGACCGTCGCCACCATCGGGCAGCGCTTCGGCACGACGGGCGTGCTGCTCCAGGAGGGCATGGCCGAGATCACGACCTTCCGCGGGGACAGCTACACCGCGGGTAGCCGTTGGCCCGACGTCACCTTCGGCAGCTCGATCGACGAGGACCTCGCCCGCCGCGACTTCACCGTGAACGCCATCGCCCGGAACACCGCCACCGGCGAGTTGCGCGACCCCTTCGCCGGGCGCGACGACATCGAACGGCGACTGCTCCGCGCGCCCGGCGATCCCCGAATGCGCTTCGCCGAAGACCCCCTCCGCATCCTCCGCGGCGTGCGTTTCGTCAGCCAGCTCGGGTTCACCATCGAAGAGGAGACGAAGGCCGCCATGGTCGCCACCGTCGAGCTACTGGAGACCCTCTCGCAGGAGCGCGTGACCGCCGAAATTGAGCGGCTGTTGTGCGGCAAGCATCCCGCGGAGGGGCTGGAGGCCCTGCGCGAGATCGGCGCCCTTCCCCACATCCTGCCCGAGTTCGTCGCCATGCCCGGCTGCGACCAGAACCGCTTCCACAAGTTCGATGTCTGGGGCCACACGACCGCCACCGTCGAAGCCATCGCCACGGACCCCGAGAGCCTCTCGCTCCGCCGCTGGGCGGCGCTCCTGCACGACCTCGGCAAGCCCCCCGTCCGGCATGTCAAGAAGAACGGCGAGTGGGGGTTCTACCGCCACGAGATCGTGGGCGCCGAGATGACTGACGCGCTCGCCGAGCGGCTGCGCCTCGGCAAGCGCGAAAGCGCCCTGCTCTCCCTGCTCGTGCGGCGCCACATGGACCGCCCCGACCCCGACGACGGGCGCCTGGTGCGCCGCTTCATGCGCCGCCTCGACGGGCACTGGCGCGATCTCCTCGCCCTCAAGCGCGCCGACAACGCCAGCCACGCATACGACGACAACGAGTACCACGACCGCCTGGAGGCCGCCTGCGAGCGCGTCGAGGCCGAGGAGGCGGCCATGCTCCGTGCCGAGAGCCCGCTCGATGGCCGCGAGCTGATGGCCCTGCTGGACCGCGAACCGGGGCCCTGGATCGCGCGCATCAAGGAGCGCCTCAGCACCCTCGTGCTCGACGGCGAGCTGGCTCCCGGCGACAAGGAAGAAGCGGCCCGCATCGCGCGCCGTATGGGCGGCACGGCGGCGCTTCTCGCCGACACCGAGGATGGGTCCTGACGATGGACAGCCTGGACATCGACCTCGAAACCCTCGAGAAGCTCGGCGAGGGCTACGAGGCCGAGATCTTCGCGTGGGAGGACGGTCGGGCTCTGCGCCTCTTCCGCGAGGGGCACGAGCGCAACGTCGAGCCGGAGCGTATCGCCATCCCTGCCGCCATTGCCGGAGGCATCCCCGCCCCCCGCATCGGCGAGCCGCTGCGCGTGGCCGGCCGCGAGGGCACGGTCATGGAGCGAATCAACGGCGAGAACCTGCTCGACCTGGTCGGCCGAAAGCCCTGGTTCATGACCCGAGAGGCCTGGGAGACGGGCAAGATCCACGCGCAGCTGAACGCGCTCCCTGCCCCCGATGGTCTGGCGACCGTGCACGAGCGCGTTCGCGAGTGGATCGCGAACGTCGAGGTTCCCCCGCACCTGACCGCCATCGCCGAAGAAACGCTCGCCGAACTCGAAGGTGGCGACCGCTTCTGTCACAGCGACTTCCACCCCGGGAACATCCTGCTGGAGCCAGGAGGGCGCCGGGTCGTCATCGACTGGGGCTTTTGCGCGGCCGGACCCCTGGAGTCGGATGTCGCCCGCTCCGTGGCGCTGCTACGGCTGGGAGAGCCGCTCGATCCGAGCCCCGCCATGCGGGTGATCACACGCCTGTTCCGGCCGCTGGCGGCCTTCGTCTACCTGCGGGGATACCAGCTGGTGGCGCCGGTCGATATCCCCCTGATGTGGCGCTGGGTCATCGTGCGCGCCATCGAACACCTGGCCATCGTGCGCGCCATCAGCCCGCCCGACGCGGATATTCCCGACCCGGTGGAGGATGTCGAGCAGCTCATCGCCCACGCCCGCCGGCGCCTCGGCACGAGACGCTAGCCTGTGCGACGATCGCGGGAGACCGCCGATCGCGCGCTGTTGACACAATGTCGGAAGAGTCTGAAAGCGGAATGACTGCGGCGCCTGCCACGACGGCCACCGTGCTCGTCGTCGAGGACGAGGAAGCCCTCCTCCTCTCGATGGCGCACCACCTTCGCCGTGAAGGCTACGACGTGCTCACCGCCGACCGTGGCGACGACGGCCTGCGCATGGCCCGCGACCACGACCCCGACGTCATCGTCCTCGACCTCATGCTCCCCGGCGTCGACGGCATGGGCGTCTGCCGCGCCCTGCGGCGCGACACCCAGGTGCCGATCATCATGGTGACCGCGCTCGGTGGGGAAGGCGACCGCGTCGCCGGCCTCGACACCGGCGCCGACGACTACCTCCCCAAACCATTCGGCATGCGTGAGCTCCTCGCCCGCGTTCGCGCCCTCCTCCGTCGCGCCCCCACCCGCCAGCCCACGCCTCCCGACGAAGACATCGTCGAGTCGGGCGATCTCGTGGTGAACGCGGTGCGCCGCGAGGTGCGCCGCGACGGCGAACTGTTGCGTCTGAAGCCGCGGGAGTTCGAGCTCTTGCTATTCTTGTTGCGAAATCCCGGCCAGGTGCTCTCCCGCGAGCACATCCTCGAGTCGGTCTGGGAGCACGACTTCAATGGTGACGCGCGAACGGTGGACGTTCACATGCGCTGGCTTCGCCAGAAGATTGAGCCCGATGCGGCCAATCCCGAGCGCATCCGCACCGTTCGTGGAAGCGGGTACCTCTTCGAAGGCTAGGGTAGGCCCGTGAGCGGCCTCGCGGGTCGCGCGGCCCTCGCCAGCGGGATCGCCGGGCTCCTCGCCGCCGCCGCCGCCGCCATTGTCGGCGCCACCGTCGGCGATGCCCTCTGGGTCGCCGTCACCGTGCTAGCGGCGGGCGCCGCCGCCTTCGTGAGCGTCTACATCCTGCTCCGGCCCGTCGCCCTCTCCGTCCGCGAGACGGCCGAAGCGGCCCGCGCCCTCCGTGGTAGCAGCCTCTCCGCCCGCGCCGTACGCACCACCGGGCCGACTGCTCAGCTCACCCACGAGTTCAACGTCATGGCCACCGAGATAGAGGCCTCCTCCCGGGCGATCACTGCCGAGCACGCCCGGCTGGAGGCGGCCCTCGCCGCCGCCGCCGACGGCATCATGGCCGTCGACGCCACCACCGATGTGCAGTACGCCAATCCCGCCGCGCTCGCCCTCCTCGGCATGGAGGAAAGCGAGGTCGTCGGCCGCACCCTCATCGAGAGCGTGCGCGACTACGAGTTCGACGCGCTCGTCCGCGAAGCCCTCGCCGGTGAGAGCATCCCCCAGCCTCGGGTCATACCCTTCGGCCGCGACCGTACGCCTCTGCGCGCGCTGGCCGTGCCCGTCGCCCAGGGAGGAAGCTGGGCGGCCCTCCTCGTCCTTGTCGACCTCTCCGACGTCCAGCGCGTCGACCATGTCCGCCGCGACTTCATCAGCAACGTCTCCCACGAGCTGCGGACGCCGATCGCCGCCATCGGCGCCCTCGTCGAGACGCTTGAGCTGGGCGATCTCGAAGGGGACGAGCAGGCCGCCTTCCTCAGCCGCATCCGCAACCAGGTCGAGCGCATGGCGCTCCTCACCAACGAGCTGCTCGACCTCTCCCGCATCGAGTCCGGGGCGATCCACCTCGAACCCGAGCCCGTGGACCTGGCCTCGTCCGTGGCCGAGGCGCAGGCCGCCCTCGCGCCTCGGCTCGAAGCCTGCGACGTCCGCGTCGAGGGGCCGGACGGCGCCGCGCCCCCTGTCGAGGCCGACCGCACGGCCACCGTTCGCATTGTCACCAATCTGCTCGACAACGCCCTCAAGTTCAGCCCCGACGGGAGCGTCATCACGATCGACGTGCGCGACGAGGACCCGCTCGTCGCCGTCGAGGTGTGCGATGACGGCCCGGGTATCGCCGCCCAGGACCTCGACCGCGTCTTCGAGCGCTTCTACAAGGCCGAGCACTCGCGCGCGGACGACGGCGCGGGGCTGGGGCTCGCCATCGTGAAGCATCTGGTACAGGCGCATGGCGGCACCGTCGCCGCCCGTAACGAGAACGGCCGCGGGGCGGCCATGACCGTCCGCCTCCCGAAGCGCTTCGTGGGGCGCGAGCCCCGCGTGCCGGCCTAGGCGAGGGTCAGGCCGTGGAGTACATCTTCATCATGTTCGGGGCGGGCCTGCTCGTGGGCGTCATCTACGCGGCCTGGCAGAAGGTCCGCTCGAGTCGCACGACTCGCTCCGGACGCAAGCGGGGCGCACGGCGATAACGCCGCGCGCCCCGGCAAGTGCAACCTGGTAGCGGAAAGCGCCTAGGAGGCGCCTCCCGCGGCTTCCGCCTCGGCCGGCTCCCAGCGATCCATGGGATTGCCGTTCCCGTCGAGGTGCGTAATGAGATGCTGCATGTCCTCGGGGGCGTCGGCCAGACGCTCGAGGACGAACAGGCCGTCCTCTACGGGCGGCGGAACGTCGAACACGTTGTTGAACTTGTGCACGGAGTCCCAGATTCCGATGCCGATCGTGATCTCGACGATCTGGTCCTCGGTGTAGTGCTCCTTGAGCCGGTCCATGAACGCGTCATCGACGTTGTTCGCGTGGTTGAGGATGAAGTCCTCCGCCAGCTCAAGCGCGACCTTGATGCGCTCGGGGAGATCCGAGTTCCGGAAGTCCAGCGCCTGCTGGATCATCTCTTCCGTCATGCCTTCCTGCTGCGCCGCAGCAGTACGTGCGGGGATTCAGTATCGGCATCCGTTGGTGTTGGACGAATAGAGCCTGATGAGCTCCTTGAGGAGGGGATCGAGGGTGCTGTGCGACCACAGCACGCCGTAGTTGAACATGAACCCCTTGAAGAGGTCGGGGCGGTGCCCGTAGACGCCGCCAAACCCCTCCATGCCGCCGACTTCACTCACTCTCGGCATAGCCTGCTCCTTCGCGCTTTTCCGGGCTGCACCGCACGCGCGAGCCGACCGGTTCCGCGCCTTCGCGTATCCTGCCGCAGAGTATAGCCCGCAATGACGGGCGAGTGTGGGGAGAATGACTGGATGAAGCTGCTGGAAGGGAAGAAGGCTGTCGTCCTGGGGGCCTCGAGCGGCATCGGCTGGGCCATCAGCGAGCGCTTCGCCGAGCACGGCGCCGACGTGATCGTCGCCGCCCGCCGCGTCGAGAACCTGGAGAAGCTGGCAGGCCAGATCGGCGGCACCGCCGTTCGCTGCGATGGCCGCGATTACGACGACCTGAAGGCGCTGGCCGACACGGCCATGGAGAAGTGGGGCCGCGTCGACGTAGCGGTGAACTCCGCCGGCGTCGTGCGCGGGGCGCTCATCAAGGACATAACTCCCGAGGACCTGCACGCCGTGGCCGACATCCAGTACTTCGGCTTCATCTACTTCATGAAGCACTTCGGCAACGCCCTCGTGGCCAGCGGAGGCGGCTCACTCATCAACATAACGTCGACGACCGCCATCTCCATCCCCACCCGCCTCACGCCCTACTCGGCGGCCAAGGCGGCCATCAACTTCGCCACCAAGATCGCCGCCCGCGAGTTCGGCGGCGACGGCGTCCGCGTCAACGCCGTCGCGCCCACCTTCGTGCCGACCGCCATGAACAACTACGGCGGCGGCACCCCCATTGATGAGGCCCGCGTCGAGATCTCCGACGACAACCCCACCGCCGCCGGCTTCATCGAGCAGACCCCCCTCGGCCGCATCACGACCGTCGACGACTGCGCCGACGTCACCCTCGCCGTGGCCAGCGACCTTTTCAGCGACATCACCGGCCAGGTCATCCCCGTCGACGGCGGCAACCACCTCCTCCGCCTGCCGGAAACGCGCCGCGCGGCCCCGCAGGAGTGAGCGACCAGGGACTGGCCGTCAACGCCTTCCAGCAGGTTGCGCAGCCGAGCAAGGATCTGGAGCGTTCCGTCGCCTTCTACCGCGACGTGCTGGGCGCCCGTTACATCGGCACCTTCGACCCGCCCGGGCTCGCGTTCTTCGATATCGGCGGCGTGCGTCTCATGCTCGACGCCATCCCCGGCGCCATCGAGCACGAGGGTTCGCCCCTCTACTTCCGCGTTGGCGACATCGATGCCGCCGTAGCGGCGCTCCGAGACGCGGGCGTGGAAGTCGAGCAGGAACCCTCCGTCATCGCGCGCGATGAGGAGGGAACCTTCGGCCCGGTGGGATCCGAGGAGTGGATGGCCTTCTTCCGCGACCCCGACGGCAACATCCTCGCCTTCGCGGAGACACGGGCGCCCTAGCTCGAGGCCTCCCGCCGCTGCGCCAGTCTTTCTTCTCGGGGCTGGTCGAAGATGATCCGGCGGAACGCCTCGCCGTACTCGAACTCCTGCGCCGCCGCCGTCCCCCGCGCCATCTCGCTCGCGAACTCCGCCACCTCTTCGCTGAGCTGGCTGGGGTGAGCCGCGAGCGCCTTCTTCTTCAGCTCGATCGTCTCCGTGATGTCGACCCAGACGTTCGCGTTCGCCCCCGCCCCGGACCCCATCCAGAGCTGTTTCACCTTATGCGGCTCGAGCCCGTCCGAAAGCAGCTCGGGAAATGTCAGCCGGTCCCTCGCGCTCGGGAAGATCGCGTCGACCGTCGCGTCGCCCGCGGCGCGGTGGTCGGGGTGGTTCGCGTAGGAGTCGAACATGAAGCGCGCGGTCGGGTCGAAGGTCACCACCACTTCCGGCCGGTACTTGCGGATCACGCGCGTGATGTCGCGCCGCAGGTCGAGCGTGTGCACGAGGTAGCCGTCCTCGTAGCCGAGAAACTCGAAGTTCTTGACCCCCAGGATGCGCCCCGCGGCGCGCTGCTCCGCTTCCCGTATCTCGGCCAGCCGCGTGGGCGTCATCTCTGGGTCCTCGCTGCCCTTGTTGCCGTTCGTGATGACCACGTACGTCACCTCGGCGCCGCGCCCCGCCCACTTTGCGACCGTGCCGGCCACCATGAACTCGGCGTCGTCGGGATGGGCGACGACGACCATCGCCCGCTCCGGCTGGAACTCGTCGGTACCTTCTTGGGTCATGGTAATCCTCCGTTAGGACTGGTGTCGGGTGGTTGCGGGAACCTCAGAACGTGGCGATCGGGTTCACCGGGGAGCCCGTGCCTCCGCGCACATGCAGCGGCGCAATCGAGAGCATGAACTCCCAGCGTCCCTCCTCCGCGCAGGCCTCCGCCAGCGGGTCGAGAAAGGCGTTGTCGAGCAGCGGCAGCCCCATGTACACGATGGTGAACACGTGGACTGGGCCGCCCGGCGCGTCCTCGAACAGCGGGTACGAATGGGGGCGGGAGTCGAGCATGTCCCAGCCGAGTATCGCCGCGTCCTTCTGTTTCAGCACGGGCACGCAGTCGACGTGCAGGCCGGGTGTCGGCGGGACGCCTGGCACCATGTCGGGGTTGGCCTCGAGGAACGCCGGCCGAGCCCCCCGCACGAGCACCGCGTCGCCAGGCCGGAGCTCGAGGCCCTCCGCTTCGGCGGCGGCTTCCAGCTCCCAGCCGCGGGTTGGCTGGTCGGGCGTCACGTAGTCGGTCCCGCGCAGCCGGGGAATATCGAGCAGCACCCCGCGCGTGATGATGCCGTCCTTCCAGGCCGCCACCGCCCCAGTTCGCGCCCCCGCCGAGGTCACCTCCTCGGAGGCGTCCTTCCCGTTCCACATCTTCCCTTCCCAGAAGATGTGGCAGAGCGCGTCGACATGCGTCGTCGCGTAGCCGTGGAACACGAGCCCGATGTAGTCCGCGGAGACCGCCGGGCCAATGGTCATGAAGTGTTGCGCGGGCCTCCAGTTGCCGGGGCCGCCCTGCGTGTTCAGCGGGTACGAGCACGAAACCGAGCGGCCGCTGCGCACCAGCGACGCCGCCTCGCGGCGCTTCTCGGGTGTAATCAGGTTGATCGTGCCGGCGCTATCGTCCGGTCCCCAGCGTCCCCAGTTGCTGCACGTCTCGAAGTAGGAGCGAACTTCCTCTTCGCTGGGCTCGGGGTGCGCGTCTGCTGACATCGATCCCTTCCTCTCCAGCCGGAATCCTACGCATCTCCCCAGAACGGCGAAGCCGCCGGGGAGCGCCCTCAGCCCTGTGGCGGCGGCGCGCGCAGGGGGAAGGTGGCGACCGTGTCGTGGCGGGCCCCATCCGGGTGGAGGCGGCTACGGACCAGCGAAATCTCGGTCGTCCGCCACTCGCACTCCGGAATCTCGATCTTCCCGACCGCCACCTCGAGCTCGGCCCGCTGGCGGGTCCCTACCTCGTTGCGAACCCGCCCCAGCGTCAGGTGCGGACGGAAGGGGCGCGTCTCTCGCTCGAAGCCGACCACCGAGAGGGCTCGGTTCACGTCCCGTGCCAGCGCCTCCAGCCGGAGCACGTCCCCCGCGACTGCCGCCCACATCACCCGCAGCCCCTCGCGCCCGCCGAACGTCCCGATGTTCGCGAGCTCCAGGAAGAAGGCGGAATGCCGTACAACCGCTTCCTGGAGCGCCATCTTCACGGCGGGAATCTGCCGCTCGGGCACCTCGCCCAGGAACTTCAGCGTCACGTGCAGGTTGGACGGATTCACCCATCGCACGGTGCCGCTACTCTGCTCCCGCAGGCTCTCCACGAGCCCGCCGACGGTGTGCCGCACGTCCTCGGGCAGCTCGCAGGCGACGAACAGGCGGTGGGTCTTCTCGGTTGGTTCGGTCATCTCAGCAGAGCCGCCTGCGTGCGTTTTCTCCGGCGATGGCCCGGGCGTCGCCGGCGTCGAGTCCTTCAAGCGTCCGCTTCAACTCGGCGCCAGGCCTTCGCAGGGGGAAGTCCGAAGCGAAGAGGACGCGCTCCACGCCGGCCGTTGCGACGATCCGGGCAATCGTCCCGGAATCGTAAAGCAGGCTCGTCGCTGCCGTATCGAACAGCAGGTTTGGGACGGCCGCCCGGACCTCGGGCATGGACAGGTAGAACGATGCCCCCGCCCCCAGGTGCGCCCCCACCATCGTGACCTCGGGGGCAGCCGTCGCCACTTCGATCAGCTCCGCCGCGGAGACGCCGCCCTCCTTACCGGGATAGCGGTGCCCCACCGGCTCGCTCGAGTGCCAGATCAGGGCGGCCCCTGCCTCGGCCGCGAGCGCGGCGAGTCGCCGTCCCGCCTCACCGAGCGGGTCCCAGCCCTGCGTTCCCGGCCGCAGTTCCCCGAAGCCCCGGGCTCCCTGTGCGAGCGCGCGTTCCGCCTCCCGCTCCCATCCCGCGAGCGCCGGGTTCACAGTCGCGAAGGGCACGATCGCGCGCGGCGTCTCGGCCGCGACCCCCAGGAGGTACTCGTTCTGCTCCGCCACCTCGCGCTCGTCCGCGAAGGCGAAGCCGGCTGCGACGGCCGCCTCGATGCCGTCCTCGCGCAGCGCGGTGAGTAGCGCGGGCGCATCCGCGATCGCCGCGCTGGGGTCGCCGTAGATCTCGGCGAAGCCCGCGTCACGGTCCGCGATGGTGTCGCGTGCCCGCGCCTGCGAGGGGGGAAAGAGGTGTGTATGGGCGTCGATTGTCACAGGGAGCGATCGTAGCAGATGGGGTACGCTCAGCCCGTGGGACTCTTCATCGAGGTGACCATCGAGGAGGCCGCCTGCGCCTCGGAGCCCGAGTGCCGGGAATGCGTCCAGAGCTGCCCCGTCGACATCCTCGCGCGCGACCCCGGCGAGCGTGTCGCGCGCGTCATCGACGGCAACGTCGACGAGTGCATCCTGTGCGACCTCTGCGTCGTCCGCTGCCCGGTCGAGGCGGTAACCGTGACGAAGCTGTACGCAACCGCCTAGTCGCGTTCGACGGCCTGCCGCAGCCAGACGATGTGGGCGCTCTCCTCGAGCGCGGTCAGCCAGTGGAGCGCGTCCCAGAGCGAGCCGCCCCGCGCGTAGGCCCCATGCCCGCGCAGCAGTGCCACGCGCGACTCGCGCAAGGCAGTCGCGATCTTCTCCTCCTGCGTCGGCCCCTGCTCGATCACCGGCACGGAGGGGATGTGCAGTTGCCCCTCCAGGTCCTCGGGGTTGAACGTGTCCCGGTTGTAGGAGAGGGCGATGGCGTGGTGGGGATGAGCGTGCGCGATCGCCCCTGCCTGCGTCGTCGCGTAGATGGTCCAGTGCAGGATCGTGTCGCTCGACGGTGGCGGCGCTTCGTGCCGCCCGTCCGGGTATACGCGGCTGATGTCGAGCGGCTTCAGGTGGCCCAGGGCCGTGCCCGTGCCCGTGATCCACATCTCGTGGCCGTCACGGATGCTGAGGTTGCCGCCGCGGCTGCTGACCATGCCGAGCTGGTAGAGGTCGCGCCCGACCCCCGCCAGCTCGCGCAGTGTCGCCTCCGGAACGGCCATCCGGGGAGGATAGCCCTCCGCTAGACCTCGCGGAACTCGCCCTCGACGGTACCTTCCTCGGCGCCGCCCGCGCTCGCGCCCGGATCGAAGCCGCCGCCGGCCGCGCCATCAGGCCCCGGGCCGTCGCCCTGCTGGCCGTACACGGACTCGCCGACCTTCTGGAGCGCCTGCGTGAGCTCGTCGAGCGCCGCCTGGATGCGTTCCTTCGTGGCGTCGTCCTCGCCCTCGCCCTCGAGCGCCTCGCGCAGCGCCTTCACCTTCTCCTCGACATCCGCCTTGAGGGCCTCGTCGATCTTGTCGGCGTTGTCGGAGAGCGTCTTCTCCGCCTGGTAGGCGGCGCTATCGGCCAGGTTGCGCAGCTCGATCATCTCGCGGCGGCGCAGGTCCTCGTCCGCGTGCAGCTCGGCGTCGCGCTGCATCTGCTGGATCTCTTCCTCGCTCAGCCCGCTCGACGCCTGGATCGTGATCTTCTGCTCGCGACCTGTGCCCTTGTCGGCGGCGTGCACGTTCACGATGCCGTTCGCGTCGATGTCGAAGGTGACCTCGATCTGGGGCACGCCGCGCGGCGCCGGCAGGATGCCGTCGAGCGTGAACTTGCCGAGCGACTTGTTATCCGGCGCCATCGGGCGTTCGCCCTGGAGCACGTGGATCTCCACGCTCGGCTGGTTGTCTGCCGCCGTGCTGAACACCTGGCTCTTGGCCGTCGGGATGGTGGTGTTGCGCGGGATGATCGTCGTCATCACGCCGCCCAGCGTCTCGATGCCGAGCGTCAGCGGCGTCACGTCGAGCAGGAGCACGTCCTGCACGTCGCCCTTCAGCACGCCCGCCTGGATGGCGGCGCCGATCGCGACCACCTCGTCCGGGTTGACGCCCTTGTGGGGCTCCTTCCCGAAGAACTCGCCCACGAGCGCCTGCACGGCGGGCATGCGCGTCTGGCCGCCCACCAGCACGATCTCATCGACCGCGCTCGCGGTCTTGTCGGCGTCATCGAGCGCCTTCTTGACCGGTTCGAGCGTGCCCCGCAGCAGGTCGCCCACGAGCTGCTCGAGCTTCGCCCGGCTCAGCGTGAGGTTGAGGTGCTTCGGGCCGCTCGCATCGGCCGTGATGAAGGGCAGGTTGATCTCCGACTGCTGGGCGCTGGAGAGCTCGATCTTCGCCTTCTCCGCCTCCGCCTTCAGGCGTTGCAGCGCCTGGCGGTCCTGCCGCAGGTCGATTCCCTCCGCCTGGCGGAACTCGTCGACCAGCCAGTCGATGATGCGGTCGTCGAAGTCGTCGCCGCCGAGGTGCGTGTTGCCGTTCGTGCTGAGCACCTGGAAGGTGCCGTCGCCGATCTCGAGGATGGAGATGTCGAACGTGCCCCCGCCGAGGTCGTACACGGCGATGACTTCGTCGTCCTTCTTGTCGAGGCCGTAGGCCAGGGAGGCCGCCGTCGGCTCGTTGATGATGCGGAGCACGTTCAGACCCGCGATGCGGCCCGCGTCCTTCGTCGCCTGCCGCTGGGCGTCGTTGAAGTAGGCGGGCACTGTGATGACGGCTTCCGTGACCGTCTCGCCCAGGTAGGCTTCCGCGTCCGCCTTCAGCTTCTGCAAGATCATCGCGCTGACCTCGGGCGGGCTGTGGTCGCCCTCGCCCATCGTCACCTGCACGTCGCCGTTCTCGGCGGCGCTGATGCGGTACGGCATCGAGCCCGCGCCGCGCTGCACCTCGGGGTCGCTGTGCTTCCGTCCCATGAATCGCTTGATGCTGTAGACGGTGTCCTCGGGGTTCGTGATCGCTTGGCGCTTGGCCACCTGGCCCACGAGCCGCTCGCCCCCCTTGGTCAGGGCGACGACCGACGGGGTCGTGCGCGTGCCTTCGGCGTTTGGGACCACGGTAGGCTCGCCGCCTTCCATCACGGCCATGGCGCTGTTCGTGGTGCCCAGGTCGATTCCCAGTACTTTTGGCATGTTCGTTCCTCCTGGCGGTGGTCTCTCGGGGCGGCTAGGCGCCCTCGTCTTCGCTCTCGGTTGTCTCGCCCGGCTCCGCTTCGCCGCCCTCGCCCACGATCACCATCGCGGGGCGGATGACGGCGCCGCTCAGGGCGTAGCCCTTCTGCACGACGTGCAGGCAGACGTTCTCCGGGCCGGGCGCGCGGCCCACGGCCTCGTGCTGCGTGGGGTCGAAGGTCTCGCCCTCGGCGGGAACCTCCGTCACGCCCATGCTTTCCAGCAGCCCGCCCAGCTTGCGCTCAATGGCGAGCACGCCCTGTACCCAGTTCAGCCCGGCCAGCGTGCTGTCGAGTGTCTCGACGGCGCGGCCGAAGTCGTCGCGGATGGGCAGCAGGTTGATCACCAGCGCCGCGCCCGCGAGGCGCGCCTGCTCGGAGCGCTCCTGCTCGACCCGGCGCTTGTAGTTCGCGTGATCGGCGGCTGCCCGTTTCCAGTTCGCCTCGAAGCGCTCCGCCTGGGCCAGCGCCGCCTCAAGCTGCTCCTGGAGGCCCTCGACGGGCGCCTCCTCGGGCGCCGGCGCCTCGGCCTCGGGCGCGGCCGTGTCGACGTCGTCTTCGCCCATGCTCGCGGCCGCACGCTTGTCGGTGAACCTGGGAGCGTCGCTGTCGCTCATTGCTCCTCCTCGTGGGCGCCGGCCTCTTCGGCGTCGCCGTAGAAGCGGCGCATCAGCTCGGTCAGGACGTCGCTCACGTAACGCACGTGCGCGACGGCGTCGGGATAGTCGAGCCGGGTTGGGCCCAGCAGCCCGATGAGGCCGCCCGCGCCGCCCGTCGGTCCGTAGCGCGAGAGCACGAAGCTCATGTCGCGGTAGCGCTCGGCGGGATTCTCGTCGCCGATCACGATCGCCACGTCGTTGCTCCCCAGCAGCCGCGCCGGAATGGCCCGCTGCAGGCGCGAGGACTCGACCGCCTCGAGCGTGTCGAGCAGACGGTCGCTGTCGCCCTCGTATTCGGGCTGGCGCAGCAGCTCGCGCACGCCCTCGATGACGGGCGTCTCGCTGGCGGCGTCCTCTTCGCTGCGGAGCAACGCCACGACCTGGTCGACTACCTGCCGCTCGACGACGGCCGCTGCCGGAACCCTCGCCTCGATCTCGGTGGCGGTCTTGCCCTCCAGCTGCTGGTTCAGACGCCCAGCCAGCCGCGTGAGCTGGTCCTGCGTCGTCGCCTCGGCAAACTGCAGGGTGTGCTGGAGGACGGCCGCGTCGTTCATCACCACCACCAACAGCGCGCTCTCCTCGGTCAGCTCTACCAGCTGGAGCTGCTTCAGCCGCACCTCCACCATGTGCGGTGGCGTCGCGATCGCGGCCGTGTGCAGCGAGTTCGCCAGCACGCTCGCGGAGAGCGACAGCCAGCGCTGCAGGTCGACCGCGCTCTGGTGGAACTGGTGCAGGATCGTCAGCTCCTCGGCGCTGCTCAGGCGGCGGTCCCCCATGAGCGAGCCGACGTACGTGCGGTAGCCCAGATTGCTCGGGACGCGCCCCGCCGACGTGTGGGGATGCGTGATCAGGCCCTCTTCCTCGAGGGCCTTCATTTCGCTGCGAACGGTGGCGCTGGAGAGGTCCAGGTCATGCCGCGCCACGAGCGCTGCGGAGCCGACCGGCTGCGCGCTCTCGACGTAGTCCTCGATGATGAAGGCGAGGATTCTGGCCCTTCGCTCTGACAATGCCATTGTGAACCTTGACGACCTATGTTAGCACTCTCGGGGCAAGAGTGCTAATGACCCGATCGGATAGACTCCCACCATGCCCATCGGCCTGCTCGGAGGCACCTTCGACCCCCCGCACGTCGGCCATCTCGTCCTCGGCGAGTGCGCCCGCGAGCAGCTCGGCCTGGAGCGCGTCTACTTCATGCCCGCGGGCGATCCCTGGCGCAAGGCCGCCCTCGGCGTGAGCTCCGCCGCCCACCGCCTCGCCATGACCCACCTCGCCATCGCCGACAACCCCGGCTTCCACCTCGACGAGCGCGAAGTCGAGCGCATCGGCCCCACCTACACCGTCGACACCCTGCGCGAGATGCACGCTCAGGGCCTCGACGACGTCGTCCTCATCCTCGGCAGCGACGCCCTCGCCGATATGCCCGCCTGGCGCGACCCCGACGTGATCACCGCACTCGCCCGCCTCGCCGTCGCCCCCAAGGGCGCCGACCAGGGCGAGCAGGCGTGGCTGGCGGCGCAGCTCGGCCTCGACGCCCCTCCCATCGTCGTCGAGATGCCCCCGCTCCCGGTCAGCTCAACGCTCGTGCGCGAGCGCGTCCGCGAGGGCATGCCCATCCGCTACCTGGTGTCCCCCGCCGTCGAGGACTACATCCGCGAGCACGGCCTCTACCGGTAGCGCTCCTGCAGGGCCGCTTCCAGCGCCGACGTCCTGATGGGAGCCCGCGCCACCTCCTCGCCGCCTACCGCGATCACGGGGACCGCATAGTTGTAGCGGGCGCGTAGCTCGCGGTCCCCGTCGATGTCGACCGCCTCGATCGCGAACCCGAGCCGCCCGGCGAGCTGATCGAGGAGCGCGTGTGCCTCGTCGCAGAGGGGGCAGTCGGCGCGCGTGTAGAGGGTGACCGGACCGGGGGCGCTCATGCCTGCGCGGGCGTCGACTCGTCCTCGGTCTCTTCCGGCGGTGGACCGAGCACCCGGTCCTCCCACTCATCCGTGATTTGGCCCGGGTACCGGCGGATGACGCCCGCCAGGATGATGGCGATCCCGATGACGATCGCCGCCACGATCTGCGGTACGGGGATGCCGTCGACCGTCTGCTCGTCGATGCGGAACTCGGAGAGGCCGAAGCGCATCACCGAGTAGAGGATGGCGTACGTGCAGAACGTCCAGCCGGGCACCTTGATGACGCGCCGCGCCACGAACAGCAGGATCGCGAGGATCACGAAGTCGCCCAGCAGCTCGTAGCCGCCCGCCGCCGGGTGCACCGACTGTCCCAGCTCGCCGAGCGTGTTCGGGTGGACGTAGACGAACGCCCAGGGCAGGTCGCTGGCGGTCGCCAGGTGCTCGCCGTTGATCAGGTCGCCGATGCGCCCGAGCCCCTGCCCGAGGATCATCCCGGGCCCCGCCGCGTCAAGACAGATGCCGATGGGGTAGCGCTGGATGAGCCCGTAGATCACGCCTCCCAGCACGCCTCCGATGAGGCCGCCGTAGAGCGTGATGCCCCCCTCGGTGATGTCGGTCACGATTGCCGCGAGGTCGTTCTCGAACCGGTCCCAGTGCTCGAAGACGAAAAAGAGACGCGCCCCCACGATCGCGCTGATCACCGAGACGAGCGCGATCTCCTGCCCGACGTCGGAAGGCACGCCGTCGACGCGGGCGAGGTACACCGAGAGGCTGACGCCGCAGATGATGCCGATCGCCGTGAACAGCCCGTGCCACGTAATCGTCAGACCGAAGATCTTCCCGATGTCCGGGTCGATGTCGATCGTGATGGAGAGAAGCAGGGCTACGGCCGAGAGGTCCATCGGCGGGTATCGTACGGCGCGTTTCGCTCACGGGCGAAGCCGTTTGCCGCCGCTTCGCGCGAGGCCGTAGGCTTGCCAGCTATGTCAGGCATGGAAGGCAAGACCGCCCTCGTCTCCGGCGTCTCCAACGACCGCTCCATCTCGTGGGGTATCGCCAGGGCGATGCACGAGGCGGGCGCCCGCGTGGCGCTCTCCTACGGACCCTCCATGGAGAAGCGCGTCCGTCCCCTCGCCGAGAGCATCGGCTGCGACTTCGTCGAGCCCTGCGACGCCACCAGCGACGAGGAGATCGAGGCTCTCTTCGCGAAGCTCGGCGACCGGTACGGCACCATCGATGCGGTCGTCCACGGCATCGTCGGGGCCAAGCGCGACGACCTCTCCCGTCCCTTCATCGAGACCAGCCGCGACGGCTTCCTCCTTGCCCAGGAGCTCTCCGTCTACTCGCTCGTCGCCCTCACCAGCGCCGCCCGGCCCCTCATGCCCGAGGGCGGAAGCGTGGTCACCCTCTCCTACCACGGGTCCCAGAAGATGATGCCCAGCTACAACGTGATGGGCGTCGCCAAGGCCGGCCTCGAGTCGGCCGTGCGGTACCTCGCCTCCGACGTGGGCCCCCAGGGCATCCGCGTGAACGCCATCAGCGCCGGCCCCGTCCGCACGCTCTCCGCCGCGGGCGTGGGCGAGTTCCGCAGCCTCTACAAGGTCTTCCCCCAGGTCACCCCCCTCCGCCGGCACATCTCCATTGAGGACGTGGGCGCCGCCGCCGCCTTCCTCGCCAGCGATGCCGCCGCCAACATCAGCGGCCAGGTGCTCTACGTCGACGGTGGCTTCAACACCCTCGGCATGGCCATGCCCCCCGACGAGGACGAGGGCTAGCCGGCGCCATGAAGGCGATCGTCATCGAGAAGTCTGACGCGGGCGGCTCGCTCGTCTACCGCGACGTGCCCGACCCCGTTGTTGGCCCCGACGACCTGCTCGTCGCCGTGCGCGCCTGCGCCCTCAACCGCGCCGACGTGCTCCAGCGCATGGGCGGCTATCCCCAGCCCGGACCAAAGCCGGAGTTCGAGATCCCCGGCCTCGAGTACGCCGGCGAGGTCGTTGAGGTCGGCTCGCGCGTCGAGGGCTTCGCCCCCGGCGACCGCGTCATGGGCCTGGTACCGGGCGGTGGCTACGCCGAGCTCGTGAGTGTCCCCCAGCGCCTCGCCCTGAAGGTTCCCGACTCCCTCAGCTGGCAGGAGGCAGGAGCGACGCCCGAGGTCTACATCACCGCCCACGACGCCCTCCTCCAGTGCAACCTGCAGGCCGGCGAGCGTGTGCTCATCCACGCAGTCGGGTCCGGTGTCGGCGTCGCCGGCGTCCAGATCGCCAAGGCGATGGGCGCCTCGCAGGTCATCGGCACCGCCGGCAGCGCCGGGAAGCTCGCAAGCGCCGCTGAGCTCGGGCTCGACGTCGGCGTGAACTACCACGAGCAGGACTTCGCCGAGGTCGTCCGGGACGCAACCGGCGGCGCCGGCGTCGATGTCGTGCTCGACGTCATCGGCGCCGCCTACTGGGAGCAGAACCTGCGCGCCCTCGCGCGCCAGGGGCGCATGGTCGAGGTCGGCCTCATGAGCGGGGCCGCCCTGGAGAACGCGAGCCTCGGCCCGCTCCTGATGAAGCGCCTGCAGGTGCGAGGCACCACCCTCCGCGCCCGCCCCCTCGAGCAGAAGGCGGCCGCCACCCGCGCCTTCGAGAAGAGTGTGCTTCCCCACATCGCCTCGGGACGCATCAAGGTCGTCGTCGACAGCGTCTACCCGCTCGCCGAGGCCGCCGCCGCGCAGGCTTACATGGAGGCGAACGCCAACTTCGGCAAGATCGTCCTCGAGCCCTAGCCCCTACTCCACGCCTTCGTACCAGCCAGAGCCGAACAGGTGACCGTCCCGGCGGATGACCCACGTGTGCTTGCGCTCCAGCAGGCCCGTGTTGGGGTTGAGGAAGACGTAGCTCACCCAGCCGCCCTGCTGGCCGACGGCGACCATGTCCGAGCCGAACTCGTAGCCGTTGATGTCGATGCCGACCGAGCCGAGGAGACTGCGGTCACGGACCTCGGGGTCGTAGTGCCCGATGAGGATCCCATCGGGATCCCCGACGAAGACGTACCAGGACCCGTCGACGCTCTCGGGGGCGTTGAAGCGGTCGAGTGTCGCTTCGAGCCCCTCGCTCTCGTAGAAGGAGAGGGCGTCGGCCACGAGCAGGCGCGTGTACCCCTCCGGGTCGGCCTGTGTGGGAAGCGGCTCGTACCAGCCCGAACCGATCAGGAAGTCGCCCCGGCGCACTACCCAGGTGTGCTTCAGCTCCTCGACGCCCGCGTCCGGGTTGGGGAAGACGTACTGGACCCAGCGCCCCGACCGTGTGGTGGCCTTGAACGCCGCGCCATAGTCGAAGCCGCGCGCATCGATGCGGTCGCGGGTTGTCCCCACCAGGCTGGGGATGGTGGCGTGCGCGACCGTGTAGATGCCGTCCTCGCGGTCCTCCAGCACGAACACGTAGCGCTCGCCGTCCGCGCTCTCGGGTGTGTTGTAGTAGTTGAGCACCGCCTCGATGCCCTCGTCCTCGAGCATCGTGAGCGCCCGCGCCACCAGCAGGCGCGTGTAGTTCGGCTCGTCCTCCGCGGTGGGAACGTCGCTGTACCACCCCGAGACGAAGATGAGCCCGTCGTGGCGCTTCGCGTAGTAGTGCTTCAGCTCTTCTCTCGAGAAGAAGGGGTTGATCTCGTCCCTCGGCGGCACGACGAGCGTGTCGTGCACGAAGAGGCCGTCTTCTGTCGCCCGCAGCAGGTCGGATGCGTAATGCCAGCCGCTGTCGTCCCAGGTGGCTTTGCCGTTCACGACGTCGTACCCGACGAAGGTCGGCGCGGGGTGTGAGATCATCCGCTCCGCCGCGGGGTCGACGATGAATGTGTACCAGCGGCCGTCGTTGTTGGCCGAGTCGTTGTGCCAGGCGACCGCCGCCGCGCGCCCTGCCGCCTCGTATCGCGCGATCGCCGCGTCCACATGAGCGACCGTGTAGGCGGCAGGCTCGCACTTTGTGGGAAGGAGCGGGTGTTCCGCCACGCGGTCTTCGTACCACCCGGAACCGAAGAGGAGCTCGCCGCGCCGGACGACCCAGCTGTGCTTCAGCCGTTCCTCGCAGGTGGCGGGGTTGAGGATGACGTAGTCGACCCAGTGGCCCTCGTCCGTCGTCGCGAGGAACTCCGCGCCGTAGTCGACGCCGCGCCGGTCGATGCGTGTCGGCACGGTGCCCAGCAGGTCCGGCCGTGTGGCGTTCCCGATGTTGTAGAGCCCGTCAGGCCGGTCCTCGAGGATGAACACGTACCAGTCGCCGTCGACGCTCTCGGGCGAGCGGTAGTAGTCGAGGGTCGCTTCCAGCCCCTCGGCCCGATAACGGGCGATGGCCTGCTGGACGAACGCCTTCGTGTACGCCCCGGGCTCGGCCTTCGAGGCCGGCTCCGGAGCCGTGGCCGGTGGGTCCGTCGCCAGCTCGTACCAGCCGGAGCCGAAGAGCAGGTTGCCGCGCCGCACGATCCAGGTGTGCTTCTGCTCCTCCTGCCCGGTGACGGTGTTCAGGTAGATGTAGTCGACCCACTGCCCTTCCTCGGTGGTGGCGACGAAGGCGGCGCCGTAGTCGAAACCCCGCCGGTCGATGCGCTCCCGCGTCGTCCCGACCAGCTCCGGGCGGGTGGCGTGCGCAATCGTGTAGAGGCCGTCCGCGCGCTCCTCCCCCACGAACACGTACCACTCGCCGTCCACACTCTCAGGTGAGTTGTAGTAATCGAGGGTCGCCTCGAGCCCGTCGGCCTCGAAGCGGTCGAGCGCCTGCTGCACGAACGCTTTCGTGTAGGCGCCGGGCTCGGCCTTCGTCGGCGCCGGTGCGGCGGCGGGTGCCGCGGGCTCGACGGAGGTGGCCTCGTACCAGCCCGAGCCGAACAGGTAGGGCCCCCGGCGCACCGTCCAGGAGTGCTTCAACTCCACGCCGCCGGTCTGGGGGTTGATGAAGCTGTAGGTCACCCAGTGCCCCGCCTCGGTCGTCTCGGCGAAGGCGGCGCCATAGTCGAAGCCGCGGGTGTCGATGCGCTCCCGCGTCGTCCCGACCAACTCCGGCCGGCCCGCGTTGGCGATCGTGTAGATGCCGTCGGCACGCTCTTCCAGCACGAAGACGTACCAGGGGCCGTCCAGCGTCTCGGGCGAGTTGTAGTGTGCGAGCGTGGCCTCGATACCCTCGCCCTCATAGCGCTCGAGCGCCTGCTCGACCAGGTAGATGGCATATTCGTCGGGATTGGAGGGCGAGGGCGCACGCTCCTCGTCCCGGTCCTCGCCCTGCGTCAGCGCGAGGATGCCCACGACCAGTGCGGCCGCGGCGAGGCCGATGCCAAGTACTCCCAGTCCCGCCAGGAGGCTGCTCTTCACGTTCGACATGCAGGACCCTTCAATCTAGTTCGATGTTCGCGTTGATACCGTATCGCAGCCGTTCGGAGTAGCGACGTGAGCGCGCTGCCCTGAAGGAAAGGGGGCTTCACCCGACCCTAGCCCTGGGCGTCTGCGAGCGCGGCGTGAAGCTCATCGAAGTGGCCGATACGGCGGTGGGGGTGGGCCGGAGGATCCTCCGGGAACTCCAGCCGTTCGCGGTGAATCCAGACGCTGTGGACGCCCACACCCTGCGCCCCGCCGATGTCCGCATACAGGTTGTCGCCCACCATCCAGGCCTCGTCAGGGGCCGCCCCCGTCCCCGCCAGCGCCTGCCTGAACACGCCGGGATCGGGCTTCCCCCGCCCGAACTCGCTCTCGATCACGATCTCGTCGAAGTACGGCTCCAGCTTCCACCGCCCGATCTTCTGCCGCTGCGTATCCGACGAGCCGTTCGTGACCATCCCCAGCCGGTAGCCCTGCGATCGCAGCGTGTCCAGTGTCCCGATGGCGTCGTCGAAGGGGGCGACGCGCTCCAGGTACCCTCGGAGCGACCGCCCGGCGATCTCCTCCGCGTCCGAGTCGTCGAGCCCCATCGACAGGAGGGACAGTCGCACGACGATCGTCCGCGACTCCAGTGGCTTCACCCGGAACTCGGCGACGGCCCCTTCGTCGGCCCAGAAAAGGGCGCTCTCGCGGCGGATGGTCTCGCGCAGGCTGGTAGCGTCACACCCGAGGCCGGGCGCCACGTCCGCGCAGATCTCCTCCCATGAGCTGTGCATGGCGCTGTACATGTCGAGCAGCGTGTCGTCCAGGTCGAAGAGGATGGCTTTCGGCGGCGTCATGCGTCCCTCCGCCTCACGCCCGCGACCACCTCGACGCCGTCGAGCGTAAACGTCGTCCGCTGCGCGTCTTCGGGCGGCGCTTCCGTGAACAGCTCGACGGAGAGCGTCTCGCCCTTCACGTAGTCGCCGTGCGCCGCCAGCACGCGCGCGATGGTGTCGCCGCCCGCGCACCAGCTCGTGATGCGGTCACTCAACTCGAAGTCCGCCTCGCGGCGCAGGTCCTGGAGGTGCCGCACGAGTTCGCGCGCGATCCCCTCGTCCGCGAGCTCGTCGCTGATGGCGGTCGCCACCCCGACCGTATAGCCGGCCTCGCTCACGACCGCGTAGCCCTCGCCCTCGCGCATCTCGACGAGCAACTCGTCGGGCGCGAGTTCGTGGCCCGCGACCGTGACGCTCTGGCCGGCCCGAACCGCTGCCGCCACCTCCCCGGCATCGAGCTCGCCGAGGGCGGAGCGCACCGCCCCGACCTCACGCCCCAGCCGCGGGCCCAGCACCGGCAGGTTCGGCTTGATCTCGAACGTGACGATGCCCGCCTCGTCTTCCAGCGTCCTCAGCGCCTTTACGTTCAGCTCCTCCAGCAGGAGCGCCTCCTGCCGCGCGAGCACGGCTGCCTCCGCGTCATCGCGGGCGCGGACCAGCACCTCCGCGAGCGGTTGCCGCACCTTGATCGACGCCTTCGCCCGCGCCGCCCGCCCCATCGAGGCGACCCGCTTCACGAGCTGCGTCTCTGCGTTCAGCGACTCGTCCACGAACACGTCGCCGCCCGGAACAAGCGCGACCGGCTCGGGCCAGTCCGCGAGATGCACGCTTTCCGGCGCCTCCCCGTCGACCGAGCGCGCCAGGTTCCGCCACAGTTCCTCCGCCAGGAAGGGCGTGAACGGCGCCAGCAGCTTCGCCAGCGTCGTCAGCGCCGTATGCAGCGTGAAGTACGCGCTGCGCTTGTCGGCGTCGTCCCCCGACACCCCCCGCCAGAAGCGGCGCCGCGAGCGGCGCACGTACCAGTTCGAGAGGTCGTCGACGAACGCCTCGATCGCCCGCGAGGCGACTGTCGGGTCGTAGTCGTCGAGCCCGGCGGTCACGCGCTCGGTGAGGGCGTTCAACTCGCTTAGGAGCCAGCGATCCAGCTCCGGCGGCTCGCCCTGGGGACGCTCGCGCGGGTCGAGCCCGTCGATGTTCGCGTAGCTCACGAAGAAGCTGTAGACGTTCCAGAGCGTGAGCTGGAAGCGCCGCAGGCTCTCGTTCATGAGCCGCACGCTGAAGCGCCGCGAGCTTCCCACTGGCGCCGACGCGTAGATGTACCAGCGCACGGCGTCCGCCCCCAGCTCGTCCAGCAGGTCGAACGGCTCGATCACATTGCCCTTGCTCTTCGACATCTTCACGCCGTGCTCGTCGAGGATGTGGCCGTGGCAGATGACGTTCCGGTAGCTGATCTCCTCGGGCGTCGCCTCCGCCGCGTTCAGCAGCGCGGCCTCCGCGTGCAGCGTGTAGAACCAGCCGCGCGTCTGGTCGATCGCCTCGCAGATGAAGTCCGCCGGAAACATCCGGTCGAACTCGTCCTGGTTCTCGAATGGGTAGTGCCACTGCGCGTAGGGCATTGCCCCGCTGTCGAACCACGCGTCCGCGACCTCCGGAATGCGCCGCATCTCCCCTTCGCAGCCGTCTCCGTCGCAGCGCAGGGCGATGGCGTCGATGTAGGGCCGGTGCAGGTCGTCCAGCGCCTCCGCGGCGGCGCGGTCGACCGCCCGCTCCGCCAGCTCCGCGCGTGACCCCACGACCACCACCTCCGGGCACCCGTCGCACACCCAGAACGGCAGGGGCGTGCCCCAGTACCGCTCCCGGCTGACGGCCCAGTCGATGTTGTTCTCGAGCCAGTTGCCGAAGCGTCCCCGCTTGATGTGGTCGGGCTGCCAGTTGATGCGCGCGTTCCCCGAGAGCAGCCGCTCCCGCTGCGCCGTCGTGCGGATGTACCAGCTCGGCTTAGCGTAGTAGAGCAGGGGCGAGTCGCAGCGCCAGCAGAACGGGTAGGTGTGCTTGATGCGCTCGCTCCGCAACAGCAGCCCCCGTTCCTGGAGGTCGCGGGTGACCTCGCGGTCGGCGTCCTTGGCGAACTGCCCCGCGCCCGGCAGCCCCTCCGTCATCGTCCCGTGCGTGTCGATGGGCTGGGCGAAGAGCAGGCCGTGCTCCTTGCCGTCCTCGAAGTCCTCGCCGCCGAACGCCGGGGCGATGTGCACGATGCCCGTGCCGTCTTCCAGCGACACGTGGTTCGCCACGAGTACGCGGCGGAGCCCCTCGGTCTCCTCGCCCGCCTCCAGCGGCCGCAGGTGGCCGTCGTTCCCGAAGCGGCGCACCGTCCCCCCCACCGCCTCCGGCCGGTACAGCGGCTCGTAGGCGAGCCCGACCAGCTCCGCCCCGCGGAACGTGCGCAGCGCCGCCCGTTCCTCCCCCAGCGCGCTCTCCGCCAGCGCCTCCGCCACGATGAGGCGCTCGCCCTCGTGCTCGTAGAGCCCGTAGGCGGCGTCTTCCATCACCGCGAGAGCGGTGTTCCCGGGCAGCGTCCACGGCGTCGTCGTCCAGGCCACGATGCTCGTGGCCGGACCGTCCCCCAGCCCGATGCGCTCACGCGCCTCGGCGGGCAACCGGAACTTGATGTAGACGCTCGGGTCCGGGACTTCGTCCTGGTACCCCTGCGAAAGCTCGTGGTCGCTCAGGCTCGTCTCGCAGCGGGGACAATGGGGCGTGCTGCGGTAGTCCTGGTACACCAGCCCGTGGTCCCAGAGCTGCTTGAAGATCCACCAGCCGCTCTCGATGTAGTCGTTGTCGTACGTGACGTACGGGTTCTCCATATCCGCCCAGAAGGCGATCCGCTCCGTCAGCTCCTCGAAGTCGCCCACGTGGCGGTTCACGCTCTCCCGGCACTTCGCGTTGAAGCGGTCGATGCCGTACGCCTCGATCTCGGGCTTGGAGGTCAGCCCCAGTTCTTTCTCCACCTCGATCTCGACCGGCAGGCCGTGCGTGTCCCAGCCTGCCTTCCGGGGCACGCGGTAGCCCCGCATCGTCTTGTAGCGCGCGAACAGGTCCTTGATGACGCGCGGCATGATGTGGTGCACGCCCGGGCGGCCGTTCGCCGTCGGCGGCCCCTCGTAGAACACGAACAGGTTGTCCTCGGGTCGCTCCTCGATGCTGCGCCGGAAGATGTCGCGCTCCCGCCAGAACTCGAGGATGCTGGTCTCGAGCTCGGGGAAGCTGACGCTCGGATCGACTGGTCTGAAGAGCTGGGACACTTCCGGCCTCCCGGGCGAGGGTTGCCGGGCCGGACACAAGAAAGCCCGTCCCGGTCAGGGACGGGCGCCAGACCCGCGGTACCACCCTGCTTCCCGCACGAGGCGGGCGCTCTGCGGAGCGCCATCACGCTCCCGCCCTCGGTAACGGGGGGCGGTCCGCACCCGCGGACACGTTCCGTCCGGGTCTACTTGCCGGCGCCGCCGGCGTTCGGCCGGAAGCTCGGGAGGGATGTTCACGTCCGCCTGCAGCGCCCCCTCGCACCAAACGGGGCTCGCTGAGCGCAGGAACGGGACGCTACTCGTCTCCGTCAACGCCTCTGGAGCTAGTGAACCAGCGCCTCGGGAACGGGTCAAACAGGGGCGTGACCGACCACCTAGAAGTTCTGCAGCGAGTACTCCGCCGCTCCCAGGCTGACACCGAATCCCATGATCACCAGCGTCAGGATCAGCCCCGTGATGCTCAGCACCATCGAGGTGACGCGCAGGCGACGGATGTCCTTGTCGGAAACAGCCCCGCCGCGGGCCTGCTCCTCCATCGCGTCCACCTGGCTCGGACCGACGACGAACATGTGCAGCCCCACCAGCACGATCATCACCACCAGCAGCACCATCTTGATCACGAACACCACGCCGTAGCGCAGGTCGAAGAACGCCGTCCCTTCGACGATGTTGTGGTAGTCGCGCCAGGTCATGATCAGGTACGTGCCGCCCACCAGGATGAGGAAGAGCCCGATGCCGCCGATCCAGCCGAAGCGCGTGGTGATCGTGCGCATCGCCGCCACGCGCGTCTGCAGGTCCTCGATCTGTCGCGAGGCGGGCACCCACGCGAACGCCAGGAAGAACTGCGGCCCCACGAACAGCGCAATGCCGAGGACGTGCAGCCAGACGGCGGCGATATGCAGGAAGTTCTCCACGGTCGCGTCTCCTCGGGGTGGTCCCGGCCTGCGAGCTTAGGCGCGCTCGCCGCGGGAGCGCAACGGCGCGAGGCGTCCTGCTAGCTGGAGGCGACGGCTGCGGGCACCGCCTCCTCCCGCGGCGCCTCCGGATCGACCGGCGCGAGCAGCCGTTCGCGCACCCAGCGGGCCGTCCCTCGTGGCTGCGCGAAGATGAGTTCGTGTCCCGCGCCGTGGGCGATACGCAGCGGCCAGCCCCGTTCGCGGGCCAGGTCGACCACCGGCTCTAGCGGGGTGACGCGGTCCGCATCTCCGTGGATCAGGGCGGTCGGCGTCTCAAGCCCCTCCGTCAGCCGGGGGACATGTCCCCCGAACACGATCTCCGCCATCCCCCCACCGTGGGCCGCCGGCGTGTGATCGAACATGTCGACGATCATGGGGAGGGGGTAGTCGGGCTTCAGGAGGTGGGCGAAGGGCGCCCACAGGTACCGCAGGGAGTGGACCGGCCGGCAGAACAGGTGCCCCTTCGCGGGATTCCGCATGTAGCGGTCCCGCGTGATGCTGTTCGAACCGATGAAGCGGAGTCCCTCCTCGATGGTGTCGTACACCGGCAGTCCCGCGAGGCCGACTCGCTTGAAGCGTCCCGGGTGGCGGTTCGCGAGCTGCAGGGCGATCAGCGCGCCCATCGAGTGGCCCAGCACGTAGTCCGGGTTCACCGCCTCCACCACGCCGTCGAGCGCCTCCGCGACGCCCTCCACCGTGTAGCTGGCAGGGTCGGGCTCGCTTCCATACCCCGGGAGGGAAGGCGCGAACGTCCCGACTTCGTCCTCAAGCTCGCGCCGCAGGGGCGCCCAGGCCTCGGGGTTCGAGACGTACCCGTGGATGAGGAGCAGACGCGGAGCCATCAATCGCCCTCCGCAGCGGCGCGACGCTCGAAGGCGAGCTTCGCCTCCTCGTGCGAGATGAGCGAGAACTCGGCCTTCGTGGCGCAGCAGAGCCGGTCCTCGGAGTCGCGCAGCTCGCCGACCGTCGCCGCTCGGTGCTGGCCAATCTCGGAGATCCAGGCGGTGACGGTGTAGGGCTCGCCGGGGCGCACGATGCGCGAGTACTCGATCTCCCCCCGGCGGGTCAGGCCGAACGAGCCGCTGAGCACGTTCACCGCCCAGGCCATGGCATCGTCGAGGATGGCGCCGATCACGCCCCCGTGGATGACGCGGGGCGCGCCCTCGTGCGCCGCTGGCGGCGTGTAGTCGGCCAACACGCGGCCAATATCCTCGTCAAGGTAGAACTCGATCTGAAGCCCGTCCTCGTTGGCCGGATCGCAGACGAAGCAGCAGGTTTCGACCGCGAGATCGTCCCGCGTCAGGCGGCGGCGCGCCATATCGATGCCCCCGCGCCAGTGTACAAGGGGCCGTGGCCCCTCTGTGTGGGCAGGCGCACCCGGCGGGCCGTCTGGTCCCGGAGCGGCCAGTGGTCGTAGCATGATCCCCATGAACGAGGATGCGCGGGAAAGCCTGGCCCGCAAGACAAGCGCGGACCGCGCCCTGGAGCGCGCTGCCTCCGATCTTGAGGTGCTCCTGAAAGAGGCTAGCGCCGCCCTGCGCCCCTTCCCCTCCTTCCCCAACGCCTTCTTCACGAACGCCATCGAGTGCGACCCCGGCCCCGCCGGCGACCCCGAGCGCGGCTGCGTCGTCGTCGCCGAGGACGGCGAGCTCTACGAGCTCGAGTTCGGTGTCGACCACGATGCCGTCGAGATCACCGGCTCCTGGGACCCGGTCACCGCTCGCAAGGAGGAGAAGCGCCCCCTCGACCTCCACCCCCGTGACTACGTGGTCTATGCCTACAGCGGCCTCATGGCCATCACCGAGGAGCTCCTGGAGCGCGCCGCGGGAGAGGAGGACGAGTCGTGAAGACCCTGCTCAGGGTGATCCTCGCGCTCGCCGTCCTCGGTGCCGTCGCCGCCCTCGTCCTGAGGTTGCTCGGCCGTCCGCAGCAGTACGCCGAGAGCGGCGAGGCACGGGAGTCCATGCCCGACATCGACGAGGTCATCGGCGATACCCGCCTGCGTACCGCCGCCTCCTACCTCGATGAGGGCAACGTCTACTTCAACGTCGGCCAGTACGCCCTCGCCGTCGAGCGCTACACCCGCGCCCTCGCGGAGACCCCTGCCCTCCCCGCGGCCCTCTACAACCGCGCCACCGCCCACACCCGCCTCGGCGCCTTCGACGAGGCCCTCACCGACTACGACGCCGCCCTCGATCTGACTCCCGCCGATGGCGACGCCCTCAACAACCGCGGGATGCTGCGCCTCTACCGCCACGAGCCCGCCGAGGCCCTGGCCGACTTCGAGGGGGCTCTCGCCCTCAACCCCGACGACCCCACCCTCATGGTGAACTGCGGGATGGCGCAACTCGAGACCGCGGCCCACGAGGATGCCCTCAAGAGCTTCGAGAAGGCGGCGAAGGTCGCACCTGGCGACCCCGCCGCGCGCTACGGCGCGGCCCAGGCCGCCGCCGTTCTGGGGAAGCGCGCGGTGGCCCTGGACCACCTGCAAGAGGCGTTCGAGATTCAGCCCGCCTACGCCGCCGAGGCTGCCGGCGACGCCCGCCTCGCCCTCCTCGACGGCGACGAGGAGTTCATGAAGCTGCTGCGCCGCACCGCCGAAGAGGCCCCAGAGGAGTAGCCATGCCCGCCACACGCTTCGTCCTGTTCTACGACTACGTGGAGAACGTCGTCGAGAAGCGCGCCCCCTTCCGCGCCGACCACCTCGCCCTCGCCCGCGAGTACGTCGACCGTGGCGAGATCGAGATGGCTGGCGCCTTCGCAGACCCCGTCGATGGCGCCGCCTTCGTCTTCACCGTGGACGACCGCTCCCGCGTCGAAGCCTTCGTGGCTGCCGACCCCTACGTCGCGAACGGGCTCGTGCCCTCGTGGCGCATCAGGGAGTGGACCGTCGTGATCGGCGGCGACTAGCCGCAGGCTGATGAACGCTTGAACTCTCGGCGAAAGGACTCACTCTCCGCTCGGGGAGGGCGGCGCAGAGCCTGGAAACATTGGGCTCTTGCTTCGGCGGACAGCGCGATGGTGCTGAAGGGGAAGTGGGCGCGAAGCGGGCGAGCGAAACCCTCGCCTCGCCTGTGCGGCGTACAGTTGACCGATGCAGAGTTTGAGAAAGTCCGGAACGTACCTGGTCGTTGCAGTTTCGGCCGTGTTGGTCGCGCTCGTCGCGGTCGCGGGTGCGGAGGCGGTGGAGTCCGACCAGGAAGCGGGCCGGGTGGACCTCCGCGTCTGGCAGAGTGTGCGTGATCCCCAGAGGGTTTTCCTGTCGGCGCGCCCGTCCGGGGGCACCTGGGGCGCGACAGAAGAATTGGCGCTCGAAGAGACGAACGAGCGCAAGACGTTCCGCTACAGCGATCGCACCGTAACCGCGTCCGTCGCCCCGGGCGCCGTGGGCGTGAAACTGCGGGTGTGGCAGAGCGTCGACGATCCCCGGCGGGTGTACCTCTCGGCTCGCCCGTTCGGGGGGCCGTGGGGCGCGACCGAGCAGTTACCGCTTGAGGAGACGAACGAGCGCAAGACGTTCCGCTATAACGACCGCGCCGTGGCTGTTCCGTGGTCCGAGCTCGTCGACGACGCCATCGCCCTACTGGCCTGGCGGGACACGCTGGGGGGAACGGCCACGCTCGACTGGAGCGGCGGCCGTGCCATCTCAAGCTGGACGGGCGTCACCGTTGCGGGCACGCCCCGGCGCGTGACGAAGCTGGAGCTCGCGAACAGTGGGCTCACGGGCGAGCTCTCGGGTCTTCTGGGCGAGCTCACGGGCCTTACGCAGCTGCGACTGGACGGCAACGCCCTGACCGGGCGGATCCCCTCGAAGGCGGCGCTGCTGACCGGCCTGACGCACGTCTACCTGGGCGGGAACGCGCTCACCGGCTGCCTGCCGCCAGCGCTGCGGGCGGTCCCGAACGGCGACCTCGCGACGCTCGGTTTCAAGGACTGCGGAGCGCCCGTGGTCGCGGGCCCCTCGTACCGGGAGCCCACGCTGACTGCCGGTACCTATCAGTTCATCTGGCCTGGATACAGCGGGCAGTTCGATTCGCCGCTGATCTTCGATGTTCCGGAGGGGTTAGAGGTACGGGAAGGCCTCGAGTCGAGCGACTCTCTTGAAGGTCCACCTGTTCGGGCGTTAGTCCTTGAGGATTCCACGACTACCCGGGATGCGGTGACCGGCCGCCCCCTGGCCTGGATCGCTATCGACGTGCGGCAAGGGGCTGTGTATGGACCGTGGGTGCACCCGGACGCCCGACCCGGCTTGGCTACGCTGTTCGACCGCCTCGCTGAATCAGTCTGGCTAGACCAGGACTGTCTGGTCGCCACGGTGAATCAGTGTGGCGAGAACCGAGAGTAATCCCCCTGGCACTAGGCAAGCGGCAGGGACGGGCGGCGGCGACTAGCCGCGCGGCTCCAGCCCGAACGCCTCCGCCAGCAGCTCGTAGGAACGCTGCCGCGCCCGGTAGTCGTGCGTGATGGTCACCACGACGAAGTCGTCCAGGCCGTGGCGCTCGCCCATGGCCAGCAACTGGTCGCGAACCTGTCCGGGGTCGCCGTAGATGGAGCGCCGCTTCAGCATCTCCAGGTACTCGCGCTCGGCTTCCGTGTATTCGAAAGCGAGCGCCTCCTCGGGCGGCGGAATCCCGCCCCTCCCGGCGGACCCCATCAGGCGCCAGCCCCAGCGGCTCCAGCTCAGCCGCTCCGCTTCCTCCTCCGTCTCCGCCACCAGCGCCGAGACCGCGATTGACGGTCGCGGCTCGCTCGCGACCGGCGAGGGCGAGAAGAGCTTCTGGTAGGCCTCCAGAGCGCTATCCGCACGGTGCGAGTTGATGAAGTGCGCGTAGCAGAACGGCCAGCCCAGCTCCGCTGCATATCCCGCGCTCACGTCGCTCGAACCGAGCAGCCAGAGGTCCGGCATCGCCTCCGGCCGGGGCATCGCCCGGATGCCGTGGAACTCGTGGTCGGGCGGAAAGTCGTCCGCGAGGAATCCGTACAGGTCGAGAAGCTGGTTCGGGAACTCGCGCAGGTCCATCGGCACGCCGCTGGGCGCGAGCGCCCGCGCCGTCCGTCCGTCGCTCCCCGGCGCCCGGCCGATCCCAAGGTCGATGCGCCCCGGGTGCAGCGTCTCCAGCAGCCGGAACGCCTCCGCCACCTTGAGCGCGCTGTAGTGGGGCAACATCACCCCGCCCGAGCCCACGCGGATGTGCTCCGTGTGCGTCGCGATCTGGCCGATGAGTACCTCGGGCGCGGTCGAGGCGAGGGCCGAGGTGTTGTGGTGCTCGGCAACCCAGTACCGCTCGTACCCGAGGCGGTCGGCAAGCTGCGCGAGTTTGACCGTCTCGGCGAGCGCCTCGGCGGCGGTCCCACCCCTGCGGACGGGGGACTGGTCGAGGACGCTGAGCGTGGTCATGGCGGCGGCGCCGGGGTGGCCCCTGGGGGCGCCTCGACGCGTTCCTCCTGCGTGCGCTTGCGGCGGGTCCCCTCGGGGAGGGGCGTGCGCCGCAGCCTCCCTGTGAGCCGGTCCGCCTCCGCCCGCGAGATCTTTCCCTCCGCCACCATCGTCGCCGCCTGCACGGGTGAGAGCTCCGCCTGCGCGAGCACGTCGATACGCAGGTTGCGGAAGCGCGGGACCGCTACAAACACGACCGCCAGCAATGCCAGCAGCGCGAGCGATACGACCACGACCGTGCTTCCGGCCCCGAATCTGTCGGCGGCGAAGGTGATGGGTAAGACCCCGATCGGCATCACCCCGAACGACATCATCATGATCGACATCACCCGGCCCCGCAGCTCCTCAGGCGCAATCGTCTGCACGGCGGTGTTGTTTGAGGACATGAAGAGCATCTGCCCCGTGTTGCTCACGGCAATGAAGAGCATCCCGAGGACGAACACACTGGTCCACCCGAAAGCCGCAAGGAAGCCGGCCATGATCGTAGCTCCGATGAACATGATGTGGCCCTTGTTCGGCAGGCTGTCGAAGTTCGCCGAGACGATCGTTCCAATCAGCCCGCCGACACCGCCCGCCGCCATCAGCAGGCCGAAGCCCATTCCCCCGGTAAGCCCGAAAACCTCCTCGGCGAAGATCGGGAGCATCACCTGCACGGGGAAGGCGAAGAACGGCATCAGCATGCCCGCCAGCAGGAGCATGAGGATCACCGGCGTGGCGATGACATAGCGGAAGCCCCCCACGAGGCCCTGGATGAAGTTCTCCTCCTCCGACTCTGCCTGCATGCCGTGGGGCGGAAGGCGGAACTCCGACGCGACCGCAACCGTGAACAGGATGGAGGTCAGCAGGTAGACCCAGCCCAGCCCGCCGCTCTCGCCGACCCCGATGATGCCAAGTGGGGCCACCAGGATTCCCGCTAGCGCCGGCGCGACGATGCGGGTCAGGTTCATCCCGCTCATCTGCAGCGAAACCGCGTTCATTAGCTTGTGTTGGGGCACGAGCAGGGGTACCAGCGCCTGCCGTGCGGGCATGTTCAGCGAGAAGATCGTCCCCGCCCAGAACGACAGGACGAAGAGGTACCAGTACTCCATCAGGTCGGTGAGGATGAGGAACGTGGTGAGCAGGCTGATGATGGCCGCCGCCGACTGCGTCACGATGAGGAGCGTGCGCTTGTTCACCCGGTCGGCGATGAGACCCCCCACCGGCGCGACGAAGATCATGGGAGCGGCCGCCCCAAGCGTCACCAGCCCCAGCCCCGCGGCCTTCTCGCCCTCGGGGGCGAGGTCGTAGGCGAGCAGGGCGCGCAGCACGAACTGCATCTGCATCGCCATGAAGAAGGCGGTGTTGCCCCCGAAGTACCAGGCGAACTCCCGCTCTTGCAGCGATGAGAGGGTCCGCTGCAGGGTGTTGCCGGGACCGTACGTGGCGTGACTGCGGATCACCGGTGGGCGCCCCGTTCGGGGTCGCCGCCCGGCTGCCCGGAGAGCGGGGGCGAGGGCATCGAAATTGAGTGTACACGCGCCGCCCGAGCGCACCATTCACGCCACGATGGCCGTCAGGATCGCCTCCGCGGCGTCGCTCGCATCGCCCGTGTCGACGAGCACCCTGCGGCCCGCGACCATCTGCCCGGCGGGGATGGCGCGGCTCACGGCCACGTTCGTCAGCTCCATCGAAGCTGACCCCTCCAGCCGCACCACCGCCCGCCACGCGCTCCCCTCGAACCGCACCAGCCGTCCTCGCAGCGTCGCCATCAGTCCATCTCCCCCAGGCCCACGATCGAGTCGTAGCGAGGCCGCCTGCCCGGCCG
Organism: Chloroflexota bacterium; assembly: GCA_026702615.1. GTDB lineage: Bacteria > Chloroflexota > Dehalococcoidia > Tepidiformales > Tepidiformaceae > UBA2991. The sequence goes on along the minus strand of JAPPBY010000036.1, from coordinate 10,604 downwards.
GCGGCTGTACTCCATCCCCAGCTCGACCACGCGGAATGGGCGTTCCCGCAGACCAAGCCGTTCGTCCGTGACCGTGATCGGGTCGAACAGCTCCAGGCCCGGGTGGAACGGCGCCACGAGCACGCCGGCGTGCTGCTCACGCCGGTCCCGCTCGAGCGATGCCGCCGCGTGGTCGAGCGCCTGCGCGCCCGTGCCCGCATCGAGGCTGCGCACCAGGCGCAGCCGCTGCCCGTCCCGGTAGATGCTGGCGAAGTCGTGCGCGTCGGCGTCGATCGTGGGCCCCTGCGCCCGCACCCAGTTCGCCGCCGGAGCGTCGGCGCCCAGCGCTACACGCGCCGCCGGGTGGTCGCCCTCCCCAAAGCGCTCGACCGCCTCCGATCCGGGCTCTGAGACGGCCAGCCCGTCAACGCTGGAGAGAACCGCAACCCGGCTCGTGCCGAGCAGGCGCCGCGCCGCCGAGAGGCCGGACTCGCCCGGAGACACCGCGAAGGCCGGACTGCTCCCGGACCAGTCCTCCCCGCCCTGGCCGCTCACGCGGATTCCCGCACTCGCGCACAGCCGCCAGAAAAGGCGCTCACGCGAATACTCCCCCGCCGCGGTCTGCCAGACCTGGGAGGGCCGCCACGCCGCCAGCCGCTCCCAGTGCCCCGAGCACTCCAGCACCACCCGCGCCTCCCCCTCGCCGCGCTCACGCGCCACGTCGTCGATGACGGCGTGCACGGCGCCACCGTACTCGGGCCCGCCGCCCGAACCCGAGCGGTAGCCGGGCGTGATCTCGACCGTTCGGCCCGGCGCGAGCTCGGGCAGCACGCCGCCGGAGTCGTCGAGCACGAGCCGGGCGCGTGTCGAAAACGGCGCCAGCCTCCACGAGGCCTCCACGAGGTGATCGCTCACGTCGAGGCTGTTCCCCAGCCGCGCCCGCCACACCCCGTCCGGGGTCGAGCTCCACGCCGTCCCCGCCTCTGGCGTCGCGACCGCCAGTCCGTACGCTGATGTTGCCTCGTGCGGCTCCGGCTCGGACCACCCCTCCGGGTTCCCGGCCACGGACGCGGGCGGATGGCTCGTGTAGACGCGGCTCCCGGGCTCGCCCCCGGCGTCCAGGGCGGCAAAGCAGGCGCGCTGGTCGAGGCCGCCCGGCTGAAACACTCCCGGCCCGCCGAACTGCCGCGCCGAGGAGGCGTCCGACTCCGCGATCACGCTCAGGCCCGACCAGAAATCCGTGGGGAACCCGCCGTCGCCCAGGAACGCCGACCACACCTGCTTCCTCCCGGAAGGATGCGCTCGTCCGCTCACGACAAGGCGGTAGTCGTGGCCGTCGTGCATCGCTCCCACGCCCGTCAGGGCGGAGACCTGCCCGCCCCTGGTCCAGTTCGCCCCCGCCGCATCCCAGGCGCCGTCCCGGCGGCGCAGTCGCTTCAGCACGTCTGTCCCCTGCGTGTAGAAGGCGCAGGCGTCGCCGTCGGACGCGCGCACCCCAAGAGCCAGCCACTCGATGTCCGCGCTCTCTGTCACCAGCGTCCGCGCCGCCTCCCACGTCGCCCCGCCGTCGCCGCTGCGCCGCAGCGCCAGCGCGCGTCCACCGCTCGCGACGTACAGGAGCAGCACCTCGCTCCCGCGCGCCCCAAGTGCGACCCCCGTGTCCGGTTCTGCCTCACCTAGTCCGGTCCACGTGGCCCAGTCCGAGCTCGCTCCGGGCGTTGGCACGCGCGAGACCGCGAGCGCGCCCGCATCGTTGCGGGCGCGGATCACGGCTCCGTCGCCGGCGACCGCGAGGGCGTGCGGGCAGTCGCGTTCGTCGCCCGTGTAGAGGCGCTCCCAGGGAAGCAGGGGCACGCCCCAGCGTTCGGCGCGGATGATCGCGCGCACGTGGGGAAGGCGGTCGGAACCGCGCTGGTGGACCTTGAGGGAATTGGGGATCGGTCTCATGGGGAGGCAGGCTGTCGGGCCGCCCCGCGATCTCCTAGCGGATCATGTCGCGCCGTTCGTCACCACCTACTCGCCCCGCCGTCCCGGCCAACGGCCAACAGCCAGGAGCCAACAGCCGCTACACGTCCACCATCTCGACGCGGGACACCTCCGCCCCGCTCGCCGCGATGCGCGTCACGAGCGTCCGCCCCGACATCCCCGCCCCTTCGAGTGTGTCGAGCATTGCCTTCGCCACGTCCCGTCCCCCCTCTTCCGGCGTGAACGCGGCCACGCTGCTCCCCGCCCCGCTCAGCCAGGCCGCGTAAGCGCCCGCGCCCTTCGCCGATGCAAACACGTCGTAGAGCGGCGGGAACAGAGCCGACCGTTGCCGCTGGTGGAAGCGGTCCTGCGTCGCCTCGTCGAGCAGGTCCGTGCGCCCCGACGCCAGCGCCGCCACCAGCAGCCCGAGCCGGCTGCTCGTGTGGATTGCGTCCTGGCGGCTGTAGCTGTCGGGCAGGAGGCGGCGCGCCTCCTTGGTCGGCATCGAGTGGTCCGGGATAAGCAGCGCGACCTGCAGGTCGCTCGGGTAGCGGCAGCGGACGCGGGCGAACCCGTCCTCGGTGGCGACGCATGCCTGCACGCCCCCGAAGAGCGCCGGGCAGGCGTTGTCGACGTGCCCCTCGAGATCGGCCGCCAAGCCCAGGCAGGCGTCTTCGTCGAGGGGGTGTCCCTCCCGCTCGTTCACCGCGAGGACGCCGGCCACGCGCGCAACCGCGCTCGCGCCCAGCCCCCGCCCCAGCGGGATCGCGACCGTGTACCGCGCCGTCAGGCCTGCGGGACTCGGCCGCCCGATGCGCTCGTAGGCGGCGCGCGCAGCGGAAAGCACCATCTTCTCGCCGACGTCGTTCGTGGGAAGCTGCTCGGCGTCGCTGAATGTCACCGTGACGGAGGCGAACAGGTCCAGCGCCAGCCCGAGGCAGTCGAAACCGGTGCCGATGTTGGCGCTCGTGGCGGGTACCCGAACCGTGACGGCAGTGCCTTCCATGGATGCTGCGCCTCCACGCGGACCATCGATCGTAGCACCTGCCTCCGAGCGCGCGACCTGCTGGAGGGCGTCCATCCCTCTGCTACGATCCGCCCCCAAATGCCGGACGACCCCCGCCCCTCCGTCGCCCCCGAGAGTCTCGCCGATATCGAGCGGGCCCTGCTGGGCGTCCTCTGCGTCGGCCTGCCCCCCGCCCGCGCCGCCGGCAGCGACGCCTTCCGCGTCGATTACGTGACGGCGCGCATCCTCGGCCTGCTCGAAGGCGATGCCGAACGCCACCTCGCCGGCGACCGCGTCACCGTCGCCTTCCGCGACCGTCTCCGAGAGGCGATCGCCTCGCTCTCCGAGGCGGGCATCCTCGCCGACCAGCCTCCCGGCGTCCCCGCCGCCCCCGGCGGCTTCGAGGAGGGCCTCGCGATCGACGTCGTCGAGCCCGATGCCCACCCCACCGTCCTCGACCGCCACCTCGCCCAGGAGTGCATGGAGACGCTCTTCCAGGTGAAGGCCGTCTACCCCTACCTGATGGAGCGGTACTCGGCCAGCGGTGAGGTCTGGCGGCGCCTGCGGGCTGAGGGCTATGGCCAGTAGCGGCGGTACACTGAAGGCGATGGCTCCCGTAATCACGCTCCGCCAGGAACACCTCGACGCGATGATCGCCCACGCCCTCGAGGACGCCCCAAACGAGTGCTGCGGCATGATCGGCGCGCGCGACGGCGCCGTCACCGCCCTCCACCGCGCCGAGAACGCCGAGGCCAGCCCCTACCGCTTCAGCATCGACTTCCGCGAGCAGCGGCGCATCGAGGAAGCCATGGACGAGGCGGGCGACTCGCTTGCCGGCTTCTACCACTCGCACACGGGCAGCCCCGCTCGCCCCAGCCCCACCGACATTCGCATGATGAACACCTTTTTCGGCCCGCCATTCGTCCACTTCGTCGTCAGCATCGCGAATCGCGAACGCCCCGACGTGCGCGTCTTCCACATCGAGGGCGAGGCCGCGAGCGAGCAGGAGTACACGGTCGAAGCCTGACCCCGGGAGGACCGCCATCCCCGCCTCCACGCGCCCCACCGCCCGCGCCTACCCGTCCCCCGCGCTCACCCTGCGCGGGCGGACCTTCGAGTGGGGAACGCGCACCTACCTGATGGCCATCGTCAACGTCACCCCCGACTCCTTCAGTGGCGACGGACTCGGCCCCGACCCCGCTGCCGCTGCCGCCCTCGCGACGCGGTTCGCGGGGGAGGGCGCCGACATCATCGACATTGGCGCGGAATCGACCCGCCCCGATGCGATTCCCGTGACACCTGAGCAGGAAGCGGAGCGCGCCCTCCCCGCCGTCACCGCCATCCGCGGCGCCACCGACCTTCCCATCTCCATCGACACGCAGCACGCCGAGGTTGCCGAGGCCGCTCTCCAGGCGGGCGCCGACATGGTCAACGACATCAACGGCCTGCGCGCTGACAAGGGCATGGGCGCGGTAGTGGCGTCGCGGGGGGCGGCCCTCGTCGCCATGCACAACCAGCGCGGCCGCCCCTCCGGCGACGTCGCCGCGAACGTCCTCGCCGGCTGGGACGAGAGCCTGCGTATCGCCGAAGAGGCCGGCGTCTCCCGCGACCGCATCGTCCTCGACCCCGGCTTCGGCTTCGGCTGGACCCCCGAGGAGAACCTGCAACTTGTGCAGCGTCTGGACGAGCTCACCGTCGCGGGCTTGCCCCTCCTCCTTGGCCCCTCCCGCAAGTCGACCCTCGGACTCGTGCTCGATGCCCCCGTCGAAGAACGCCTCGAAGGCACGGCCGCCGCCGTCGCCATCGCGATCGCGAGGGGTGTCGACATCGTCCGCGTTCACGACGTAGCCGAGATGCGCAAGGTGGCGGCTGTGGCCGACGCCGTCACGCGTGGCAGGTGGCAGGCGCCGTGAGCGAAGCGATCCTCGCCCTCGGCTCGAACCTGGGCGACCGGCCCACCAACCTCCGCGCCGCGTTCGACCTCCTCGAAGAGCTCGGCGCCACCCCGACGCGCGTCTCCGCCGTCTGGGATACCCCACCCTTTCCACCCGACCAGCCCCGCTACCTGAACGCCGTCGTGGCCGTCGAAACGGACCTCGACCCCGAAGCGCTGCTCGCCGTCGCCAAGGAGATCGAGCACCTCCTCGGCCGGCGACCCACGGGACGCTGGCGCCCCCGCCCCATCGACATCGACCTGCTCTTCTGTGGCGAGCGGGAGGTCGCGACCGAAACCCTCACCGTCCCCCACCCCCGCATCGCCGAGCGCGCCTTCGTGCTGCTGCCCCTCGCCGAGGTGCTCGAAGGCCCCCTCCCCGTGCTCGGCCGGAGTGCGGTCGACTTTCTGGAGGGACTGGATACGGCCGGGCACGAGCGCACGGGCGTGCGACTCCGTTCCAGCGACTAGGTCAAGAAGGACTCAGACCCAGGGGTGATCGTCCATCTGGGCCCCGCCCGAGAGCTGCACTGCCGCTCCCCATCCCGCCAGCGCGGCGATGGCGAGGAACACCAGCGCGACCGGCGCGAACAGCCAGCTCGCCCCCAGCGTTCCGCGCGCCGCCGCCACCGCGAGCGCCGCCAGCGCGAGCAGCCCGCCGCCGTTCGCCAGGTGGGTCCAGTGCAGCGGCTCGCGGGTCTTCATCGGTGGGGGCTCGGAGAAATTCATGCCTCGCGCAGCTCCGGCGGCAACAGGTTCGGAATGCCCGCTTCGATCGGGAACGTCTCGCCGCAGGCCGCGCAGTCGAGCCTGCCGCTCAGGATCTCGCCGCCCTCCTCATCCACAACGGTCAGGGTCAGTTCTGCCTTGCACAGGGGGCACGCGAGCAGTTCGATCAGGTCCGGACGCATGGCGCAATTGTAAGGACGCCCCGGTAAGGCACCCGACGTTCTGTTAACAGCGCTCCCCGTACCATGAAACGCACGTGAACTGGGTCTCCCTCGTCATCGTCGTGGTCGTGGCGCTGCTCACGTGGCGAGCCTTCCGCCGGGGATTCCTGCGGGAACTGGTGGGGCTGGCGGCGCTCATCCTCGCCGTCCCCGTCGCCGGCGTCTTTTACGACGACATGCTTCCCAAGGTCGAGCCCATCCTCGACGACAGCACCGTCTCGGCGCTCGTTTCCTTCCTCGCCATCTTCATCGGCGTGATCGTCGCCGGGCAGCTCCTCGGCTACCTCCTCCGCCGCAGCGTCGATGTCCTCAACCTGGGGGGCGCCGACCGCGTCGCCGGAGCCGCCTTTGGTCTCCTGCAGGGAGCGCTGCTCTGCCAGGTCCTGCTGGTGGTCCTCGTCAACTTCCCGAGGCCCGACATCCGCACGCACATCGACGACTCCCCCATCGCGACGAGCCTCCTCGATGGCGCCCCGGTCGTCCTCGCCTTCCTCCCTGACTCTTTCGACGATGCGGTCGATCTCTATCTCGAAGGCATCGAGTTCCTGGAGAGCGTCGATCTCGAAGAGGTTGGCTCGGGCCGGTAAGCGAGCCCGCCGCTGTCGCGCCAATTGCTGCCGTATCATGCTTGCGGCGGCGGTCAGAACGCCCGGAGGCTTTCATGCTCATGACGACGTCGGACTCAGTGCCGGGACGCGAGATTGCGGAGACGCTGGGGCTGGTGACGGCCAACTCCGTGCGTGCCCGGAACATCGGACGCGACATCCTCGCCACGTTGAAGAACATCACCGGCGGCCAGATCGGCGCCTACCGCCAGCTCCTGGTGGAGTCCCGCCAGGAAGCGCTCGACCGTCTCACGAGCGAGGCCGAGGCCCTGGGCGCCGACGCGATCGTCACACTGCGGCTCTCAACCGCCGCCGTCATGCAGGGCGCTGCAGAGATACTCGTGTACGGGACGGCTGTGAAACTTCGGTAGACCCTCACCGCTGAGGGCTTGCCTTATACTTTACCGGTACTTTACTTTCGCAACCCGGTCGAAGGAGGTCAGGGGTGGCCGAGATCATCCGAGCCAGCGAAATGGGCTTTTGCATGGGCGTTCGGCGTGCCGTGCAGATCATGGAAGACGAGGCCACGCCGGAGCATCCCATCGCGAGCGCCGGCGAGATCGTGCACAACCCGCATGTCGTCGAAGAGCTCGAGCGAACGGGCGTGCACCAGCTCCCGGGGCCTGATGAGGTCGAGGGCGACTTCGGCACCGTCACCGCCGAGCGCGTGGGCGAGGGCCGCATCGCCATCACGGCCCACGGTGTCGGCGAGCGCGTCCTGCATGACCTGGAGGACGCCGGCCTGAACATCATCGACACCACCTGCCCGGTGGTAACGAGGGCCCAGCGCTACGCTCAGAAGTTCGTGCGTGACAACTGGCACGCCCTCATCTTCGGCGACCCCGGCCATAAAGAGGTGCGGGGCATCATGGGCTGGGCCATCGACGAGCAGGGCCGCTCCGGCGTCACCGTCGTCGAGCACGCCGACATCGAGCATCTCCGCGATGTCATCGAGAATTTCCCCGGCGGCTTCCCCAACAAGATCGGGGTCATGGCCCAGACCACGCACAAGATCGACGACTTCGCCCGCTTCGTCGGCAACCTGATGCTGCTCCAGCGCGAGGCGAACTTCGAGATGCACGTCGTCAACACCCTCTGCCATGCGACGACCGGCCAGCAGGCCGCCGCCGCCGAGCTCGCCCACCAGGTCGACGTGATGGTGGTCGTTGGCGGCAAGAAGAGCGCGAACACGCGCCACCTTCGCCAGGTGTGCGAATCCGAGGGCGCGAGGACCTATCACGTTGAGAGCGCGCATGAGCTCGACGTGGACTGGTTCGAGGATGCAGAGCGCATCGGGCTGACGGCCGGCGCTTCCACCCCCGATAGCTCGATTGACGAGGTGGAGGACCGCCTCGTGGCGCTCGTGGGGGCTCGGTGACAGCCCCGAGCTCCATTCAGGGCGCCCAGGCCACTGCCGGCAGCGTCACTGGCCTCGATGTGTGCATCGATCGCAGCGTCAGGCACCTCCTCTCCCTGCAGGCCGAGGACGGTTACTGGTGGGCCGAGCTCGAGTCGAACGCGACGATGGCCGCCGAGCACCTCCTCCTCGAGCGCTTCCTCGGCACTACCGAGCAGGAGCGCGAGCAGGGCATCGTCCGTTACCTCCTGGGGCTCCAGTGCGAGGATGGCTCCTGGCCCGTCTACTGGGGCGGTCCCGGCGACGTCAGCATCACCACCGAGGCCTACTTCGCCCTCAAGCTCGCCGGGCTCGACCCCGAACGGGAGGAGATGAAGCGCGCCCGCGAGTTCATCCGCTCCCGGGGCGGCGTGGGCGCGACCCGCATCTTCACCAAGCTCTGGCTCTCCCTCTTCGGGCAGTTCGACTGGTCGGCCCTCCCCGCCATGCCCCCCGAGTCGATCCTGATGCCCGTCGCCTCGCCCCTCAACATCTACATGTTCGCCTCGTGGGCGCGCGCCACCATCGTCGCCATCCTCGTGGTCTGGGCCTACCGCCCCGTCGTTCCCATCCCCGACTACGCCCATGTCGACGAGCTCTACCTCGACCCCGCCGACCGGCGCTCCATCCCCCTCCGCCGCGATCGGCAGCCCTTCACCTGGCGCAACGCCTTCCTCGCCATCGATCGGGTGCTGCACGCGCACGAGCGGCTCCCCTGGAAGCCCCTGCGCGACTTCTCCCTCAAGGAGTGCGAACGCTGGATCATCGAGCACCAGGAAGCGGACGGCACCTGGGGAGTTATCCAGCCGCCGTCGGTCTACTCGCTCATCGCCCTGCGGGCCCACGGCTACTCCATGGACCACCCCGTCATGCAGAAAGGGCTCAACGGCTTCCTCGGCGACTTCGCTCTGCGCCGCGGAAACACCTTCTCCGTGCAGCCCTGCCTCTCGCCCGTCTGGGACACCGCCCTCGCCGTCACTGGCCTGCGCGAGGCGGGCGTGCCCGCCGACGATGAAGCCCTTGTGCAGGCGGGCCGCTGGCTGCTCGCCCACGAGGTCCAGAGCCTCGGGGATTGGGCCCTCACCGTGCCCGGCATCGAGCCCGGCGGCTTCCCCTTCGAGTTCTCCAACGAGCTCTACCCCGATACCGACGACACCGCCGAGGTGCTCATCGCCCTGCGCCTGCTCGACCTGCGCGGCAAGGATGGCCCCTTCCACCGCTCCAAGGTCTGGCTGCGGGCGATGCAGTCCACGAACGGCGGCTGGGGCGCCTTCGACCGCGACAACAACGATGAGTTTGTCTCCCGGATCCCCTTCGCCGACTTCGGCGCCACCTTCGATCCCCCCACCGAGGACGTGACCGCCCACATCCTCGAGGCGTTCGCCCTCGACGGCACGCCCCCGAGCGACGACATGATGGACCGCGCCCTCGACTACCTCTGGGACACCCAGGAACCGGACGGCTCCTGGTGGGGACGCTGGGGCGTCAACTACCTGTACGGACTGGGGGCGGCCGTCCCCGCGCTCGTGGCCGCCGGGGTCGACCCCGCCGACCCGCGCCTCCGCCGGGCCGTGCGCTGGCTCGAACACCACCAGCAGCCCGACGGCGGCTGGGGCGAGAGCTGCGCCACCTATGAGGACCCCTCCCTGCGAGGCCAGGGCCCCAGCACCGCTTCCCAGACCGCCTGGGCCCTGCTCGCGCTCCTTGCCGTCGAACCGCCCGACCACCCCGCCACCGTGCGGGGCATCGACTACCTGGTACGCACGCAGACCGACGACGGCGAGTGGATCGAGCCACACTTCACGGGAACCGGTTTCCCGCGGGACTTCATGCTCAAGTACCACCTCTACTCCAACTACTGGCCCCTCTGGGCGCTCGGACGCTACCGGCGTCTGCGTGATGGGAACCCCATCCACCTGCCCGAGACGGACCCGCTGGGATGACCACCCAGACCGGCGACGGCCTTCGGCGGTGGCCCATCGAGCGCCCCACGACTCCCCGCGAGGCCTACCGCTGGTGCGAGCAGTACGCCCGCCGCCACGACGAGAACTTCACAGTCGTGTCCTTCCTCCTGCCGAAGAAGCTGCGCCGCCACTTCTTCGCCGTCTACGCCTTCTGCCGCTACACCGATGATCTCGGCGACGAGGCCGAGGGCGACCGGCTCGCCCTCCTCGATTCCTGGGAGCAGGACCTGCGCGACGCCGTCGCCGGGAACCCCCGCCGCCCCCTCCTGATCGCCCTCGCCCGCACCATCGAGCGCAAGGAGATCCCGCTCGACCCCTTCCTTCGCCTGATCGAGGCGAACCGCATGGACCAGCGCGTTCCCCGCTTCGCCACCTACGAGGACGTCCTCACCTACTGCAGCTACTCGGCCACGCCCGTCGGCCAGATGGTGCTGGCCGTCCTCGGTTACACCGATGCCGAACGCGTCGCCCTCTCCGACCAGACCTGCATCGGCCTCCAGCTCGCGAACTTCTGGCAGGACGTCTCCGTCGACATCGAGAAGGGCCGCATCTACCTGCCGCTCGAGGACCTGCAACGCTTCGGCGTCGACGAGCAGCAGATCATCGACCGGCGCTTCGACGAGCGCTATCGCGAGCTCATGAAGTTCGAGGTGGCCCGCGCCCGCGCCTGCTTCGCCGAGGGCAAGAAGCTCGAGGCCCGCGTCTCGCGCTCAGTCCGCACCGATATCCGCCTCTACCGGCTCGGAGGCGAGGCCATCCTCAACGCCATCGAGGCCGCCGGCTACGACACGCTCAGCGCCCGCCCC
>JAPPBY010000013.1 GCA_026702615.1 Chloroflexota bacterium | reverse complement strand
GAGGGCTCGTACCTGCTGTCGTTCCATGTCGGGACCTGCCACATCGGCTGGTACGGGCGGTACGGACGGATCGCCAGCTCCCAGACAGAGGCGGAACTCGTCAGGAGCTCTCCCCGGGGAGTCGACCTCCGAGTCCAGTTCACGAGATTGTGTTCGAGCATCCAGGGGGTCATCCGCGACACCGATGGGGCCAGCATCGCCGGTGTTCAGGCGGAGGCCTTCTCGGCAACAAGTCGTCGATCAGCGGCAAAGGCGCTGAGCGACGAAGCGGGCTCGTTCTCACTCGACGTGCGGGACGGCTCCTACCTGCTCTCCTTCTCGCGGGATGGGGAACCCCTGGGCTGGTTCGCGGGCTGGACGGTGGTTCCCCCGAGCCTGGCGGTGAAGCTGGTCCCGGATCGCGGGGATGCGAAGCCCATCGTCGTCGACCGTGACGACCTCGGCGACGTCCTTCGGGCCATCGGGCTTGAGGTCCTGCTGCCGGCGACCCGGATCGCGATCGAAGGCGCAATCTACGACTCCGCTGGAGACCCCGTTCTTGGGGCCCAGGTTTCGGCACACTCCGTGGACGGGAAGGGGCTCGCCTTCGGGACGAGTGACAGCGATGGCACGTTCACCCTGGAGGCGCGCCAGGACGCCTACGTTCTCGGTGTGCGAGTCGAAACGTGCGAGCGCAGGTGGTACCACGACACCGAGGGGACAACGCCGTCGCTGGAGGACGCGACGGTGATAGACCCCGCTATCGACAGCACGGCCGGGATCGAAATCCGCCTTCCGGAACCCCCGGCAGACGGAGACTGTCCGCAATAGCAGGACTGGACCCGCGTTTAGCACGCAGCCGGTACGATTCCGCGCCGGAGGCTGGATCATGGCTGACGTTGATGTTGGGTTGCCGGATTTCTCGGCGATAACGCCGGAGGAGGTGACGCGGGCGTGCGAGGACGCGATCGCGGCGTGCGACGCGGCCGTCGACGTGATCGTGGCGACGCCGGATGGGGAGCGCACGTTCGCGAATACGCTGCGGGCGCTGGAGGCGGCGACGGACGGAGTCTCGCAGGCGTCGGGGCAGTACGCCTTCATGGCATACGTGGCGTCGGAGGATGCGCTGCGGGAGGCCGGGAGGGCTGCCGAGGAGCGCATCGACAAGTACCTGATCGACCTGTCGTTCCGCGAGGACCTGTACGCCGCGATCAAGGCGTATGCGGGGCGGGGCGAGGCGCTGGGGCCGGACGAGCAGCGACTGCTCGACTTCGAGCTGCGCGACTACCGTCGCAACGGGTTCGAGCTGCCTGAGGCGGAGCGGGCGCGGGTACGCGAACTGAGCGATGAGCTCGTGTCGCTGGGGGTGGAGTTCCAGAAGAACATCAGCGAGTGGGACGACGGCATCCTCGTCTCGCGCGAGGAAATGGCCGGGCTACCCGAGCCGTTTATCGATTCGCTTCGCACGGAGGAGGCGAACGGGGAGACGCGCCACCGCGTGTCCCTGGACTACCCGGAGTTCTTCCCGTTCATGGGGAAGGCGCAGTCGTCGGAGCTGCGGCGGGCGTTGTTCTCGAAGGAGCAGGTGAAGGGCGGGGATGGGAACGTGGCCGTGCTCGAACGGGCGCTGGCAGCGCGCCGGGAGGTGGCGGCCCTGCTCGGGTACGACTCGTGGGCTTCGTACGCGCACGAGGTGTGCATGTCGAAGGAGCGGGAGCGGGTGGCGTCGTTCCTGGCGGACCTGCGGGAGCGGCTAACGGTGAAGGCGGAGGCGGACGTCGCGTTGATGGCGGAGGTAAACGGCGGCCCGGTCAACATCTGGGACTGGCGCTATTGCCACGACCAGCTGCTGCAGACGCGCTTCGCGGTCGACGACTTCGAGGTGGCGCAGTACTTCCCGCTGGATGCCTGCCTGGACGGGCTGTTCGCCGTCTGCCAGAACCTGCTGGGGGTGCGCTTCGAGCCGCGTCCGGACGCGCCTGTGTGGCACGACGACGTGCAGGCCTTCGACGTGTACGAGGCGGACGGCGACGAGGCGTTCGCGTGCTTCTACATGGACCTGTTCCCGCGGCCGAACACGTACGGGCACGCGGCGGCATTCACGTTGCGTGGCGGACGCCGGTTGCCTGACGGGTCGTACCAGAAGCCGGTGAGCGCGATTGTCGCGAACTTCACCAAGCCTTCCGCGGATACGCCGTCGCTGCTGCGCCACAGCGAGGTGGAAACGCTGTTTCATGAGTTCGGACACATCCTCCACCAGACGCTGACGCGGGCGACCTACGCCCGATTCAGCGGCACCCGGACGGAGCGCGACTTCGTGGAGGCGCCTTCGCAGATGCTGGAACACTGGGTGTGGGACCGGGAGGTGCTGGCCAGCTTCACGCGTCACTACGAGACGGGGGAGCCGCTACCGGACTCGCTGCTGGACGCGATGCTGGCGGCGAAGACGCTGAGTTCGGGCGTGATGATGGTGCGCCAACTCTACTTCGCCCACCTCGACCAGGCCTACCACGCGCCCGGATTCGAGGGGGACAGCACGGCGGCAACGCGGGAATTGCACGAGATCACGACCTTCCCGTACACGCCCGAGACGCACTTCCAGTCGGGGTGGGGGCACCTGTTCGGGTACGACGCGCGCTACTACGGCTACCTCTGGTCGCACGTGTTCGGAGACGACATGTTCACACGCTTCGAGGATGCGGGGCTGCTGAACGCCGAACTGGGGGCGGAGTACCGCCGCACGGTGCTGGAGCGGGGCGGCTCGGTCGACGGCGACCAGCTCGTGCGCGACTTTCTCGGTCGCGAGCCGAACTCGGACGCGTTCCTGCGGGGTCTGGGCCTGGAGGTCTAGTGGTCGTTGCGACCTCCGGGGAGCCAGCCATCAGTCGTTGCGTACGGTGTTCACAATCTCCCGAAGGGCCACAGGATCGTAGAAGCCACAGCCGTGGCCCCAGACAATGCCCAACAAAGGGGCGCACCCCAACCGGACCGTACGACCACCACTGAGAGAATCGCCTATGACTGTGGAATTAAGATGAATGAATTTCCCGGACAGATCGCTGTTGGGGATGGATTCAATCACTCCGACTACATCGGATTCCCCTCTTATGTCCTGCCACGATCGGGGATCCTCATGGCATTCCGAAAGCGGGGATACGACAAAATTTCCCAACAACGGCGAGTCTACGGTGATAACATGCCGCATTCTCTCCACAAGATCGGGCGGTGCTGCGCTGGAGAGATAGTAGGCTGCCACCATTCCCCCTAGGCTATGTCCGATGACAATTATCTCGCGATTGTTATCCGCCGCATGGATGGATGAAATCAGTGCATGCAGGTGCCCTGCTGCGTTACGAACCCCGCGACACGTGTGCAGGGAGTCGTAGGCAGGGAAGACAGCTGAGCTCCCAATCGGGTACGCCTCTCCCGAGATCCGAGAGCCGGTTTCGCAGTCTTCATAGAGACCGGAGTAGCTGAATCCGATCACGCTTTCCTCCCAGTCTCCGGGGAGATGATCCTGCAGAAATTCAACGATGGAACCTCTTCTCGTGAACATGTTCTCTATGGGTCCAAGTCGGCTGGCGGGAGAGGCGCCGGCCCATACCCTGCGACTGCTATCCAAGTGCTCCCACCCCGTCCGGACGGCTTCGCACGAGCTTTCGGAGTCGATTCCCTGCAAGAACACGACCGCGGGGCTGGAGTCGACGCCGGTCAACAAGGCGCCGTCAAGCAGGACAGCCTTAGGGGACATGGCACTAAGCCTCGCCCTGTCTTCCTCACCGCAAGCTGTCGCCTCCGACCAGGCCAGCGCAGCCTGGTCCGTCTCAAACAGCAGATCCGCGCGCCCTGACCGCTCGTAGTACCGCAAGCGCAACTCATGGACCCCGGGCTGCATCCAGCGGTGTCGCTCCCAGGTTCTCCTCGATCCCCTGTCCCAGTCCTCCAGGACGACCTCTTCGTTTAGGTACAGGGCGAAACCGTCGTCCCCTCCAACCCTGAACCCGACCCAGGCCGGATGAGCCACGACGATCTGCATCGTGGCGTCCAGCAACACCATGTCCGGACGCCCGCCAAATACTTGTCCCCACCCCCAATCGAAGGAGAATGTCGCAGGCCACTGCGCCGTCCCAATGCTCCTGCCTGCGTCGCCGCTGGCGTTCAACGCGAACCCCTCGACATTCCAGACGGCTGACCGCTGCTCAAGCCTGCACGACGCCCCGCCAGCGGGGTTCGACGGGGGAACCGCGATCGTGATGTCACCGTAGCGGTAGGCGCCGCTGCTGCTGAAGCCATCGTCGAGCGGCAGGGGGATCGTCCCGAGCGCGCCCCAGTCACCACCCTCCGGACGGGCGCTGATGTAGATCCCGCGCAGGTCGCTAACCCTCTGCCAGACGCGCACCTCAACGCCCTCAACGGTGACGTCCCCGTAGCGGTAGTTCCCGCTGCTGCTGTAGCCATCGTCAAGCGGGAGGGGGATGGTCCCGAGTGTGTCCCAGTCACCGCCCTCGGGGCGGGCGCTGAGGTAGATGCTGCGCCCATCGCTAATCTTCTGCCAGACCCGCACCTCGACATTCGCGGTCGACTCCTGCGCAGCGACTGGCAGCGCGCCCGCAAACATGACTGCGAGTATGGCCGAGCCTGCGAGAGCGCCGATCAATACGTACCTTGCTCGCACTCGTCGCAGGACCATCGCCAAACGGTAGCTCCCTCGGCTATTACGAGATTCCTTACTCGACTACGCACCGGCCACTGGCCATCTCCGCGCCTGTAGACTCGCGCGACCAACCAGGGAGCGTGTCATGCAGGAACTGAACGGCAAGGTCGCGGTGGTGACGGGCGGAGGCAGCGGCATCGGACGGGCGATGGCTCTTGCCTTCGCGGACGAAGGGATGGACGTCGCCATCGGAGACATCGAGGCGGGGGCGGCGGAGGCCGTGGCGGAGGAGGTCCGAGCCAAGGGGCGCAGAGCCATCGTCGTGACCTGCGACGTCGTGGACATTGCCTCGGTGCGGGCGCTGGCGGAGAGGACGAAGGCGGAGCTGGGCGGCGCTCATGTGGTCTGCAACAACGCGGGCGTGGTGGCGAACAACCCCACGGCCGAGATGTCGGACACGGACTGGAGCTGGGTGCTGGGGGTCGACCTGGACGGGGTGGTGAACGGCGTCCAGGCGTTCCTGCCCGGCCTGGTGGAGCAGGGCGACGGGCACATCGTGAACACGTCGTCGATGGCGGGGCTGATCCCGCTGGCGGCGCCGGGGATCATCTCGTACACGGCCGCGAAGTACGGCGTGATGGGCATCACCGAGACGTTGCACGGCGAACTCGAAGGTTCGGGCGTGGGCGCCTCGGTCCTCTGCCCGGGGATCGTGAACACCCGCATCGGGGAGTCGGCGCGGAACCGGCCGGACGCGGACGCCGTACCGCCCCGGCCCGCACCGCCGACGGAGTTGCCACCCGACTTCGAGCCCCCGCGCATCATCGGCGGGGAGAGCATCGAGCCGGAGGTCGTCGCACGGCGGGTAGTCGAGGCGGTGAAGACCAACGAGCTCTACATCGTCACCCACCCGGAGACGCGCGGACCCGTGGAGGAACGCTTCGCCGCCATCATGGCGGCGTACGACCGGGCGGAGGAGCTGCACGGGAAGCCATAGCCTCGGGGTGACGGGGCACCCGCCCGCACCACCCGTTCCCTGCCTGTAGACTCGCGCGCGACCAACTGTGGAGTGAGTCATGCAGGAACTGAACGGCAAGGTCGCGGTGATCACGGGCGGCGGCAGCGGCATCGGACGGTGCATGGCCCTCGCGTTCGCGGACGAGGGGATGGACATCGCGATCGGCGACATCGAGGCCGGGCCCGGGGAGGCGGTGGCGGAGGAGGTCCGCGCGAAGGGGCGGCGGGCGATCTCGGTGACCTGCGACGTGACCGATCTCGATTCGGTGCGGGCTTTGGCGGAGACGACGAAGGCGGAGCTGGGCGCGTACCACGTGGTCTGCAACAACGCAGGGGTGATCTCTGGCGGACCCACGACGGAGATGAGCCCGGCCGAGTGGGACTGGGTGCTGGACGTCGACCTGCAGGGGGTGGTGAACGGGGTCATCGCGTTCCTTCCGGGGCTGGTGGAGCAGGGCGAAGGCCATATCGTCAACACAGCGTCCATCGCCGGCCTCGTACCGATGGCGGCGCCGGGCGTTATCAACTACACGACCGCGAAATACGGGGTGGTCGGCATCACGGAGACGCTCCACGACGAGCTCGCGCCGACGGGGGTCGGCGCGTCGGCGCTGTGCCCGGGAGTCGTGAACACGCGCATCAGCCAGTCGGCGCGCAACCGGCCCGAGGCCGCGGGCGGGCCGGTGTCGGAGGAGGACATGGGGCCGCCGCTCGAGCTGCCTCCCGGGATGGAGATGCCCCGGATCATCGGCGCGAACATTCGGGAGCCGGAGGAGATGGCAGCGCGAGTGGTCGAGGGGGTCAAGGCCAACGACCTCTACATCGTCACCCACCCGGAGACCCGGGAGGCGGTCGAGGAGCGCTTCGCCGCGATCATGGCCGCGTTCGACAAGCTCGAAGCCTCACTGGAGTAAGTCGCGATAACCGCCACAGTCGAGGATGCTGTCGGAGAACCCAACAGCGCTGCTGAGCGGGTAAATCGCGCCTAGTCGACCGGCATCGTGACGGGGCGGGTCATGTTGCCGAAGGTGGGGAGCCACGAGGAGTGCTTGCCCGGTCCGCCGGCCACGATGACGTGGATGTGCTCGGGACCGTCGGCGATGGGGGCGAGGGCATCGCGCTCGAAGAAGGGAACGGGGATGCCCTGCTCCGTGTGCTCCTGGATGACCTGGAAGAGTTCGTCGGAGAGCTCGGTCAGCGGGTAGCGGGAGTTCTTGAAGATGTAGCGCTGGATGTCCTCGCGGGACCAGCCTTCGGCGGCGACGGTGGCGGCGTGCTCGGGTCCGAAGGCGAGCACGGGCGAGCCTCGCGAGAGGATGTTGTTGCTTCCCGCCTGTGACATCGAGCCGGCGATGGTGAGCATGATGCCGAGGGCGGTGTTGCTGCCGTGGTCCTGGATGTTGTGGGGTCCCTCGGTTCCGAAGATGGTGACGGCGTTCTGGTCAGGCTCGAAGCCGCGGGTGGTATGGAAGGGGGACCAGGGGCTCTCTTCGAGGTTCTCCGCCGCACAGAACGCCAGCTTGGCGGGGGTGGCCTGGGTGGAGCGGTCGCCACGGCCGGGCCAGGCGCCCGAGACGGTGAGCTGCAGGAGTCGAAGGGCGCGTCCGAGGGTCGCGTTGGCGGGGAATCCGGGGCCGAAGCAGCCGCTCCCCGAGTGGATGCCAAGCTCGCCGGCGATCGGTCCGCTGACGAGCAGGAAGAGGGAGACGGGATGGGTCGTGGCATTGACCCCGGAGAGGTTGAACTCGGGGTGGGCGATGGCGCGAACGGCGGCGATGAGCACGGGCATGTGCTCCGGGACGCAGCCGGCCATGACGGCGTTGACGGCAATGGAGTGGACTGTGGCTTCGCCGCGGCGGGGCGGAAGGATGCCGATGACCTCCAACGGGTCGCGGGCCGTGCCGCCGAGCATCGCGGAGACGCGATCCTCTGTGGGGGGAATCACGGGGAGGCCATCGGACCAGCCACGGGCGGCGAACTCCCGGCTGACGACGGCGATGTCGTCCGGCAGCTCGACGGTGGCGCCGGCGCGGCCCGTGCCGAGCTCCTCGACCTCGAGGGTCGCGGTCAGCTCGGTGAGGGAGTCTCCGCTGCTCACGCGCCGTTCCCGAGGAGGGCTGCATGCAGGGCCGCGGTGGCTTCCAGGGCCTTCTCCTGGACAGCGTCGGGCTGGATGCCGCCGAGGGGGTGGGGGATCACGATGTAGGGCAGCTCGGGCGCCCCGCGCTGCTCGGCTTCCAGCTTGAAGAGGCCCTCGAACGCATCGGTCACGACGGTGACGGTCGGGACCCCGCGCTTCTCAAGGGCTATCGAGGCGTAGACACTCCACGCCGTGCAGGACCCTCAGTCGGATGACCCAACGACAACGAAGTCGCACTCCTCCACGAGCGTGGCCATGGTGGCGCGGCTGGCGGGCCCGGCGACGGGCTTGCTACCGGTGGTGGTCGCGCCCAGGTCCGACGTTGTGCGCAGGTTCTCGACCATGGATTCGAGCAAGAGGCGCGCGTTCGCCTTGCGGTTCTCGAGGACGCCGGGGCGGAGGCCGTCGAGGCCGGAGGGGCGGGGCGCCGACTCCTGGGCGACGACACGCGCGTGCCCGCGGGGATCGAAAACGGTGATGGTGGAATCGGACACGGGGGACTCCCTTCGGCGCTCAGAGCCGGTTGGCGATGAGCTCCATGATCTCGTCGACTTCGGGGAAGCGACCGGTGGCGTTCTTCGAGGCGATGACCTCGCCGTCCACGGCCCACTCGAAGCAACCTCCGCCACCGGGGACAAGGGCGAAGCTGGCGATGTCGTCCTGGAGGGCGGCGAGTATCTCGCCGACCATCCACTGGGCACGCGGCAGGTACCCGCACTGGGCGCAGTACTCAAGGGTGACGGCGAGGCCCTGCTCGTTCACGAGGTCGGATTGTAGCGGGTTCCGGAGAGCGGTCCGGTCAACCCAGGGTGTCTATCAGGGCGCGGAAGGAAGACGCGAACGGGCAAGCGTCGCTATGCTGCGCCGCGCACAAGGAGGCGAGCGATGGCGCTTCATATTCTGAAGTCGGACGACGGGGACACGACCGAGCGCTCGGAACTGTCCATCTTTGAGGGTGGCCAGGTCTGGGGGAGGGGGCTGACGGGCTCGGCCTCCGAAGAGGTGACCGTGTCGGTCGTGCACTTCGGGCCGGGCGCGCGTGCCGGCTGGCATCGCCACACGGCCGACCAGATTCTGTACGTGGTATCCGGCATCGGGAAGGTTGGGGACCGCGAGGGCGAGCACGTCGTCAGCGCAGGCGACTGCGCGGTGGTTCCGGCAGGCGAGGACCACTGGCACGGCGCCCACGACACCGGCTCGCCGATGGCACACCTGACTGTGATGAAGGCGGGGTCGGAAACGACGGTTCTGGACTCCTAGTGCCCGGCGCGCGCCCCGAGTGGCTCTCGGACGAGCTGTACCCGTTCGAGAGCCGGTTCTGTTCGACCTCAGATGGACATGATCTGCATTACGTCGATGAGGGCTCGGGGCCCGTCATCGTGTTCGTCCACGGGAATCCCGCGTGGTCGTTCGAGTTCCGGCACCTAATCGCGGGGCTTCGCTCGGACTACCGCTGCATTGCGGCCGACCACGTCGGGTTCGGGCTGTCGTCGCGCAGCAAACGGCGGACGGACCACCACCCAGGAGCACATGCGGAGCGGCTCACGGAACTGCTGGAGCACCTCGATATCCGGAACGCCACGCTATTCCTGACCGATTGGGGCGGGCCGATCGGTCTCGAGTTCGCGCGGAAGCAGCCGGAGCGGGTGGGGAAGCTCGTCATCACGAATACGTGGTGCTGGCCGGTGTCGCGCGACCCGCACTACCTTTTCTTCAGCACGATGATGCGGAGCCCACTGGGGCAGTTGCTCATCAAGCGCTTCAACGCATTCGTGAACCGGGTCATGCCGATGGCCATCGGGAACAAGGCTGTGATAACGCCGGAGGTGATGGACCACTACCGGAATGCGCAGCCGGCAGGCTCACGCGACGCTTGCGCGGCGTTGCCCGGGCACATCATCGGGGCGACCGGCTGGCTCCGGTCGATCTGGGCCGAGCGGGCGGCATTCGCGGGAAAGCCGACACTGATCTTCTGGGGCTTCAAGGACATTGCGTTCCGGCGGAAGGAGCTGGAGCGGTGGCAGGCGGAGCTTTCGGACTTCACACTGCACGAATTCGAGGACTGCGGGCACTTCCTCGCGGAGGAAGCGCCGGAGCGCATCCTGCCAAAGCTGCGCACGTTCCTGGCAAGGACCTGACCGGAGGGGAAGCATGGAGCCGCTGGGGGGAAGGCACGAGGTCACGGCGGCGTGGCTGACTGAGGCGCTGCGCGAGGGTGGGCACCTGCCCCGGGGGCGAGTGTCGGCCGTGGACGTAAGCACCGAGGGCATCGGGATCGGCTACATCAGCGAGACGGTCCGACTGATCCCCACGTACGAGGGGGCGGACGGGTCAGCCCCGGCGAGCCTCGTGGCGAAGCTGCCCGTTTCGGTCGACTTCCCGGAGTACCTGAAGCCGTGGGCGGGGCAGGCGGTCGAGACGGAGCTGCACTTCTACCCCGAGGCGAGCGGCGACTGCGCGGCGCGTGTTCCGCGCTGCTACGGGGCCGCGTTCGAGGGGTGGCGGTCGTACGCGCTGCTGCTGGAGGATCTGAGCGAGCTGGAGTCGATGAGCCAGCTGGACTCCGGCCCGCGGGACCGGGCCGACGTGATCGTGTCGATGCTGGGGGCGCTGCACGCGCAGTGGTGGGAGAGCGACCGGCTGCGGGCAGCTTCGTGGCTGCCATCCTCGGAGCGGCAATCCGAGCTGAACACGCCGCTGGTGGAGGGCGGCTGGAAGATGTTCGCGGAACAGGTCGTGCCCCGGGTCGACCCGGACTTCCTGCCGGTGGGGGAACGGCTGGTGCGCGACTTCGCGGGGATCTTTGAGCGCGGCGCCGCATCGGCGGCGACGCTGGTGCACGGTGACTTCCGCGTCGAGAACTTCCTGTTCGGCAAGGCGGGTACTTCGGACGAGGTCGTGTTCATCGACTGGCAGCTCTCGGGCTACGGGTCGGGGCTGCGCGATATGGCCTACTTCGTTTCGCAGGGGTTCGACCCGAATGAGCGACGTGAGGTGGAGAACGACCTGATCGCGACGTATCACGCGTCGCTCGTCGCGAACGGCGTGACCGGCTACTCGCTGGCGCAGTGCCACGAGGATTACCGGCTCGGGCTGCTGTGGAGCATGTACGCCCCGATCATCGGGATGATGGGGATGGCCGAACGGGAGCCCCCGCCACCGGAGGCGCCTGAGGAGGAGCAGCAGGCGTTCCGGGAGATGATCGAGACGGGCGTTGAACTCGTGACGGTGATGGCGGAGCGGAACATCCTGGCGGTGATGGACACGAAAGCAGGGGAGCTGCTCGGCGCTTGAACGGAAGCGCCAGCAGCGGACACTGCCCACGGTGGCGCCGAAGGAGGCGCGGGAGGAACGCATGGAACCGCTGGCGAACAAGGACGGCATCACGGCGGAGTGGCTCACCGATGCACTTCGCGAAGGCGGCCACCTGCCGAGCGGCCGGGTCAGCCAGGTCGAGGTGGAGGACATCGGCGTGGGCCGGGGCTACATCAGCCAGGCAGTTCGCGTCACGCCCACCTACGAGGCTGCGGATGGCGATCCACCGGCAAGCATCGTGGCCAAGACGCCGACCTTCGTGACGCTGCCGGATTACTTGAGGCCGTGGGCGGCGGGGATCATCGAGACGGAGGTCCACTGGTACCGGGATGCGAGCGGGGAGTGCCCTGCGCGCGTGCCGGTGTGCTACGGGGGGACGTTCGAGGACCGGACCTCGTATGCGCTCCTGCTGGAGGATCTCGGAGAGCTTGGCACCCTGAGCCAGACCGACTCCTGCCCGCCGGACCAGGCTCCCCTGGTAGTGAAGACCCTGGCGCAGGTGCACGCCCACTGGTGGGAAAGCGACAGGCTGCGGGATTGGGCGTGGGTACCCACGACGGAGCAGCAGGCGGAAGTCAGCACGCCGCTCGTCCAGGGAGGATGGGACCTGTTCGCGGAGCGGATCGTGCCGCGCGTCGACCCCTCGTTCCTCCCGATCGGGGAGCGGCTGGTGCGGGACTGGGGCACGCTCTTTGAGCGGGGGGTGGCCTCGGGAGCGACGCTGATCCACGGAGACTTCCGAATCGAGAATTTCCTCTTCGGTGAGCGGGGCACGCGGGACGAGATCGTGATCCTCGACTGGCAGCTTGCCGGCTACGGTTCGGGCCTGCGGGATCTCGGGTACTTCATCGGGCAGGGGTTCGAACCGGCCAAACGGAAGGCGATCAGCGACGAGCTGGTGGAGCTGTACCACGCCACGCTCGTGGAACACGGGGTTACGGGGTACTCGTTCGAGCAGTGTCTTGATGACTACCGGCTGGGCTTGCTGGCGAGCATGTTCATCCCGCTCATCGGTATCCGGGGCCTGGAGGCCCTCGAACCGCCGCCGCCGGACGCGAGCGAGGAGGACCACGAGTCCTTCCGCCAACTCGTCGAGGCGGCTGAGGGCCTGCTGGCACTGATGGCGGAGCGCAGCATCACCGCAGCCATGGACGCGAACGCCGGCGAGGTGCTGGGCCTGTAAGGCCGGCTAGCCCTTCAGGCGGCGTCCGTACAGGTCGAAGACGGTGCCCCAGACGCGTTCGGCGGCGTCTTCGACGTAGCCAGGGCGCTCCGGGAAGCAGAAGCCGTGCTCGGTGCCGGGGTGCGTCTCGATGGCGTGGGGCACCCCGTTCGCATCGAGCGCCTTGCCCAGCTCGGGGATGACGTTCTCGGGGACGAAGGGGTCGTGCTCGGCGAAGCCGAGATAGAGCTCGGCCTCGATCCGGTCGGCGAGCAGGTGGGGCGAGTCTTCCTCCTCGGTGACAATGCCGACGCCGTAGAGGGAGGCGATGGCGCCGAAGCGCTCGGGGAACGTGCCCGCCGCAGCGACGACGAAGCGGCCGCTCATGCAGTAACCGATAGCGCCGACAGGGCCCGTGGCAACCGGGTTCGAGTCGAAATAGTCGAGCCACGCCTCGGTGTCGCTCATGACCATGGGCATCTCGAGCGTCCGCCCAGCGGCGAACATGCGCTCGATCTCCTCGCGGCCCTTCGAGAGGTCGAAGTTCTGCGGGCCAAGGCGATAGAACATGTCAGGGAGCAGGCAGAAGTAGCCCTCCCCGGCGATGCGGCGGGCGAAGTTCCGCAGCTCCTCGCGGACTCCGACGACATCCATGTAGAGGATGACGGGAGGGAAGGGGCCGTCACCGTCGGGGTGAACGGCGAAGCAGTCGACGGCGCCGTCGGGTGTCGTGATCTCGACCTGGAACTCGTTCATGTCTGGCTCCGCTGTTCTAGGTGCCGGTGAATTCGGGTGTGCGGCGTTCGGCCGTGGCGCGAACGCCTTCGCGGAAGTCGTTCGTCTCGCGGAGCCAGTCCTGCTCGACGAGCTCGTGGTCGGTGGCGATGCGGACGCGCTCGGCGAGGCCGCGGCGCATCGTGCGGCGGATGGAGCGGACGGCGAGGGGGGCGGAGCCGGCGATCTCGGCTGCCATCTCGCGGGCGGCATCACGGAGTTCCTCGATAGGGGCGAGGGCGTCGCAAAGGCCGATATCGAGGGCCTCCTCGCCCTTCACCCGGCGGCCGGTGTAGAGGAGGTTGAGCGCCTTCTGCTGGCCGACGAGGGCGGGGAGGGTGACGGTGAGGCCGAAGCCGTGGTGGAAGCCGAGGCGGGCGAAGTTGGCGGCAAAACGAGCTTCGGGCGCGGCGACGCGGAAGTCGGCGGAGAGGGCGAGTCCGAGCCCGCCGCCAATGGCGGCTCCCTGCACGGCGGCAACGACGGGCGTCTCCGCCTCAAGCAGGTGCACGGCTTCCTGGTAGAGGTGGCCGCTGCCGGTGCGGCGGGAAGGCTCGGGGTCGTCGGCCTCCGAGTCATCTGCCGGGGCGGGGGCAGCGAGCTGGGCGCCGGCGCAGAAGGAGCGGCCTTCGGAAGCGAGGACGATGGCGCGCACGTCCGGTTCCTCGTCGAGGGCGTGATAGGCGCTCGCGATAGCGCGAATGAGGGTCACATCAAAGTAGTTGTGCGGGGGGCGGTGGATCTCGACGGTGGCGATGTGGCCGTCGACCTCGACAGAGACATCGGGGGCGGGATTGGGGACGGACATGGCTCCCTCCTGGCCGAGCAACGGTAACGAGCATCCCGGCACGGGTCGAGGCAGGGCGGGCGGGGGACTCTGGTACCATCGGCTCGCTCGCGCAGGTGTGCGCCAGGCATTCGCGCATCGGCGCCTTACACCTGGATAGGTCCAGCGCCCCACCGTAAGGCAGGCGGAACCGTGACAACCGAGCAACAGCACCACACCACCGGCGAAACGGCAGTCGCCGTTCGCAACATCTACAAAGTCTTCGGGGGAAACGAGGACGGGGCGCTGGCGCGCGCCATGACGGGAACGTCCAAAGAAGCGATCCAGGAGATGCACGACTCGGTGCTGGCGCTCGCGGACGTGACGTTCGACGTGAAGCGCGGCGAGCTGTTCGTAGTGATGGGGCTTTCGGGGTGCGGCAAGTCGACGCTCGTGCGTTGCATCAACCGGCTGATCGAGCCGTCGGCGGGCGAAGTGTGGCTGGGCGAGCGGGAAATTACGGCAATGGACGAGGCGGAGCTGCGCGAGCTGCGCCGGAGCGAGATCGCGATGGTGTTCCAGCACTACGGCCTGCTGCCGCATCGCTCGGTGCAAGAAAACGTGGCCTGGGGGCTCGAGGTGAACGGCGTGGAGAAGCGCCACCGCCGCGAACGCGCGGAGGAGGCGCTGGAAGCAGTCGGGTTGAAGGGGTGGGGCGACCGCCAGACCGACCAGCTGAGCGGGGGCATGAAGCAGCGAGTCGGGCTGGCGCGCGCGCTCGCGCAGGACGCCCCCGTGCTGCTGATGGATGAACCGTTCAGCGCGCTCGATCCCGTCATCCGTCGGGAGCTTCAGGAAGAGCTCGCGAAGCTGCAGGCGGAGCTGCACAAGACGATCATCTTCATCACGCACGACCTGGACGAGGCTGTTCGCATCGGCGACCGGATCGCGATCATGCGCGACGGCGCGATCGTGCAGATGGGAGAGCCGTCGGACGTGGTGCTGTCGCCGGCGAATGACTTCGTACGGGAGTTCACCCGCGACGTGCGGCTGCAATCGATGGTGACGGCGGCATCGGTGATGCGTGCCCCGACAAGTACGGCTCGTGCGGAGCAGCTGACATCGGAGGTGCTTGCGGCGCTGGAGTCGCAGGAGCGCATGCACGCCCTGGTGATCGACGAAGCAGGGCGGTACGCCGGCAGCGCGGACCTGCTCTTGCTGCGGCACACGCTGGATGAGGGGGACAGGCCGGTGGGGTCGCTCACGCTGGAGAAGGAGAGCGCGGTCGCGGAGGAGACGGTGCTGGATGAGCTCGTCCCGCACGGGCTGCGTTCGGACCACCCCATTCCGGTTTTGGATGGTGACGGCGCCCTCGTGGGGGAGATCCCGCTCGATGCGCTTGCGCAGGCGATGGCCGGCGTCGCGGACGGAGAGATGACAGGGGCTGTCGGGGATGGGGGACCGGCGTGACGGGAGAGGCACCTCCCGCGGAAGGCGCGCCTGCCACGACCTCGCTGGAGGCGATCCGCCGTCGCCTCGAATTCCCGGGGTTGAGCCGGGGGCCGCGCTGGCTTCGCTGGGTGCTGTGGCTGCGATGGCTCGTGGTGCCCGCGATCCTCGCGATCGTGCTGTGGGCAGGGGACTGGGACTGGGCGGGGGACTTCCCGGCGGACGTGGGTCGCGACGTGGGTCGCGAGATCGACAACGTCATCGACTGGATGACGACGGAGCTCGACGTGCTCTTCGACGTGATCAGGCGGGTGGTGATCGAAGTGCTGGTGGCGATCGAAGACTTCCTGCTGTGGCTTCCGTGGCCGGCCACCATCCTCGCGGTCACGACCATCGCCTGGCGGGCGGCGGGGTACTGGGTCGCGGCCTTCTCCGCGGCTTCGCTGACCCTGCTGGCAGCCTTCGGGCTGTGGGACAGCACGATGGAGACGGTGGCGCTGATGGCCGTCACCGTGACGCTGTCGATCATCATCGCGGTGCCGCTGGGGGTCTGGGCCTCGCAGAGCAACCGGCTGGACAGAATCCTGCGTCCCATCCTCGACGGGATGCAGACGATGCCGAGCTTCGTCTACCTGGTGCCAGCGATTGCCTTTTTCAGTTTGGGGAACGTACCCGCGGTGATCGCGACGCTCATCTACGCCGTTCCCCCGGCCGTGCGGCTCACCAATCTCGGCATCCGGCAGCTTCCGGAAGAGACGTTGGAAGCGGCAGAGTCGTTCGGGGCTACGCCGCTCCAGTTGCTGTTGAAGGTCAAGATCCCGCTGGCGGCGCCGACGATCATGGCGGGGGTCAACCAGACCACGCTCATGGCCCTGGCAATGGTCGTCATCGCCTCGCTGGTGGGAGCCGGGGGGCTCGGCGAGGACGTGAACCGCGGGCTGGGGCGAATCGAGCCGGGGAACGCGTTCCTGGCCGGACTGGGGATCGTGTTCCTCGCTATCATCATCGACCGGATTACGCAGGCCTTTGCCAGCCGACAGCAATCGTCAATGGGGGCCGGCGGCGGGGTAGGATAGCCCCATACGCGTTAGCACCCTTAGTCATCAGGCCGCGGCGGGAGGCCCCCATGATGCTGGCAAGGAGACCGATACTTCTCACACTGGCGATAGTGGCCGCAGGTCTGGCCCTCATCATCGCCGCCTGCGGCGGTGACTCGGAGGAGAAGGAGACGATCGTCTTCTCCGACCTGAACTGGCCCTCAGCCGAGATCCAGGCCCGGGTCGCGGCGTACATCGTCGAGCACGGCTACGAGTACCCCGTCGAGTTGGTCCCGGGGGACACGGTGTCGCTCTGGCAGGCGCTGGTCAATGGGGATACACATGTGACGATGGAGATCTGGCCGGCGCAGCAGGAGTGGCTGCTGGACGTGGACGAAGGGACGCTGGTCGCGCTCGGGACGAGCCTGGACACGGGCTGGGAAGCCTGGGTGATTCCGCAGTACCTCAAGGACGAGAATCCGGGCCTGGTCTCGGTAACCGATCTGCCCGACTACGTGGACCTGTTCGTGACCGCCGACTCGCAGGGCAAGGCGCGATTCGTGACCTGCCTCCCGGGCTGGGCCTGCGAGCAGGTGAACGCGGCGAAGGTCGAGGCGTACGGCCTGACCGACCACATTCACCTGCTCAATCCGGGTTCGAGCGCGGGTCTCTTCGCCGATCTGGAGGCGGCCTACTCCAAGGGCGAGGCGTGGGTCGGGTATATGTGGCACCCGACACCCCTCTCAGTCGCGTTGGACCTGTACATCCTCGAAGAGCCGGCATACTCGGACGAGTGCTGGTCGACCACCAAGGCCTGCGCCTATCCGGAAGCGAAGGTGCTGATCATGGTCAACAACTCGCTTCCGGAGCGGGCGCCAGAGGTCATCGAATTCCTTGAGAGCTGGGACTTCAGGGCGGCGGACCAGGTCGCAACCGAAGTGTGGATGGAGGAGAACAACGAGGACTCCGATGTCGGGGCTCTCTGGTACCTCCGCAACTTCCGCGATGTCTGGGCATCATTCGTGCCGCCTGAGGTAGCCGAGAGGGTCGACAAGGCGCTCGAGGACGAGGGCTAGGACCGGTCCGTTCGTGACCCGAAGGGTGCGCCCAGCCCTGTGCGAGTGCAGGGCTTGCGAATAACCGGAATTCCGGTTACGTTTCCCCGATGCGAAGTGATGCGCTGGCGAACCAGCGGAAGATCGTGGAGGCGGCCACCCGCCTCATGGCCGAGCGGGGACTGGAAGCGGAACTGACCGACATCGCCCACGAGGCAGGTGTCGGAGTCGGCACGGTGTACCGCTGCGTCGGGAACCGCGACCAGGTGATCGAGACGATTGTGCGGGATGCGGTGGCGCAGATGGCGGCAAGCCTTGACGAAGCCGAAAGCCGCGCGGACGGCGCGGAAAACCTGATCGCCCTCGTGGAGCGACTGCACACCGTCATGAGGAAGTACGGCTGGGTGCACGCCGCGCTCATCGGCGGGCGCGAGGAGCTCCGCAAGGAGATGCGCGCCGTCGATCCACTGCGGCGCTTCCGGGCCCTGTACGAGCGAGCACGGTCGAGCGGTGAGCTGCGGAACGACATCGACTCCGATGTGGCCGCTGCTCTCATCCTGGGCAGCCTCGCCCCGTGGGCAGCCATGACACTCCAAGCCAGGGGCGACGCACGAGCAGCCGCAGAGGCGGTGCTCAGCCCCTTCCTCGCACGGGCGACCACAGCGAACGCCGGGGAGGCACAGTCATGATGGGAATGGGCGGAGGCCAACAGATAGCCGGCGGACTGCCGCCCGGGATGGAGCTGCCCACTCGGCGCAAGGTGCTCGTGCTGGCGGGCGTGCTCTCAACGATGTTCCTGGCGGCGCTGGACCAGACGATCGTGGCGATCTCGATGCCGTCCATCGTGGAGGACCTCGGCAACCTCGACCTTTACGTGTGGCCGTTCACCTCGTACATGCTGGCCTCGACGGCGCTGGTGCCGGTGGTCGGGAAACTCTCGGACCTGTACGGGAGAAAGCCGTTCATCCTGGCGGGCATCGTCATCTTCGTGGCGGGCTCGTGGCTGAGCGGCGCAGCGGCGGACATGATCTACCTGATCGCCTTCCGGGCGGTGCAGGGCGTGGGCGCCGGCCTGATCATGACGACCTCGTTCACGTCCATCGGCGACCTGTTCGCACCGAGGGAACGGGGACGCTGGATGGGACTCTTCGGGGCGACGTTCGGGCTGGCGACCATCATTGGACCGCTGGCCGGAGGGGCGCTCGTCGACCACCTCTCCTGGCGCTGGATCTTCTACATCAACATCCCCGTGGCGATGCTGGCACTGGCGCTGGTTACCTACGGCATGCCGTGGTTCCGCGGCCAGGGCAAGGCGATCATCGATTGGGGCGGCGCGGCGCTCATCGTGGGCGTGACCGTTCCACTGCTGCTGGGCCTCTCCTGGGCGGGGAACCAGTACGGCTGGAGCGACCTCCCGGTGGTCGTCTCGCTGAGCGTGTCAGCGGCGTTGCTCGTGGTTCTCCTGCTGCAGACGAGGCGGGCCAGGGAGGCCGTGCTTCCGCTGTTCCTGTTCCGGAACCGGGTCTACACCGTCTCGGTGTTGACGACGATGGTGCTGGGCGCGGGCATGTTCGGCGCGATGCAGTTCCTGCCGTTATTCCTGGTTGGCGTCCAGGGCCACTCAACGACGGATTCCGGCCTCGTCATGATGCCGATGATGTTCGGGATGATATTCGGGTCGGTCGTGACCGGGCAGTTGCTGAGCCGCGGACGGGACATGCGAGTACTCGCGATCTTCGGAGGATGCGCACTGATCACCGGCTTCTTCCTGCTCTCGACGCTGGACCAGGGCTCCTCGGCCTGGTCCACGCGGGGCTACATGATTCTGCTGGGGCTGGGCATGGGCTTCTGGATGCCGACGTTCCAGCTGGCGGTGCAGAACGCCGTGCCCCACCAATTCCTGGGAGTAGGGACGGCCTCAGTCAATTTCTTCCGCCAGATCGGGGGAACGTTCTCGGTGGCCATCCTCGGATCGCTGATGGCGACCACCTTCAGGTCGAACCTGGAGAACGCGGTGGATCCGCGGTTCGGCGAGATCCTGTCGGACCCGCAGCGTCTCCTGAGCGAAGAATCGCTTGCAAGGCTCACAACGGCGATCGAACGGCAGAGCCCAGGCGCCTCGGAAAGCGTGATCGACGCGGCGCGGATCGCCCTCAGCGACTCGGTGACGGGCATCTTCCTCGTGGGGGTCGGCATCGTGGCGGTTGGGTTCGCCATCGGGCTGCTCATGCCGCGCGTCCGCATGCGCAGCCGCGAGGACTTGATGGCGGAAGCCAGCGGCGAGAGTCCCCTGGGCGAGGACGACTCAGAGGAACCCGGCGGCTTCGGCGTCGAGCCAGAGGAGGCAGGGGCCCCCGGCGGCAAGTAGCCCCTAACCATCTTCCTGAACGAGAAGGAGCCCCCTCCATAGAGGGGGCTCCTGTGTTTCCTGGCGCTGAGGCCGGGGGCTACTTGACGCCCTTCTCCAGGAGCGCGGGAAGGTCCGCGTCTTCGGTATCGACGAGGGCATCGACCCACTTGTGGAAGAGCTGTCCGCCACCCTCGTTGCGGCCGAAGAGGGAGAACTCCTTGGCGCCGGTGGCGAGGGCCTTCTGGACGTGGAAGCCCGTGTAGTAGTCCTCGTTGCCGACGACGTGGCCCATGAAGTCCATGTACTCCTTCAGCTCCTCCGGATCCTGCTCCTCAGGCGGCTCGAAGCGGAGGAAGTTCTGGATGGTGAAGGACTCGCCGGGGGTCTTGCCGGGGAACATCTGCGAGACCATGTAGCCCGTGCCCGTGCTGCCGGCGATGGACATGTTGGGGAAGACGGTCCAGACGCCCGCGGTCATGTCGTCGTAGCCCCACTCCGATTCGGGGGTGTCGGCGAGCTTCTCGTGGCCCTTGGGCGACATCACGCGCACGTGCGGGCCCCAGGAGTAGTAGTCGGGCTGGAACGGGCCGTCGGGACCGAAACTGTTCCGGTGGAGGATGGGCACGTGGTAGAAGTCACGGTAGCCGTCGTAAGCGACCTTCCAGTTGGGACCATCGAGCGGCTGGGCGCCGACGACGTAGGCGTCGTTGAAGGCAAGGTCATCGAGGACGGAGTCGTAACCGGCGAGGAAGGCGTCGATATCGACGTCGGAGTCGGGCTTGAGGGTGACCCAGATCATGCCGGAGCGCTCGGCGGAGGGGAGCTCCGTGAGGCCGAAGCAGGACTTGTCGAGTTCGCCGAAGTTGTCCTCATCGAAGACGGCGACGAGCTTGCCCTCGAGGTTGTAGGTCCAGGCGTGGTAGTTGCAGCGGAAGACCTCGGTCTTGCCGACCTCGGGTTCCTCGACGATGAAGTTGCCGCGGTGGCTGCACATGTTGACGAAGGCGCGAGCCTCGCCATCCTCGGCGCGCGTGATGAGGACGGGCACGCCTGCGACTTCCATCGAGCGGTAGGAGCCAGGCTCACGCAGCTCGGAGGAGAAGGCGAGGGCGAGGGGGAGCCGCCGGAAGATGCGGTCGACCTCGGCCTCCCAGCGCTCCTGGTCGTGGTAGAGCGCGGTAGGGATCTTGTAGATCGCGTCGGCGAGGTCGATGCGGTTGTTCTGGAGGTTCTCCACCTCGCGGCGGGACATCTCCACCAGCTGCTCACGGCTCATTGGACACACTCCTGGCGCCCGCCCACCTGCGCGGGCGGCACGAACGGCTCAAGGATAACGCGGACGGCAGGGTTGCGCCCTTCTAGTGGCCCGGCTCCTCGAACCAGCCCTGGACGATCAGCACGGCGACAGCGCCGCCGGAGCGGGCAGCGTCCATCGCCATCGTCGAGCCGATGGCGTCGCCGGCCGCCCAGATGCCCTCGACGTTCGTCTGCTGCAGGGGACTCACAGCGACGAAGCCCTCTTCATCGACGGCGAGGCCGAGGCCACCGGCCAGGCGCTCGACGATGGGGGAGGGCAGGGACTCGGGGCTCCAGAGCAACGTCTCGACGGGCACGGTCTCGCCGCCCGCGAGCGTAACGCTGGCGATCTTGCCGTTGTCGTGGTTGATGGTGGTGATGTCGCCGCGATGGAGCTCGAGGCCCTGGGCTTCGAGGGCGGTGGCCATCTCCTCGGGAAGGTCCACCTCACCGCCGAGGAAGACCTTCACCTTGTCGGTCCAGTTGTAGGCGAAGAGGGGCGGCGTGGCCTTGGCCCCGGTCGAGGGCACGACCAGGCCCCAGACGCGATCGCGGTGTTCGTAGCCATCGCAGAAGGGGCAGGAGATCACGGTATCGCCCCAGCACTCGGCAAAGCCGGGAATGTCGGGGATGGCGTCGCGGTGACCGAAGGCAAGGATGACGTGGTGGGCGCCGAGCCTGTCGCCCTCCGCCGTCGTAATGACGAAGTCGCCCTCGTGGTCGCGCTCGACATTGGCGACCTCGATGCGGTGCAAGGCAGCACCGCCGACGGCGTCAATTTGCTCCCAGGCGGTCCGCGCGAGGTCGGCGGGGAGCATGCCCTCGATGCCGATGAAGTTGTGGACACCGTGGGAGGCGGCGTTGCGGGCGGGGGAGGGCGCGTCGAAGACGGCGACGGACTTGCGGGCGCGCACGAGCACCAGCGCCGCCTGCAGGCCCGCGGGACCGCCCCCGACGATGGCGACGTCGACCTTTTCCTCGGCGGGGTCGACGGTGGGGGGCTCGGAGGTGGCGGGCTGGGGAGCGGAGACGGGTGGGGCGCCGGGAGCGCCGCCGATGGCCGCCGCCGACCCCGGCGCCACCTGTGGCGGCATCGGGGAGTCGGACTGCTGGGCGTCGACGCCGAACTGGGCGAGGGCCATCGTGTTGGCCACACCCGAGAAGCCGTGCTTGTCCGCGACGATTGTGGCGGGCAGCTCGCTCAGCCCGAGTTGCTGCACGACCTCGGGGAACGTTTCGG
The DNA here is from genome assembly GCA_026702615.1 of Chloroflexota bacterium. Taxonomy (GTDB): domain Bacteria; phylum Chloroflexota; class Dehalococcoidia; order Tepidiformales; family Tepidiformaceae; genus UBA2991. Next base: position 90,648 of record JAPPBY010000013.1, on the reverse strand, counting down.
CCTCGATGACGGTCGCCTCGACCTTGTTCGAGAAGAGGGCGAGCTGGTAGGCGCTCGCCACGGCCTGCGCCCCCGCCGGGTGGCGCATGGAGCCGACCACGACGATGGAGAGGATGTCGGTGAGGCGGTCGAGGACCTCGGCGAGAGCGGCGGGTGGGGAGGGTGGCGCCGGGAAGGCGGAGATGACCTCGACCAGCACCTCGAAGAAGAGGCCCTGGGGCAGGCCGTAGTAGCGGAGGGGCGGGGCGCCGGCGCCGCGCCGCAGGAGAACGGCGGGAACGCGCTCGACGTTCCAGCTCTCCACCAGCTGGGGTTCGGCGTGGTACTCGTGCGTGACGAGGCGAAGCTTCGGTGAGACGCCGACGAGGTCTTCGAGCGTCTCCTTCGTGGGTCCGCAGGCGGGGCAGGGCGTACGGGGCGGAGCGCCCGGCACGATGAGCCCGCTTTCGCCCTGGTGGAAGTAGTCGATCGTGACGGGGGCGGAGAGCAGTTCGAAGCGCTGGCGGAGGGCGGCGAGCACGTTTTCGGGAATCATGCGGGGCTCCCAACGGGGTCCGGGAAGGAGACGCCGGTCTCGGCCGCGAGCTCCCGGAGCTGGTCGACGACGGCGCTGTCGAGGGGGATGCCGTGGGCTTCACGGTCGGCGCGGGCTTCCGCCTCTTTGTCGCCGGGGATACGCACGCGGTCGACACCGGGGGCGGGGGCGATGGCGTGTATGCGGTCGGCAAGCTCGGCCATCTCGGCCTTGAACTCGGCGGGGTCGCGGAAGGCGTCGATGCGCCAGGCGGCGAACCACTGCCCCATGTGAGGCCGCGGCATGATCATCCCGAAGCCCGCGCCGGAGAGGACGCCCGAGAGGATGTCGGAGACGAGGCCGAGGCCGTAGCCCTTGTAGGAGCTGGTCTCGAGGGAGGAACCGAGGGGAAGGAGCGCCCCGCCCTGGCCAAGGGCCGAAGGATCGTCGCTGCTGCGCCCCTCGCCATCGACGGCCCAGCCGGCCGGGAGGCGCTTGCCCTGGCGGCCGGCGATCTCGAGCTTGCCGCCGGCGACGGCGGTCGTGGCCATGTCGAGGGAGAAGGGCTCGCGGCCCTCGATGGGGGCGGCGAAGGCGAGCGGATTCGTGCCGAACGCGCGCTCGGCGCCCCCGGCGGGAACCGCGAGCACGGGCGTGTTGCAGCTCGCCATGCCAATCAGGCCCCGGGCGGCGGCGCGCTCGGCGTAGTAGCCGGCGGCCCCGAAGTGGCGGCCGTTGCGGATGGTGACCATGCCGATGCCGGTTTCTTCGGCGCGGGCGATGCAGCGGTCCATGGCGTCGACGGCAACGACGACGCCCATGCCGCCGTCGCCGTCGAGGGCGAGGGTGGCGGGGGTCTCGCGCAGGATGCGGACCGTGGGCGTGGGATTCACGCGGCCGTCGCGCAGGCCGGGCACGTAGCCCCCGTGCCAGGTGAGGTGGGCGATGCCGTGGGATTCGATGCCCTTCAGGTCGGCGTCGACGAGCACCTCGGCGGCGATGGCGGCATCGGCCGCGGGCATGCCGAAGTACTCGAGGGTGGAGGCGGTGTGAACGCGCAGGGCGGCGGCCTCGAAACGGTCGCGGGATTCGGGCATCCGCGTGATTGTCGGGGACGGGGGGCTGGAACGCGAGCGGGAGCGGCTGGGTAGACTTGCCGCCGAGCGAGGAGGGCGCATGAGGCAGGAGCCGATCCCAGTGGTGGTGTCGTTCCCCCTGACGGAGCAGACAAGGGCGACGATCGAGGGCGCATCGCCGCTGGTGCGCATCCTGGACTACCCCGCGGAACGCATCTCACCGGGTGCGTTCCGCCCGCCGCCGACCGCCGAGCAGGCCGAGCTACTTGCGCAGGCGGAGGTGCTGTTCGGTTCGCACCTGGACCCGATCGCGGTGCATGAGGCCGCCCCGAACCTGAAGTGGTTCCAGGTGCTGACGGCAGGGCTCGACGAGCTCATCGAGCAGGGCATTCTCGAGCGGGACTTTGTCATCACGACGATGAGCGGGGTTGGGGCAGTGCCCATCGCGGAGTACTGCATGGGCGTGATGGTGATGCTGGAGAAGGACCTGCACGAGGCGATGCGGGACCAGCTGGACCATCGCTGGAACTTCCACTTCGCAGGCCAGCTGAAGGGGAAGACGTGCGGGGTCGTGGGGCTGGGAGCGATCGGGCGAGAGCTGGCAATACGCGCACGCGCCTTCGGGATGCGGGTCGTGGCGACGCGCCGCAGCGCCCAACCGGGCGACACCGACCCGGACGTGGACGTGCTGCTGCCATCGAGCGACCTGCCGCAGCTGCTGGACGAGTCGGATTACGTCAACTTGTGCGTTCCGTTGACGCCGGATACGGACGGCATGATCGGGGCGGATGAGCTGGCGCTGATGAAGCCCGAGGCGTCGATCGTGAACATCGCGCGGGCGACGGTCATCGACACGGACGCGCTGCTCGCAGCGCTGCGGGAGGGACGCATCGCGGGAGCGGCGCTCGACGTGCACGACCCCGAGCCGTTGCCCGAGGACAGCCCCTTCTGGGACATGTCCAACGTGGTCGTGACACCCCACCGCTCAGGTTCGATACACGGCTACTTCGAACGCGCGGCGGAGTTCTTCGCGGAGAACCTGCAGCGATACGTGCGCGGCGAACCGCTCGCGAACGTCGTCGGGCGCGAGCGGGGGTACTAGCTCCCGGGCACGGCGGCGGCGTTCCGCTCACGGGCCCAGGCGTGCGCCTCCTCGGAGGCGACCCACTGGATCGCGTTCGAGAGCAGCCTGCGGTAGTTCGGATTGTTGTAGGACGTGGGCACGTCGCCGGGCTGGATGTAGACGATCGGGCTGTTGTAGTGGTTCTTGGCCCACGAGACCATGTTGCTGGTGGGCGGGTGGCTCCACTCGCCGCGCTCGTACATGCGCCGCTCGTGCACGACGAGGGCAGGCGAGAAGAAGTTCCTGTAGGTGAACTCGAAGTCGCTGCGCAGAAGCGGCACGACGTTGTCCTCGAAGTAGGGGGCGAGGTAGAGCTCGTCCTGCAGCTCGAAGGACGGGTCGAGACCCTCGACGACCGGGTGGTCGGGCTCGACGACGGAAACGTTGTGGTTCACGGCGAGGAGGTAGCCGGAGTCGGGCCACTGCTGGCCGCGAAGCTCGCCGGGGTCGTAGAAGAAGCGGCCGCCCACCATCTCGGCGTACTCCTCCCAGGCGGGCCAGGAGCAGATGTTGTGGTGGATCATGACCATGCCCTTGCCCGCTTCGAGAAGCGAGCGGTAGCCGTCCTTGAGGGACTGGGGCGGGTCGGCGTCCCCGATGCCGCGGCCCGGCATCGAGTAGTCGACGATGACGTCGTAGGGCGCGGCGGCCTCGGCGTTGAAGAACGCCTGGGCGGCGGGCTGCTCGACGTGCGTCCAGGCGGAGATGCCGCCGTCGGCCTGGAACGAGTCGAACATGGAGAAGAAGGGTTCGCGCTGGAACGGGTGGCCTTTCGTGGCGAGGAGGACGTTGGGAGAGGTCATTTGGAGCCTCCAACTGTTAGGGGGCCAGTGTGCGCTCACAGCGAAGGCCTCGCAACGGGGGCGCGAGGGCTGGGTATCCTGTGCGCCGCGGCGCCGTGAGGCGCCATCGGAGGTAGCAGCATGGCGAAGCGGGTGCTGGTCGCGGGAGCGTCGGGGCTGGTGGGGTACGCGGCGGTGCGGCACTTCGCGACGCTGTCGGGCTGGGAGGCGGTCGGAGTCTCGCGACGGGTGCCGGCGGGACTGCCGGAGGAGGCGGAGTTGCTCTCCGTCGACCTGCTGGACGAGGAGGCGTGCGAGCGGGCCTTCGGGGCGATGTCGAACGTGACGCACCTCGTGTACGCGGCGCTCCAGGAGGTGCCGGGCCTGATGCCGGGATGGGTCGACCCGGAGGTGATCGAGCGCAACGCGCGCATGCTGCGGAACCTGTTCGAGCCGCTCTCGCGGGCGGCTTCAGGGCTCGAGCACGTGTCGCTGCTGCACGGCACGAAGGCGTACGGGCTGCACCACCCCAGCATCGGGGCGAAGGGCGTGAAGGTGCCACTGCGGGAGCGGGAGCCGCGCAGGGAGCACCCGAACTTCTACTTCGAGCAGGAGGACTACCTGCGGGCGAAACAGGCAGAGGGAGGCTGGGAGCTGACGACCTGGCGTCCGACGGTGATCTACGGGGATGCGCCGGGAAACAACATGAACCCGATCCCGGTGATCGGGGCCTACGCGGCGCTGCTGCGGGAAGAAGGGAAGCCGCTCGACTTTCCGGGCAAGCCGGGAGCGCCGACGCTGCGGGAGGCGGTCGACGCGGACCTCGTGGCGCATGCGCTCTCGTGGGCAACGGAGGAACCGAAGGCCTGGGGCGGGACGTTCAACCTGACGAACGGCGATGTGTTCATGTGGGAGAACGTCTGGTCGGCCATCGCGGAGACGCTGGGGATGGAGGCAGGGGAGGCGCGACAGGTCTCGCTGGTGGAGGAGATGCCGAAGCGGGAGGCGGAGTGGGCGGCACTCGTCGAGCAGCACGGGTTGACCTCGCCCGCCGACCTTGTGGAGTACTGCGGCTACAACTCGCTCATCTACGCGGACACGGTGCTGGGTGCGCCGAACCGACCGCCACTGCCTATCCTGAACAGCACGATCGCCGTGCGGCAGGCGGGTTTCACGGAGTGCATGGACACGGAGGACATGTTCCGCAAGTGGTTCGCGCGTCTGCAGGAGACGGGCGCGATTCCGCGGGCGTAGGGGAGTGGTTGGGGCGAGCGCCTACTTGAAGCGGTAGGTGATGCGGCCCTTGGAAAGGTCGTAGGGCGAGAGCTCGACGAGCACGCGGTCGCCGAGGAGCACCTTGATGCGGTAGCGGCGAACGCGACCGCTCACATGGGCGAGCACCTCGTGTCCGTTGGCCAGCTCGACGCGGAAGACGGCGTTGGGGAGCGCCTGGGTAACGAGCCCTTCGACTTCGATGGATTCCTGTTTTGCCACGGGCCAACGGTACCAGACGGCGCGCGCTGGCGCTCGGCGGAAGGCCCGCTAGACGGGAATCCAGTGGAGCTTGCCGTCGCGCTTCACCTTGGAGAGGCGTCCCTCCTCGAAGAGATGCTCCAGGTGCGAGAGGGTCTCGCCGACGGCGGCGCGCTGCATGAACGGCTCGAAGTCGTTGAGCGTGCCGGTGGCCCACTTGACGCGGCCGGCGACGTCCCAGGCGGTGGCGCCCGCGTCGACGCAGCGCATCATCTCGTCGAGGCGTTCGCGGTGGTGGTCATGGATCTCGTTGACGCGGCGCTTGAGCTCCTTGATGTCGAACTCGTGCGCCGGGAGGACGTGGTCGACATCGAGCTTGGCGACGATGTCGAGAGAGCGAATGTAGTCGCCGAGGGGGTCCCCGGACGTCTGGGAGTGCATCGAGACGTTGGGCGTGATGGTGGGGAGGATGTGGTCGCCGCTGAAGAGGAGCTTGCGGTTGGGCTCGTAGAGGCAGATGTGGCCGGGAGCGTGGCCGGGCGTCCAGATGACCTCGAAGTGAAAGTCCCCGGCGCTCAGGGTCTCCCCGCCGTGGACCTTGTAGTCGGGGGCGGCGGGCTGGACCTTGTCGAGCATGTCCATGGAGCCACGGGACATCTCGGGGGCCTTCATCTCTGGCACGCCGTGCTGGCCCATGTACTTCTGCATCTCGTCGGTGAGGCCACGAGGGGCGTAGTAGCGGGAGGCGATGAAGTCGGCCTCGCGCTCGTGCATGATGACCTCGCAGTCGGAGACCTGCTTGAGGCGGCCGGACATGCCGTAGTGGTCGGGGTGGACGTGGGTGATCACGAGTTGCGTGATCTCGGAGGGGTGGCTGCCGACCTCACTCATGCCCTCCTCAAGGGCGGCGTAGGCGACGTCGGTGTTCCAGCCGCAGTCCACCAGCATCGTGTCCGACCCGTGCTTGATCAGGTAGGGCATGACGTAGGGCAGGCCCTTGATGACTCGGGGCGTGCGCTCAAGCTCGACCCGGAGCTTCTTCGCCTCCTCGTATTTGTATTGGGGGAAGGGCGTAAGAAGCTGGTAGACGCCATCGAGAATCTTCATGCGGGCTCCTGGCAACGCTGGGACAAGCGGGGGGATTCGCGGTTGCGGGAGTCAGGATCGTACGGGGCCGGTCGCCCAAACGCCACGCCAACCGGCGTTGGCGGGTAAGCTCCCCGGTCAGCAGCCCCGGAGGGCACGACTTTGGCACTCTCGATCCCGGAACGCCTGGACGACCTCACCCCTGAGTGGCTGACAGCTGCCCTGCGCGAGTCGGGGGAGCTGACCCCGACGACGACCGTGACCTCGGCCGAGCGCGAGATACTCGGGGAGGGCGCGGGCTTCCTGGGTGACATCGCCCGGCTGACACTCGCCTACGAGGGCGGCCAGGGGCCGGCAACGGTGATCGCCAAGCTGCCGAAGCTGGCCAATCGCGGGATGGGAGAGCTGCTGGGCGCGTACGAGCGCGAGAGCTGTTTCTACGACGAGATGGCCGCCGACCTGCCGCTCTCAACGCCGCGGATGTACTACGGCGATTTCGATCGGGACGCGACATCGGAACGGCAAGAGGCGGTACTGAAGATTGCAGACCGCACCCCGCGGTTGCTGTCGGGGCTCACGACACGGGTGGGAATATGGGTCGCAGCGCGGAAGAAGCGGCGCTACATCCTGCTGTTGGAGGACATCGGGGACGCAGAGCCAGGGGACCAGCTCACGGGGGTTTCGCCAGAGCGGTGCGCAGCGGTGCTCTCCTCGATCGCGCGGATGCACGCCGCCTACTGGAACAGCCCGGTGGTGGAGAACCGGTTCTGGCTGATCCCGCTCAGCATCGACGCACGCATCCGGCACGGGCTCTTTCGGACTTCGCAGCCAGCCTTCCTGGAGCGATCCAGCCACCTCATCGACGAAGGATTCGCGCGGGCGCTCGCGTGGACGCTGGAACACGGCGAAGACGCTGCCCGGAGTCTCCAGCGGGGCGCGCCGGTCACCCTGGTGCACTGCGACCTGCGGCTGGACAACGTCGCCTTCCGGGACGGCGAGCCGCTCGTATTCGACTGGCAGCTCGTGCGGCGGGGACCGGCGGCCTACGACGTTGCTTACTTCCTCTCTGGGGCGTGTCCAGACCTGACAACGGAGGATGAGGCCGAGCTGCTGCACGGGTACTTGGCCGCGCTCGAGGAGCTGGGTATCCACGACTATTCCTTCGAGGCGCTGATGCGGCACTACCACCTGGGCCTGCTGACGGCCATGCAGACGCTCACGGCCACGGACATGATGGACATGGGCGAGGGCCGGGGCGTACGGCTGATGGAGGCATGGCACGAGCGGCTGGGCGCGCGGGTGTCGGGTATCGACTTCGACCGATTGCTGGACGGGGCGCCGGCGTAGGCCGAAGGCATGGAGCGCTTCATCCCCGAGCGGATCGAGGACCTGACCCCGGAGTGGTTGACCACCACCCTGCGCGAGGGGGGCCACCTGTCGCCGGAGGGCTCGGTCACCTCCGCGGAACGCGAAATCCTCGGGGAGGGCGAGGGGTTCATGGGGGACATCGCACGGTTGCGTCTCTCGTACGAAGGCAGGGAGGGACCGGCAAGCGTGGTCTCGAAGATGCCGCGGCTCGAGAACCGGGCGTTCGGGGAGCTCGTAGGCGTGTACGAGCGGGAGAGCTGCTTCTACGAGGAATTCTCGGGCGAGGTGCCGGTGGCGTTGCCCCGCGTGTACCACAGCGACTTCGATCGCCACGCCGTCTCGGATCGTCAGAAGGGGACGATGAGTCTGGCCAACCGCCTGCCGCAGCCGCTCCTGCCGCGGGTGACGCGCATGGCCTTGTGGGCGGCTGGGCGCCGGAAGCGACGCTACGTGCTCCTTCTGGAGGATCTGGGCGACGCGACATCGGGCGATCAGCTCGCGGGAACGGATACGGAAGCCTGCGCAGTTGTCCTCCGGTCCATCGCGGAGATGCACGCCGCCCTCTGGGAGAGCCCCGCGCTCGAGGGTCACTACTGGCTCGTACCGCTCGCGGGAGACTCCCGTGTCCGGCAGAGCATGTTCCTGGAGATGGGCGGGACGTTCCGAGAGCGGCACCCGGAACTTTTCGACGACGACTTCGAGCGCCTCTTTGGGTGGGTCGGCGAGAACGGCGTCGAGACGATCGAGCGGATGCAGCAGGAGGCGCCGGAAACGCTCGTACACGGCGACCTGCGCCTCGACAACCTCGTGTTCCGAGGCGATGAGCCAGTTTTCTTCGACTGGCAGGCCATCCGGCGCGGACCGGCCGCCTACGACGTAGCCTGGTTCCTCTCGGGTGCGAGCGATGACCTGACACCGGCGGATGAGGCCGAGCTTCTCCGCACGTACCACGCGGCGCTGGAAGAACACGGCGTGAGCGGCTACCCGTTCGAGGCGTTCGAGCGCCACTACCGCCTGGGGCTGCTCGCCACCGTTCAGACGCTGGGCCTGCTCACGATCCTGGATATCGGCGTGGGCGAGAACCGGGGCGCGGATATGGCGCGCGCGTGGGTCAGGCGATTGCGGGCGCGCCTGGAAACGATCGACCTGGACCGGGTGCTCGCCCCGTAGCGAGTCGCGACTACAGGGGCCAGCGCTGGCTCGCCTCGTAGGCGTGGTGGATGGGGTGGTGGATCCAGATCTGGGCGACGAGCTCGGCCTTGGGCATGCGGTAGTCGCCGAGGGTGACCACCGTGGCGAGGTCGTCCTCGTCGAGCGTCTCGGCGAAGGCGGCCGAGGTCTCGGAGCCTTCGAGAATCATGGTCCCGAGCTCCTCGCGGGAGACCTCGGCCATGCGCTCGATCGTGCGGGCGTTGCCGGCAGCGGCATCGTCGTTGCTGAACGACTCGAATGCGCCCGTGCTGAGGCCGCCGTAGAAGCCCTCGAGGGAGCCCGCGCCAGCGGCGATGTGCCGGAAGGCGTCGGCGGTGGTCCACTCCTGGGCGAGCTGGCGGTCAAAGTCGGGGACGTGCTCGAGAGCGGCGGCGGCGCGGCGTCCGGCGAAGCGGATGCCTTCGACGAGTTCCTGCTTGGTGATACTCATTGGTTCTCCTCCTGAGTAGGTGTTGGGGCGGCTATTCGCCGCGGTGGACGACGGCGATGGAGCCGGGCACGTGCCCGCCGTTGATGGCGATGGTCTGGCCGGTGATCCAGGACCCGGCCTCGGAGGCGAGGTAGACGACACCCGCACCGATGTCGCTGGGCCTGCCCATACGGCCGGTCGGGAGCCGGTTGCCGTAGGCCTCCTGTTCCTCCTCGGTCATGGGGAACATGGCGGCGAACTGCTCGGTGAAGATGGGGCCCGGCGCGATGCCGTTGACGCGGATGCGGCGCTCGGCGAGCTCGCGGGAGAGGGTCATGGTCATGTTCACGACGCCGGCCTTGGCGGCGCCGTACACGCCCGTGTGGGGGGCGGCGTTGAGGGCAGCTCCGGAAACGATGTTGACGATGCTCGACCCGTCGGGCATGTGGGGGAGGACGGCACGGATGCCGAGGAAGGCGGAGGTGAGGTTGAACTCGATCATCTCGTCCCAGTACTCGTCGGGGGTCTCCGCGAGGTCGCGTACGGCGCTGTCCTGGCTGCCGCCAGCGTTGTTCACCCACACGGTGATCTTGCCGAAGGCCTCGACGGTGGCGGCAACGAGGCGATCGATGGCGGCCCGGTCGAGCACGTCGGTGGGAACGGCGAGGCCACGTCCCCCCCGCGCCTCGACGCCCTCGACGACACGGGCAAGGTCGTTCTCGCGGCGGGCGGCGACGACAACATCGGCGCCGGCATCGGCCATGGCGAAGGCGATGCCCTCGCCAATGCCGCGGCCGCCGCCGGTGATCACGCCAACCTGGCCCTCCATCCGGAAGTCATCCATCACGCTCATATCGCACCTCCGCGCGCAGCCTACGGGGCGGAAACGGGAAGCGCGATTCGGCGGGTTTAGCCGCCGCGCTCGGCGAGGCGCTGGCGCTGGGCGGCCTCGCGCTCAGCAAGGCCCTCGGCGCTCATCCCGAAGATGTCGGGGGGTGACCAGCCGTTCAGTCCGGCATAGGTGTCGATCTGGCTACGGTGATGGACCTCGTGTTCGACCAGCATCATGAGGACGCGCCAGCCGGCGAGCGTGGCGTCGCCCTCGATCAGGGGCACGCGGCGCTGGAGCCACTCGTCGGGGGTGTCCTGGAGGCGCTGCTGGAGGGCGGCAGCGCTCTCCTCCAGAGCGGGCGTCCACAGCTCGGGGGAGGAGGTGTCGGGGGGCGGCGGCATGATCCAGCCCTCGTCGTGGTAGACGCCCACGAAGAAGCCGCGGGAGCGGGCGATGTGGGCCACGAGGTCGGGGACATCCCAGGCGGCTTCGCCCTCGCCGGCGGGGGGCTTCCAGGAAGCGGCCTCGGGAGGCAGGGCCGCCACATCGCGCAGTGCGCGGCGATGGACGCCATCGAAGTAGCGAAGGAAACCGGCGATCGAGTCGATCATGAAACACCTGCCGTGGCATCGAAGATGGTGGTGTGGCGCATGCGGGCGAGGTCGCGGCCGCCGGGGCCCCGCACGAGGCAGTCGAACTCAACGAGAGGGCGGCCCTTGCGCTCGTACACGGCGACGCAGCGCCCTACCGTCACAACTGCGCCCCCAACGGGGGCGGGCGCGAGGAACTCGACCTCGCTGCGGGTATGGATGGAGCTGGAGATGGCGAAGTTGTGGCGCATGAGAGCCTCCGCTCGCGCCACGAGCCAGGCCGGGTGGAGCCGGGCCGCATCGCCGGTGAAGCGCGGATCGTCGGAGCGGTGGCTGAGCTGCATGTAGGCGCGCAGGGTCTCAGGGGAGGCGTCCACGGCCATCGGGGTCCAGTCGGCGCCAACAAGGGCGGGGTCGACGCGCAGCTCGGGCTGCGGTTCCGGGCCGGGGGCGGGGTCCATGCGTTCCGCGGCGTCGAACTCGGCGAGCACGGCGTTGGCGCCGAGGCCCACTTCCCCCGCGACGCAGTCGACACCCGCGGGATTGATCATGCGGAGGGCGAAGGCGCCGCCCTCCTGGGGCGAGAGCGTGATGCGGACCTCGTCGCCCGGGTAGACGGGCTGGCGGAAGCGGAAGCGCGCCCAACCCTTGTCGAGCCATGTGTCGCCGAGCGTTTCGAGGATGGCAGGCACACTCCAGCCCCACACCGTCGCGCCGGCGACCAGCGGGCCGGCGAAGCCGAGCTCGCGGGCGAAGTCGGTGCTGTGGACGGGGTTGGCCATCGTCGCCGGGTCGTCCTCGTGGTCGAGAAAGGCCACCATGCGCCACTCACGAGTTCCCGCTGCGGTCACGACCACCTCCGCCCACGAGGGTAGCGGACGGAGGCATTGCGGGGGCACCTAAGAGGGCGTTGACGTATCCTTCGCGGCCTTGCCTTTATTGCCCCTATTGGCCATCCAGCATGGGTTGGCCGCCCCGGACACCCGTCCAGGGCCGACGCCCACCCGTCAGAGACCGCTTTCCCCGGTCCCACCCGCTCCTCCCCAGCAGCGCTACCTGCCGGGCCTGGACGGGATGCGGGCGCTGGCCGTGATCGCAGTCGTGCTTTTCCACTCCGCGCTGGGCATCGCGCCGGGCGGGTTTCTCGGCGTTGAGGTCTTCTTCGTCATCAGCGGGTACATCATCACGCGGGCACTGCTGGCGGAACGCGCAAACAGCGGGCGCATCGCACTGGGGGCCTTCTGGATGCGACGGGCGCGGCGGCTTCTGCCGGCTCTGTTCCTGCTGCTGTTCGCGGTAGCGGCCTACACGGTCATCTTCGAGCCGGGTGAGGCAGCGGGGCTCCGCCGCGACATCGGGGCGGCGCTTGCCTACGTCACGAACTGGGACCTGATCGTCGCGGGGGAGACGTACTTCGATTCGTGGGAGCGCCCCTCAATGCTGCGCCATCTCTGGTCGCTGGCGGTGGAGGAGCAGTTCTACGTGGTGTGGCCCCTGCTCATGGCGGGCGGACTGGCGCTGCTGCGGAACCGGCTCACGCTGGCCCTGATCCTCGGCGGGGCAGCCGCCTCGGCGATCGCGATGGCGGCGCTGTACGAGCCGGGGAGCGCAGTCACGCGCATCTACTACGGGACCGATACGCGGGCCTCCGGCCTGCTCATCGGGGCGGCGCTGGCGTTCGTGTGGAGCGCGCGGCAGAGCGAGGGCGGGAGCGGCCTGCGGGCGCTGGCGGGAGTGGCAGCGCTGACGCTGGCCGGGGCCGTGGGGCTCGCGACGCTCGTCGGGCTCACGTTGCTGGCCGACGGAAGCACGCCGTTCCTGTACCAGGGCGGCTTCGCGCTGGTGGGCGTCGCGACCGCAGCCCTGATCGTGGCGGCGACGCACGAGCGTTCCCCGCTGGCCCAGGGGCTGGGAACGCCGGTCCTGCGCTGGGTGGGGGTGCGTTCGTACGGCATCTACCTCTGGCACTGGCCGGTAATGGTCCTGACTCGCCCCGGCGTCGACGTGCCGTTCGACGGCGTGCCGCTGTTAGCCATGCAGGTCGCGGTCACGCTGGCGCTGGCGGAGGGGTCGTACCGCTGGGTGGAGAAGCCAATCCGCGAGGGCGCGCTGGGGCGGCTGTGGAAGCAGCTCTGGGAAGGCGCTGCGACGCCGCAATGGCGGCGGGGAACGCTGGCGCTGGCGGGTACGGCGACGGCGGCCGGCGTGGCCGTGGTCGCAATCTTCATGACGCTGACGCCAGCGGAGGAGGAGCCCCCCTACTTCGCGCTGGTACGACTGCGACTGGTGAACACCGATATCGTGGCGACGGAAGCAGCCTCGGCGAGAACGGAGGACCCATACCGGGTGGTGTCGCTGCAGGGTTCGCGGACGGCTTCGCCACCCACGCTGTTCGACTTGCCCGCGTCGCAGGCGGGGGAGACCGGTTCAGTGGCGGCGGCGGCCGCCGGCGACCCGCTAGTCCTGGCCGTGGCGGCTCACGACCCGGCCGTGCCAGCGGCAGCCGAGCAGGCGGCATCGCTGGCCGCGATGACGGACGCCTTCCAATCGGACGCGCTGGCGCCAAAGCGAACAGCGCCCGAGGCCGAGGGACCGCAACCGGCCGGTCGGGTTGTGGCAGGCAACTCCATCAACGTGCGCGTCACCGCGATTGGCGACTCGGTGATGCTCGGCGCCGCACACCAGCTCGCCGAGGACATCCCCGGCATCGACCTCGACGCCTCGGTGGGGCGGCAGGTTTCGCAGGCGATAAGGTTGCTGAAGGAGCGGAAGGCGAACGGCCAGCTCGGGGATGTCGTGCTGCTGCACCTGGGCAACAACGGCACATTCACCTCGAAGCAGTTCGACCAGATCATGGATGTCGTGGGGCCGGAGCGGCGCGTCGTGTTCCTGACGCTGCGCGTGAGTCGCTCGTGGGAGCAGGGGAACAACGAGGTCATCCGCGAGGGCGTCGAGCGCCACGAGGGCGCGTTCCTCGTCGACTGGCGGGCAGCCATTGAGGAGCGTCCCGAGGTGCTGTGGAAAGATGGCACCCACCTGCGGCCCGAGTGGGCCAGCTTCTACGTCGAGCTGCTGGAACCGCACCTCCGTTCGTAGGCGCACGGCAAGGAGAGACACGATGGAGTACCGAAGGATGGGACGCACAGGACTGCGCGTCTCGACGATCTGCCTGGGGACGATGACGTTCGGGTTCCAGACCGACGAGCAGGCAGCCCTGCGCATCATGGGCGCTGCCTGGGACGCGGGTGTGAACTTCCTCGATACGGCCGACGCCTATCCGATGGGCAGCGAGGAGACGGGCGCCACGGAGGCGATCGTGGGGAAGTGGCTCGCGACGATGCCCCGCGACAAGGTCGTGCTGGCGACGAAGGCGTGGGGGGCGACGGGGTCGGGACCGAACGACCGCGGACTCTCGCGCCAGCACATCCTCAGCGCGGTCGACGCGAGCCTGAAGCGGCTGGGCACGGACTACATCGACCTGTACCAGACGCACTTCCCGGACGAGAGCACGCCCATCGAGGAGACGATGAAGGCGCTCGATGACCTCGTGCGCTGGGGGAAGGTGCGCTACATCGGCTGCTCGAACTACCAGGCGTGGCAGCTGGCGCGGGCGATCGGGGCGAGCGAGCGGCTCGGCATCGCGCGGTACGACTGCGACCAGCCTCGCTACAACATCCTCTTCCGGGAAATCGAGAACGAGCTGCTGCCCCTCTGCCGGTCGGAGGGCGTGGGCGTCATCGCCTACAACCCGCTGGCGGGCGGCATGCTCACCGGGAAGTACGCGGGCACCGAGGACCTGCGCGAAGAGACGCGCTTCACCATCGGGAACGCGGGGCCGCGCTACCGCGCCCGTTACTGGGACGATGTGCAGTTCCGCGAGGTCGAGCGCCTGCGGACGTACTTCGCCGAGCGCGACACCTCGCTGACGCACGCGGCGATTGCGTGGGTGATCGCACAGGACGGGATTACCTCGGCGATCGTCGGGGCGAGCCGACCCGAGCAGATCGAGGACTCCATCGGCGGCGCGGAGCTGACACTGAGCGAGGAGGACCTCGCCTTCTGCGACGACGCGTGGTTCAACCTGCCGCGCAAGCGTGACGCAACGGTGGCGCTGCGCTGAGGCTCAGCCCAGCTTGGCCCGGGCAGAGCGGAGGCGGGTGAGCGCCTCGTCGCGCCCGAGGAGGGCCACGGAGTCGAACAGCGGGATGCCTCGCGGGGCGCCCATGATCGCCACGTAGAGCACGGAGACGAACTTCCTCAGCTTCAGGTCGAGCGTGTCCTGGAGCGAGCGCAGGGCCGCTTCGACCGGCTCCGGCGCCCAGGCCTCGGCGCTGACGGCTTCAACGGCAGCGATGGCGGCGTCGAGGGTGCGGGCGGCCAGCTCGGTGTCGCCCTTGATGCGCTCGGTGAGGAGTTCGGGGGGGTAGTCGGGCAGATCGGCGAAGAGGAAGCGAGAGAGCCCGGCGACCTCGTCGAGGCGCGCGACGCGTTCCTGGAGGAGGGGGGCGACGGCGGTCACGAGGTCGGCATCGAGGGGGCGGGGGATGTCGGCGGGGAGGCCACCGTCGAGCCAGTGGGCGACGAGGTCACGCCAGTCGGCAGGGTCGAGGGCACGGATGTAGTGGCCGTTGAGCGCGTCGAGGCGCTCGACATCGAAGAACGCCGGGTTGGAGACGACGCGGTCGAGGGAGAAGACGCGGGTGAACTCCTCGGGTGTGATGTGGGTGGTGTGGTCGTCGAGGGACCAGCCGAGGAAGGCGAGGAAGTTGAGCGTAGCTTCAGGTAGATAGCCGCTGTCGCGGTAGTCGAGGGCGGCGACGTCTCCGGAGCGCTTGGAGAGCTTGCGTCCGTCGCGGTCGACGAGCACGGGGAGGTGGGCGAACCGGGGCGGCTGCCAGTCCATCGCCTCGTAGAGCTGGAGGTGGCGGGGACCGCTCGCGAGCCACTCCTCCCCACGGATGACGTGCGTGATCTCCATGTCGTGGTCGTCGACGAGCATGGCGAGGTGGTAGGTGGGGAAGCCGTCGGTCTTGAGCAGGACGAAGTCGTCCTGGAGGGAGTTCTGGAAGGTGACATCGCCACGAATGAGGTCGGGGAAGGTGGTTGTGCCGGTGCGGTCCATGCGGAAACGCAGGACTGAGGGCTCGGTGCGGGCACGCTCCTCGGCTTCCTCGGGGTCGAGGCCGCGGCAGCGGCCGTCGTACCCGGGGGCAAGGCCGTCCTTCTGCTGATCCTTGCGCAGCTGGGCGAGCCGCTCGGCGGTGCAAAAGCAGCGATACGCACGACCACGCTCGCGCAGCTCGTCGGCGACGGCGTGGTACTTGTCGAGGCGCTCCGACTGGACGTAGGGGCCGTGCGGACCGCCGACGTCGGGGCCCTCGTCCCACTCGATGCCAAGCCAGCGGAGACCCTCGTAGATATTCTCGACTGAGCCCTCGACATAGCGGCTCTGGTCCGTGTCTTCTATGCGGAGGACGAACTGGCCGCCGTTCGCCTGGACGAAGGCCCACCCGAAGAGGGCCGTGCGCAGGCCGCCGATGTGCAGCTCGCCGGTAGGGCTGGGGGCGAAGCGGGTGCGCACGGAGCCGGTCATGCGGTCGCCTCCGTGCGGGTGGGGTCGACGGGCTCGGCGTAGGGGGCGGCCTGGGCGGCGAAACCGGCATCGTCGATGGCGGCCAGCATGTCGCGGGGGAGGGGCGCGGTAACCGTCAGCTCGCCGCCCACCGGGTGGGGCATGGTCAGTCGCCAGGCGTGGAGGAGGTGGCGGGGGCCGGGGCCGCGCCCGTACAGCTCATCGCCAGCGACGGGGGCGCCGATGGCGGCGAGGTGGACGCGTATCTGGTGGGTGCGGCCGGTGAGGGGCTTCGCCAAGACCAGCGAGCGTTCGCGAGCGGCGGCGAGGACCTCGTACTCCGTCTGGGCGCTGCGGCCGTCGGACGCGACGGCCATGCGGCGGCGATCGGCCTGGCTGCGGGCGATGTCGGCGTCGATGACGGCGCGGTCGCGCTGGGGGATGCCGTCACAGAGGGCGAGGTACTGCTTGTGCGTCTCGCGGGCCTCGAAGGCGGCACTGAGGGCGGTCTGGGCAGGGGGAGTCTTCGCGAGGAGAAGGACGCCGCTGGTGTGCTTGTCGAGGCGATGCACGATGCCGGGGCGTTCGACGTCGAAGGCGGCGGCTTCGCTCGGATAGTGCTCGACGAACCAGGCGGCGACGCTGGGGGCGCAGGGCTCGGCGGGAGCGTCGTGCACCAGGAGGCCGGCGGGCTTGTCGATGGCGAGCACGTGGTCGTCCTCGTAAAGGACGGGGAGGGAGAGGCCACTGGGGGCGGCGTCGCGGGTGGTCTCGGGGAGGGTGACGGCGATCTCGGCGCCCTCGTGGACGTACGTCGACTTGCGAGCGGGGGCGCCGTCGACGAGGACGTGCTCGTTGGCGATGAGGCGCTGCACGCGGGCGCGGCTGAGGTCGGGGTAGGCGGCGGCGAGAACGGTGTCGAGGCGGCCCTCCTCGGTCACGAGGAGTTGTCGCCGTCTTCCTGGCCCGTCTGCGTCTGAATCACGAACGCCCATACGAGGATCACCGCACCGATCGTAATAGCGGAGTCAGCGACGTTAAAGGCGGGCCACTCGGGGAACTTGATGAAGTCGGTGACCTTGCCGTCGCCGACACGGTCGATGAGATTCCCGATGGCGCCCCCCAGCATGAGCGCGAGTCCAGCCCGGACGAGGGGGCTCGCCATGCCGGGATTGAAGAGGTAGACGAGAATGAGGGCCACTCCAACGACGCCCGCGACGACGAGCAGCGGTCCCGCCCCCTCGAGGATGCCGAAGGCGGCGCCGGTGTTCGTGAAGTGCACGATGCGGACGTTCCAGTCGGGGTCGGGCCAGGCGTCCCCGCGATCCAGCCCGGTGCGAATGATCCACTTGGTCAGCAGGTCGCCGACGACGATGACGGTGGCGAGGGCGAGGAAGGCGCAGTCGCTGCGTCGCAGGCGGGGCAGGGCGAGACGGGGCATCGGGGTCATGATAGGGGGCGGGTGCGCACCACTCCCGTAGGATTCGAGCGATGCCGACGAAGCCCCTGGCCGACCGCATGCACCTGCGAGCGGGCGAGCGCCTGCTGCTCGTAGGCGCACCGGACGGGTACGCCGCCATCCTCGATGCGCCGGACAGCGTGGAGATCGCGAGCACTCCCCAGGGAACGTTCGACGTCATCCAGGTGTTTGTGACCACTCGGGCGGCTCTGGAAGCGGAGGCGTCCCGCTTGAAGGCGCTTTTGAGTCCGGACGGCAAGCTCTGGTTCACCTACCCCAAGGGGACCTCCACCCGCCTGAGCGCCGACATCAACCGCGACGACATCCGCCGCTACGCACTGACGGTGGGGCTGCAGACAGTCGCGCAGGTTGCAGTCGACGACGACTGGTCGGCGATTCGCTGCAAGGTGGTCGCATAGTCCTGGCCGACGCCCTGCGTTGACTCGCCCTCGCAGCCAACCTAGGCTGCGCGCGCTATGGCGAAGCACCTGGAAGGCAAAACGGCAATCGTGACGGGCGGGGCCGGGGGCATGGGCTCCTGGATCTGCCGCATATTCGCGGAGCAGGGCGCAAAGGTCATCGTGGCCGACACGGGGGCGGACGTGGAGGGGCGGATGGGCGTCGACCCGAGCCGCGTGAACGCCGTCGTCGACGAGATCACGGCGGCGGGCGGCGAGGCCGTCGCAGCCATCGGCGACGTGTCGGAGATGGACGTGGCGGAGGGGCTCGTTCGCACGGCGCTGGAGCGCTGGGGCAAGCTCGACATCCTCGTCTGCGCGCACGGCATCCTGCGCGAGCGGATGATCTTCAACATGAACGAGGAGGAGTGGGACGACTCGGTGAAGTCGCACCTGAAGGGGTGCTTCGCGCCGACGAAGTTCGCTTCCATCCACTGGCGGCAGGAGCGGCAAGGCGGGCGCATCATCTACTTCACCTCGGGGGCGGGCCAACGCGGGGAGGCGGGGCAGCCAAACTACTCCGCGGCGCAGCAGGGGAAGGTGGGGCTGATGCTCTCCTGCGCGCAGGCGCTGAGCCGCTACGGCGTGACCGCGAACTGCATCGCACCGGCAGCCTCGACGCGCATGACCGACCGCGGCCGGAGCGTCGACCGCGAGGGGCCGGCGCCGAGCCTCTCGGCGGCGGGCACGAAGATGGACCCGAAGAACGTGGTGCCGGCGATCGTCTACCTGGCATCGGACGAGGGCGGGAGCGTGACCGGTCGCGTGGTCGGCACCACTGGTCACGAGTTCACGATCTGGCGCGAGCCGTTCCGGGACCAGTCGATCTATTCGCAGTCGCCGTTCTGGGACATCGATGACCTGTTCGAGCAGATGCCGCGCACGCTGGCGGTCCACGACCTGGCGCCGCCAGAGCCGGCGTTCCCGTAGGAGGCGAAGCGATGGCGAAGCATCTGGAAGGCAAAACCGCGGTCGTGACGGGCGGAGCCGGCGGCATCGGCAGCTGGGTCTCGAAGCTGTACGCGGAGAACGGCGCGAAGGTGATCGTGGCGGACACGGGCGCGGACGTGGAGGGGCGGATGGGGATGGACGCGAGCCGCGTCAACGCCGTCGTCGACGAGATCACGGCGGCGGGCGGCGAGGCGGTCGCGGCGGTCGGAGACGTGTCGGAGATGGACGTGGCGGAGGGGCTCGTGCGGACGGCGCTGGAGCGCTGGGGGAAGCTCGACATCCTGTGCTGCGCCCACGGCATCCTGCGCGAGCGGATGATCTTCAACATGACCGAGGACGAGTGGGACGGGTCAATCAAGTCGCACCTGAAGGGGTGCTTCGCGCCGACGAAGTTCGCGGCAATCCACTGGCGCCAGGAGCGACAGGGGGGCCGCATCATCTACTTCACCTCGGACGCGGGGATTCGCGGGAGCAGCGGGCAGCCGAACTACTCGGCGGCGCACGCCGGCAAGCTCGGCCTGATGCGCTCGAACGCACGCGGCCTGAGCCGCTATGGCGTCACCAGCAACTGCATCGCGCCCGGGGCCTCGACGCGCATGACGGACCGCGGCCTGGGGCGGCAGTGCGAGGGCCCGCCGCCCAGCGCTTCCGCAGCGGGGACGGCCGGCGACCCCAAGAACGTGGCACCGATCGCGGTGTGGCTTGCCTCGGACGCGGGGGCGGCGGCGAACGGACAGACCTTCGGTGCCCGGGGGCACGTCATCACGCTCTACAGCGAACCGGAGCGGGAACGGTTGCTGCGCTTCGACGACCCGTTCATCGACATAGACGAGCTATTCGAGCTCTGGCCAGCGACGCTCGGTTCGGAGCCCCTCGAGAGGACGCAGGCTTGGACCTGACCGCAGAGCAGCTCGCCGACCGGCAGGCGATCGTCGCGGTGATCGACCGCTACGCGACGTCGCTGGACGCAAAGGACTACGAGCGCTTCCGGACGTGCTTCAGCGACGACGCGGTCGTGCACTACGGCGAGGCGCTGACACCCGACGAGGCGGCGACGTACGCGGAGGGTGTGCTCTCGCGGTACGCACACACGCAGCACCTGCTGGGAAACTACGAGATCACGCTCGATGGCGACCGGGCCTCGGCATGCACCTACGTGCAGGCGAGCCATGTCAGCGCCGAGGGCACGATCTGGGTCATGGGCGGTACGTACATCGACCGCTTCGAGCGGCGCGAGGGCGAGTGGAAGATCGTCGAGCGCAATCTCGAGGGGAAGTGGTCGGAAGAGCGCACCATCTCGGCGTAGGATTCGCCGACCAAGGACGGCTATCCGCACAGCGAAAGGAACAGACATGGCGAAGGAGATCGACCTCCAGGGCAAGGTGGCGCTGGTCACCGGGAGCGGACAGGGCATCGGCAAGGGCATCGCGACCGTGCTCAGCGAGTGCGGGGCGACGGTCGTCGTCTCGGACCTGAACCCGGACACGACGGCGGCGACCGCGGCCGAGCTGGGAGCGGCGGCGCTGCCGCTCGACGTGACGGACCAGGACGCGTTCGACGCGGCCATCGACCAGATCGTCGCGGACCACGGCAGCCTCGACATCCTCGTGAACAACGCGGGCGTCTACCGCGAGTACGGCGGAGGCATCGCCGACATTACGCCGGAGATGTGGCGCATCCTCTGGTCGGTGAACGTCGATGGCGTGTTCTACGGCTGCCAGGCGGCGGCGCGGGTGATGCTGGCAGCCGGGAACGGCGGGCGCATCGTGAACATTGCCTCGACGCAGGCGGTTTCGCCGGGCGTGGGCGTTACCTACGACGGCTCGAAGGCGGCAGTGCTGCAGATCACGCGGGCGCTGGCGCTGGAGCTGGGACGCACCGGCATCACCGTGAACGCGGTTGCGCCGGGCGCGACCTGGGTGAACCCCGGCGACCCGCCCCCGCTCGACCCGAACGCGACGATCCAGCTCACGGGCAACGGGCTCGCGGACGCGGTGGCGAACCGTATCGCGCGCATCCCGGCGGGTCGCTGGGCGAAGCCGGAGGAGATCGGGAACGCAGTGGCGTTCGTGTGCTCGCCGCTGGCGGACTACATCAACGGTATCTACCTGAACGTCGACGGCGGCTGGCTGACGGAGTAGGAGAGCGCCGCGCTAACGCGCGACTGAGGGGTGAGAAGAGCGCGCGGCGGGGCCGCGCTGAGTGGAGCGCTCGCTCTGCTCGCCGAGTAGGGCAGGGGCACAGGTCACGTGCCATCTCCCACTCAGGAGGCGAAGCCGCCGCTCTCCTCAGTGAGCGGCGCAGCCGCGAGCGCTCTTCTCAGGCGGGCGGGAGCCTGCCGCTCCACTCAGCGAGCGCAGCGAGCGCTTTCCTACGGCAGGCGCAGGAGGTGGTTGCCGCCTTCGACGGGGATGACCTGGCCAGTGATGTCGCCGAAGAGGTCGCTCGCGACGGCGAGCGTGACGTCGGCGCAGTCGTCGACGGTGGTGATGCGGGCGAGGGGCGTCTGCTCGATGAAGCTCTGGGCGGCGGGCGAGTCCTCGGGGAGGTCGACGCGGGCCTCGTCAATGGGCGTGCCGCCGCCGCCGTAGGCGTTCATGGCGGTGGGGACGAAACCCGGAGCGACCGCGTTGACTCGCACCTGGTCCGGACCGAACTCGCGGGCGGCAATCTTCGTCGCGAAGTTGATGGCGGCCTTGGCGGCGGAGTAGGGCGTGAGCCCGATGGGGATGGAGATGGCCGTGCTCGACGTGATGTTGATGAGCGAGCCGCCACCGGTGGCGGCCATGGCGTTACCCATGTGCTTCATGAAGTAGATGAAGCCGAAGTACTGGATGTCGGCGACCTCGTGGAGCTCCTCGGGGATGATGTCCTTGATCAGATTGAAGCGGACGATGCCGGCGGAGTTGACGGCGATGTCGAGGTTGCCCCACTTGTCGATGGCGGCATCGGCGAGGGCCTTGAGGTCATCGTAGTCGCGGCCGTCGCAGCGGATGGGGGTGGCGCCGATCTGGGAGGCGAGCTTCTCGAGGTTCTCCTGGCGGCGGGCGGCGATGATGAGCTCGGCGCCGTGCTCGGCGAAGCGCTCGGCAATGGCCCAGCCGATGCCGCTGGAGGCCCCCAGAATGATCGCCTTCTTGCCGTCGAGGAGTCCCATACCGAACGCTCCCTGCCCGAGTCGCGGGCCACGGCGGGGAGTGTACGGGGTCGCAATGGTAGGGGCCTCGCACGAGAAAGCCGCCCTCCATGCCTAAGGGGCGGCTTCTCGTTTAAGGAGCGCGCCGGGCGCGAGGTCTCGCCCGGCACACTCCAGCTGAATCGACCGGCGGCTAGTGGCCCGCCGCTCCGAGACCAACGAAGGCGAGGCTCGCGGGGGTGCCTCCGACCTCCCATTCGTCGATCGTGGAGAAGGTGTCGAGGCTCACGCGCTTGACGAGCCCGTTAGCCGGATCGGTGATGACCAAGTCTTCGCCGACGAAGATCATGGCCGGGGGACGCTCGGCGCCCGGGGCAAGAAGGGCGGCCTTCGTCACGAATTCGCCGGTGCCGGCATCGTAGACATGGAGGACGCCATCGGCGGTGAAGACGAAGAAGCGCTCACCGTGGGGCCCGAAGGAGGCCGTGGAAGACTCGTCCATCACGCGGGTGAAGGCGCCGTTCGCAGGGTCGATAAACCAGAGGCCGTCCTGTCCCCAGCCTTGCTCGGTGCGATAGGAGGCGGTGCCGAAGAAGGTGCTCGCCTCGCCGTGGCCGAAGACAGTTCCCACGCGGGCGTTCTCCAGCATCTCCTCGGGGTTCTGGATGAAGGTGTAACTGAGCGCATCGCCTTCCTGCTGGAGGAGGAGGACGCCGCCGGTGCAGCCGAAGAGGACGCCGGGGGCGCTGTGCGCTTCGCCGTGGAGGCCGGGGCAGGAGCGGTTGCTGGCGTCGTAGATAACGTTGTCGTTGAGGTCGCGGACCTCTACGCCGACGGGGAGGGGATCCTCGGCGTTGTCGGGGTTCTTCGTGGAGACGATGAAGCGGTCGCCAGCCAGAGCGACAGCAGTGCCGTGGTGGGGGCCCGCTTCAAGGACGCGGGGTTCGTAGCTGTCGCCACTCGAGGCAAGGCCTTCCTCTTCGAAGAGGAAGACGTGACCGTGAGAGTCGGCGAAGACCGCGACCCAGCCGTTGACGGACGTGAAGTGGATGGGGAGCTCGTCGGCGATGTCGAGAAGGCGGGTGAGGGGACCCGTGACGAGGTCCTCGTGGTCCCCGTGGGGGACGCTGTAAATGCCGCCATCAAAGACGTGGATGCGGTCGTCGGCGTCCTCGGGCCCGCGGGCGAGGACGAAGACGTAGCGGCCTCCAAGCGCGCTGTAGATGCGGGCGCTGGGAGCGGCGACCTCGAAGGCGCCCTGCACGACGAGGTCGGAACCGAGCTCGATGACGGACGCGTAGGGGGAGGCTGCGTCGGTGACGATGATGCGGCCGGCCTCGGCGTGCGCGACCATGTGGTCATCGTCGGCGTGGTCATCCTCGGCGTGACCGTCCTCGTCTGCGTGGTCGTCCTCGACGACCTCGCGGGCCGCGGCGGGGGCTTCGGTGGCGGGGGCTGGCTCGGGGCTGGAGTCATCACCACAGGCGACGACGAGAAGGGCGGCGGCCAGGGTGGCCGCGAGGACAATCGGGAATCTCACGAGGAGAGTGCCTCCAAAGGCAGAACAGAATTTCCGGAGCCCGCAGGCTGCCGGAAGTTGGGACTTTATCCTTATTGATACTTAGTATCAATAAGGAGCACCCGGCTCACCGGTCGTCGGGGTGGAAGATGGCCTCGATGGGGCGGTCGAAGAGGGCGGCGATGCGGAAGGCGAGGGGGAGGCTGGGGTCGTACTTGCCGGTCTCGATGGCGTTGACGGTCTGGCGGCTGACACCGAGCTCCTCGGAGAGGTCGGCCTGGGTCCAGGCGCGCTCGGCGCGGAGTTCGCGCAAGGTGTTCTTCACAGCCAGCGCTTCCTCGCGACGAAGCCACCGATGATCCAGAGCGCCGCCATGACGGGCCAGACCCAGAACCAGCTGATTCGATGGAGACCCGCCAGGTCGAGGAAGCCGTACGTGAACGTGAGGAGGGCTGTTCCGGCGAATGCGAACGCGAAGGCCTCGAGGGCCATGCGCTGATGGAGCTCGTCCATGCGGCGGTAGTAGCGCACGTACGCCCCCACGATGAAGACCCAGGGGATCATGGGCGTGACGGCCACGGGGTAGCGCCAGGCCGCGTCCGGGTGGGTCTGGAGGACGGTGATGACCCCGCCGAGCAGACCCGAGTAGACGATGAAGGCAACCCACACCCAGCGGTCGTAGATTCGCTTGGCAACGTCCTGTTCCAACATGGCGTTCTCCGGGAAGTCAAGTATCCTTGACACCGCATCGTCTGTCAAGTTTCCTTTACAAACTCGTCTCTGAACGTGATTCGGCAGGGCCATCGCCCACTACGGAAACCCGGTAGACTGCGCGCACTTCTGACGGACGGTGATTTCGCGCATGAAGATCGGACTCTGCTTGCCCCAGCTCAATCCCCACGCGGACCGCTCGGCGGTCCTCGGTTTCTCCCGGAACGCCGAGGCGGCGGGCTTCGACTCGCTCTGGGTCCAGGACCACTTCATGGTCCCGGACGACCCGCAGGTGGGGTACGCCGGCGGGCCCACGGAAGTGAAGATGCCGGACCCGTACCGCTGCATGCTCTCCCCCATCGAGCTGCTGGCGTTCGTGGCAGCGGCGACCGAGCGCGTGCAGATCGGGACGTCGATCCTGGTGACGGCGTACTACCGGCCGCTGCTGCTGGCGAAGCGCCTGACGACGCTCGACATTCTCTCGGGCGGGCGCGTGATCGCCGGCCTGGGGCTCGGCTGGAGCAAGGACGAGTACGACCACATGGATACGCCCTTCACGCAGCGGGGCGCGCGCATGACGGACTTCGTGCGGGCGCTCAAGGCGTGCTGGCTGCCGGACCCGGTCGAGTACCACGGCGAGTTCTTCGACGTGCCCAAGTGCGACAGCTCGCCGAAGCCGGTCCAGCGCAACGCGGCCGGTGAGCCGCAGATCGAGATCGCGATGGGCGGCGGCGGCAACCCGCAGGGCCAGCGCCGCATCGCCGAGTTGGCCGACGCCTGGAATCCCGCCGGCGCGCCGCCGGACATGGTGATGCAGGGCATGGCCGGGCTGAACGCACTCGCGGCCGAGTACGGCCGCGGGCCGCTGAAGAACTACATGCGCATCTTCGCTAACCCCACCATGCCGGGCATCGAGCCCTGGCATGGTGGCTTCTTCGGTCCGATGTCGTGGAGCGGCACAGCCGAGGACATGAAGCCGAAGGTTGAGGAGGCGAAGGAGGCGGGGATCGAGCACGTCATCATCGAGACGGGGTTCTGGGAGCCCTGCCCGAGCCCGCAGAACTGGATCGACCAGGTCGACTTCTTCGCACCGTTGGTCGAACTGGCGCACGACTAGGCCGCCGGAGCGCACTGAAGGGACATCGCCATGAGCCAGTACGGGCTGACGAATTTCGACGAACACCCCGTGCACCAGATCACGGAGGCGTTTGGCTCCGTCGCGGCGACGGACAAGCACTGGAACGACGGGCACTACATCTGCCTGTGCGACATGGATGGCAACGTCCAGATGATCGGGCTGGTGCGCCTCTACACAAACAACGACGTGATCGACGGGTTCGTGTGCATCCGGCACAAGGGGAAGCAGCACAACATCCGGCTCTCGCGGCGGCTACGGTCGGACATCAACACCATCGGGATCGGACCGCTGCGGATCGAGATCGTGGAGCCGATGGAGACGGTGCGGCTGGTGCTCGAGGACAACGAGCACGGCATCTCCTGCGACCTGACCTGCCGGTCGACGGCGGCTCCCTACGAGGACCAGCCGTCGTACGTGCGCGAGAACGGGCGCTTCACGCGCTCGCGGGCCGTGTACGAGGTCGTGGGGACGGTCGAGGGGTCGGTGACAGTGGCGGGCGAGACGTACACGGCCACCCCGGACAAGTGGTTCTTCTTCCGGAACCACTCGTGGGGGTCCATGCCGGGGCGGGGCGGCCCGCAGGAGCACGGCGCGCCCTCGCAGTTCCGGCGGGAGCGCACGCAGGCGCTCCGCCAGTGGGTCCTGTTCAACATGCCGGACCACGGCGGCTTCTATCAGACGATGGACCGCAACGACGGCGTTCGCCTGCAACAGGAGGCCGCCATCCTGCTGCCCGACTCACAGATGGAAGTCACCGAGGTCGAGCACGAGCTCGAGTTCTACCCCGACGGCCCGAAGCGGGTGAAGTCGGGGAGTTTCGCCCTGACGGACGAGAACGGGACGAAGCGGGAGTACGAGCTCGAAGACCTGGGCTGGGTGTACTGCCAGGGCGGGGGCTACTTCGGTGGCTTCAACGACGGCCTGGGCCAGGGCGTCTGGCGCGGTGAGTACCATGTCGAGGGCGAGGTGTGGGACGCCTCCCACCCGCAGAAGATCATCGAGGAAGACGGCACAGAGAAAGAGTTCGACCACGCGTGGGCGGAGAGCTTCACGCTGCTTCGGAGCGGCGATGACGTAGGTCTCGCGCACTTCGAAGCGGTGGTCTTCGAGTAACGGACGGCGTACGCAGCCGGTCACACGGAGGGAAGGCGATGAAGACGTTGGTATTCGGCGGGTCCACGTTCGTGGGGCTGCGCACCGTGAAGGAACTGGCCGCGCGCGGTCACGAGGTGGCCGTGCTGAACCGCGGCGTGACCTCGGTCGACCTGCCGCCGGGGACGGAGCGGTTGATCGCCGACCGGACGGACAACGAGTCGATGAAGGCCGCTCTCGGCGGCCGCGAGTTCGACGCGGTGTTCGACATCTCCGGGTTCGTGATGGTGGCGGGCAAGTCGGACCTCGATTTCCTCATCGACCTGCTCGACGGGAATATCGGCCACTACGTCTACTGCAGCTCGATCATGTGCTACGAGCCGTCGGGGAACATGCCCTGGCCGGAGACGAACGGGTACACGGACCAGCCCAGGGACACCTACGGGGGATTTAAGGCGTACACGGAAAAGCGGCTGTTCGAGCAGCACCGGAAGACGGGCTTCCCGGTCACGGCGGTGAGGCCGGCGGCCATCTACGGACCGAACAACAACATCTACGACATGGAGGCGCCGATGTTCCTGCGCCTCCTGCGGGGCCTTCCCATCCTCATCCCGCACGAGGGGTTGGTCACCTGCTCGTACGGGCACGTGGACGACCTCGTGCGCTTCCAGATCGACATCGCCGGGCAGGATGTGGCCAAGGGCGAGGCGTTCAACCTGACGAACGAAGGGGTGACGACCCAGTACTACGTGGAGACGCTCGCGGACATCGTGGGGAAGCCGGCGGACATCGTGTACATCCCCGAAGACAAGCTGCCGGACATGGGCTTCAACTGGCGCCAGCCCGAGAACAAGCCGGTGTTCGGCCACCTCTTCGGGCGCATGCACCATTCGGTGCTGAGCATCCGCAAGGCGGAGACCCTGATGGACTTCAAGAACGAGTACGACTTCCGCAGCGGGCACGCCCACACCTTCGAGTGGTTCATGGAGGAGGGCATGGCCCAGATCGGGGAGAACCCGAAGGATCCGCTCTGGGGCGGCGGCTGGGACTTCGAGCGCGAGGCGGAAGCGGCTGCGGCGCTCCGCGGCGGCTAGCGCGAGTCCGTATGCCGGAGGCGAAACGACCAACCGTCGACGAGGTGCTCGCGGGAGCGGTGCACACGATCGAGAACCAGCTCCTTCCAAACCTGGAGGACACCTGGGCGCGGGCGGCGGCGAGCCAGCTCATGGGCACGCTCGAATACGCGCGGGGACTGATCGCGGGTGACGAGCACGTCGACGCGCGGGTCGACGCGGTGGAGGCGGTCATCGCCGATCTGCTGCGGGACCACCCGGGGCTGGAGGCGGTGCTGGAGGGGAGCGGCGGCGAGACGCGCGGCTTCACGGTGCTCGACCAGGCGAGCCGCCTGCTGAGCCACGCCGTCGCGAACGACTCGGCGGAGGCGGAGGCCATTCGGGAGCAGCTGCGGCCGCTGATCGTCCAGCAGGCGACGGACACCCTGAACGAGACGATGCCGATGCTGACGGCATTTGGCGGGAGGCCGCGCCGTGTTGAACGTTGAGGTCGCGCGGCCGCAGATAGCGGCGTACCTGTCCGCGAAGCTGTCGTCGGACGACGGTGTGGAGGTGGGGCCGCTTGAGCGCATCACGATCGGGCACTCGCGCGGGATGTTCCGGGTGAACGCGAGCTACCGGCAGGGCGGGGAGGCGGTCGCGCGATCGTTCGCGCTGCGGGTGGAGCAGGCGGGGATGTTCGGGACGAACACCCTGGATGAGGTGCGCACGATGCGGTCGATGCGGGCGGCGGGGTTCCCCGTGGCCAACATCCGCTTCGTGGAGTTCGACCCAGCGGTCATCGGGACGCCGTTCTTCGTGATGGACTGGGTGGAGGGGAGCAGCGGGCCGCCGAACGACGCGGCCCTGCGCGACTACGTAACGAAGCTGCACGAGCTGCACCAGATCGACTGGCGCAAGAAGGAGGTCCCGTTCGCGCGCATCCCCTCGGTGCCGATCGACGCGGTCCACCAGCAGGTAGACCGCTGGATGGACGTCCATCGCTGGGGCCGCGTGCTGCCGGAACCCCTGCTGGAGGAAGCGGCAACGTGGCTGAAGCGGAACGCCCCGGAGGACTTGCATCTCACACTGGTGCACGGCGACCCGGGCCCGCTGAACTTCATCCACAAGGGAGACGACGTGCAGGCGTTCACGGACTGGGAGTTCTCGCACATCGGCGACCCGAACGAGGACTGGCTTTTCCTGGGCGGGATGCGGGGACGCGGGGTGATGGAGCCGCCACAGTGGCGCGAGTACATCGCGGACGTGACGGGACACGTCATCACGAAGGAGACGTGGGCCTACTGGGACGTGTTCAACCAGTTCAAGGGGGCGTGCGCCAACACGTCGGCGCTACGCATCTTCATCACCGGAGCGAACCCGGCGCCGAACATGGCGGCAATCGGGACGGCGCTGAAGCTCTCAATGGTTCAGCACCTCTCCACTATCATCGGCATGTCATACGCCCGGGAGGGCGAGTAAGGGAGACAAGCAAATGGCGGGACAGCAAGAGATCGACGCGGCAATCGAACTGTTCAAGGCGTGGAGCAGCGGCGATGCCGACGCGCCCGGGCCCTTCTTCGCGGAGGAGTGCATCCTGCGCGACATCGTGGCGGGTGAGGACAAGGTCGGCTGGCCGGCCATCCGCGAGTTCTTCGCGGGGGGCCTGGAGGGCGCCCCGGACCTGGCGCTCATCCCGGAGAAGTTCTGGACGGCCGACGACGGCGTCGCCTTCACGTGGCGCATGAGCGCGACGGTCACCCACGAGGCGTTCGGGGCGGAGCACAAGGGTAAGAAGTGGTACTCCGACGGGATGACCTACCTGGAGTTCGACGACGCGGGCAAGGTGACGCTAGAGGTGGACTACCACCACGGCGGCGCGATGCTGCGCTCGCTCCAGGGCCAGTCGTAGGCGCTTGAACGGTCCCGGTCTCTAGATGAGGCCCGAGCCACGGAGGCGCGGGTCGAGGACATCGCGCACGGAATCGCCGAAGAAGTTGAATGCGAGGACGGCGAGCGCAAGGGCGGCGCCGGGGAAGATCACGAGCCACCAGGCGAGGCGGAAGTAGGGGCGGTTACTGGGGCCGAGATCCTGGGCCCAGGAAGGCGTGCCGGGCTCGAGGCCGAGGCCAAGGAAGGTGAGGCCCGCCTCCGCGAGCATCGCGGCGGGAATGGTGATGCTGGCGGCCACGATCACGAGCGGCGCCAGGTTGGGCAGGATGTGGCGGAACATGATGCGGCCGCCGGAGGCGCCGATCACGCGCGCGGCCTCCACGTAGGCAATGGACCGTTCCTGGATGACGTTGCCCCGGAACAGCCGGATAGCGATTGGGGTGAAGGTGAAGGCCACCGAGAACATGAGCGTCTGAACGCTGCGATCGATGGCAGTGGTGAACATTAAGAGCCACAGGATGGCGGGCACGGCGATGATGATCTCGATTAAGCGCGAGATGATGACATCGACGATCCCCCCGAGGAAGCCGGCGGCGAGGGCGAGGACGATGGCCGCTCCCATGGTGATGGCGACCGCGCCGAAACCGATGAGAAGGGTGGGGCGGCCCCCGTAGAGCACTCGCGACCAGACATCTCGCCGGCTGCGGTCGGTGCCGAAGTAGTTGTCGGCGTTGGGGGCATCGAGAGGGCCCGCCTCTCGGATGGAGGTCTTGGGGTCGACGGTGTTGAGCTGGCCTGCGAAGACGGACCCCAGGATGAGCACGATGATGATGATGGCGCCCACCGTGCCCAGTGGTTGCGTGACGACAAAGCGGCCGAAGGCGCTCAGCCTGCGGCGAAGGAAGCTGGGTTGGGCCTCGAGCCCGAGGGCGCCGGCAACTTCTTCAGCAGTCGTCATCGCGGGCGGCTCCGATCAGTACCGAATGCGCGGGTCGACCCACGCATAGGCAACATCGACAAGCAGGGTGATGAGAAGGAACCAGGCGGCGAAGATGACGACCACCGCCTGGATGATCATGAAGTCGCGCTCACCCACGGCGGAGATGACCCAGAGGCCCATTCCGGGGATGTTGAAGATGCTCTCCATGATGACGGACCCGCCGAGCGCCAGACTGAACTGGAGGCCGACGATGGTGAAGAGCGCGATCATCGAGGGGCGGAAGACGTGGCGGGAGACGACTGCGGACTCGCGAAGTCCCTTGGCACGGGCGGTTCGCACCTGATCGCTGCGGAGCACCTCAAGCATTGAGGAACGCACGATGCGGGCGATGGTACCGCCGCCCGCGAGAGCGATGATGAAGGCCGGGATGGCGAGGATCTGGAGATGAGTGAGGGGTTCCTCCCAGCCAACCCAGTCGGGGGCGATCCGCACCCCCCACCACACAGCGGGGAAGATGACCACGAGCGTCGCGATCCAAAAGTTGGGCACGGAGAGCCCCATTACGGCGAGAAAGCGAAGCACATAGTCCAACATCGTCCCTGACCTGACCGCGGAGAGCATTCCCACGGGGATGCCGATCATGAGCGTGAAGGCAATGGAGAGGATGCCGATTTGGGCTGTGTTCCAGATTCGCTTTCCGAGCTCCTCGTTGATATGGGAGACCTGGGAAAGGGAGTAGCCGAAATCGCCCCGGAGGACGATGTCCCCCAGCCACTTGAAGTACTGGTTGACCTTGTTCTCGTTGAGACCCAGCTCTTCCCGAACGACATCGAAGCACTGCTGGTCGAAGTTACCGGCGGCACCACAGCGGACGTCGGCGGCATCTCCGGGGACGGCGCGCATGAAGATGAAGACGATGATGGAGATGAGCAGGAGGGTGAAGGGCACGAGGATCAGGCGGCGGATGATGTACGCCTGCATGGGCTCCTCCTCTCCTCCCTCCAGAAGGCCTGGGCTCGGGCGGGCCGGGCCCAGGCCTTCGCACGCTAGGGGTCGCTAGCCGGCGATCCACATGTTCTGCGCGCGCCGGTAGCCCATCGACGCGTTGTTGGCGATGTCGGGCACGGCGGGCACGTTCCGGAGGCGCGCGCCCATGGCGTAGTACTGGATGGACGCAACGGGAAGCGGCAGGACGCAGCAGAAGTTCGTGAAGATATACCGCTGCATGTCCTGGAGGACTTCCTTGCGCTCCTCGGGGTCGACGGTCGCGCCCTGGAGGTCGTAGCGGCCCTGGAGCTCGCTCCCGATCTCGTCCGTGACCGCGATGATTTCGTCCTCGTAGAACGCCGAGAGCACGTGGTCGAAGGTGTACAGGCCACCGAAGATGGCGCCGTACCCATTGGGGACGTAGTGGGTGAGGGCGTTGTAGTCGGGAATGGTGGAGAGCGAGTTCTCGCCGGCGATGAAGTAGTGCCAGATCTTCTCGCTGGGCGGCGCCGTTGCGAGGGCCACGTAGGTGGCGAGATCGGCAGGTTCCTGGCGCGTGGGAACGCCCAGATTCTCATCAATGCTCTGAACGATGAAATCGATAAGCCGCGTGTTGGAAGCGAAGGTGGGGATAACCGTCACCAGGCCATCGGGGAAGACGTCATCGCCACCGCCCTGGTCCCAGAGCTGGCGAGCACGGGCCGGGTCGAACTGCTGGAGCTCGCGGATCTCATCCTGGGGGAGCACCTGGGAGAAGGCTGGCCCGACGGGTGCACCGCGAATTCCCTCCCCGTCGTAGACGACATCAATGATGCCCTCCCAGTCGATGGCGAGCGAGACTGCCTCGCGCAGGAGCGGGTGCTGGGCCCACTTGAAGGCATCGAGCTCCATGATGGCGTGGTCGTTCGCCGGGCCCTGGATGACCTGGACGTTCTCTTCGCCGTCGAAGAGTTGGGCCTGGATCTTGTCGATGCCCCCGAGGACATCGGAATCGCCAGCAATCAGGCGCGCCTCGCGGGCGGCCTGGTCGACGATGATCGCGTCCTCCCAGCGGTCGATATAGGGGACTTCGTCGGTGAAGCGACCACGAGCGGTCGAATGGCCCCGGTAGTTGGGGTTGCGTACGTACGTATTTCCGGTTTCGTCGATGTTCTCGAACATGTAGGCGCCGGCGCCGGCGTTCGGGACTTCGTGGAGACCACCACCAGCGGCCTCGACCATCTCGCGATTGACGATCGCCATGGCGCTCGATCCCAGCGAGGGGATTGCGGAAGCCCACGGGAACGCGAGGTTGATGGTCAGGGTCTGGGAATCAGGCGTATCGAAGGATGCGCCACGGTCGACACCCATCCAGCCCCACTGCAGCTGGTTCACCTCGGAACCGAAGTCCGAAAGGCTGGACGGGAAGCGGCTGTAGCTGAAAGCCACGTCCTCGGAGGTCAGATCGCGACCGCCGGCGGCGTTGGGGTTGAACTTCAGCCCATCCTCGAGGTTGAAGACGAGCGTCGTGGCGTCGGGCTGCTCCCAGCCGTTGGCGGCATCGCCCCAGGCCTCTTCCTCGACCAGCGAGTAGCCGAGCAGGTGGTTGTAAGTGAGCGCGGTCCAGGTGGGGTCGGTGACGGTGACCGAGGGGTCGAGCGTCGTGTTCTGGGCCGACTTCTGGTGCTGGAACGTTCCGCCGCGCTGGATCGGGTCGGCGGCCTCAGTCGCCTCAGCCTCGGCGGCCTGGGCGGCTTCGGTGGCCTCAGCCTCGGCGGCCTGCGCGGCCTCGGTCGCTTCAGCCTCGGCGGCCTGCTCGGCCGCCTCGGTGGCCCGAGCCGCCTGCGTCGCCGCAGGGGCGGCGGCATCGTCGTCGTCATCGTCTCCGCAGCCGACAGCTACGAGGGCGGCGGCGCCAGCGCCAACGGCCGCGCCTCCCGCCAGGACTCGCCGGCGTGAGACGCGCCGACGCCAATACTTTCCCCAATACCCTTCAGCCATGTCATCCCTCCTCAAGCCCTTGTACTACGGGCCGATCGGCTCATTCATAACGGAAGCCCATGCGCCTTTCAATAGCCGCAATGAGCCGGATTCAGACCCCCGCCGTCAGGCGTCGGAGAGCCACATGTTCTGGGCGCGTCGGTAACCCATGGAACCGTTGTCGCGGAAGTCCGGGGGCAACGGCGCGTTCTGGACGCGGGTGCGGAGGGCGTGCTGCTCCGTAGCCTCCACGGGGACAGGGAAGGTGCAGCAGAACTGCGTGAAGAGGAGGCGCTGCAGCTGGTGCAGCAGGGCGGTGCGCTGCTCGGGGTCGTGGGTCACGGACTGGGCGTTGTAGAGGTCCTGGATGGGCTTGCCGATGTCGTGCGTGATGTCGATGACCTCGGGCGGGATGAGCGGCGCCTGCGGGTGCTCGTGAATGAAGAGGCCGAAGGCCCCGCCGTAGCCCAACGGCACGTAGTGGGTGAGGGCGTTGTAGTCGGGGATGGTCGAGAGGGTGTTCTCGGTGACGAGGGCGAAGTGCCAGATCTTCGAGCCCGGCGGGGCCGTGAGGCTGGAGACGTAGGTGGCGAGATCCACCGGCATCATCGTCACGCTGACGCCGAGGTTCTCCTCGATGCTCTGGGAGATGAACTCGGTGCCGCGTGTGTTCGCGAAAGTGGCGAGGAGGGTGGTGAGGCCGTCGGGGAAGACCTGATCGCCCCCGCCCTGCTCCCACAGCTGGCGGGCCCGCTCGGGATCGAACTGCTGGAGCTGGCGGATCTCGTCCTGGGAGAGGACCTGGGGGAAGCGGGGGCCGACGGGCGCCCCGCGGATGCCGTCGCCGTCGTGGACGATGTCGATATAGCCGTCCCAGTCGACGGAGAGCGAGAGGGCTTCGCGCAGTTGCGGGAAGCGCGCCCACTTGAGGGCGTCGAGGGCCATGACGAGGTGGGTGTTGGTGGGACCGGTGATGATGTTGACGCCGTCCTGGCCGCGGAGCTCTTCGGCCTTGATGGCGTCGATGCCGCCGACGACGCCGGTGAGGATGTCCGAGTCGCCGGCGAGGAAGCGGGCCTCGGCGGTGGCGGAATCGGTGATGAGGGCGTCCTCCCAGCCGTCGATGTAGGGCGGGTCCTTGGTGAAGCGCCCGCGGGCGGTGGTATGGCCGGCGTAGTTGGGGTTGCGCATGTAGGTGTTGAAGCCGTCGAGCCCGCGGGACTCGAACATGTAGGCCCCGCCGCCGGCGTTGACGGTGTCGGTGAGGTTGCCGCCGTTCGCCTCGACGACCTCGGGAGCGACGATGGCGAGGGAGGTGGAGGCAAGCGTGGGGATGGCGGAGACCCACGGGTAAGCCATCTTCAGGGCGAAGGTCGAGTCGTCGGGCGTGTCGAACCCGGCCATGAAGGAGAACTGCATCGGGTTGACCTCGGAGGCGAGGTTGGTGAAAGCGGCAGGGAGGCGCGCGTAGCTGTAGGCGATGTCGCTGGACGTGATCGGGCGTCCGCCCGCGGCCTCGGGGTTGAAGCGGAGGTTGGGCTCGAGGTTGAAGACGATCGTGAAGGGGTCGGGCTGCTCCCAGCTCTGGGCCGCATCTCCCCAGGCCTCGTCCTCAATGAGGGAGTAGCCGAGGAGGTGGTTGTAGGTGACGGCCGCCCACTGGTAGCCCGTAATGGTGATGGCAGGGTCGTAGCCCGTTTCAGCGAAGGCGCGCTGCGCCTTGAAGATGCCGCCCGACCTGGGGCCGGTAGCGGCGGCCTGGGTCGCGGCCTCCGTCGCGGCCTCTGTGGCCGCAGCTTCAGTTGCAGTTTCGGTCGCCGCCTCGTCAGGGGCGGCTTCGGTGGCGGCGGCGGCCTCGGTCGGCGCCGCCGTGGCGGCAGCCTCGGGCTCTTCTTCGTCGTCGTCGTCATCGCCGCATCCAACGGCCACGAGGCCGGCGGCGCCCGCAGCAACGGCAGCGCTTCCGGCGAGGACTCGGCGCCGCGAGACGCGCCTTCGCCAGTACTTACCCCAATACCCTTCAGCCATTTCGTACCCCTTCTTTCTATAGCTGGCCGTCATCCCGGCCACTCGCTCATTTGCGTCATTCTAGGCCCGGCGTCAACAAGGCCAGGTTAGGGCGCGTGGCGGTAGGGAAGGGGTACGGCTATGCTTGACCTTCGCTCTAGCAGACAAGGAATTCCGGCGAAGCCGGCGATTCCGAGGAAAGGCCCAGGACATGGATTTTCGAGACAGCCCGGCTCAGGCCGAGTGGCGCATCCAGGTGCAGGAATTCCTGCGCGACTACTGCCCCCAGGAGATTCGGGGCAAGTTCCCGATGGGGCGGCCGGAAGAGGAAAAGCCCCTGTGGGAAGCGTGGCGCGTCGCACTGGCGGAGCGCGGCTGGATCGCGCCGGCCTGGCCGTCGGAATACGGCGGCGCGGGCATGAAGCCGATGGACCAGTTCATCCTGAGCCAGGAGTTCGCGGAAGCCGGCGCCCCGAGGCTGGGCGGCCTGGGCCTGATGATGCTTGGGCCGACGCTTATCGAGCACGGCACCGAGGAACAGAAGCAGCAGCACATCCCCGGCATCCTGAGCGGCGAGGTGGAGTGGTGCCAGGGCTATAGCGAGCCGGGATCAGGCTCGGACCTGGCCTCCCTGCAGACGCGCGCCGTGCGCGACGGGGACGACTACGTGATCAACGGCCAGAAGATCTGGACGTCGCTGGCGCACCGCGCGCACTGGATGTTCATGCTGGCGCGAACGGACCCGGACGCGCCCAAGCACCGGGGCATCACCTACTTCCTGCTCGACATGAAGACCCCGGGCATCACCGTGCGACCGCTGGTGAACATGACCGGGGGGCACGACTTCAACGAGGTGTTCTTCGAGGACGTCCGCGTCCCCACTCGGAACATCATGGGTGAGGTCAACCGCGGCTGGTACGTGGGAACGACGACGCTGGACTTCGAGCGTTCCTCGATCGGGACACCGATCGGGCTGCGCCAGGGCGTGGAGCGGAACCTGGCCTGGCTGCGCGAGCACAAGGACGAGATTCCACAGACGACGTACGAGGCCAACCGCTTCGAGTGGGCAGAGCGCTTCATCGAGGTGCAGACGGCGACGATGCTGGCCTACCGCATCATCTCGATGCAGGACGCGGGCGAGATTCCCAACGCGGAGTCCTCGATCGCGAAGCTGTTCACGACCGAGCTGAGCCAGCGCATCGCGCGCACGGCTTCCCACATGGTCGGCATGTGGGGCGACATCTCCGACGAGAGCGGACCGCTGCGGGGCATGCCCGGCGTCGGCTACGTGAACCAGGTCCGCGAGACGATCGCGGGTGGCACGAGCGAGATCCAGCGAAACATCATCGCGACACGCGGGCTCGGGCTTCCCCGGGCCTAACCGCGCCCTACTTCCGAAGGAGCAAGGACCATGGCCACCGCAACCCAGACGGAGACGAAAACGCTGCTGGAGCGCGCCGACGCGATCGCGCCCATCGTGGAGGAAGACCTCGACGAGGCCGAGCGCGAGCGGCGCCTGACGGACCGCACGTTCGAGGCGATGAAGGACGAAGGCCTGCTGGGCGTCTGGGTGCCTGAGTCGCTGGGCGGCCTCGAGTCCACGCCCCGCGAGGGGTTCGAGCTGTTCGAGGCGGTGGCCAGAGTTCACGGCTCGGCCGCATGGAACCTCTGGATCTGGTCCACGGGGGCAGCGCTCTCGTCCTCCAGCTCGGAAGAGTCCATCGCGGAGTCCTACGTGGACGGACCTCCGAGCGCCGTAGGGGCGGGGGGCATCTTCCCCTTCAACCCGGCGGAGGTCGTGGAGGGCGGATACCGCGTGACGGGCCGCTGGCCATTCTGCAGCGGATCGAGCCACGCGAAGTGGGTCGGCGGCGGCATCATGGTCATGGAGAACGGGCGGCCGCGGATGACGCCGATGGGCATTCCCGAGATGCGCTTCGTCACCTTCCCCCGCGAAGAAGCGGAGATCATCGATACGTGGCACGTGGTGGGACTGCGCGCCACGAGCAGCAACGATGTGGCTGTGGAGAACGCGTTCGCGCCGGAGTACCGCACGTCGGCCTTCGGCGCCGGGACCGTCCGCGGCAAGCACTTCGAGGGGCCGCTCTACCACTTCCCGGTGATGGGCATCCTGGGCGCGCCCATCGGAATTATCGCGACCGGCATCGCGCAGCGCGCGATCGACGAGTTCATCAAGCTGGCGAAGACGAAGACGGCGCGCACCTCGCAGGCGCGGATCAGCGACAACACCGCGATCCGCAACGAGGTCGCCAAGGCGCACGCAGCTGTCCAGTCAGCACGCTCGTGGCTCTACGAGAAGGTCGATGAGACCTGGGAGACGGTGCTGCGGGGAGACGACGTGGGCCTTGAGCAGCGGCGGGATCTCTCGCTGGCGGGCACCAACGCGACGCGCAGCGCCGCCTACGCGACCGACCTGGTGCACACGGCGGCAGGCGGAACATCCGTCTTTCAGACGAGCCCGATCGAGCGCTGTTTCCGCGACATCCACGCGGCCACACAGCACGCGGGAACCTCGCCACGCAACTTCGAGACGCTGGGGGGGATGCTCTTCGGGGAGCTGCCGGACAATCCCCTGCTGTTCGCCTAGGGAGCGTCGGGCCTAGCCAGTGGCCGCTGCCGCGCGTACGGGCTCCTTGGCCCACTCGATGCCGCGGCGGAGCAGTTCGTAGTAGGTGGGCTCGGCCCACGCGCCCAGTTCAGGGACGGGCCATTCGGGGACGCTCAGGGGCGGGTCCTGCATGTCGTACTTCGAGCGCCGGTGGCCGGGGGTGAGGTACAGGACTTCGCCCTCGCCCACGGGGTGGAGGTACATGACGAGGCGGGGTTCGTCGTCGGGCCACTCGTGCTCGGTGAAGCCGGGGCCGCTGTCCCCGCTGAAGCGGGTTTCCATAAGGGGAATGATCTCGCCGTGGTACTCGGAGAGGTAGAGTTCGTCCTCGCACTGCCATGGCTCGATTCCGGCCACGAGGGGATGGTCCTTCGCGGATTCGCTGACGGTAATCGGGTAGGGCTCGATAGCGGGGTGAGCGATGAACTGGCTGCCCAGGGTTTCCATGAGGATGGGATAGTCGCGGGGGCAGTGGACGCCATCGGCCCTGAACTCCATGACGGAGTTGGTGGCGTGGAGGGCGAACCAGCGCTTGCCCGAGGCGACGAAGTCGCGGACGTTCTCCTGCTCCTCAACGGTGGGGTGGACGTCGCAGGTGTAGCTGATGAGGAAGTCGGCGGCGGCGATGGCCTCGGTGTCGCGGTAGTCCTCGCCGACGCGGACGCGAACGTCGTCATCCTCGTGAAGGAGCTTCAGGACCTCGAGCCGGGCGAAGTTGATGTCGTGCCACTTGCCACCCGCGATGAGGTAGGCGTCGATTCTCGGCATGGGGGCCTCCCTGCAGGATGTGCGCGGCGGAGCGCGAAGAGTCCCGCACCGGAGCGTGCCGGCGCGGGACTCCCGCTCTACGTGAACTAGAAGGCGACGCGGCGGGTGAAGCCGCCGTCGACGACGACGTTGACGCCGGTGGTGTGGCTGGAAGCCGGGCTGGCGAGGAAGGCGGCGACGTTCGCCACCTCTTCGCCGCTGCCCATCTGGCCGGCGAGGGTGTCGGGCTTGCTCTTGCTGCGCAGGGGGATGCCGTTCGCGATCATCTCGAAGAACGGCGGCATGGCCTGCTCGATGTTGTGCCACGGACCACCCTCGAAGTAGGTGGGGCCGGGGGACACGACGTTGAAGCGGATGCCCGCAGGCGCGTGCTGCTGAGCAGCGAAGGACGCGTAGTTGAGCAGGGCGGCCTTCATGGCGCCGTAGGCGCCGGCGGAGGTCGCCGGCGGCGGCGGGAAGGCCTCGACTGCAGCCGACGTGCTGATGACGACGACGCTGGCGGCCTCCGACTCGGTGAGGAACGGGAGGGCGGCATCGACGCCGTTGACGGTGCCCATCATGTCGATGGCGAAGTGCTCGTTCCAGAGCGAGCCGCCGCCACCGGCGGAGGCGTTGCTGACGTAGATGTCGATGCCGCCGAGCTCGGCGGCGCTGGCCTCGACCCAGGCCTTGAGAGCGTCGCCGTCGCCGACGTCGCAGGCGGCGCCACAGACGTTGGTGCCGTGGGACTTAAGCCCCTCGACGGCGGCATCAACCCGCTCCGCGGTGCGGGCGCAGATGGCGACATCGGCGCCTTCGGCGGCGAGGGTGTTCGCGATGAAGTTGCCGATGCCCTGGCTGGCGGCCGTGACGAGGGCCTTCTTGCCTTGCAGTCCAAGATCCATGGTGTGGGAACCTCCCTAGTTATTGGGTGCGACCGGGCGGATCCAGGGCCGCGGCCGCCTGTTTGGCAGTGCGCGATTCTAGAGAGTCGCGCACTGCTACGAAAGTGCAGGCGGGTAGGGGCCCCGCGCCTTTGTCGTGTCGGAGTGGTCCTGTACGATGCTCGGGCGCTCGGACGCCCGC
Source organism: Chloroflexota bacterium (assembly GCA_026702615.1). GTDB lineage: Bacteria > Chloroflexota > Dehalococcoidia > Tepidiformales > Tepidiformaceae > UBA2991. Next base: position 50,847 of record JAPPBY010000013.1, on the reverse strand, counting down.
GACGGCGTCCCTATCCCACTGTGCACGGAGGATGCCGTGGCCAACAGCAGCCAGGCAATGGAACCAAGCGAAGAGGTCCTGCAGGACCTGCACTTCCGGATGGTGCGAATTCGCCACTTCGAGGAAGAGGCGGGCAAGCTGATGGAACAGGGCAAGTCGCCGGGGGCGCTGCACCTGTACATCGGCGAGGAAGCAGTCGCTTCGGGTGTGATGGTGCACCTCAGCGACCAGGACCAGATCACGAGCACGCATCGCGGCCACGGACACCTGGTGGCCAAGGGCGGCGAGTTCAAGAAGATGTACGCGGAGCTGTACGGCCGGGAGACCGGCTACAACAAGGGCCGCGGCGGGAGCATGCACATCTCGAACGTGGATGCGGGCATGCTCGGCGCGAACGGCATCGTGGCGGCAGGACCGCCGATCGCCGTGGGCGCCGCCTTCTCGAACAAGTACCTCGCCCGCATCGCAGGACGCGACTCGATGAACGTCGCCGTCCCCTTCTTCGGCGACGGCGCGACGAACGAGGGCGCATTCCACGAGGCCGCGAACATGGCGGCCATCTGGAAGCTGCCGGTAGTGTTCGTCTGCGAGAACAACGGCTTCGGCGAGTTCACCCGCCAGGAAGACCACCAGGCGATCAGCGACATCGCGGACCGTGCGGCCGGCTACGGCATGCCGGGCGTCATTTGCGACGGCATGGACGCGGTCGCGGTCTGGGAGGCCGCGGGCGAAGCGATCGAGCGAGCGCGCTCGGGCGGCGGTCCCACGCTGGTTGAGTGCAAGACGTACCGCTATGTCGACCACGTCGGCCTGCGCGGCATCGGCCTGAACTACCGCACCGACGAGGAACTCGAGGAGTGGAAGAAGCGCGACCCGATCGAGCAGCACGAGAAGCGGCTCGTCGAGATGGGCGTCATGACCGAGGAAGAGATCCAGGCGGTGCACGACGCGGTGATGGCCGACATCACGGAATCGATCGAATTCGCCGAGAACAGCCCGCTGCCGGATCCGGCGGACCTGCTCAACGACGTCTACACGCCCACGGCGGCGAGTTAGGAGCGAACCAATGACCGCAGCAGAAGCGCCCGCCGGGCGGCAACTCGTTTACACCCTCGCGATCACGGAGGGCGTCCGACAGGCGCTCCAGGAGGAGCCGCTGGCGTTCATGGCCGGCGAGGACGTCGCCGGCGCCGGCAGCGTGTTCGGCATCTACCGCGGCTTGCTCGACGAGTTCGGGCCGGATCGCGTGATCGACACCCCCATCAGCGAGTCCGGCATCATCGGGCTGGCGGTGGGGGCCGGGGCCACGGGCCTCAAGCCAATCGTCGACATTATGTTCATGGACTTCATCGGGGAGTGCATGGATGAGATCGTCAACCAGCTCGCGAAGATGCGGTACATGTTCGGCGGCAAGGCGACGCTGCCAGTGACCGTTCTGACGATGTCGGGCGCGGGCATGAACCTGGCGGCGCAGCACTCCCAGAGCCTGGAGGCGTGGCTGTGCCACACTCCGGGCCTGAAGGTCGTGATGCCGGCGACGGCGTACGACGTGAAGGGCGCGATCATTACCGCCGCGCGCGAGCCGAACCCCGTGTTCGTCGTGATGTGCAAGGGCTTGATGGCGCTTCCGGGCGAGGTACCGGAGGAGCCCTACGATCTCCCCATCGGCAAGGCGGTAGTGCGGCGCGAAGGCGACGGGCTCACGATCGTGGCCCACGGCCGCATGATCCACGAGGCCACGAAGGCGGCCGACATCCTCGAGGGCGAGGGTGTGAGCGCCGAGGTGATCGACCCGCTGTGGCTGCAGCCGCTGGATACGGACACGATCATCGATTCGGTCTCGAAGACGCATAACGCGCTCGTGGTGCACGAGGCGGTCCGCTTTGGCGGCGTGGGCGCGGAGATCGCGGCCCAGATCGCCGAGCTGGCATTCGACCACCTCGACGCGCCCGTGGGCCGCGTGGCGGCGCCGTTCTCGCCGGTTCCGTTCAGCCCGGTGCTGGAGCAGACGTACGTGCCCAACGCCGAGCGTATTGCGGCCGAGGCGCGAAGCATCCTCGGGCTGGGCTAGGCCCTGACCAGCTCACTCCCGCTCGGGATCGCCGCGAACCCCGCTTCGGGGAAGGACATCCGCCGCCTCGTTGCGCGCGCGTCGGTCTTCGACAACCAGGAGAAGCGCGCGATCGTGCGGCGCGCCATCGTGGGCGCGCTCGCGAGTGGTGTGCGCGATTTCCGGTACATGCCCGACACGCACGGCATTACGGCGGCGGCGGCCGAGGAGTTCGGCGACGAGGCCACCTTCGTCGCCGTGGAGGCGACGCACACCGCGAGTACGCTCGACACCATCCGCGCGGCGGAATCGCTGCGGGCAGAGGGTTGCGGAGCGGTCATCACGCTCGGTGGCGACGGCACGAACCGGGCTTTCGCGCTCGGCTGGCGGGACGCGCCCCTCGTGCCCGTCTCGACGGGCACGAACAACGTCTTCCCGACGATGGTCGAGGCGACGGTGGCGGGCTCGGCAGCGGGGCTCGTGGCGAGCGGCCGGGTGCCGCTGGAGCGGGTCGCGAGACAGGTGAAGGCCGTGCACGTCGAGATCGAGGGCGAACGAGACGACATCGCCCTCGTCGATGCCGTGCTGGCGGCAGACCGGTTCGTTGGATCACGCGCGATCTGGGGCGGACAGCGCCTGCGCGAGGCAGTCGTCACAAGGGCGGAGCCGTCTGCGGTGGGGATCACCTCCATCGGGGGCTTGCTGGCGCCGCTGACGCCGGACGAGGACGAGGCGCTGCACCTGACGCTCGGACCCGGCGAGGGGGGCGTCTCCCTGCTCGCGCCGATCGCGCCGGGGCTGTACGAGCCCATCGCCGTGCGTTCACACGCACGACTCCCGCTCGGGGAACCGGTCACCGTGGCGGGACCGGGGGTGCTCGCGTTCGACGGCGAACGCGAGCGTGTGTTGAAACCGGGGCAAGCGGCTACACTCCGAGTAGCCCGGGATGGTCCCTGGGTCATCGACGTCCACGCGACGCTGGAGTACGCAGCGTGCGTGGGTTTGTATCGCAACGACGAGGCAGCCGGCGGCTCGCCAGAGGAACAGCAACTCCAACAGGACGGGGGATGAGATGCCAACCGAGATTTACATGATGAAGCTCGGCATGACCATGACGGAGGGAACCGTAGCCGAGTGGCACATCCCCGACGGCGGCGAGGTGAAGCTCGGCGAGGACCTCTACCGGCTCGAGACCGAGAAGGTCGAGATGGAGGTCGAGGCGGAAGCCGCGGGCATCGTGCGTCACCTGGTGCCGGCCGAGGCCACCGTCGATCCGGGAGCGGTCGTGGGGTGGATCTACGCCGCCGACGAAGAGATTCCGGATGTGCTGCCGGGAGGCGGCGCGCCAGCGGCGGACGCCGCTCCCGCAGCAGCAGAGCCGGCAGCTGCGACAGCCGCAGCTCCGGCCGCACCGGCGCGAGCCGAGGGCGAGCGTGTGCCGGCCTCGCCGGCCGCGCGGCGGCTTGCGAAAGAGCTTGGCGTGGACCTCGCCACTGTTACGGCAACAGGACCGCGCGGGCGCGTGACCGAAGACGACGTGCGCACCGCACACGAAGCGGCAGCAGCCGCGCCCGCAGCTGCTCCGGCGGGCGCCCCGGCGCCGGCCTCGCCGCTGGCACGGAAACGAGCGGAGGCGCTGGGCATCGACCTGTCGACGGTAGCGGGGACCGGCCCCGGCGGGCGTATCACAAGAGAAGACGTTGAGGCGGCGGCAGCGGGTGGCGCGCCCGCGGCTGCTCCGGCAGCGGCTCCCGCCGTTCCAGCAGCGGCACACGAAGACGAGGTAATGGCCGTGCGAGGCATGCGCAAGGTCATCGCCGAGCGCATGTACGCGAGCCTGCAGGAGACGGCGCAGCTGACCATGGACATGGACGTGGCCATGGACGACTGCGTGAAGCTGCGCAGCCAGCTGATCGAGGAGTGGGCAGGCGACAGCGTGCGCCCCTCCTACACCGACATCGTGATGAAGGCGGCGGCCAAGGCCCTGCTAGACCACCCGCGCATGAACGCGCAGTTCCTCGGCACGGAAATGAACCTGCGGGGCGAGGTGCATGTGGGCATGGCGGTAGCGCTCGACGAGGGGCTGGTCGTGCCCGTAGTACGGCACGTCGACCAGCTCGGGCTGAAGGAGATCGCGCTCGAGTCCTCGCGGCTTGCGGGGCTGGCGCGCGAAGGGAAGCTCGGGCTCGACGACATGGCCGGCGGCACGTTTACCGTGTCGACGCTGGGCATGTTCGGGGTGGACTCGTTCACGCCCATCCTCAACCCGCCCGAGGTGGGCATCCTCGGGGTGAACCGCCTGCGCGACGACGTGCGCTGGGAGGGGGAGCGTCCCGTGCGGCAGAAGGCGATGACGCTGAGCTTGACCTGGGACCACCGCGCGCTCGACGGGGCGCCGGCGGCGCAGTTCCTGGCGTCGGTGCGCGACTACCTCGAAGCGCCGTTCCGGCTGCTGGTCTAGGGGAGGGCAGGATGGCGGAAACAACGTTCGATGTCGTAGTGGTGGGAGGCGGCCCGGGCGGCTACGTCGCCGCGATTCGCGCGTCCCAGCTCGGGCTGGAGACGGCGCTCGTGGAACGGGAGCACCTGGGTGGCATCTGCCTGAACTGGGGCTGCATTCCCACGAAGACGCTCCTGCACACGGCCGACCTGTATCGCGAGATGCAGGACGCCGAGCGCTACGGCCTGACGGCGGAGGCTTCGTTCGACCTGGACAAGGTCGTGAGCCGCTCGCGGTCGGTGGCGCGCCAGCTCAACAGCGGCGTCAAGTTCCTCATGCGGAAGCACAAGATCCAGGTGTTCGACGGGGCGGCGCGACTCACGGGCGGAGGCGGGATCGTCGTCGAGAAGGACGGCGAGACCGTGGCCGAGCTGGGCGCCGACAACGTCATCGTGGCGACGGGCGCGCGGCCGCGTTCGCTGCCGGGCCTGGAGCCCGACGGCGAGCTGGTCTGGACGTACAAGGAAGCGATGGTGCCGGCGACGATGCCAGACTCGTTGCTGGTCATCGGGTCGGGGGCGATCGGCGTCGAGTTCGCGAGCTTCTACCGGTCGCTCGGGGCGGAGGTAACGGTGGTGGAGGTGCTGCCCCGCATCCTGCCGGTGGAGGACGAGGAGATCTCGGCCTTCGCCCGCGAGGAGTTCGAGAAGCAGGGCATCACGATGCACACGAACGCCACGGTGGAGTCGCTCGAGAAGGGCGACAACAGCGTGACGGCCACGATTGCGACCGAGGACGGCACGGTCGAGGCGACCTTCGACCGCGCGATCCTGGCCGTGGGCGTGACGGGCAACGTCGAGGGCCTCGGGCTCGAGACGACGGCGGCCACGGTCGACCGCGGGGCGATCGTCGTGAACGAGTGGCTGGAGACGGGCGAGCCGGGGCTGTACGCCATCGGCGACGTCGCTGGGCCGCCGCTGCTGGCCCACAAGGCAATGCACGAGGGCGTCATCTGCGTGGAGCGCATCGCGGGGCTGCCCTCGGCGCGGCCGATGGAGCGGCGTCGCATCCCCGGCTGCACCTACTGCCACCCGCAGGTGGCGAGCGTGGGCCTGACCGAGGCGGCGGCCCAGGAAGCCGGCTTCAACGTGCGCGTCGGGCGCTTCCCACTGGTCGGGAACGGCAAGGCGATCGCCGTGGGCGACACGGGCGGCATGGTGAAGACGGTCTTCGACGCCGATACGGACGAGCTGCTCGGGGCGCACATGGTGGGCCCGGACGTGACGGAGATGATCCAGGGGTTCGTCGTCGCGATGGGGTTGGAGACGACCGAGGCGGAGCTGATGGAGACCGTGTTCCCGCATCCGACCATCTCGGAGGCGATGCACGAGTCGGTGCTCGACGCCTACGACCGGGTGCTGCACGTCTAGCCCTTCCGGCGCCGCCGAGGGCTTCTCCCGGCTGTACAGTAGGGGCAGGACGCGATCGCGGAGGCGGTCATGGGCGCGCTGATCGACCACCTGAAGTCCCTCTCCGCGGAGGGGGCCAGCATTGAGGACGTGACGGCTGCGGCGGAGGCGGAGCTGGCGGGGGGCGCGCTGCTGACGTCGGAGCTGGAGGACCCGGAAGGGGCCATCGCAGGGGCGGCCGTGGAGGCGGAGGCGCTGCACCAGAACGTCCAGGGAGCGATCCAGCGGTTCCCGGCCAGCCAGAGCGCCGGCTTCCACCGCACGGATTTGGACCCACGGGCGATGGCGGTCGTCGCGACGATGGCGTACGCGCGCCGGGGCGGGGTCTACCTGCCGAAGGACCTCGAAGAGATGGTGGCCGAGGGGCGGGTGTCGGAGGAGTGGCACGCGCGCGAGTCGGTGCGAATCCGCGTGCTGCTGACGATCCTGCCGATGTTCATCGCGGCAATCGAGCGGGGCGAGCTGATCCCGGCGACCTTCGCGGTAGGGATCACCGAGGTCGCGCAGCGGCTGGGACGGGTGCGAATCCCGCAGGTGGCGGCGACCTGACACGGGGCGGCGTTGCGGCGGGTGGGGTCGCGGGCTGAGAATGCGCCCATGACCTGGCTCGAAGGGGCAGAGGGAAGCGCGCCGTTCGATGCGGCTCTGGGCCTGCGGCCCGAGTTGCGCGATCTGTACGCGGCCTTCTACGGGAAGCTCTGGGATGAGGAGCTGCTGCCCGCGAGCCTGCTCGAGCTGTGCCGGTTGCGGGTCGCGCAGTTGCACGACTGCGAGGCTGAGCTGGCCGTTCGCCACGCCGAATCCGGCGTGAGGGACGCGCAGGTCGAGGCGCTCGCGGACTGGGCGGGCAGCGACCTGTTCAGCGAGCAGGAGCAAGCCGCGCTGACGCTGGCCGAGAAGATGCCCTGGCAGCACCACGACCTGACCGACGAGGAGTACGCGAACCTGAACGCGCACTTCGGCGAGTCGGGCGTGGTGGCGCTAACCATCGGGGTGGCGCTGTTCGATGCGAACTGCCGCTTGCGACTGGCGCTGGGCACGGAGCCCGCGCCGGTGGAGGCGCCGATGCCGGCCTCGAGCGAGGGGCCAATCTACTGATGTCCCGAAGGAGGATGCGATGTCGACCAAACCACGAGTGAGTTCGGCGATACCGGGCGAGGAGGCCAGCTTCGGCACGGCGCTGGCGCACCAGCCGGGCCTGGCGGGCGCCTTCGGGATGCTCTACGGGACGTTCTGGAGCAAGGGCGCCCTTGACCACCGCACAAAGGAGGTCACGCGGATGCGAAACGCCCGCGTGACGGACTGCGGCTACTGAAAGAACGTTCGCTTCGCCGTGGCGCGTGAGCAGGGACTGACCGAAGACCAGGTAACGGAGATTGAGGACGGCTACGAGGAGTCGGACCTGTCCTCGAAGGACAAGGCGGCGATCGCCCTGACGGATGCGATCATCGGGGATCCGCGACAGGTGACGCCCGAGGTGCAGGAGCGGCTGCGGGAGCACTTCAGCGACCCCGAGATCGTCGAGATGGCGCTGGGCGTGGGGCTCTTCATGAGCCTCTCGAAGGTGCTCATCACGCTCGGGATGGAGCCGGAGGAGATGGGCACGGAGATCGTGCCCACGCCGGGTTCGTACTAGCCGCCCGAGGGGCGGGCCGGACCTGTTTCGCGTAAAATCCGGCTACCCGTCGCCAGGCACCCGGGTAATCGAAACGGACAAGAGTCCAAGGAGTCAAGGCGTGGTTGTTGAAGCACGAGTGAAGGGCACCCCCCAGGAGAAGGCGCCGGAGCCTCTGCTGGGCACGGAGCTGATCCCGAAGGAACGCTACACCTCGAAGGAGTTCATGGAGCTCGAGTGGGAGCGCATGTGGACGAAGGTGTGGAACGTCGCCGGGCGGGAGCAGGACATCCCCAACGTGGGTGACTACTTCACCACCGAGCTGGGTCCCGAGTCGTTCCTGATCGTGCGGGAGGCGGAGGACAAGGTCCGCGCCTTCTACAACGTCTGTCCCCACCGCGGGAACCAGATCCGCAACCCCGGCATGGGGCATGCGGAGAGCTTCCAGTGCGCCTACCACTTCTTCGAGTTCAACCTCGACGGTTCGAAGAAGTTCGTCCCGGACGAGGACACCTTCACCCAGGGCGTTCCCCAGGAGACGGCGCTCGTCGAAGTGCCGTGCGATACCTGGGCGGGCTGGGTCTGGTTCAACATGAACCCGGACGCGGAGCCCCTCGAAGAGTTCCTGGGCGTGCTGCCGGAGCACATCGATCCGTACCACTTCGAGAAGATGTACATCGTCCAGGACAAGACGATCGAGTGGGACACAAACTGGAAGGCCTCGGTAGACGCCTTCAACGAGGTCTACCACGTACAGGGTATCCACCCGCAGCTGCTGGAGTCGCTGGACGACATCCACGTGCAGATCGACCTGTACGAGCGCCACAACCGCTACCTGGTGCCGTTCGGGCTGCTGAGCCCGCGTTACCCGAACAAGGACGAAATCACGGACGCGCTGCAAGGCATGCTGGTGCGGGCGGGGATCGACCCGGATGAGTTCGACGGGGCGCCGGAAGAAGTCCGCACGATGATGCAGGCAGCGGCCCGCGAGAGCACGGAAGCGCGCGGGATCGACGTCTCAGAGCTCAACGACGACCAGATGACGGACGACTACCACTACTACATCTTCCCGAGCATCACGCTGAACACGCACCACACAGGCGTGATGGTGTTCCGGCAGCGTCCGCACGCGACGGACCCGAACAAGATGTACTTCGACCTGCAGAACTACACGCGCATTCCGGATGGGGCGGACCCGCCGCCGCGACCGGCCCACACGACGTACAAGCACGGCGAGATCTCCATCGGACTCGTCCTCGACCAGGATTCCTACAATCTGCCGCGCGTGCAGAAGGGGATGAACTCGCGGGCCTACAAGGGGCTGCTCATCAACTACCGCGAGCGGCGCATCCGTCACATGCACAAGACGATCGACGACTACATCTACGGGCCGGACCGCTAGGACCGGCGCGAGACCGCACCGGCGAGCCGCGGCCCATGGTCGCGGCTCGCTTGCCTCACGGGAGGAGCACGAGCGGATGAGCGAGCAGACCGACAGCGAGACACCTTTCACGCCGGTAGGGCCCGCGAACATGCTGAAGCCGGGCGAGAGCGCGATCATCGAGTTCGGAGACGAATCGATCGTGCTCGTCCACCTCGTAGAGGGGTATTTCGCGATCGAGAACCGCTGCTCCCACGACGACGGACCGCTCGGCCAGGGCAGGCTCGTCGGCTACGAGATCGACTGCCCCCGCCACGGCGCCAAGTTCGACGTGCGGGACGGCGCGGCGAAGTCGCTGCCGGCGTTCCGGCCGGTCGCGTCCTTCCCGGTGCGCTACAACGAGGACACAGACGAGATCGAAGTCCAGTACAAGAAGCCCGAGCCGCCCTCGTACGAGGATCCGCGGGGGTTCAACTTCAACTTCACCTAGGAGCGAGGCCATGACGCACTCAGGAGACTGGCGGGAGGCATACAAGGAGCGCCTCTGCAGCGTCGAGGAGGCGATGGCGCTCATCGGCGACGGCGACCTGGTAACGATGGGTGTTTTGACGCCCGCGCAACTCGCCTCGGCCCTGGCCGACCGCGCCGACCAGCTGGGGAGCATGCACGTGCGCGCGCTCTCGCCAACGGAGCCGCGGCTCTTCAGTCCCGGCCAGAACGGCGAGCGCGAGTTCGAGCTGTTCATCGGCGAGCCGCTCCGGGCGGCGCACGACGCCAAGATCGGAACCTACCTGCCGAACACCTTCATGCTGGGTATGAAGGCGTTCGACGCGGGCCGCGAGGAGGCGCGCCTTCCGGACGTGCAGATCACCTCGTGCAGTGAGCCGAATGACGCGGGCTACGTGCAGTTCGGCGTACACATGTGGACGCGCAAGTCGTACACGAAGCGCTGCCCCAGGACCATCGGGATGATCGACCCGAATATCACGCCCGCGCACGGCGACGTGTGGGTGCACGTGAGCGAGTTCGCAGCGTTCATCGAGGGCGTGATCCAGCCGGTGAACGCCGAGGCGGTACGGGAGCGAGTGAACACGCAGGCGCCCGAGGAGAACCGCGCGGAGCTGCTGGAACTGCTGGACATGGCCAGCCCCGACCAGATCGCGCTGGCGGAGAGCATGTACCACATGCTCCCGCCGAAGATCGTGCGGCAGGCGTTCGGCCTTGCGGAGGTCGACGACGAGGCGCAGGCGATCGCCGACAATCTCGCGCCGCTGATCCGGGACGGCGACACGATCCAGGTAGGGGTGGGGACGCCCAGCGCGCTGATGTTCAAGGCGGGCGCTTTCGATCACGCGAAACACCTGGGCGTGCACACCGAGCTGGGATCGCCGGGGCTGGCGCAGCTCTGGGCGCGGGGCATCATCGACAACTCGCGGAAGACGATCCACAAGGAGCGCTGCGTGGCCGTGGCCTGGACGGGCTGCGACGGCGTGGACCTGGGGATCATCAATGACAACCCCGCGTTCGAGGTGTACGACCCGAACTACCTGCTGAACCCGGCGCTGATGTCGCAGAACAGCCAGATGACCTCGATCAACAGCGCGGTAGCGGTGGACCTGCTGGGGCAGATCGCGAGCGAGGACCGCTACGGCGGCCAGATGATCAACGGGACGGGCGGGCAGCCGGACACGCACATCAGCGCGGCCCTCTGCCCCGATGGCCGCGCCATCACGGTGCTGCGCTCGACGGCGATCGAGGGCTCGCTCTCGAAGATCGTGGCGAAGCACGAAGCGGGAACACTCGTGACGATCCCGCGCTACCTGGCGGACACGATCGTGACCGAGTACGGTGTGGCGAGGCTGCTCGACAAGAACCACCGGCAGCGCGCCGCCGAGCTGGTCAGCGTGGCGCATCCCGATTTCCGGGCCGACCTGCAGAAGCAGGCGAACGAGCTGTGGGGCGAGCTCGGCATCTAGCAGGGCAGCCGGCCTAGGAGCGTTCGAAGACACTCCCGAGGGCGCGGGCACGCTGGCGTCGGGCCTCTCGCAGCGCTTCGAGGCGCCGGTCGATGCGGTGCGACTGTCGCGCCTCGTAGCGGATCCAGCTCACGGCGATGGCGGCAAGGGCGACGAGGAACACCAGGCTTCCCCCGACCCAGAGCACGAGGATGGCGAGGCGCTGGTCCATCATGGGCGATGGCCCCCAGGCGGGCGTGTTCGCCGCGAAGGTTTCGTGGACGGGCGTGTTGAGGCTGAGGAACATCCCGCCGAACAGCCCCTTGTGCGTCATCTCAACGGCGACGTAGAGAACGCGCAGCGGGTGGTTCATCCGCCAGGGCACGGGGTCGGCGCAGAGAGCGGGCCACCAGAAGAGCAGGGAGACGGCGAGCAGGGAGAGCTGCTGCACATCGCGCACGAAGACGTTCTCGGCGGCCTCCTCGGTGATGCCCATGAACTGCCAGGCGTAGGTGACGACGGCGAAGACGAGCCACGAGACGATCGGCATGGCCACGATGCGGGCGGTTCGCCCGCGGTAGAGGCGGCGGAGCCGGGCACGTCCGCGCGGACCGCTCACGCGGAAGGCGAGGGTGAGGGGCGAGCCGAGCAGGAGGAGGGGAGGGGCGATCATCGTGAGGAGCAGCATCCCGCCGAAGTCGACCCAGAGGAGCTGATTGCCGTAGTGCTCGAGCGGTGACTGCGTGGCGACGAAGATGAGCGCCAACCCCAGCATGAAGGCGACGAGCTGCCAGACACGGGGAGGGACGCGGGGGCGTTCCGCGCGCACCCGGAACCATGCGACCGCGTAGAACCCGGCGGCGGCGAGCAGCAGGCCGTACCAGGGCGCATCGAAGGCGAACTGCGCGATGACCTCGCCGAAGCCTGGGGCGGCGTCGCTCATGACAGACCCCCCACCAGCGTACGGGACGGATCAATAGTCGCTGGCATCGGTCCAGACTCCGCGCACGGGATTCTGCGCGGAGAGGCGGCTGCGTTCCTCCAACAACTCGAGGATGGCGAGCGCCTCGCGCGCGCTCAGCACCTCGCCGGCTTCTTCTCGCAGCTGGGCGACCTCGGCGTCGATGGCGGCAAGCTGTTCCTGGAGAGCCTCGGGCGAGAGCGCTTGCTCGCCGCCCTCGCCGCCGTCAGCCGGTGCGCCGTCGGGACCCGGGGCGGGCTGGGTCTCGGGGGGTTGCTCGCCGTCACCGGAATCTCCCTCGGGAGGCGCCGGGGCCGTCTGCTGTTCGGGCGGGGGTGGCGGGTGGAGCAGGCGCCAGACGACCTCGAAGTCGCGGCGGAGGACATCGTCCTCGGGCGTGAGGAGGAGCCCCTCGGTGAAGGCGTCGAGCGCCTCTTCGAGCTCCCCCAAGGCGAAGAGGTGGTGGCCGAGGCTGGAGTAGGCAGCGGCCGCGACCCCGGCGTCGCGGTCGTTGAGAGCGCGACGGGCGGCGCTGACGGCCTCTTCGTAGCGGCCGGCCTGGTCGAGAACGGCCGCGAGGTTCAGGGCGATGCGGCCGTCCCGGGGATCCTCCGCCTGGGCTTCGTAGAGGAGCTCGATGGCGGTGTCGAGGTCACCCTCGTCGAGGGCATCGAGTGCACGCTCGTTGAGGTTGTAGGCGGCCGTAGCACAGGCGGAGAGAGCCAGTGCAAACCCAACGACAACGACAAGGGCGGGAGCGCTCCGCCAGCGTGCGAAGGCGCGCCATTCGACCGCCGTTCCCAGCAGCACAAGCACGACTGCGGCAACGGCGAACCAGTGAAATCGCTCGATCGGAACGGAGATCGTCGTCGCGCCGTAGGTAGCCTGGTCGAGGCCGGCCACGTGACCGCGTACCGCCCCGGGAAGGGCGGCGAGGTCTGCGCCGAGGTAGCGACCGTCGCCCGCCCGAGCGATGGCGCGGAGACCAGGTTCGTCGAGCCGGGTGATGACGGGCTCGCCATCGTTGCTCATCAGCGGTTCCATCTCGCGCGTCACGGGGTTGCGGATAGGCACAGGTCCGCCGGAAGGCGTGCCCACGCCCGCGACGAGCACGTCGATGCCCTCGGCAGCAAGGGCGGCCGCGCTGGCGGAGGGATCCCCGCCAAGGCTCTCTCCGTCGGATACGAGCAGGACGAGGCGGCCACCGCTGGTCTCCTCGTCGAAGAGCTCACGGGCGACGTCGAGCCCGGAGGCGGCGCTCGTGCCGCGTTCGAGGAGCAGCGTTCCACCTTCGATGGTCTCGACGACGGTGGCGGCCGCCTGCAGGTCGCGGGTGAGCGGGAAGCGAAGCCGGGCGTCACCGGCAAAGACGACGAGCGCGACGCGGTCGCCACGGAGGCGGGCGAAGGTCTCGGCGAGGGCGGTACGGGCGGCGGCCAGGCGCGAGGGCGCGACATCGGTCGCGCCCATGCTGCGGGAGACGTCGAGGACGGCGACAAGCTGGGCGCCGCCGGTCTGGACGGTGGCGCTACGCTCACCCCAGCGGGGCTGGGCGGCGGCGAGGGTGGCGAGCACGACCGCGAGGGCGAGCACGACAGTGGCGACGCGGCGCGGCCTCGGGGGTTCGCGCGTGAGCGCGGTCGCAGCGGTGAAGGCCCGGTTCGCGATGACCCACGCGAGCGGGAGCAGCACGAGGGCGCAGGGGACCAGCAGGAGCCAGAGTGGACGACCGAAGCTGAGGTCGCTCATGCGGGCGTCCTCCTCAGCCAGGTGCGGCCAAGGCCTATCTCGCCGAGCAGGAGCACGGCGCCCGCGGCGATCAGCCAGAGGCCGAGCTCGCTGTAGCGCGCGAAGGTCTCGTCTCCGACGCGACTCGTCTCCAGCGAGCCGATCTCCTCGTAGACGTCCGCGAGGTCCTCGGGGGTCGCCGCCTCGAAATACCTGCCGCCGGTGTGTTCGGCGATGAAGGCGAGCAGCTCCGCGTCGATGGTTGCGGGGGAGAAGCCCGAGGGCCGGTCCCGATCCTCGACGACACCGATCGTGTAGACGCGGATACGGAGGGCGGCTGCGATTTCGGCGGCTTCGTCGGGGCTGATGGAGTCGGCGTTGTGACGGCCATCCGTCAGGAGGATCACGATGCGGCTGGAGGCGCTGGACTCCTCCAACATGGACACGGCGCTGGCCATCCCCACGCCGATGCCGGTGCCGTCGGGGAGAAGGTCGGAGCCGAGGTCGGCGACGATGGTGTCGAGGGCCTCGTAGTCGAGGGTGAGGGGAGCGAGGGGAAGAGCCTCGCGCTGGAATGCGACGAGGCCGACACGGTCGTTCTCGCGGGTGGCGATGAAGCCTCGAAGGACCTCCTTCACGGAGTCGAGACGGGTGTTGTCGTTGCTGAACGGGTTCGTGGCCATGCTGCTGGACACATCGACGGCGAGAGCGATATCGACGCCCTCGGCGGGGACGAGCGTTTCAGCCTCACCGATGCGGGGACGGGCAAGGCCGACGACGAGCAGCAGGATGGCGGCGACCCGCAGGAGCGGCAGCAGTCGCCGGGCGCGCACGCGCCAGCCGGCGGGGGCGTCGCCGAGTCCGAGTGCGAAGGGCACGGCGATGACCGGTGGGGTCCGCCGCCAGCGTGCGATGACGAGGGGTACGGCGACGAGCGCAAGGAGCAGCAGCCAGGGGTCGGCGAAGTGCATCAGCCGGTCCCTCCGATGATCTCGCGGGCGATCCTGAGGTCGGCCACGCGGCGCTCCACGACGGGTCGGTAGCCGGCGTAGACGACGGCGTCGCACTCGCGCAGCAGCTCGCGCGCCATGCGTTCCTCCCAGCCGTCGACACCTGCATCGGCCATGCGCGTCTCCAACTCGGCGGCCGTGAGGGACTGGGCGGGGAATTCGTAACGCTCCCCGAGGACGTGGCGGACGGCGCTGGAGATCGCGCGATAGGCGCCAGCGGCGTCCGTTTCGAGCAGCGCTTCGGCGTTGGCCAGGACATCGTCGGTGGGTGGCGGTTCGGGGGCGACCTCGCCCATGTCGACGGGCCGGTTCCGCCACCAGCGCCGGGCGAAGAGGGTGGCAATGGCCCCGATGGCGACCGCGACGAGTCCTCCGAGGGCAATCGCAGGCCAGAGCATGACGGACTGCGCGCCATCGATGGGGACGGGCGGCGGGAGGAGGGAGAGGGCCAGCGGCTCATCGGGTGAGAGGGTGGACGGCACCTCAAGGGTGAGGGCGGGGAGGGCGGCGGGGGCGGACCCGGAATCGGTCGTGACAACCACTGCGGGGCGGAAGGTCAGCGCGCCGGGGGCGAAGGGTGCCACGAGCACCTCGATGCGATGGTGCAGTCCCGCATCGACCGCCGAAGCAGACTGTGAGAGGACACGGATGACGCGAACATCGCCCCACGACTCCCCGGCCGGGTCCACTTCGACGACAGCGTCGGCGGGTGTGGCGAGGGTGATCGTGACGACAACCTGCTCGCCGATGGCGGCGGATGTCCGCGAAACGGTTGCCTCGGGATCCTGCGCGGTGGCGAGCGCGGGAACCACCAGCGCGGCGGCGAGGGCGCAGAGGAGGGCGAGGCGTCTCACGCGACGGCCCGGGCGCGGCGCCGGAAGAAGGCGAGGAGCGCGCGCACGTAGTCCTCGCCGGTGACTATGGCGATCTCATCGATGCCGAGCTCGCCGAAGAGGCGTTCGCGCTCGGCATCGATCTCGCGGACGCGAGCGGCGTAGGCCTCACGCACGGCCTCGTCGTCGCTATCGACCTCGTAAGCGGGGCCGCCTTCGGCGTCCTCGAGCCGCACGACTCCGGATACGGGCAGCTGCTCGTCGAGGGGCTCGCGGATACGGACGGCGATGATGTCGAAGCGGCGGGCGGCGGCACGGAGGGCGCGCGCGTACCCCTCGGTAAGGAAGTCCGAGATGATGAACAGGGTGGCGCGGCGGCGCTGAACGCCGGTGAGGTACTCGAGAGCGGCGCCGAGGTCAGTGCCCCTGGTCTCGGGCCGGGCGGAGAGGACCTCGCGGACGAGGCGCAGCACGTGGACGCTGCCACCGGCGGGTCGCAGGTAGCGCTCGGGGGCGCTGGCGAAGAGCAGGAGGCCGGCGCGGTCGTTGTTGCGGATGGCGGCAAGGGCGAAGACGGCGCAGAGCTCGGCGGCGAGGCTGGCCTTGGAGCGCTCGGCGGCACCCGCCGTCTGCGAGGCGCTCACGTCTACGGCGAACAGCACGGTCAGGTCGCGGTCCTCGCGGTAGCGGCGGACGAGGGGCTGGCCCGTGCGGGCGTACGACTTCCAGTCGATGGAGCGCACATCATCGCCGACGACGTAGGGGCGGAGCTCGTCGAACTCGATGCCACGACCGCGGAAGACGGCGTGGTACTCGCCCAGGAAGAGGTCATCCACAAGGCGGCGGGCGCGTATCTCGATGGCGCGGACGCGACGCAGGAGTTCGGTCGCGACTTCGGTCGAGGCCGCATCGTCGGGCGCGGGCCGGGAGGGGTCGCGCCGGGGACGCCAGAGCCTCGGCCACCACGCGCGCATGGCGGCCCTCAGGGCACCTCAATGGCTTCGAGGACGCGGTCGATGATGTCGTCGGTCGTGATCTCCTCGGCGTCCGCCTCGTAGGTGGTGACGATGCGGTGGCGGAGGACGTCGTGGGCGAGCGCCTTCACATCGTCGGGCATGGTGTAGGCGCGACCCTCGAGGAGGGCGCGGGCGCGGGCGGTGCGGGCGAGAGCAATGGTGGCGCGGGGGGAGGCGCCGTAGGCGATCAGCGTGCGCAGCTCGGGGAGGCGGTAGGCAGCGGGGCGGCGGGTGGCCTGCACGATCTGCACACAGTAGTCCTTGAGGGCCTCGTCGAGCGCGACGCTGTTGAGCGCGTCGCGGGCGGCGAGGAGCTCGTCGCGGGTGGCGATGGCGCGGACGGGGGGCGGAGCGCCGCCGTCGAGCCCGAGCTCAAGTACCTCGCGCTCCTCCTGGCGGGTGGGGTAGTCGACGCGGACCTTGAGGAGGAAACGATCGAGCTGCGCCTCGGGGAGGGGATAGGTGCCCTCCTGCTCGATGGGGTTCTGCGTGGCCATGACGAAGAAGGGGTCGGGCAGGGGGAGGGTCTGGCCACCGATGCTGACCTGTCGCTCCTGCATCGCTTCGAGGAGGGCGGACTGCACCTTGGCGGGGGCGCGGTTGATCTCGTCGGCGAGGACGATGTTGGCGAAGATGGGCCCCTGGCGGATGGCGAAGTTCCCCTCGGCGGGATTCAGCACCTCCGTCCCGATGAGGTCGGCTGGAAGCAGGTCGGGCGTGAACTGGATGCGGACGCCCGAGACATCGAGGGCGTTCGCGAGGCTCGTGACCGTGAGACTCTTGGCGAGACCGGGCACGCCTTCGACGAGCACATGCCCGGAGACGAGCAGGCCGATCAAGAGCCGGTCGATAAGCGCATCCTGGCCGACGACGGCGGCGTGAATCTCCTTGCGGACGCGAGCGAGCGAGTCGGCGGCGGCCGACGCATCGGGGGAGAGTGGTGGCTGGGCAGGGAGAGCCATCGACAGACCATTGTAGCGACAACAACCGGGGGGCCGGCCTCTCGGTCCCGCCTTGGCCGGTAGTGCGCCGTCCGCCTACGGTGTCAGTACGTCACGACACCGGCAGCAGGAGAAGGCCATGACCGAGCACCCGACGTTTGGTGACTTCATCCTGGGGTTCGAGGGGCTCGCGATCCTGCGGTCCTGGGGTCTCGATCCTGGAACGGTTCAGGAGAGGGCAAGGAGCATCGCCGAAGTCGTAGAAAGCCGGGGGGAGCCGCCATGGTCTACCCCTGTCGTCGAGATCGAATCCGAGGTGCGAACGGGATACGGCGAGTGGGCCCAGGGTTACGACCGACCGGATAACCCGGTACTGCTGGCGGAGGAGCCGGTCGTGCGGGAGATGCTGGGCACGGTCCCCATCGGAACGGCGCTGGATGCCGCCTGTGGCACGGGAAGATGGGCGCAGCACCTGGCGTCACTCGGACACGACGTCACGGGATTCGACACGACTCCCGAGATGCTTGAAGCGGCACGAACGAAGGTTCCTGCGGCCCACTTTGAGCTGGCCGATCTGACCGCGATTCCACTTCCACCCGAGTCCTGTGACCTGGTGGTTTGCACGCTCGCCCTCACGCACCTCACCAGGCTCCGCCCCCCGATCGGAGAACTGGCCCGCGTCGTCCGGCCGGGTGGGCGCGTCATCATCTCGGACGTACATCCCCTCATGTCCATGCTCGGCTCTCACGCCAGATACCCCCGGGGTCAGGGAGAGTTCGGCTTCGTCCAGAATCATGTCCACCAGGTGTCGGACTACCTGTCGGCGTTCCGGGATGCCGGGCTGAGCGTCACCGACTGCCGGGAACCGGTGTGGACCGGGGACGCCATCGCGGCCCTTGGCTTTGGCGACCAGCGACCGGGCCTCCTGGAGGCGGCGGTCGAGGGGCTCCCAATCGTGATCGTCTGGGAACTGGAGAAGGCCTAGTCGTCGGAGCGGCCGGAGGTGGGGGAGTGGTAGGGGGCGCGGGCGTAGGCGAGGGCGTAGACGCGGCCGGCGCCGTGCTCTCGGAGGACGCGAGCGCACTCGCTCGCGGTCGCGCCGGTCGTGACAACGTCGTCGAGGACGGCGACTGTGGCGCCCTTGAGCGCGGGCCCGCGGTAGCGGAACGCTCCGGCGACGTTCTCGCGACGCTCGGCTGCGCTCAGGCCGACCTGGCTGGCGGTGGGGCGGATGCGGTCCAGGCGGCCGGGGGCGGGCGGCCAGCCGAGACGATCGAAGAGCACCTCGGCCTGGTTGAAGCCGCGCGAGCGACGACGCCGGGTGTGGAGGGGGATGGGGAAGATGGCATCGGGGGCGAGCTCGTCGACGACGGGGTGGAGCGCTTCGGCCATGTCGGTCGCGAGGTCGCGGACCCCGCTGAACTTGAGGCCGTGCACGACCCGGCGAGCGGCTCCCGTCATCTCAAAGGCGGCTCGGGCGCCGTCGAGGTCGCGCCAGCTGAAGCAGTCCGGGCAGCGGCCCTCATCGTCGCGACGGACGCCACAGCGTCCGCAGCGGCCCGGTCCACTCGCGGGCAGGAGCAGCGTGGCGCACTCCTCGCAGAGGTTGTGGCCAAAGGCAGCGCAGCCGACGCAGCGCGGGGGGTAGAGCAGGTCGAGGGCGCGGGTGAGGAGGGTGGCCACGGGCGGGGAGGATAACGCCGTCGGGCGGTGCGAGCGCTACACGCTACAATCCTCACGATGGTGATCACGGTGCTGTTCTTCGCCTCACTGGCCGATGCCGTCGGCACGCGCGAGCTTTCGCTGGCGCACGTGGCCGGGGATACGGTGGCGTCCGTGCGCGACAGGCTGATAGCAGTGCATCCGCAGGTCTCGGAGTTCACAGAAACGCTGCTGTACGCAGTCGACGAAGAGTACGCCGACGAGGACGCGCCGGTGCCGGCGGGCGCGACACTGGCCCTGATTCCGCCGGTATCGGGAGGCTAGTGATGCTGATCCGCGTGACGCCGGAGCGTCTGAACCCAGAGGAAGCGATCGAGGCCGTTCGGCGCGACGAAGCTGGAGCGGTCGACGTGTTCCTGGGAATCGTTCGCAACACCAACAAGGGGCGGGCGGTCGACCACCTCGTGTATGACGCCTATCCCTCGATGGCGGAGAAGACGATGCGGGAGGTGGCGGAGGAAGCGCTGGAGCGCTTCGACCTGACGGACAGCGCCGTGCTGCACCGCACGGGACGGCTGGAGATCGGTGAGACGAGCCTGCTGGTCGCCGTGAGCGCAGGCCACCGGGCGGCCACGTTCGAGGCGGGCCACTGGCTCGTGAACGAAGTGAAGCGACGGGTGCCGGTGTGGAAGAAGGAGGTGTGGGCGGACGGCGAGGAGTGGATCGAGGGGCCGGAGTCCCTGGGGATGGAGCGCGCGCCCGCCACGATGCGCGGCTCGTGACGAGCCACCCCCACGCCACCAGCCGCTTCTGCATGCAGTGCGGCTCCGAGTTGACGGAGCGCGTCCCGCCGGGCGACACGATGACGCGGCTAATCTGCGATGCCTGCGGGTTCGTGCACTACCTGAACCCGCGGCCGGTCGCGGGCACGATTCCCGAGCGCGAGGACGGCAGCCTGCTGCTCGTGCGGCGCGCAATCGAGCCGCGACTGGGGTCGTGGGTCTTTCCGGGCGGCTTCATGGACGTGGGGGAAACCGCGGAGGAGGCGGCCGCGCGGGAGACGCGCGAGGAGGCAAACCTGGAGGTCGACGAACTGTCGCTGCTGGGCGTGTACACGCGCACGCACGCCGGTGTGGTCGTGATCGTGTACGAGGCGCGGGCGCTGGGGGAGGGATCGGCGGGGTCGGAGACGAGCGAGATCGGGTGGTTCGCACCAGATGCGATCCCCTGGGACGAGCTTGCCTTCGACACGACGCACTGGGCGCTGGGGGCGTGGCTGGAGGGGCGGGGCCTGGAGCGGCCAGCGGGCTAGCGGCGGCGGCGGTTTCCGCCATAGCGGGGCGGGAGGTTGTAGGGGCGGGCGAGGATGGCGACGTGCTGGCTCAACTTCGGGTCCAGGGCGCGCACGGCGACGCGGGGGTGGGCCTCGCGGAGCTCATCGAGGGAGAGGGCGGCGGTGATGATGGTGGGGAGGCGCGAGGAGGCGCGGTAGTTCGCGATCTGGAAGAGCTTCTCGACGGCCCAGGACGAGCTGGTGTGAGGGCCTAGGTCGTCGAGAACGAGGAGTCCGGCGTTGCGGATGCTCTCGAACAGCTCGTCGTAGCCCGGGTCTCCGCGGTTGGGGGCGAAGGAGGCGCGGAGGTGGTCGAGGAGGTCGGGGACGACGGCAAAGAAGGCATCGCCGCCGTTGCGCAGGACGGCGTTCGCGACGGCCGCGGCAAGGTGCGTCTTGCCGCAGCCGCTCTCGCCGAGGATAAGCATCCAGCCCTCGGGGGCGTCGGCGAAGCGGTGGGCGCTCTCCCAGGCGGTCTGGAGGGACTCGTTCTCCTGGGAGGCGTAGTTGGGGAAGCGGCTATGGAAGTTGTGGAACCCGAAGTCCTCGAGGCGCTCGCGGGTCATGCCGCCGACCTGGCGGTAGCGCGCAAGGGGGGCGCCCCCTTCGAGGTCGAGGACGGCGCCGGAGGCGAGCCGTCGCGAGAGGCGTTCGTCGAGGGCGTCGGTAAGGGAGTGGCAGGTGCAGACGGTGGGGAGAGCGGCGTTGTAGCGCGCGTTCACGAGCTGGAAGAGCTTCTCCCGGGCCCACTCGCTGGAGGCGGCCGCGTCGATGTCGTCGAGGATGAGGAGCGGGGCGCTGCGGACCTGCTCGAAGAGCGTGTCGAAGCCGGGCTCGCCCTCGGCGGGCTCGTAGGAGGCGCGCAGACCGTCGAGGAGATCGGGGGTGAACATGAAGAGAACGGGCTCGCCGCGGGCGATGCGCTCGTTGGCGATGGCGGCGGCGAGGTGGGTTTTGCCGGAGCCGCTGGGCCCCTTCAGGACGAGCCAGCCGTCGGGCGCGTCGGCGTAAGCACGGACCTGGGCGACAGCGGCGGCCGCTTCGCCCCGGAGGGCATCGAAGGTGAAGCGGGTGAGGGCGCCGAGGTTGCTGATGCGCTCGAGTCGGGAGCGGCGCACCTCGCCGGTCTCGTCGAGGATGCAGGAACAGGGTTCCGCACGACCAAAGCGCGGATCCTCGAGCTCCCGCGCGCGGCGGACGAAGCCGGCACCGTCGCAAAGTGGACAGGCGTCTTCGTCCGGCTCGTCAGCGGGGGCGGGAGGTGGATCCTGCGGCTCCGTCGCGGTCGTATCGACGGCGGCGGTCAGCAAGGCTTTGTCCAGTCGCTTCATGGTGCTGGTTCCCCTCGGACCAGTTTTGGAGCATGCGCTCGATGTACTTCCAGTTGCGGACGTTCCGCTCGGCCGCTTCGCGGAAGGCGGACTCGACCAGGTGTTGCGGGTACTGCTCGGCGGCGACGAGGAGGCGTTCGGCGACGAGCGGCGTGATCGTGCCGACGTGCTCCTCGTACAGGTGGAAGATGTTGGGGCGTCGGGCGGGCTGGGGCTCGTAGGCGATGGCGCCGGGGCGGAGTTCGAGGTCGCCGCCCCGGGCGCGGGCCACGGCACGGCGGGAGGTGGGGTTGTTCACGAAATAGACGGTCTCCTGCTGGCCACTGCCGGCGAGGTCGAGCGCGAGCAGGGCGCCGAGCTCGACGCAGGCGGCGAGCCCACGTTCGAGCGACTCGCGGCCGGCCGACAGCGCTTCGAAGGTCGATGCGGCATCGGGCAAGGCCCAGACCTGCTCGGCCGTGACAAAGCGGGCATCGCCCTGCTGCTCCTGGACGAGGCGGGCCACCCAGAGGAAGGCAAGCAGGTCGCCGGGTTCGCGCATGGCGGGCAGCACCGCAGAGAAGAAGGTGTTGGGGATGGCGGTGGCCTTGCCGATGCCGGGGAAGCCCTCGAAGGGGGCGCCGTCGCTCACTGGTCGATCCCTTCGGGCGGCAGGTCCTCGTCCTCACCCTGGAGCACCCAGTCCTCGAACTTGGCGAGTCGCTGGCGGAAGCGGAGATCGACCGTCCCGGTGGGGCCGTTGCGGTGCTTGGCGACGATCACCTGGGCGACGCCCTGGGGGTACGCGGTCTCGGGCATCTCCGGGTGCTCGGCCATCCACTGCTCGCGACTGGTGTAGAGCTCCTCGCGGCTGAGGAAGATGACGACGTCGGCGTCCTGCTCGATGGAACCGGAGTCGCGGAGATCGGAGAGCATGGGGATGCGGGGGTGGCGCTGCTCGATGGCGCGCGAGAGCTGGGCGAGGGCGATGACGGGGACGTTCAACTCGCGGGCGAGGCCCTTGAGGGTGCGGGAGATGTAGCTGATCTCCTGGACGCGGTTCTCTCGCCCGTTCCAGCTCGTGTCGGACTGCATGAGCTGGAGGTAGTCGACGACGACAAGGTCGACACCATGCGAGCTGGCAAGACGCCTCACCTTGGAGCGCAGCTCGGCGACGGTGAGGGTGGGAGAATCGTCGAACCAGATGTTGGCGCCGGCGAGCTCGCCGGTGGCGCGGATGATGCGGCGCTCCTCCAGCTCGGTCTGGCCGCCGAGGCGGAGGCGCGTGCTGTCGACACCGGACTCGGCGGCGAGGAGACGAACCGCCAGCTGCTCGGCCGACATCTCCAGGGAGAAGAAGGCGACGTTGGCTCCCTGGTTGATGGCGGCGTTGCGGGCGATGCCGAGGGCGAAGGATGACTTTCCGACGCTGGGGCGGGCGCCCACGATGACGAGGTCCTCGCGCTTGAGGCCGCCGAGCAGGTGGTCGAGATCGCTGAAGCCGGCCTCGACAGCGGCAAGCTCGCGGCGTTCGGCGGCCTCGGCATCCTCATCGAGGTAGGCCTGGAGGATCTGGCCGATGTGGACGAAGTCGCGGAAGTTCTCACCCCCGCGGAGGCGCTGGAGCAGCTCTTCGGAGCGGGAGAAGACGGACTCGAGGTCGGCGGGCGCCTCGTAGGCGAGCTGGAGGATGCCGGTCGCGGCGTTGATGAGGCCGCGGTAGGTGCTGTCGCGCTTGACGATCTGGGCGTAAAACTCGACGCCGACGCTGGTGGGGAGCTGGCGAATGATGTCGCCCAGGTAGCTCTGGCCGCCGACCTCCTCGAGGCGCTCGCGGCGGTCAAGCTCGTGGGCGATCGTGATCTGGTTGATCGACTCGTCGCGTTCCCAGAGCTCGTTGGCGGCTTCGTAGATCCAGCCGTTCTTCTCGCGGAAGAAGTCGGGGGATTTGAGGATGGACGAGACCTTCGAGATAGCCTCGGGGTCGACGAGGAGAGCCGCGATCACGGCCTCCTCGGCTTCGACGTCGTGCGGTGGGAGGCGCTCCAGGAAGGGGAGGGTCATGCCGACCGGAACGGCGGGGACGCGCCGAAGCGCGATGGCTGGTGGTGAGTGCCTGTCCCCGCTCTTCCGCCCCCCTTCCCGCTAGCCGTCCGTGGTCTCTTCGGCGGGCGACTCGGCGTCTTCTTCGGTGGCGGTGGTTTCTGCTTGCGCCTCGGCTTCGGCAGCTGCCGCAGCCGCTTCGGCGGCGGCTTCGGCGGCGGCCGCGGCGGCCTCCTCCTCGGCCTGCTTCGCCTTGAGCTGCTCGACGATCTCCTTCGAGTCCTCGTCGGGATCGACGGTGATGGTGATCTCGGCGCTGACATTGCGAGTGAAGCGGATGGTTACGGCCTTCGAACCGAGCTCGCGGATGGGCTCGGCGAGGAGGATGCCGCGCGAGTCGACTTCGATACCGGTGCTCTCCTCGAGCTTCTGGGCGACATCGCGGCTGGTCACGGAGCCGTAGAGGCGACCGGTCTCGCCGACGCGCGCCTCGAAGCTGACGGTGTAGCCGTCGAGCCGCTCCTTGTGGACCTCGGCCTCGCCATCGAGCTTGGCCTGGCGGCGCGCTTCCTTCTCGGCGAGGGAGTTGGCGCGCTGGAGGTTGGGGGGCGTGACCGGTCCGGCGATACCGCGGGGGAGCAGGAAGTTGCGGGCGAAGCCGTTCTTGACGACCTTCACTTCGCCGACCTGGGCGGTGCCCTCAACGTCCTCGAAAAACACGACTTTCATGGCTGGTGACCTCTGCGTCGCCCGCAGTCGGCCTGCGAGCGACGATAGTGAGGCGATCTTAGGTGCTCAACGCCCTACACCCCATCCGTGTGAAGCTTCCGGCGAGTGGCGCTGAAGGTTTCACTGGCTTCCCCGGCTTCTGTGAACACTTAACACGAGCCTAGTACATATGTTCGTCATGTCAAGCCCTTAAGCTCTCAGGATGCACGACGGGCCGGCACTGATCCTGCTGCACGGCGGCGGCGCCACGGGCGAGGCCGAGGGGATGGTGGCGCGGGCGCGGCTGGCGGCCGCGGGGGTGAGCGCGCGGGCGGCGCGCGAGGGAGGCTTCGGGAACGTCGTGCTGGCGACGAACGACGATGGCGTGCGCGACGACTCCTCGTACAGCGTCGACCGCGACGTGCCGGGGGAAGCCTTCTCCCTCCAGAAGCGGGTGCTGGGGCTGGTCGGGAAGCTGGACGCAGGGGCGGTGGCGGTTATGGGGGCGGGGGCGCTGCCGTTCCTGATGGCGGAGGACTACGCGGCGGTGCGGGACGCGCTCGCGGGGGGCGGGGACGTGGCCGTGACGAACAACTTCTACTCGTCCGACCTGAACGGATGGTCGCCCGCATCGGCAATCGGGCGGGTGGGGCCGTTCGAGCGGGACAACGTGCTCCCGCGGCGGCTGCGGGACGAGGCGGGGTGCGAGGTGACGGTGCTGCCGCGGTCAGTACGGACGGCGTTCGACCTCGACACGCCCGCGGACCTCGTGGTGCTCGCGCTCAGCGAGGCGACGCCGGAGGCGATCCGCGAAGTGCTGCCGCCGGAGGGGTCGCTGCCGCTGGCCCCCTACCGGGCCATCATGCCGCTGCTCTGCGACCCGGACGCCGAGCTCCTGGTGGCGGGGCGGGTGGGAAGCGCCACGTGGGCACACCTTGAGCGGGAGACCGCCTGCCGGGTGCGACTCGTCAGCGAGGAGCGGGGGATGGCGAGCGCGGCCGAGGGGCACACACCCCGTTCGCTGGTGGGGCGGCTCCTGGAGGAGGTCGGGATGGAGCGGTTCGCGGACGAGCTGGCGTCACTCGCGGACGGAGTCGTGCTGGACACGCGCGTCCTGCTGGCGCATGCGGGGTCGCGGGCAAGCGGCGAAGATCGGTTCCAGGGCGACCTGCTGGCGCCTGAGAAGGTGACGGACCCGTGGCTCCGCGACCTGACAGCGGCGCTGGCGGCCGCCGAGGTCCCGGTCCTGGCCGGGGGGCACTCGCTCCTGAGCGGGGGCTTGATGGCGCTCGCCGACCAGGCCTGGCTGGAGAACGACCGGCGCCTGGGAATCGGGCCAGCCCCGGACTAGGAAGAAGGCGACCAGCCCTGGGGGCGCGCCATGAGGTGGGTACGCACCTCCCAGCGCCCATTGTGGAAGCGCAGGTGCTTCTCGATGGCCTTGCGCTGCTCGCGGGGGACGCGCCAGAGCTGTTCGGCGAGGGGGCGGTCGTAGTGCCAGCGGGTTTCGGCAACCTTGAAGCCAACCGCCTGGTAGGCGCGGTGAGCGTGGTCGGCGAAGGTGTTGGTGGTAAGGACGAAGTCGGGACCGGGGTACTCGGCCTCCAGCCACGCGATCAGCGCGGCCATCATGCGGCGGCAGACGCCGCGGCCCTCGTGCTCCGGGGGCACGTGTACCGCCCAGAGGTAGAGCCCGGCGCGATCGTGCAGGTTCACGGAGATGCGGCCGACGGCGGTGTCGCCTTCGCAGGCGACGAAGTGGCGGTGGGGTCCGGCCTCACGGGCGCGTATCAGCTCGGCGCGTCCTCGGGCGGGGTCGCGCAGATGGCCGAGGTCGAAGGCGTGGTAGGGAAAGCCGCGTTCGCCCCATTGCGACAGCTGCGTGAGGAGTTCCTCGTCCCAGGGACGCAGCTCAAGGCCGTCACCCGCAATCGCGAGGGGGTAGGTGGCCGTGCTCGTCGCGCTCATGCTGGCCGCCAAGGGTACCCCCATTGGCAAACCGGCAGCGAGTCCAGGGGATCGGGAAGGGCGGCCCTGGGGCCGCCCTTCGGTGCGTTGGCGCTGGTTGGCGGCTAGGCGTGAAGCGCCTCGGCCACCTCGGACAGGCCCAGCGACTCCAGCTTGGAGGCGGAGGGCTTGCAGGTGTCGGCATCCCAGTCGCAGGCGTTGAGGAAGTCGACCTCGAGACGCTCGGTATCGAGGTTGACGCCCTCGAGGGGCCCGGTGTGGGTGCCCTCGTTGGTCTCGCCGGTGACGCGAGTGGGGACGGGGCGCTGGCGCGGGTTGCCGCCCTCACGCACCTCGTAGGCCATGCGCAGATTGGCGATGCGCTCGCCGACCTGCATGGCCTCGTCGATGTCCATGTCCCAGCCCGTGACGGCGTTGAACCAGTCGGGGATGTTCGCCGTGTTGGCGGTCATCATGATGAACTGGCACATGCCGCCGGCGTTCACGACGTGCATGTACTCGCTCGCCGCCTTGTGGTGCTCGCCACGACCGTCGTAGTCGCGCGAGTCCTGGGGGGCGGGCGGGATGGTGCCGACGCGGCGGTTGCCCTCGTACTGGGTGTGGCGACCCGGAGTCGGGTCGAGCTTGTAGGTCGTGTGGAACTCCGGCTGGAGCTTCGGGTCGTGCATCGGGAGCTCCTGCCCGCCGATGTGCATGCCGTAGGCGTCGGAGCCCGCGCCGATCTTCTCGGCGGCGACCTTGACGCCATCGGCGAGGACGTCGCCGATGCCGCGGCGCTCACCCATCATCTTCGTGAGCTCGACGATGGCCTCGGCGTTGCCCCAGTTGAGCTCGAGGCCGTCGGTGTCCTCCTTGGTGAGGATGCCAGCCTCGTAGCACTCGATGGCGAAGGAAGCGGTGACGCCGGCGCTGATCACGTCGAACCCGTACTCGTTGCAGAGGTGGTTCAGGTAGATGAGGGCGTCGGGGTCGTTCATCAGGTTCATCGTCCCGTAGGAGGCCATGGCCTCGTACTCGGGGCGGTGGGTGTGATGCGGGTACGGGTACTTCTCGTTGGTGGACTCGACGGACTCGGCGCCGCAGGCGATGGGACAGTGCCAGCAGCCGTACTTCTTCTCCATCTTGGGGTTGATCATGGAGCCGCCGTCGATCTGGCTGGAGACCTCCTGGGGGAAGTCCACCACACCGACGCCACCCCAGTTCTTGACCGGGGAGTCGCCGTTAAGGGCACTGCCGGCGGTGATGCCGGTGGTGCCGAAGTTCGAGAAGAAGTCCTTGAGCGGCTTGACCATGTCGTCCAGGTTGGCGCGGAGCATCTTGATGGTCTCCGGCGTCTGGGAAATGATCTTGCGCTCGGCGACCGCGACGACGGCCTTCAGGTTCTTCGAACCCATGACAGCGCCGACGCCCGAGCGGGCGGCGAGACGGCCGTGGTCATTGCAGACGCCGCTGATGAGGGAGAGGGTCTCGCCGGCCTGGCCGATGTTGGCGACGCTGGCGCGCTTGCCGTGGCGGCCCTTGAGCTCCATCTCGCTCTCGATGGCGCCGGTGCCCCACAGGTCGCCGGCATCGCGGAGCTCGACCTTGTCGTCTTCAATGAGGAGGTAGGTGGGGCGGTCGGCCTTGCCGAAGAAGACGACGCCGTCCCAGCCCGCGAGCTTGAGGACGCCGCCGAAGTCGCCGCCGCAGTTGGCGTCGCCCCAGCCACCGGTGAGGGGGCTCTTGCAGACCACCTGCCAGCGCTGCCCGAAGAGGGGCGTGCCGGTGAGGAGACCGGGGAGCATGCCAAGCATGTTCTCGGGGGCGAGGGGATCGACGCCGGCGGGGACACGGTCCCACAGCATGCGGGCGCCAATGCCGTAGCCGCCGAGGTACTCGCGATAGAGCGACTCGTCGGGGTGCTCGATGTTGATCTCGCCGGACGTCAGGTCGACGACCAGCATCTTGCCGTTGTAGCCGGTTTCGACGGCTCCGTTCCCGTTGGCATCAGCCATGAATAGGTACCCCTTCTCCGCGTCGCTGAGCGGGCCGATAGTGTGAGTCGGATGTTACGGGATGGGGAATGCGGCGCAATATGCTCTGGCCGGCATAACGCTCGCTACAACTGGCCCGCGAGAAAGGCCTGGAGCGCCTCGTTCGTGACCTCGGGCGCCTCCTCGGGGAAGAAGTGGCCGGCGTTCACGCGGCGGACGCGCAGGTCGGGGAAGTAGCGGCTGAACTGGTCGACAAAGGGATTGCCGCGAGGGATGGCGTGGTCGCGGTCGGCGCCCTCCGTGCCGATTCGCCCCGCCAGGTACTGGCCGAACATCCAGAGGACGGGGGCCTCGAAGGTCTTGTGGCGGTCCTCGGGGCCGTAGTCGTGCGAGTCGCCGAAGTTGGGGTGCTGCTCAAGGCCCTCGGGGTGGAGCCACATCGCGGCGACGTCGCGCTCGCTGAGGGACTCGTAGCGCTCGCCGTGGGGGGCGGAGGCGTCCTCGACGACGCGGTGGAAGGGGAGGCCGTAGCGGTAGTAGGAGATGGCATGGAAGTGGCTGAGGGGATCGGCGAAGGCGCGGGCGTACTCCTCAATGTCCTCGGGGGTGGCCCAGGGGGTGGCGTTGGGGTTCGGGCGGGCGCTGGGCCAGGGGGACTGGGGACGGCCGGGGAGCGGGGGCTCGGAGCCGCCCGTGAAGATGCTCTCGATGAAGCCGCGGTGGTGAGCGGCGAAAAACTCTTCCGGGAAGGGCTCGGCCTTAAACCAGTAGCCGTGGGCGCCGGCGGGGGCCCAGACCGTGCAGAGCGTATCGAGCATGGCCAGGCGGCTGACGCGCTCGGGCCAGTCGATGGCGAGCTTGAAGGCGATGATGCCGCCCCAGTCGTGGGCGACGACGGCGGCGCGCTCGATGTCGAGGGCGTCCATGAAGTTGACGATGTCCTGAGCGAGCATCGTGCGGTTGACGCGGACACCCGGCTTGTCGGTGCCGCCGAAGCCACGGGTATCGGGCGCGAAGAGGGCGTAGTCGCCGGCGAGGGCGGGGAACTGCTTGCGCCACTCGTAGGAGGTCTCGGGGAAGCCGTGCAGGAAGATGACGGGCTCACCCGTGCTTTCCTGCAGATAGTGCATGCGCAGGTCGGCGGTCTGAACGTAGAGGGATTCCATCGGGCCGCCTCCGTGGCGGTGGGTGCGGGGAGCCTACCGGCTGTGGTCCGCCGGAGTGACCGCAGCCGCCAGCGCTACCAGCGCTTGGACTCCTCAGCGTAGACATGGGTGGGCAGGCGGTAGCTGATGCCTTCCTCGTCGTAGTTGGAGACGTCGAAGAGGGCAGAGAAGTTGGCGAAGTCGCTGTCGCGGGCACGGTTGGGGAAGAGGCGGCGCATGAGCGTGTCGTACTTCTCGTTCACCCGGAACCAGGCAAGCACGCCAAAGGATGTGGCGAAGAGGGCGGGTTCGGGGTAGTTGAGTTGGTCCGCGAGCTCCTTGCCGATGAGGGCGCGGGAGACGTGATAGACGTAGCCGGAAAGGCTGCGGCGTTCCTCCGACGAGGTGATCCCCGCCACCAGCGGCGCCGAGTTGACCAGGGAGTTGGCGAGCACGACGGACTCGGTGCTGGGGGCGGGTTCGCAGAGGAGGCCAATACGGAAAAGCTCGAGGGCGCTCTCTTCGTCCTCGTACAGGATGGCATCGGGGATGCCCATCAGGTGGCCGGAGTAACGCCAGATCTGCATGAAGCTCCTGGCCTCTTCCTCGCTGTACCTCGCGCCCAGACTCCGCATGTGCCTGAGCAGGCGCGCGGAGAAGGCGGTGATGGCGAATCCCACGTGGGCCGCACTGAGGGGCACCCCCCATGCGTCGTGCTCCCAGTCGGACGACTGGGCCAGCAGGCGCCTGACCTGGGCATGAACCATCCGTACTCGTACGGAGAGCTTCCAGCCGTCGCCCTGTCGCATCATGCCGCCGGGGAAGAACAACTCGATCATCTGCCGGTTGTTCTGCTGCAGCCGCCTGACACCCTGGTCGCGAAGCCGTCCGGTGATGAAGAACGACTTCGAGATATTCGTGGAGAAGCCCTCGACGAGGACCCCTCCGAGCATGCCGGCCAGCAACAGCTTCGAGTTCTTGTGGAAGAGGCGGACGCCATCGCCGAAGGACTCGAGATCGACCCAATCAGGAGGGTTCTCGATACCCTGGAAGAAGGACTGGACGGTCGCAGGAGCGTCGCGAAGGACGTCGTGCTCTTCATCCATGCCCGCCTGGAGGAAGCGGAAACCCACGTCGGCATCGATGGTGGCAAGTTCCTCCATCATGGCGTCGGCATCGGGGTCCCCGACCGTCGTGTGGGCGACGTACTTCTCGGCCAGGTCCGGATTGACGGCACGGGCCTGCTCGTAGCCATCGAGGTAGTCGGAAGGGATCGTCATTTGCCGGCCGACCCCTCAGCGGGACTCTCCTCGGCCTCAATGCGTAGATCCGGGAGCCAGCTGAGCCACGAGGGAAGGTACCAGTTGCGTCCGCCCAACAGCTCCATGCTGGCCGGAACGAGGACCGAGCGGACGAGGGTGGCGTCGAGGAAGATCGCGACCGCAAGCCCGAAGCCCACCTGCTGATTGATGATGGTCTTGCCCGAGGCGAAGGCGCCGAACACGACGACCATGATGAGCGCGGCCCCGGTGATGAGTCCGGCGGTCGAGCGCAGGCCGTAGGCAACGGCGCCGGCGTTGTCGCCCGTCTGGTCGTAGCGCTCGCGGATACGGCTGAGGAGGAAGACGTGGTAGTCCATCGAGAGGCCGAAGAGGATGGAGAAGAGGAAGAGGGGAATCCAGACATCGATGGCTTCGGCGTGCTGGAACCCGAAGATGCCGCCGCTCTTCTGGAAGACCAGGACGAGCAACCCGTAGGCGGCGCCAACGGAGAGCAGGTTCATGATGATGGCCTTGATGGGGATCACGATGGAGCGGAAGACGAGCATGAGGATGAGGAAACTGATCCCGAGCACGAAGGCGAAGACGACAGGCGTATAGGTCTCGACCACACCGAAGATGTCGATCGTGAGGGCAGTGCGGCCACCGACGTACACCTCGGCCTCGACGCCGGAGAAGGCGGCGGGGATGTACCTGTCGCGCAGATCTTCAACCGCCTGGACGGCAGGGCGCGCGCTCGGCTCCCCGGGGGGCGCCACAGAAAGAAGAGCCAGATCGCCCGCGGGGTTCACCACGAGGCCGGAGGGGAGAATCTGGTAGTTCAAGGCGCGCAGGCCTGCTATCTCGTCGCCGCTGAGCAGTTGCTGGGGGAGGAGGACCGTGAACCGTCCGTCGGCCGCGATCGACTCCTCGAGGGCGGCGATGGCTTCCTTCACCTGGGGTGAGTTGATAGCGCCATCAATGACGATTTCGGCGGGGGTGACGAGGCCAAAGGAGAACTCCTCCTCCAGCACGAAGAAGGCCTCGCGAGTCTGGGCGCCCTCGGGGAAGACATCGACGCCGTTCAGGCCCGTGTCGATTTCGAAGTAGAAGTACGCGGCGGCGAGCATGGGCGCCGCGATCACGATGATGCTGACCACGGGATACCTGACGACGATGCGCGTCACGCGCTCCCAGAAGCCATCGTGCGAGTGTTCCTCCTCGCCGGCCGAGGATCTGCCGAGGAACGGGAGGGAGAGCCGGTTCACGTTGGACCCAAGGAGGGCGAGCACCGCCGGCAGGAGCGTGAGCGTCACCGCCAGGGCGACGAGGACGACGATGATGGCGCCGAGGCCGATGGACTGGAAGAACGATGCGGGAACGATGAGCATCCCGATGAGGGCCACGACGACGGTTAGGCCGCTGAAGAGGACGGTGCGCCCGGCAGTTGCTCCGGCGCGCTCAGCAGCCTGGATCTTGTCCAGACCGCGATCCATCTCCTCGCGGAAGCGGGAGATGATGATGAGCGAGTAGTCGATGCCGACGGCCAGGCCGATCATCGTGATCATCAGGGTGATGAAGAAGATCAGGTCCATGACCTGGCCGACGAGAGCGGCGATGCCGAGGGCGATGGCGATCGAGACCACCGCCAGGCCGAGCGGCACGAGCGCGGCCACGACCGCCCCGAAGAGCACGACGAGAACGATGAGAGCGATGGGCACGCCGAAGCGTTCGCCCTGCTCCAGGTCTTCCTGGGAGAGCTCGTTCAGCTCGTGGGCAATGCTGGCCGTTCCCACGGTGAGCACACGGAACCCATCGTTCGTGTTGGCGTGTTCGACGACTTCTACGAGATCGGCAACGTTGTCGGTGGCTTCCTCGATGGTGCCGGTCAGCACAAGCGGGAGGATGGCGGTGCTGCGGTCCTCGGAAACGAGAGCGTCATCGTTGCCCTGGTAGTAGTGCCTTGCCGTGGCAACGACATCGGGGCGAAGTTCGCCGATCTCGGCGAACACCGATTCAACCTTCTCCTGGAAGGCGGGGTCGTCCACCGTGAGGGAATCGGACTGAACGACCACGACCTCCGTCACCGGCTCAGGCACGGGACGGAGGCGGGTATCGAGGAGGTTCGTGGCCGTGTCTGCCTCGACTTCGGTGGTGAGCGTGAGCTCGGTGGTGGTAGCGCCCCCAAGCAGCTCCCGAACCAGCACAAGGCCGAGGAGAACAGCGAGTCCCCAGAGGGCGACTGTCCACCAGGGCTTGCGGGCGCAGATGCGAGCCAGGGCGTCGGTCACGAGCCGGCAACCTCCCCGGGGGACAGGCTCACGGAAACGAGCGCTGCACGGGGCCGATGTCCAACACCGAAGAGACCGACTTTCATTGCTGCGCTGCCAAAGCCCGTAACACGGTCGCGCTATCCCTCCAGGGGCAAAGCGCAGGGCTCAGCTTACACCGATTCTTAACCTGACCAACAACCCGGCAGGGCTCAGTGTGGCCGGGAAACCCAACGTCCCGCTGTGTGCGGCGAGAGGAAGGCGGGATCGCCGGTGCGCGCCGCCTAGCGCTTGGTGTACTGCGGAGCCTTGCGGGCGCGCTTGAGGCCGGGCTTCTTGCGCTCCTTCACCCGGGCATCTCGGGTGAGGAGGCTGGGGGAGCGCTTGAGCGTGACCTTGAGCGCCGGGTCGGCCTCGACGAGGGCGCGGGCGATGCCGAGGCGGATGGCCCCGGCCCAGCCGGAGACGCCCCCACCTTCGCACTTCACCTGAGCGCTGAACTTGCCCTCGGCGCCAACGCGCTTGAGGGGAAGCATGACTTCGTCGCGGTGCATGTCACGATCGAACACGTCGTCGAGGGGCTTGCCGTTGACGATGATCGCGCCGCCGCCCGGGTAGAGGCGCACGCGCGCGATGGCCGTCTTGCGGCGTCCGGTGCCGTAGTAGTACTGCTCGGCCATTACTTCTCCTCGTCCTCGGACTCGTCTTCCGGCTCGGCCTCAGCCTCGGTTTCCGCTTCGGCAGCGGGCTCGGCCTCGGTTTCCGCTTCGGCGGCGGGCTCGGCCTCGGCTTCCGCTTCGGCAGCGGGCTCGGCCTCGGCAACGGTCTCGTCTTCGGGGGCGTCTTCGGGGGCGTCGTCCTCTTCGGGGAGGTCGTCGTCTTCAACCTCGGCCATGGCGGCCGCGTCCGCCTCCGCGGCAGCCCGGGCTTCCTCGAGTTCGGCGAGCCAGGCGGCGACCTTCTCGGCGCGGGTCGGTCGTGGGGTAGGGGTTTCGGGAACGGAGAGGGGGCGCAGCCGGGGAGGCGCGGGTGGGCTCTCGATGCTCGCCTGGAAGGCTTCGGCCTCGGCCTGAGCGGCCGCCTCGGCAGCGCGCTCGGAGCCCGTGATCTGGGCCTGGTGGGGATGCTCCGGACCGGCGTAGACCTTCAGGTGGCGGCGCATACGCTTGCCCAGCGGCCCCTTCGGGAGCATGCCCCAGACGGAACGCTCGAGCACACGCTCGGGCTGGCGCGCCATCTGCTCGGCGAAGGTGCGCTTGCGCAGGTTGCCGGGGTAGCCGGAGTGGCGGTAGTAGACCTTCTGCTCGGCCTTGCGGCCGCTCAGGCGGACCTTCCCGGCGTTGATGATGATGACGAAGTCGCCATCGTCGAGGTGGGGCTCGTAGGTTGGCTTGTGCTTGCCACGGATCAGGGCGGCGACCTCACTGGCGACGCGCCCGAGGGGGCGGTCGGCGGCGTCGACGACATGCCAGCTCTTGGCGATCTCGGAGGCCTTGCGGCGCACGGTCGAAGTCATCAGGCGTATCCCTCTTCGTACCAGACGCGCTGCAGAGAGAGGCCGTGCGGCGGCGCCGGCGGGCCCACCGTGGCGGGCGTCGCGGCTGCAACAGCGTTCTCAAATTCCGTTGCGCTGATGGCGCCACGACCCACGCGTACGAGGCCGCCCACGATGCGGCGGACCATCTGCGGCAGGAAGGCGTCGGCTTCGATGTCGAATGCGAGCAGGCACCCGGCCTGCGAGAAGTTGGCCTCGGCGACGGTGCGCACGGGCGAGCGGCCTTCCTCAAGGGGGCCGGCGCAGGCACTGAAGTCGCGGCGGCCGAGCAGCGTGCGGGCGGCGTCCTTCATGGGGGCCAAATCGAGAGGGCTGCCGATACGCCAGGCGGTGCGGCGCTGCAGCGGCAGGCGAACAGCCGAAGTGAGGAGCGAGTAGCGGTACCAGCGGCGTCGCGCCCAGCGCCTGGGGTCGAAGCCCTCGGGCACCTCGCGCACGTCGCGGACGGCGACGTCCTCGGGAAGGTGGGCGTTGAGGGCCCGCTCGACGGTACCCGGCTCCAGCGCAGTGTGGGCGGAGAAGGCGGCCACCTGCCCGATGGCGTGGACACCGGCATCGGTGCGGCCGGCGAGCTCGACACGCGTGGCGCCGCCAAAGAGGCGCTCGGCCGCAGTCTCGAGCTCGCCCTGCACGGTACGCGCGTGGAGCTGGCGCTGGGAGCCGGCGAACTCCTGTCCGTCGTAGCTGACGGTGGCGGCGAAGCGGGTGGTATCAGGCACGGTTACCGTTCCTCGCCCTCCGCTTCGGGAGCGTCTTCGGTCTCAGGTTCCTCAACCTCCGCAACGTCCTCGGACTCTACAGCGGCTTCGGCTTCTTCGACTTCGTCGCTGTCGTCGTCGGACTCCACGGCGGCTTCCGGCTCTTCGACCTCAGCCTCGGTGTCGGCCGCTGCGTCGGTCTCCTCGGCAGGCGGGGCCTCGGCGAGGTTAATGACGTCCTGGTAGTCGACGGTCTCGATGACGGCCATCTTGGCGCCGTCGCCCTTACGGGGTTCAAGGCGGGTGATGCGCAGGTAGCCACCCGGCCGGTCGGCCATACGAGGAGCGATGTCCTCGAAGACCTTCTCGACGACGTAGCGGTCGTAGATGTAGCTCAGGGCCTGGCGGCGAGCGTGGAGGTCGCCGCGGCGGCCGAGCGTGATCATCTTCTCCGCGATGGGGCGTATCTCACGCGCCTTCGCATCGGTCGTGGTGATGCGCTCGTAGCGGAGCAGGTCCGTGACGAGGTTGCGGTAGAGGGCCTTACGGTGGGCGCTATCGCGCCCGAGGTGACGGCCCGCCTTGCGATGACGCATGGCTACTCCTCGTCGTCCGCGCCGAGGAGGTCGTCGTCGCCAACTTCGCGGAGGGCCTCGCGCAGGGCCTTGCCGAGGGCGCCGAGGCTCTCCTCGTCGTCGTCCTCATCGAGGATGACGCTGGAGGGAGGAGGAGGCAGGGTGGCCGGGGCGGCGAGGTCGGGCACGATCTCAAGGCCGGGCGCGCTGCCATCGATGTAGTTCATCTCGATGAGGCGGTCGCGCAGCTCGTCGTACGACTTGTGTCCGAAGTTGCGGAGGGCGAGGAGCTCGTCTTCGGTGCGCTCGAGCACCTGGCCGATCGTCATGAGACCGCTGCGGCGCAGGCAGTTGTAGGCGCGTACCGAGAGCTGCAGCGCCTCGATGGGCGTGTGGTAGCGCTCAGGGGAGATGGGGAGGCTGGTGGCCGGGGCGGGAGGCGCGGCCGCGGGGGCGCCCGGGGCGCCCATCGTGTTGAAGAGGCCGAACTGGTCGATCAGGATGTTGGCGGCCTGGCCTACGGCGTCCACGGGGTCGACCGTGCCGTCGGTCCACACTTCGAGCACCATGCGGTCGAAATCGGTGGCCTGGCCAACGCGCACCTTCTCGACGTGGAAGTTGACCTTGCGCACGGGGGAGAAGACGGCATCGACGGGGATGACGCCGATGGGCATGCCCTCGACCTCGGTAGCGGGGGTGTAGCCGCTCTTGAGCTGGGCGTGGAACTCGGCGTTGATACGGGACTCGGGTCCATCAAGGGTGGCGAGGTGGAGAGAGGGGTTCACGACTTCGAAGTCGGCCGGAACCTGGAGGTCGCCGGCGGTAATCTCGCCGGCGCCCTCGGCGTCGAGCGTGAGGGTGCCGGGGCGGTTACTGACCGCCTTCAGCCGAATCTCCTTCACGTTGAGGAGGAACTCGGTGCAGTCCTCCTGCATGCCATCGATGGTGGAGAACTCGTGCTGCACCTGGTCGATACGCACGGAGGTGATGGCGGCGCCTTCGAGCGAGCTGAGGAGGATGCGGCGCAGGGCGTTCCCCAGTGTTGTGCCATAGCCGGGGTCGAGCGGCTCGGCGACGAGGCGGGCGTAGCCGTCGTCCTCATTCTCGATGGTCAGCTCCGGCACCGGCACAGGGACCGGAGCGGGCGGCATGTCGAGCGGATCGAGAGGGGTTTCGAGTGTCATAAGACCTGCTGACCTGCCTAGCGAGAGTAGTACTCGATGACGACGTTCTCGTTGAACCGGTGGGTTTCCCCAGGGACAACCTCGAGGGGACCGGCGACGCGGGCGGTGAGCGCACCTGGATCGACCACGAGCCAGGACGGGGGCGTCTTGGCGGCGATGGTCTCCTGGAGCACCTTGTAGTGCTCGCTGCGGGCGCCGCGCTGCGTAAAGCCGATGGTGTCGCCATCGCGCAACTGGGCGGAGGGGATGTCGGTCTTGCGTCCGTTCAGCGTGATGAGGCCGTGGCGGACAATCTGGCGCGCCTGGGCCCGCGAGTCGGCGAAGCCGGCGCGGTAGACCGCGTTGTCGAGGCGGCTTTCGAGGATGCGCACGAGGTTGAGGCCGGAGACGCCGGGGCGGCGCACGGCCTCTTTGTAGTAGCGCAGGAACTGCCGCTCGAGCACGCCGTAGGTAGCGCGAGCGCGCTGCTTCTCCCGGAGCTGGAGTCCGCGGTCGCTCACCTTGCGGCGGCGGGCGGGACGGGGCCCCGGGGGGTTGGGGCGGCGCTCGAAGGCGCACTTGGGCGAGTAGCAGCGCTCGCCCTTCAGGTAGAGCTTGTCGCCGCGACGGCGGCAGATTCGGCAGACGGGGCCGGTGTAGCGGGCCATTGCTAGACGCGCCTCCTCTTCGGAGGGCGGCAGCCGTTGTGCGGGATGGGCGTGACATCGCGGATGGCGGTCACGTCGAGCCCCGTCGCCTGGAGGGCGCGGATGGCGGCCTCGCGACCGCTGCCGGCGCCGCGCACGAAGACCTCGATGGTCTGCATGCCGTGCTCCTGGGCGCGGCGGGCGGCGGCCTCGCCGGCGAGCTGGGCGGCGAAGGGCGTGCTCTTGCGCGAGCCCTTGAAGCCGGTCTGGCCGGCGGTGGCCTGCGCCACGACGTTCCCGTTGGGGTCGGTCAGGGTGACGATCGTGTTGTTGAACGAGCTCTTGATGTAGGCGCGACCGCGGGGCACGGACTTGCGCTCGCGGCGCCTGGATCGGCGGGTTCCCTCGGGCATCGCTCGTTCTCCGGTTATTTCTTCGTGGCGGCGCGACGGCGGCCGGCGACGGTCTTGCGGGCGCCGCGGCGCTGGCGTGCGTTGGTGCGCGTGCGCTGCCCATGAACAGGGAGGTTGCGGCGATGGCGCTGGCCGCGGTAGCAGTTGATCTCGACCAGACGCTGGATGTTCTGGCGCACTTCACGGCGGAGGTCGCCCTCGACCGTGAAGTTCTTCTCGATGTAGTCGCGGATGCGAACGAGCTCTTCGTCGGTGAGGTCGCGCGTACGCGTTCCAGGGTCGACGCGGGTGAACGTCAGAAGCTGGTTGGCTCGGGTTGGGCCAATGCCATAGATGTAGCGCAGCGATATCTCGATGCGCTTCTCGTTGGGGATATCGACGCCAGAAATCCTCGCCATGACCTAGCCCTGCCGCTGCTTACATTTCGGGTTCTCGCAGATGACCATGACCCGTCCGTGGCGACGAATCACCTTGCATTTGTCACAACGCCGCTTGACCGAGGCCCGAACTTTCATGATCGCCTACCAACCCGCTGGTGTCCAGCCAAATACGCACTCACGGAAGGGTCAGCACCTCCGGGCGCTG
The DNA here is from genome assembly GCA_026702615.1 of Chloroflexota bacterium. Classification (GTDB taxonomy): domain Bacteria; phylum Chloroflexota; class Dehalococcoidia; order Tepidiformales; family Tepidiformaceae; genus UBA2991. The sequence continues at coordinate 12,141 of JAPPBY010000013.1, read as the reverse complement.
CCCTTTCCGGATCGCGATGGTGTGCTCGAAGTGACAACAAAGGCTACCGTCCTCGGTGGCCACGGTCCAACTGTCGTCCAGCTCACGCGTGCGGGGACTGCCGATGTTGACCATCGGTTCGAGGGCGAGGACGAGACCGGGCTTGAGGGGCGGACCGCGGAAGCGGCGCCGGTAGTTCGGCACTTGCGGCTCCTCGTGCATCTGACGGCCGACGCCGTGGCCGGTGTACTCGCGCACGATGGAGTACTCGGCGGGGATTGCGTCCTCGATGGCGGCGCTGACATCGTTCAGGTGGGTGCCAGTTCCCATCGCCTCGATACCGGCCCAGAGGGCGCCCTCGGTGATGTCCATGAGGCGCTTGGCCTCGGGACTTATCTTGCCGACGGCCACGGTGATCGCGGAATCGCCGACGAAGCCCTTGTAGGTGGCGCCGAGGTCGAAGGTGACGATGTCGCCTTCCTCCAGGATGCGGTCACGGGGGATGCCGTGGACGAGCTCCTCGTTGACGCTGGCGCAGACGTTGGAGGGGTAGGGCGGCTTGCCGGCGGGGTCGTAGCCGCGGAAGGTTTCGATGGCGCCGTGGCGCTTGAACCGCTCCGAGACGAAATCCTCGACCTCGAGGAGGTTGAGGCCGGGCCGGACCATCTCGCGGATGCCGGCGAGGGTCTGGCCGACGATGCGGCCGGCCTCGCGCATGACATCCAATTCGGCTTCGGACTTGAGCATGATCGGCATGAGGGTTACCTGAGCGCCTCCAGGAGGTCGGCAGTGACGGAATCGAGGTCGCGCTCGCCGTCGATCTCGCGGAGCACGTCCGCATCGCGGTAGTGGTCGATGAGGTCGGCGGGCGGCTTCATCTTCTCCAGGCGGGTCCGGACCACGTCCGGGCGGTCGTCGTCTCTCTGGTAGAGCTCGCCGTCGCACGTGTCGCAGGCGCCCGGCCTGCTTGGGGGGTCGTTCAGTTCGTGGTAGACGGCGCCGCAGACGCGGCAGAGCCAGCGACCGCCGAGGCGGGCGACGAGCTCCTCGTCGCGGACGGCGATTAGGAGGGCGTGGGCGATGGAGTCGCCACGTCCCTGGAGGGCTTCATCGAGAGCGGCGGCCTGCACGACGTTGCGGGGGAAGCCATCGAACATGGCGCCCTCGGCAGCGTCGGGGCGGGCGATCCGCTCGAGCAACATCTTGATGGTGACCGCATCGGGGACAAGCTCGCCACGGTCCATATAGCTCTTGGCGAGGGTGCCAAGCTCGGTGCCCTCGCGCACGTTCTCGCGAAACATGTCGCCGGTCGAGAGGTGGAGCAGCCCCGTCGAGGTCGTGAGGCGCTGGGCCTGGGTTCCCTTGCCCGCCCCCGGAGGGCCAAGAAGCACGACGAACATGGCTAGCGGATGAACCCTTCGTAGTTCCGCATGAGGAGCTGGGCCTCAAGCTGTTTCATGGTGTCGAGCACGACGGCGACGACGATCAGGAAGCCGGCGCTCGAGATCGTGAGGGCCTGGACATCAGTGGTGAGGCCGATAAAGAACGGGGCAACCGCAACCGCCCCGAGGAAGAGCGCGCCTCCCCAGGTGATGCGGGTGACGACCCGTAAGAGGTATGCCTCGGTGGGGGGGCCCGGACGAATGCCGGGGATGAAGGCCCCCTGTCGCTGGAGGTTCTTGGCGATGTTCTGCTGGTTGTACTGAACGATCGTATAGAAGAAGGCGAAGCCCACGACGAGTACGAACAGCACGAGCCAGTAGATGCCGGTGCCTCCACCGCCACGACCGCCCTGGAACTGGTTGACGAAGAAGTCCGCGACGGTCTCGACCCAGCCGCCCGCACCGGAGAAATAGCCGGCGACGACGGCGGGGAGGATGACGATCGAGAAAGCGAAGATGAGCGGGATCATCCCGGCCATGTTGACACGCAGGGGGATGAAGCTCTGGCCCTGTTGGCGGTACATCCGTCCTCCCCGGAAGGAGGATCTGGCGTACTGGACAGGCACTCTCCGCTGGGCTTCCTGGAAGAAGACGATGACGAAAATGAGGGCGACGGCGAAGAGCAGGATCGCAGCGACCGCGATGATCGAGCTAGTCGAGATGTTGGGGACGAGGCCGGGGAGGACGGCGACGATACCGCCGAAGATGATGAGCGAGACACCATTGCCGATGCCGTGCTCGGTAATGAGCTCGCCCAACCAGACGAGGAACATGGTTCCCGCACAGAGCGTGAAGAGCGTGGCAATGGTCCCGATGAAGTCATTCTGGAAACCGAAGTCGCGGATGACGGCGCCGCCACCCTGGTTGTTGATGAAGATGATCTGGCCATATCCCTGGACAAACGCCAGGGGCACGGCGAGCCAGTGGGTGTAGACCTGGATGCGTCGGCGGCCCTGCTCGCCTTCTTCCTGTAGGGCGCGCAAGCGCCCGGAGATGGGGGTGACGATCTGCATGATGATCGAGGCGGTGATGTACGGGTAGACGCCGAGGGCGGCGACGCTGAGGTTCTGGAGGGCGCCGCCGGAGAAGATGCTGAGGAAGTCGAGCACGGCGTTTCCGTCGAAAGCCTGCTCCAGGGCGTTGCGGTCTACGTTCGGAACGGGAACGTGGGCGACGAAGCGGAAGATGATGAGCATGCCGATGGTGAAGAGCAGCTTTCGCCGCACTTCTTCCTGGCGGAAGGCGTCGACCATGGCCTGCAGCAGGCGCGGGCGGTTGGTGCCCGGGACGGTGGTGGTCTCGCCCATGAACGACACGGTTCGGCGCTCCTACTCCTCGGTTGGGGTTTCCGCTTCGGTTTCGGCGGCGGCATCGCCGATCAACGTGACGGTACCGCCGGCGCCCTCGATGCGGTCGCGGGCGGCGGCGCTGACCTTGTGAGCCTGTACGTTGAGGGGCCGGGAGAGCTCGCCGTGGGCGAGGATCTTCACGGGCTCGCGCAGGTGGCGGAGCACGCCGATCGCGAGGAGCGACTCGGGCGTGACCTCGGCGCCGTCCTCGAAGCGCTCCTGGAGCGTGCGAGTGTTGACGGGCTGGTAGGCCACGCGCCACTTGTTGTTGAAGCCGCGGAGAGTGCTCATGCGGCGGATAAGCGGCATCTGGCCGCCCTCGAAGCCGAGGCGGATCTTGCTGCCGCTGCGGGACTTCTGCCCCTTGAGACCCTTGCCGGCGTAGGTGCCGCCACCGGCGCTATTGCCTCGGGCCAGGCGCTTGCGGTTGCGGGTGGCACCACGGGGCGGGGCGAGTTCGTTGGCGTGGATGCTCACGAGGCTTTCCCCGATTCTCCGTCGTCCACATCGACGAGGTGGCCGACCCTGGCGATCATGCCGCGCAGGGCGGGGCTGTCGTCGTGCTCGACGGTCTGGTGGAGGCGGCGCAGGCCGAGCTTGCGGATGGTGTCCTTCTGGCGCTGGTTGTAGCCGATGGCGCTCTTGCGCCAGGTGATCGCGACCTTCCCCATTACGTCGCCTCCGCCGCCGTGGACTCGGCGATGATCTGGAAGCGGCGCTCGCGAGCGACATCGGGATCGCGCAGCGTGGCGAGACCCTTCACCGTTGCGCGGGCGACGTTGACTGGATTTCGGCTGCCGAGCGACTTGGTCAGCACGTCGGTAACGCCGGCGGCCTCCATGATGGCGCGCACGGCTCCGCCGGCGATCACGCCCGTGCCGGGGCTGGCGGGCTTCATGAGGATGCGGGCGGCGCCAAATTCGGCGACGTAGTCATGCGGGAGGGTTCCGCCCTTGAGGGGTACGGAGAACATCTCCTTGCGGGCGATGGCTGCGCCCTTGCGGATCGCCTCGGGCACCTCGTTGGCGCGGCCGAGGCCGATGCCCACGCTGCCGTGACCATCACCCACGACCATCAGGGCCGTGAAGCTGAAGCGGCGTCCGCCCTTGACCACCTTGGCCACGCGGTTGATATAGATGACCTTCTCGTTGAGCTCGTCGCCCGAGTTCTCGAAGTTGCCCATCAGAATCCCAATCCGGCTTCGCGCGCGGCCTCGGCGAGAGCCTTCACGCGGCCGTGGTATTTGTAGCCGCCCCGGTCGAAGATGACCTCGGCGACGCCGTGCTCCTTCGCCCGGCTGGCGATGGCGGCGCCGACAGCAGCGGCGCGCACGACCTTCGGCTTGCCGGCGATCTCGCCGGCAAGGTCGGCGTCGAGGTCGCTGGCGGCAGCGATGGTGTGACCCTGGTCATCATCGATGACCTGGGCGTAGATGTGCGTGGCGCTGCGGAAAACGTTGAGGCGCGGACGCCCGGCTGTCCCCACAACGTTCTTGCGAACGCGCCGGTGGCGGCGGTGGCGGGCGTGGTAACGGTTGGCCTGGGCCATCAGATTCCCACCTTTCCGGCCTTGCCGGCCTTGCGGCGAACGCGCTCGCCGAGGTAGCGGATGCCCTTGCCCTTGTAGGGCTCGGGCGGGCGGACCTTGCGGATATCGGCAGCCACCTGGCCCACCTGCTCCTTGTCGATGCCGCTGACGTTGATGCGCGGTCCCTCGACGGCGAAGGTGATGCCCTCGGGGGGCTCGACGATGACGGGATGGGAGAAGCCCACAGCGAGCCGCAGACTCGAACCTTCGAGCTGGGCGCGGTAGCCGACACCCTGGACCTCGAGGGTCTTGGTGAAGCCATCGGTGACGCCCACAACCATGTTGTTCAGGAGCGAGCGGGAGAGGCCGTGCAGGGCGCGGTGCCCGCTGGCATCGCTGGGGCGGGTGACGACGACCTCGTTGTCCTCGATGGCGAAGCGCATCTCGCCTGGGAAGGTGCGCTGCAGCTCGCCCTTCGGCCCCTTCACGGTGATGGCGTTGCCATCGCCCAGGGTGACCTGGACGCCGGAGGCGATGGGAACGGGTTGCTTGCCGACGCGAGACATGGCGGCTCCTACCAGACGTAGCAGAGGAGCTCGCCGCCAACTTGCTGGCGGCGGGCCTCCTGCCCCGTCATGACGCCCTTGGGCGTGGAGATGATGGCGACGCCGAGGCCGCCGTAGACGCGTGGGATCTCGCGGCGCTGCACATAGACGCGCAGCCCGGGCTTACTGACACGCTGGAGCCCGTTGATGACGGGCTGCCGGCGGCCGCCGTAGCTGAGCTCGACCTTCATGGTGGCCTGGGGCTCTTCCGGTCCCTTCTGTACGTCGTAGTCGCGGATGAAGCCTTCGCTCTTGAGCACCTCGGCGATGGCGACCTTGACCTTGGAGGAGGGGATGGTGACGGCATCGTGGCGCGAGCTGACGGCGTTGCGGATGCGGGTGAGCATGTCCGCGATCGGGTCACTCATGGTCATCGGTTCGTTGCCTCCGTGGCGTCCAGGCGGTCTACCAACTCGATTTGGTGACGCCGGGCAGGTAACCCTTGTGGGCCATCTCGCGGAAGGTGATGCGCGAGAGGCCAAACCTGCGGATGTAGGCGCGCGAGCGACCGGTGACGATGCAGCGGTTCTTCAGGCGCGTGGGGCTGCTGTTGTTGGGGAGCTTGGCCAGCTCGAACTGGATGCGAGCCAGCTCGGTGGGGTTGCCCTGGGCGGCGCGGCGGGCAGCCTTCAGCTCCTCGCGGCGATGGCGATACTTCTGGTACAGGGCGCGGCGCTTCTCGTCGCGCGCTATTTGACTCTTCTTCGCCATGGTATCCCCCTCTAGTTCCGGGCGAAGGGCATGCCGAGGAGCTCGAGCAGGCGCCGGCCCTCGTCATCCGTGCGGGCGGTGGTCACGATGGTGACCTGGAGACCGCGCACCTTATCGACGCGGTCGTAGTCGATCTCGGGGAAGACGAGCTGCTCGCGCAGCCCGATGCTGTAGTTGCCGCGGCCATCGAAGGCGTTGGGGCTGAGGCCCTGGAAGTCCCGGATGGCGGGCAGGGCGGCGCTGATGAGGCGGTCGAGGAACTCGTACATGCGCTGGCCCCGCAAGGTGACGGAGACGCCGACGGGATTGCCCTCGCGCAGGCGGAAGTTCGCGATGGAGCGCTTGGCCCGCTGGATGACGGGCTTCTGGCCGCTGATGGTCTGGAGGTCCTCGGCGGCGCGATCGAGGCTGTTGGCATCGGTGAGGGCTTCGCCCATACCGATGTTGAGCACGACCTTGGAGAGCCGCGGCACCTCCATCGGGTTCTCGAAGCCGTAGTGCTCGCGCAACTGGCGCACGACCTCGTCCTCGTAGCGGACGCGAAGGCGGGGGAGCGTTGCCTGCGTCATTCGACGTCCTCCCCGCTGCGCTTGCTGACTCGCACCGTCGTTCCGTCGTCGCGACGGCGGAAGGTGACGCGGGTGGGCTCGTCGGTGGTGGGGTCGAGCAGCATCACGTTGCTGATGTGCACGGGCCCCTCGCGCTCGATGATCGAGGACTGCTGCTGCATGGAGCGCGCCCGCTGGTGGCGCTTGATCATGTTGACGCCCTCGATGGTGACGCGCTGCTTCTTGCGGTCGACCGAGCGCACGACACCGCGCGCGCCCTTGCTGCGGCCGCTGATAACCACGACCCGGTCGCCACGACGAATCTTCGCCGGCATCACAGCACCTCCGGGGCGAGCGAGACGATCTTCATGAAGTTGTGATCGCGGAGCTCGCGGGCGACAGGGCCGAAGATGCGCGTCCCCCGGGGGTTTTCGTCATCGGGGGCGAGAAGCACGGCGGCGTTCTCATCGAAGCGGATGTAGGAGCCATCGGGACGGCCGTACTCCTTGGCGGTGCGCACGATGACGGCGCGCACGACCTCGCCCTTCTTGACGGGGGAGTTTGGCTGGGCAGTCTTGACGGAGGCGACGATGATGTCGCCGGGGCGGGCATAGCGGCGGCGGCTGCCACCGAGCACGCGGATGCAGAGGATCGAGCGCGCGCCCGAGTTATCGGCGACCTTGACGCGGGACTCCTGCTGGATCACGAGCCGTCCTCCCCGTCGCCGGTCTCCCCGGCCTCCGCTTCAGCTTCGGCAACGGCGGCTGCGGTGGGCGAGGCCTGCACCTCTTCCTCGATGGTGCGGCCGATGTCCTCGGGGGAGACCTCGGCAACGTCGCCGCGCTCGAGGATCTCGATGACGCGCCAGCGCTTGCCCTTCGAGATGGGGCGCGTCTCGAGGATGCGCACCGTGTCGCCGATGTTGCACTCGTTCTCGGCATCGTGTGCCTTGAAGCGCTTGCTGCGGTTGATCACCTTGCGGTAGAGGGCGTGCTGCTTGCGGCGCGCGACGTTGACGACGACGGTCTTATCCATCTTGTCGCTGACGACGACGCCCTGGAGGATGCGAGCGCTCATTCGGAAGCCTCATCGAGCTGCGCGATCTGGCGTTCGCGCTTGATCGTTCGGAGTCTGGCGATGGTCCGCTTGGCATCGCGCAGGGCACGGTAGTTCTGCAGCTGGCGGGTGGCCTGCTGGAAGCGAAGGGTGAAAAGGGCGCGGTAGGCCTCGTTGATCTCGTTGTCGAGGCGGGCGTCGTCCCACTCGCGAACGGCCGTGGCTTTCTGGTTGGGCATGATTAGATCACCAACTCGTCGCGCTGGACGACCTTCGTGGGGATGGGGAGCTTGTGGGCGGCAAGGCGCAGGGCCTCGCGGGCGACTTCCTCGGGGACACCGGCGATCTCGAAGAGGACGCGGTTGGGCTTGACCACGGCGACCCACTTTTCGGGGTTGCCCTTGCCGGAGCCCATGCGGGTCTCGGCCGGTTTCGCGGTGACGGGCTTGTCCGGGAATATCCGAATCCAGACCTTGCCGCCACGGCGCATCTCGTGCGTCATGGCGCGGCGGGCAGCCTCGATCTGGCGGGAGTCGATCCAGGCGGGCGCCTGCGCCTGCAGCCCGAACTCGCCGAAGGACACGACGTTGCCGCTCGTGGCCTTGCCCTTCATGCGGCCGCGGTGGTGCTTGCGATGCTTGACGCGCCGGGGCTGCAGCATCAGTCGTCCTCCTGGCTCTGGCGGGCAACGGCTTCCTGCTGCTCGACGGAGATGGCGGTGTGCTGCGGGCCACGGACAACCTCGACGGGGGGCGGCTCGGGAGCGGGGGCCTCTTCGGGCTCAGGCTCGGCGACAGGCTCCTCCTCCTCGAAGTTCATGGGCTCCTCAAGCTCTTCCTCGACCTCGTCGGGGAGGATGTCGCCCTTGTAGATCCAGGTCTTCACGCCGATGCGGCCAAAGGTGGTGTGCGCTTCGGCGAGGCCGTAGTCGATATCGGCACGGAGGGTGTGGCGGGGAACGCGACCGGCGGTCTCGGTCTCGCGGCGGGACATCTCGGTGCCGCCGAGGCGTCCGGCGACGGAGATGCGGACACCCTGGGCGCCGCGCTGCATGGTGCGCTGCACCGCCTGCTTGACGGCCCGGCGGAAAGCGACGCGCCGCTCAAGCTGGTCGGCAACCGATCGGGCAACGAGGAAGGCATCGAGCTCCGGCGTTCGGATCTCCTGGATGTTGACGCGGACGCGTCCACCGGTGAGTTCCTCGAGGGAGCCCCGAAGCTCCTCGACGCGAGCGCCGCCCCGGCCGATGACGATGCCCGGCTTGGCCGTGTGCACCGTGACGGTGACGAGGTTGGCGTTGCGGTCGATCTCGATGCGGCTGATGCCGGCGTCGGGCAGCAGATCGAGGATGTGCGCGCGCAACTCGATGTCGTCGCGCAGGCGGTCCTTGTAGTCCTTCTCGGCGAACCACTTGGATTCCCAGTCGTAGATAACGCCGAGGCGGAAGCCGTGCGGATGAACCTTCTGACCCACGTTCCTATCCCTCGCGCTCGTCGAGAACGACGGTGATGTGGTTGTGACGCCGGAGGCGCGGGGCCGCGCGACCGCGCGACCGCGCCTTGTAGCGCTTGACGGTGACGCCCTCGTCGGCGAAGGCGCGCTTGATGTAGAGGTTGTCGACATCGAGGTTGAGGTTGTTCTCGGCGTTGGAGGCGGCGCTGAGCACGACCTTGGAGACATCGCGGGCGTGAGGCGAGGGCACGTAACGCAGCAGGGCGAGCGCCTGATCGACGGAGAGGCCGGGCAGGCGTTCGAGGATGAGCCTCACCTTGCGGGCGGAGCCGTTGATGTTGCGCGCGCTCGCTTGCACTTCCATCGCTAGCCGATCCTCGTGCTGCGGTCGCTTCTGCCGATGTGACCGCGGAAGGTGCGGGTGGGAGCGAATTCGCCCAGCTTGTGGCCGACCATGTTCTCGGTGACGAAGACGGGCACGTGGCGGCGGCCGTTATGCACGGCGATAGTGAGCCCGATCATGTCGGGCAGGATGGTGGAGGCGCGCGACCAGGTGCGGATGACCTCGCGGCTGCGGGAGTTCCGCGCCTGCACAATCTGCTTGTAGAGCGAGGGGTGAACGAACGGGCCCTTCTTGGTGGAGCGTGACACGGACTACCTCCCCCGCCTGCGAACGATGAACTTGCCCGTGCGCTTGTTGCGCCGGGTGCGATGACCAAGGGTGGGCTTGCCCCACGGGGTCTTGGGACCGGGCATGCCCACGGGAGCGCGCCCCTCGCCTCCGCCGTGCGGGTGATCGACGGGGTTCATGACGGAGCCGCGAACCTGCGGGCGGCGGCGGCGGTGGCGGGAACGCCCCGCCTTGCCGAGCTTGATGAGCGAATGCTCGACGTTTCCGACCTGGCCGATCGTCGCCATGCATTCGATGCGCACGCGGCGCATTTCGGAGCTGGGGAGGCGGATGAGGGCGTACTCGCCTTCTTTCGCCATGAGCTGGGCGGAGGCGCCGGCGGTGCGGACCAGCTGGCCGCCGCGGCCGGGGGTCAGCTCGACATTGTGGATCTGGGTGCCGGTGGGCATGTTCGCGAGGGGAAGGGCGTTGCCGGTGCGCAGCTCGGCGTCGGGGCCGCTCATGAGGCTGACGCCGACCTCCAGGCCGATGGGGGCGAGGATGTAGCGCTTCTCACCATCGACGTAGTGCAGGAGCGCGATGCGGGCCGTGCGGTTCGGGTCGTACTCGATGGAGGCGACCTTCGCGGGAATGCCGTGCTTCTCGCGCTTCCAGTCGATGCGGCGGTAGAGGCGCTTGTTGCCGCCACCGCGATGGCGAACGCTGATGCGTCCCTGGTTGTTGCGGCCCGCGTTGCGCTTCTTGAGCGACTCGACGAGAGACTTCTCGGGACGCTTCTTCGTGATCTCCTCGAAGGTGTGGCCGCTGGCGTTGCGGCGTCCGGGGGAAGTCGGGTTGAACTGCTTGATAGGCACGACTAGATCCCCTCGAAGAGTTCAATGGTGTCGCCGGGCTGGAGGGTGACGATGGCCTTCTTCCAGTCGGGCTGCTTGGTGACGTTGCGGCCGAAGCGGCGGTTCTTGCCCTTCACGACCATGGTGTTGACGTTCCGCACGGTCACGTCGAAGGCGAGCTCGACGGCCTCGCGAATCTGCGGCTTGTTGGCGCGCAGGTCGACCTCGAAGACGTACTTGTCCTGGCCGGCGAGCGAGGTGCTCTTCTCGGTGATGAGGGGGCGCAGGAGGATGGCGTAGGGATGCAACTCGCGAGGCATCAGCTGGCCTCCCGGCGCCCGCGGGCGGGCTTGACGTTCTCGCCGCCCCAGAGCTCCTCGGCGCGGCGAACCGCGTCCTCGGTCATGACCACATGGTGGGCATCGACAAGGTCGACGACGTTGAGCTGGGAGGAGGGGAGGGCGCGAACGTGACCGATGTTGCGCGTGGCCTGCACGAGACGAGCATCGTGTTCGCCGCTGACGACGAGGGCGCGGCGCTCGACGCCGAGGGCGTTGAGGGCGGCTGCCACTTCGTTGGTCTTGGTCTCGCCGTCGGCGATGGCGGGCACGACGATGAGTCCGCCGCTGGCGGCGTGACTGCTGAGGGCGGAGCGGATGGCGAGGCGCCGCATCTGGCGGGGCAGGGACTTGCCGTGGCCGTGCGGCTTGGGGCCGAAGGCGATGCCGCCGCCGATGCGGGTGGCGGCGCGATTCGAACCCTTGCGGGCGGCGCCCATCCCCTTCTGGCGGCGGATCTTGGCGGTCGAACCGCGAACTTCGCCGCGGCTCTTGGTGCTGTGCGTGCCGGCGTGGGCGTTGGCGCGCTGGGCCACGTAGGCCTGGTGCATGACGGCGCGATTCGGCTCGATGCCGAACACCTCGTCGGCCACTTCGATCTCGCGGCGCTTGCGGCCCCTGCGGTCTACGACGGGCAGGTTCATGCCTTTCCTCGCGATCCCGCAACGGCGCGCGCGTGGCGGACGCGGACGAGTCCGCCGGGCGGACCCGGCACGGTGCCCGCGACGAAGATGACGCCGCGCTCCTCGTTGCGGCCGATGACCTCGAGGTTGCGCACCGTGGTGCGAGCGGCGCCCATGTGCCCGGCCATGCGCGTGCCCTTGAACACGCGTCCGGGGGTGGTGCCGGCGCCGATGGAGCCGGGGGCGCGGTGGCGGTCACTCTGGCCGTGGGTCTTGGGGCCGCCGCGGAAGTGGTGTCGCTTGACGCCGCCCTGGAAGCCGCGGCCCTTGGAGGTCGCGGTCACGTCCACGCGCTCACCCTGCTCGAAGATGTCGGCGCCGATCTGGTCGCCGAGGCTGACCTCGCCGGTGACGCGGAACTCGGCCAGGTGGCGCAGATTGGGCGCGCCCGAGGCGGCAAGGTGGCCGGAAGCGGGCTTGTTGAGCTTCTTCTTCTCGCCGTAGCCGAGCTGCACGGCGGCATAGCCGTCCTTCTCCTCGGTGCGGACCTGGGTCACCCAGCAGGGGCCGACCTCGAGGGCCGTAGCGCCGCGCAGACGCCCTTCGTCATCGAAGACCTGGAGCATTCCGAGCTTGCGGCCGAGGAGTCCTTCGACGGTCATGGCTTACAGCTTGATCTCGATGTCGACGCCGCTCGCGAGCTGAAGGCGCATGAGCGTATCGACGGTTTTGGAGGTCGGATCGAGGATGTCGATGAGCCGCTTATGGGTGCGGATCTCGAACTGCTCCCGCGAGTCCTTAAAGATGTGGGGGCTGCGGATCACGGTGAACTTCTCGATGGAAGTCGGGAGCGGCACCGGGCCGGCGACAGCCGCGCCGGTGCGCTCGGCGGCCTCAACGATCTGGCGCGCAGAATCGTCGATCAGCCGGTGATCGTAGGCCTTGAGCTTGATGCGGATTTGCTGGCGCGCCATGGTCGTCCTTCCGGCCCTTACTCGAGCACCTTGGTGACGACGCCGGCGCCGACCGTGCGCCCGCCCTCGCGAA
>JAPPBY010000023.1 GCA_026702615.1 Chloroflexota bacterium | reverse complement strand
TGCTTGTGCGGGCCCCCGTCAATTCCTTTGAGTTTTAGCCTTGCGGCCGTAGTCCTCAGGCGGAGTACTTATCGCGTTAGCTTCGGCACTGAGGGGGTCGATACCCCCAACACCTAGTACTCATCGTTTACAGCGTGGACTACCCGGGTATCTAATCCGGTTCGCTCCCCACGCTTTCGCCCCTGAGCGTCAGGACAGGGCCAGAATGCCGCCTTCGCCGCTGGTGTTCCTTCCGATATCTACGCATTTCACCGCTACACCGGAAATTCCGCATTCCCCTCCCTGCCTCAAGCCTGGCAGTTTTCCAGGACCCCTCCCGGTTGAGCCGGGAGATTTCACCTGAAACTTGCAAGGCCGCCTGCGGGCGCTTTACGCCCAGTAAATCCGGACAACGCTTGTCACCTACGTATTACCGCGGCTGCTGGCACGTAGTTAGCCGTGACTTATTCGCGAGGTACCGTCAGTACTTCTTCCCTCGCAAAAGCGGTTTACAACCCGAAGGCCTTCCTCCCGCACGCGGCGTTGCTGCGTCAGGCTTTCGCCCATTGCGCAAGATTCTTAGCTGCTGCCTCCCGTAGGAGTCGGGGCCGTTCTCAGTCCCCGTGTGGCTGACCATCCTCTCAGACCAGCTACCGATCGTCGCCTTGGTGGGCCGTTACCTCACCAACTAGCTAATCGGCCGCGGGCCCCTCCCGGAGCACCGGAGTTTTCACTACCCGATCTCTCATCGGGAGTCGTATGCGGTATTAGCCCGGCTTTCGCCGGGTTATCCCCCACTCCAGGGCAGGTTACCCACGTGTTACTCACCCGTCCGCCGCTCTCCACCAGCCCGAAGGCCGGCTTCTCGCTCGACTTGCATGCCTAATACACGCCGCCAGCGTTTGTCCTGAGCCAGGATCAAACTCTCCGTAAGAGCACTCAACCCGAAGGCTGAGTTAATTCCCTTGACGGGTTCCCAGACGTTCTCTTTCGTCCGCTATCCAGTTGTTAAAGTCCGCTGGACCCTCAAGAAGGCCCGACGGATAAGAATAGTCTCCCCCCCGTACCGTGTCAATCGAGCGTCCGCCTGATCAGTTCCCTCATCACCGCGTCCGCAGGTACGTCAGCGGCCCCTGCTGGCGCACCAGACCCCGCAGTTCCAGCGTCAGCAGCGCCCCCGTCACCGTCTCGATTGGCATCTCCGCCCGCCGCGCTACCTCGTCCACGTGCAGCGGCCCCTCCTCCAGCCAGTGCAGGACCCGCCCTTCCTCGGTGCTCGTCTCCACGGCCGCCACCGCGGCCGGCTCCGGTGGCGGCGATGCCGCCTCTCCCAGGGACAGCTGTGTGCCGATGCTGAGCAGGTTCAGCTCCTCGCACAGCTCCTCCGCCGAGCCCACCAGTTTCGCTCCGCTCTCCCGGATCAGCCGGTTTGTGCCGACGCTCTGCTGGGAGAACACGCTCCCCGGCGTCGCGAACACCTCCCGGTTCTGCTCGAGCGCGTGGTGCGCGGTGTGCAGCGCTCCGCTCGTCATCCCCGCCTCGATCACCAGCGTCGCCCGCGCCAGCCCCGAGATGATCCGGTTCCGTCGCGGGAAGTAGTCCGAGCGTGTCTTCACGCCCGGTGGGTACTCCGAGAGCACGCACCCATGCGCCATCACCCGCTCCGCCAGCCCCTCATTCTCGCGTGGGTAGATCCCGTCGATACCGCCCGCCAGCACCGCCACCGTCGGCGTCCCCGCGTCCACCGCCACCCGGTGCGCGATCGCGTCGATCCCGCGCGCCAGGCCGCTCACGATCGCCACCCCGGCCCGCGCGACCGCCCCGCAGAACTGCTCGCACACCTCGCGCCCGTACGCCGTCACCCGCCGCGTCCCCACCACCGCCAGTGACTGCTCGAACTGCGGTCCCGCCTCACCCCTGATGAACAGCACGGGCGGACTCTGCGGGATCTCCTGTAGCAGCGATGGGTACGCCTCGTCCTCCCAGGTCAGCGTTCGCACGCCGTGCCGCTCGAGCGCCTCCAGCTCCTCCTCCGGCGCGAACTCCCGCCGTGCCCGCTCGAAGCCGCGCACGTATTGCGTCCGCAGCCCCGCCTCCCGCACCGTCCCGGAAGGCGCCTCCCATGCCTCCGCGATGCTCCCGTAGTACGCGATCAGGCCGCGGAAGCTCTCCGATCCCAGTCCCGCGCGCCGCAAGGCAACCCACTGGGCTCTCTCTGTGTCGTTCCCAACCATTGCGGTGAGAACTCTAGCATGCCAGGCCCCTCAGGCGCTCGCGCGCTCCCGCGCCACCCGCAGCCGCCGCAGCCTTCTCCCCGACATGCTCAGCACCCGCAGGCGCAGCCCGTCCACCGCAACCTCGTCCCCCACCGCCGGTAGCCGCCCCAGCTCGTGGATGACGAATCCCCCGACCGTGTCGAAGTCCTCGCTCTCCGCCGAGTAGTCGAACAGCTCCTCGAGCACGTCCGCCGGCATGCTCGCGTCGAGCAGCACCTCGTCCTCCGAAATCTGCTCCATCGCCGGACCGGCCACGTCGTACTCGTCCTCGATCTCCCCCACGATCTCCTCGATCAGGTCCTCGATCGTTATCAGTCCCGCCGTCCCCCCGTACTCGTCGACCACGACCGCCAGGTGCGTGCGGTTCGCCCGCATCTCCGTGAGCAGCTGGTCGGCGCGCTTCGTCTCGGGGATGAACACCGCCTCGCGCAGCAGCGCCCGCAGCGAGGAGTCCTGCCCCGAGAGGATCGCGTCAAGCATGTCCTTCGCGTAGGCGAGCCCCGCGATATCGTCGATGCTCTCGCCGTAGGCGGGAATGCGGCTGAAACCGCGCTCCGTCGCCAGGCGCGCCGCCTCGCGCACGCTTGCCTCCACCTCCGTCGCCACGATATCGATACGGGGCACCATCACCTCCCGCGCCGTCTTGTCCTCCAGCCCGATGATCCCGCGGATCATCCGCTCCTCCTCCTCCTCCACGCCGCCGGTCGCCTCCTCCCGCTCGAGCAGCGCCAGGATGTCCTCGTTCTGCGACCCCGGGCCCACACCCTGCAGTGGCGCGGCGATCACGCGTGCGGGCACGCTCAGCGCCCACGCCGGCGCCGCGAACACCCAGCGTGCCGCCACGATCACGCGGTGAAGCTGCAGTACCGAGTACTCCGGCCGTCGCGCCGCGAGCGTCCCCACCGTCATCTGCACCAGCGCCGCGTAGGCGCCGCCGGCGATGCCGATCCAGGCCGCTCCCCCCGTCCCCAGCTCGACGGCCCCGATGTAGGCGAACGCCGACACCACCCCCGCCGCCGCCAGGATCCGCGCCGTCGTCAGCGGGCCCAGCGGCTCCAATGGCCGCTCCACGGTTCCCACGATGCGCAGCGCGGGCGCGTTTCCCTGGCGCGCCAGCGCCTGGATGCGGGCGACGTTCGTGCGTTCCAGCGCCGTCTCCGCACCGGCCACCAGCGCCAGCACGACCGATGCCGCCGCGATCACGAGGATGGCCACGATCTCGCCCGTCTCCATCGCTACTCCTCCCCCTCGTCCTTCGCAGGAAGCTCACGCGCGGGCACGCCCGCTACCCGCGCTCCCGCTCCCACGTCTCGCGTCACCACCGCCCCTGCCGCCGTGAACGCGCCGTCCCCCACCGAGACAGGCGCGATCAGCATCGTGTCGCACCCCACGAACGCCCGCACCCCGATGTGCGTGCGGTGCTTGTCGACCCCATCGAAGTTCACCGTCACCGCTCCCGCGCCGATGTTCGCCCCCGCGCCCACATCCGCATCCCCCAGGTAGCTGAAGTGGTGCATCTTCACCCCGTCCCCCACCACCGAGTTCTTGACCTCCGCGTAGTTGTGGATCTCGCACCCGTCCCCGATCGCCGCCCCGCCGCGCACGTGCGCGTACGGCCCCACGGTCGTCCCCTCCCCCACCGATGAGTCCTCCACCACCGAGTGCTGGACCGCGCTGTTCGCCCCGATGCTCGCGTTCCTCAACGTCGCCCCGGGCCCGATAACCGCGCCCGCCGCCACCGATGTTTCGCCATACAGGTAGCAGTTCGGCTCGACCACAACGTCCGCCTCCAGCCTCACGCCGCGGTCCACGTAGACCGAGTACGGGTCACGGAAGGTCACGCCCGCCCCCTGGTGGCGCGCGATGATGCGCTCCCGCACGAGCCCTTCCGCCAACGCCAGCGCCTGGCGGTTCACGAGTCGCAGGCTCGCCTCGTCTCCGGCCGGGACCGTGGCTGCGGCGCTCCGGTCGGAGTCCGCCCGCTCTACGAGCCAGGCCGTGAAGCTCTTCCCCCGCGGATCCTGTTCCACGAGCCAGGCGGTTTCCACGCACACGGCCACATCGTCACCATCCCCGCTTGTCAGGTAGGCCCGCCGCGCCCGCGTCTCCTCGCGCCGTTTCACGACGGCGTGCATGGAGGAGGGGTCCAGCAGGGGCGTGTCGCCCCACACGAACAGGGTCGCCTCGCACTCCCCGAGGGAGTGGAATAGTTCGCGCGGTCCGGCCAGCAACGCGTCCGCCCCGCTGAGCGCGTCTTGCCCCTGTCCCTGCTCGCCCCCCACCACGACCACGGTCGCCGGGTCGAGCCTGCGTGCGGCGTCGATCACGTATTGCGCCGCTGGCGTCCCCGCCACCCGGTGTAGCGCCGGAGGCACGTCCGACACCATGCCCTCTCGTTGCTCCCCGGCGAGCACGACGACTCCCAGCTTCCCGCTCATCGCGCGTGCGTACACGCCCACAGAGGGTCGCGCTCGCGGGAGCCGGCTAATGGAATGGGCTTGCGTTCGTGGGGATCGGGATCGTCGCTCATACGCGTTTGGCGGTGTGCGTCGCTCATGCTAGTGGGCCATAAGACGTTGTCAAGGAGCAGGCCCGCCCCTTCGCTCGACACCCGATGGGTTGCGCTCGTAGCATCCGATAGCAGCGATGCCTTCTCCCCCACGGAGTTCCGACGAGATTCGCGCTGCGTTCGTGAACTTCTTCGCGGAACGCGATCACCGCCAGCTTCCGTCCTGGCCCCTCGTCCCCGTGGGCGACCCCACCACCCTCTTCACCACCGCCGGCATGCAGCAGTTCAAGCCGTACTTCACCGGCCAGGCCGAGCCGCCCGTGCGCCGCGCCACCACTGTGCAGCGCGCCTTCCGCGTCACCGATATCGAGGAAGTGGGCGACTTTAGCCACTGCACCGCCTTCGAGATGCTCGGCAACTTCAGCTTCGGCGACTACTTCAAGGCCGAGGCCATCGCCTGGGCCTGGGACCTCAGCACCGGCGTCTACCAGCTCCCACCCGATCGCATCCACGTCAGCATCCACGATGACGATGACGAGGCCTACGAGGCCTGGCGCGCCACCGGAGTCCCGCACGAGCGCATCCACCGCTACGACGAGTCCGAGAACTACTGGTACAGCGGCCCCGTCGGCCCCTGCGGCCCCAACACCGAGATTTTCTACGACTATTTCCCCGAGCGCGGCGTCGAGCGCGCTGACCCCGCCAGCGACGGCGGGCGCTTCCTTGAATACTGGAACCTCGTCCTCATGCAGAACTTCCGCCACGAGGACGGCTCACTCAGCGACCTCCCCAAGAAGAACATCGACACCGGCAGCGGCCTCGAGCGCGTGGCCGCCATCCAGCAGGGCAAGAGTTCGATTTTCGAGACCGATATCTTCCTGCCCATCCTCCAGGAGGCCGCCGCCATCGTCGGCGTCGACTATCTCGGTGGCCGCGCCAGCAGTTCCCAGGGTCGCGCCATCCGCGCCATGTCCGAGCACGCTCGCGCCGCAACCCTGCTCGTCGGCGACGGTGTCGTCCCCAGTAACGAAGGCCGTGGCTACGTCCTTCGACGCATCCTGCGGCGCGCCGTCTACCTGGCCCGCCGCGAGGGCGTGGGCGAACCCTTCCTCCACCGCCTGGTCGAGGCCTCCATCCGCAAGCTTGGTCCCGCCTACCCTCACCTTGAGCAGGAGCGCGACTTCATCCTCCGCGCAATCGGTGGCGAAGAGGACCGCTTCCTCCGCACGCTCTCGGCGGCTTCCCAGCGCCTCGAATTCCTGCTCTATCGCCTTGAGCACGCCGGTGAGCAGGTAGTCCCCGGCGACGAAGCCTTCGCCTTGTACGACACCTTCGGCCTGCCCATCGAACTGACGCGTGAGATCGCCGCTGTCCGCGACTTCACCGTTGATGCCGAGGGCTTCGAGGCCGCCCTCGATCAGCAACGACGCAGCGCCCGCGAAGCAGCCATGCTCCTCGGTAACGACGACCGTCCCGACCTGGCCGCTATCGAGGGCGACCACAGCGCCTTTACAGGCTGGGACAATGTCACCGGCGAGGCGACGCCCGTCGCCATTCTCTCCGGCGGCGCGGCCCCAGAGGTCGTTCCCGCCGGAACGAAAGCGGAGGTCGTCCTCGACTCGACCCCCTTCTACCCCGAGGGTGGCGGCCAGCTCGGCGACCGCGGCCTCTTGCACTCCGCGGGAGGCGTCTTCCGGGTCGAGGACACGCAGGCGGCGAGCGGCGCCATCGTCCACAGCGGCGAGGTCATCGAGGGCGAGCTCCGCCGCGATGACGCCATCCGCGCCGAGGTCGATCTGGCCTGGCGAGCCGGCGTCACCCGCAACCACACCGCCACCCACCTCCTCCACGCCGGCCTCCGCTCCATCCTCGGTCAGCACGTCCGCCAGCAGGGCTCGCTCGTCGCCGACGAACGCCTCCGCTTTGACTTCACGCACCTCGAGAGCGCCCCCCGCGAGTCCCTCGACGAGGTCGAGGCCCTCGTGAACGGCCTCATCCGCGAGAACCGGCCCGTGGAGTGGCGCATGACCACCTACCAGGAGGCCATCGACGGCGGCGCGCTGGCCTTCTTCGGCGACAAGTACGGCGCCGAGGTGCGCGTCGTCGAAATCCGCGGTGATAGCGGTCTGTTCAGCGCCGAGCTCTGTGGTGGCACCCACGTCGGCCAGACCGGCGAGTTGGGCCTCGTGCACATCCAGCGCGAATCGGCGGTTGCTGCCGGAACGCGCCGTATCGAGGCCCTCTCCGGCGCCTCGGCCGAGCGCTACCTCCTCGATGAGCACGCCCGCCTGCAGCGCATCGCCGAGCGCCTCTCCACCCCTCCTGCCGACCTTGAGGCACGCATCGAGGGTATCCAGGAGGAGCTTGCCGGCCTTCGCTCGCAGGTGGCCGACCTCCAACGCGCCCAGGCTGCCGACCAGGGCGTCGAGCTGGCCGAAGCGGCTGAGCGTATCGGCGACGCCCACCTCGTCGTCGCCCGCGTCCAGGCCGCCTCCCGCGAGGCCCTCAAGGAGCTCGCCGACGACCTCCGCCGCCGTCTCACCCCCTCCCTCCTCGTCCTCGCCGCCGTCATCGATGACCGCCCCGCCTTCGTTGTCGCCGCCACCCCCGACCTTGTCGAGGCCGGCGTGCATGCCGGCAACATCGTCCGCGAAGTGGCGAAGGCCGCCGGCGGCGGGGGCGGTGGCCGCCCCGACCTCGCCGAAGCCGGCGCGCGCGACCCCGGTGGTATCGACGCCGCCCTGGCCGAAGGCCATAGCCGGGCCAGCGCCGCCCTCGCGGACCGGTAGCCGAGATGGACGGCTCCCCCGAGTCCGAATCCCCCGACACCAGCGCCCCCGAACCGCCCCCCGCGGACCCATCCCCCGCCCGGACCCCCCCGCCCCAGCCGGAGCGCGCCCTCGCCTCGGTCGTCCCCATCGGTCGCCACGAGCCCATCGATGGCATCTGCGGCCGCATCGATGCTGCTCCCTCCCACGTCGTCGTCCTGCACGCCCCCAGCGGCAACCGCGCCATGTCCGAGGAGCTCGGCATGCGCCGAGTCGCCCGCCACGTCCAGGACTCGGGCCGCACCTTCGCCGTCGCGACCCGTTCCGGTGTCCTGACGCGTCGCGCACGCGCCGAGGGTGTTCCCGTCGCCACCAACCCTCGCCGGGTCCACTGGGGCTCCGGTGGCAAGATCGTGGTGCCGCTTGGCTTCACCACCCTGCTGGTGCCCCCCTTTGGCCGCTACGCCCAGTACGTCGCCCTCGCGGTCTTCATCCTCGCTGTCGCCGCCGTCCTCTACACCGCCGGACCCTCGGCGACTGTGTGGGTCTATCCCCCCACCCAGACCGTCGAAGAGCGCACCGTCGTTCGCGCCTCCACCCGCATTGAGGCGATCGACCTCGAACGAAGGGTCCTCCCCGCCACCGTCATCTCGGTCGAGCGCGAGGTCCTGCTCGCCGTCCCCACCACCGGCGAGGTCATCCAGGGCGTCACGCCCGCGACCGCCACCGTCAGGCTTGGAAACCCCACCGACTCAGCGATCATCGTGCCCGCCGGAGCCGTCATCTTCTCCGTGCCCGACTTCATCGCCTTCGAGGTCGACATCGCCGTGACCGTGCCCCCTGGCGGGAACGCGTTCGCCCCCGTGACCGCCCGCTCCCCCGGCTCCCAGGGCAACGTTCCCGAGGACTCCATCACCCAGTGGCGAAGCATCGACCTCGCCGTCCTGACCGCCACCAACCAGGAAGCGGCTTCCGGCGGTGCCGACGAGCCCCGCCGCGCCGTCGCCCCGGCCGACATCCGCGCCCTCGAATCCCTCGCCACCGAGATTGCCGAAGGCCCGCCTCCCGCCTCGCTCCTCACGGGCGCCCGGCCCGACCACGCGATCATCGTTCGCAGCGCCAGCGTCACCGTCACGCTCGGCGAACCCAGTGCCGAGCCCGGAACTGCCGCCGACGCCGTCTTTATGCAGGTTCAGACCACCATCGAGGCGCTGGCCATCGCCCCCGAGGTGCTCGATACCCTTGCCCGCTCGCTCCTCGTCGCGCCAGAAGAAGCCGGCGAGCTCGTTCCCGGCACCGTCGTCGGCGTCGAGACCGGCGACCGCCAGATCGACCACCCCGACGGATCCTTCACCTCCGAGTTGCGGATCAGCGCGGAGTTCCCCCGCGGCCCCTCACCCGGAGAGGTCGAGGACGCCGTCGGCGGGCTCAGCTCCGAGGCGGCGGTCGCAGAGCTGGGAACGCGCTATGCTCTTGACGATGTCGAGATCGACCTCACCCCGGGCTGGGCGCCGCGGCTCCCCCGCTTCGGGTTCCGGATCGACGTCGAGTTCGGCAGCCGCGCCTTCGAACCTCCCGAACCCGAACCTGATGCCGAAGCCAGCCCGTCTGATGGCCCTTGACGTAGGCTCCCGCCGTACGGGTGTGGCCGTCAGCGACGAGCTCGGCCTCTACGCCCACCCGCGCCCCGCCCTCAAGGGCGGAACGCGAGCCGTCCTTGGAGCCCTTCCTCCACTCATCGCCGCCGAGGAAGTTGCCGAGGTCGTGGTCGGCCTGCCTCTCACGCTCGCCGGCGGAGACTCTGCCCAGACGGACAGGACCCGCGCCTTCGTCGAACGCCTGCGCGAACAGCTCGATGTCCCCGTGACCACCTGGGATGAGCGCCTCTCCAGCGTCGAAGCCGCCCGCTACGTGCCCTCCGACCGCCACCGCGACGGCTCGCTCGACTCCGCCGCCGCCGCCGTGCTCCTCCAGGCCGTCCTCGATTCCCGAGCGGGCGCCGGCGCATGATGCCGATGCTCCGCTTGCTGTTCGGCGGGCGCTCCCTGCTCATGGCGCTCGGGTTCGGGCTCGTCATCGCCGGAGTCATCGTCGGCGCCGCCCTCTTCGCTGAAACCCCCCGTGCCACCCTCGGCGGCGATGCCATCCCCACCCCGACCCCCTGCGAGTCCGGCGAACCGCAGCGCTACATCATCGCGGAGGGGAGCACCGTCGACGATGTTGCCGGCCAGCTCGAAGAGCTCGGCATCATCTGCTCCGCCTCCCAGTTCAAGATCCTCGCCTCGCTCCTTGGCCTCCAGAACCGGCTCGTTTCTGGCGTCTACACCCTCCGCCCCGGCGATTCGACGCTCTCCATCCTCCGCACCATCACCGTGGTCGGCGAGGTCGTCCCCACCGTCCGCGTCACCTTCCCCGAGGGCCTGCGCATCGAGGAGATGGCCGAGATCGCCCAGCAGGCCGGCTTCGGCCCCGCCGAGGAGTTCATCGCCGCCGCCCGCGACGTCGAGTTGCCCCTCAGCTTCGCCGTGGATCTGCCCCCCGGCGTCGGCAACGAGGGCTACCTCTTCCCCGACACCTACATCGTGCCCCTTGGCTCAACCGCCGCCGAGCTCGTGGCCCTCATGGCCGAGACCATGCACCTCCGCTTCTCCGCCGACCTGCGTGAAGTCGCCGCCCTCCTCGGGCTCACCCCCCACGAGGTTCTCACCCTTGCCTCCATGATCGAGCGTGAGGTGTCGGTCCCCGAGGAGCGCGCGGTCGTCGCCGGCGTCCTCTTCAACCGCCTCGAGGTCCGCGACCGCCTTGGAGTCGACGCCACCACCCAGTACTGCGTCGCGAACCAGGACCCGGACAGCGTCGAGGCGTACGGCTGGTGGAAGCCAGGCAGCGAGCTCACTCTCGCCGATCTCGACTGCAACTCCCCCTACAACACCCGCCGCTTCGCGGGATTGCCGCCTGGACCCATCGCCAGCCCCGGCCTCGCTGCCATTGAGGCCGTCGTCTACCCCGTGGAGACCGACTACTACTTCTACCAGGTCGATACCCGCGCCAATGACGGCTCGCACTGCTTCGCCGTCACCTTCGAAGAGCACGACAATCCCAACAGGTGCGATAAAGTCGAACAGTGAGCGCCCGGCTCGGCATCATCGGGCACCCCGTCGCCCACTCGCTCTCGCCTGCCATCCAGGGGGTCGCTCTCCGCGCCGCCGCCGTTGACGCCACCTACGACCGCTGGGATACCCCCCCGCACGAACTCCCTGCCCGCATCGCCGCCCTCCGCGAACCGGACTGCCTCGGCGCGAACGTCACCATTCCCCACAAGCAGGCCGTCCTCCCGCTGCTCGATGAGGTCGCGCCCCTCGCCGCCGAAATAGGCGCCGTCAACACCATCGTCAACGATGACGGTCGCCTCACCGGCCACAACACCGATGGTGGAGGCTTCATCGCCGCGCTCCGGGAAGCGGGCTTCGCGCCCGGCGGGAAATCGTTCCTGCTCGTGGGCGCGGGAGGAGCCGCCCGCGGAATCGCGTTCGCCCTTCGCCAGGCAGGCGCGGACCGCCTCGCCATCTCCAACCGCACTCCTGCCCGCGCGGAGGACCTTGCCGGCGCAGTGGGCGCCGAAGCCGTGCCCTTCGGCGCGCCGCCCGCCCCCTACGACTGCGTGGTGAACTGCACCTCCGCCGGGATGCACGGCTCCGGCGCCGAGGACGCCCTGCCCTGCGACCCCGTCGCCGCCGCCCCCGCCACCCTCATCGTCGATATCGTCTACGCCCCCGAGGAGACCCCCCTCCTCCGCTCCGCCCGCGAGGCGGGCCTCCCCGTCCTCGGCGGCCTGCCCATGCTCATCCACCAGGGCGCCCTCGCCTTCGAGCTCTGGACCGGCCGCCCGGCACCCCTTGAGGCCATGCGCGAGGCCGCTCGCGCCGCCCTCGCCAGCGGTTCGCCATGATCGTCGTCGGCACCGTTCTCGGGCTCGCCTTCTTCCTCTTCGTCGGCTGGATCATCTCCACCGAGATGTTCCAGCAGCGCGCCTGGCGCAGGCGCGTCGCCTCCGGCGACAACGAGATCGTCGAAGCCCTCATCCTTGAAGCGATGGCCTCCTGGAAGGTCGCCCGCCCACCCCGCGAGGTGCCCGCCAGCCTCTGGGCCGGCGTCCAGCGAGCCGAGCTCGCAGCCGCCACCGCCGACCTCGCCGTCGTGCAGTCTTCCGCCGAGGGCGAGTTCCGCTCTGTCGAGGGCCGTCGCGAGCAGGTCTCCTCCGCCCTCGACGAAGCCTTCGCTCTCGCCGCCAGGCTCGTGGAGATGATGTTGTACGATGTTCCCAATCTCAGCCTCGGGAGCGTTCGCGTGGACGTGTACTCCACCTTCACCGCGGACGGCGGGGCCGCCTTGCAGAAACCCATCCTGACTACTACCGCACACCGCCCCGACGCCGATGGCATCGACTGGGACGACTTCGCGCCGGCCGAGATCCTTGCGCGCTTCGAGACCGCCTGGGAGACGACCGACGCGGGCCTCGCCGCCCCCATCACCCTGCCCCCCATCCCCGGCGCGGGCGACCGGCAGGCCTCCTGATGGGACGGTTCCGCTTCCTCACCTCCGGCGAGAGCCACGGCAAGGGCCTCACCGCCCTCATCGAGGGCCTCCCCGCCGGCCTCCCCCTCACCGAGGACGACATCGCCCGCGATATGACCCGCCGCCAGGGCGGCTACGGCCGCGGCGGCCGCATGAAGATCGAGAAGGACCGTGCCGAGATCACCGCCGGCGTCCGCCACGGCCTCACGCTCGGCTCGCCCGTCGCCCTCTGGATCACGAACCGCGACTGGGTGAACTGGACCGAGAAGATGGCCGTCGAGCCCGTCGATGCCGAGATCGAGCGCGTCACGCGCCTCCGGCCCGGCCACGCCGACCTTCCCGGTGCTATCAAGTACGGCTTCGACGACGTCCGCAACGTCCTCGAGCGCGCCAGCGCCCGCGAGACCGCCGCCCGCGTCGCCGTCGCCGGCGTCGCCAAGCGCCTCCTCGACGAGTTCGGCGTCTCCTTCCGCAGCCACACCCTCGCCATCGGCGGCGTGCGGTCGCAGGTCGGCGAAGAGGCCGACTGGGATGCCGTCGAAGCCGACCCCGTGCGTTGTGCCGATCCCGCCGCCTCCGAGCAGATGGTCGCCGCCATCGACGCCGCCAAGTCCGACGGCGACACGCTTGGCGGCCAGGTTGAGGTGCGCGTTTCTGGCGTTCCCCTCGGCCTCGGCTCCTACGTCCAGTGGGACCGCAAGCTCGATGGGCGCATCGCCCAGGCAATCTGCAGCATCAACGCCTTCAAGGGTGTTGGCCTCGGCCTCGGCTTCGATGCCACCGAGCAGCGCGGTTCCCAGACCCACGACGTAATCCTTCCCGCCGACCAGTGGGGCGACCGCCCCTGGCCCCACGACACCAACCGCCACGGCGGCATCGAAGGGGGTATCACCACCGGCGAGGACATCATCGTCCGCGCAGCCGTCAAGCCCATCCCCACCCTCGCCCACCCCCTCCCCTCCGTCGATCTCGACACCGGCGAGGAGGTGCTCGCCCACTACGAGCGCAGCGACGTCTGCGTCGTCCCGGCTGCGGGCGTCGTCGCCGAAGCGATGGTCGCGATCGTTCTCGCCGATGCCTGGCTCGAGAAATTCGGCGGCGACAACCTCGCCGAGATGCGCGCCAGCGTCGAAAGCCACGTCGCCGGTCTCGGCCCGCGCGGCCGTTCTGGCTGACCGCCATGTCTGACCAGATCTTCCTCGTCGGCCTCTCCGGGAGCGGCAAGTCGACGGTCGGACGCCTCCTCGCCGACCGCCTCGGTTGGTCCTTCGTCGACAGCGACACCCTGATCGAGAAGACCGCCGGACGCTCCATCCCCGCCATCTTCAGCGAGGAGGGCGAAGCCGCTTTCCGCAAGCTGGAGGGCCGCGCCCTCGCCCGCGCCACCCGTTCCTCCGAGGTCGTCGTTGCCACTGGTGGTGGCGCCCCCACGCACGATGCCGGTCGCCAGATCCTCGCCGACGGCTTCACCGTCTGGCTCGCCGTCAGCCCCGCAATTGCGGCCGAGCGCCTCGCCGCCCAGCCCACCGACGAGCCCCGTCCCCTCCTCGCCGGCGATCCCCGCGAGCGCCTCGAGTCGCTCCTCGAATCCCGTCGCGACGACTACGCCCGCGCCGACGCCTCGATCGAGGTCGACGGCCTCACCGCCGAGCAGGTCTGCGACCAGATCGTCCGTCTCTGGGAAGGAGACGGCTCCGGCGACGGCGATGCCATCCCCGGCGTGGCCGCCACCGTCACGACACCCGGCGCGAGCTACCCCATCGTCGTCCGCGAGGGCGCCCTCGCCGACCTCGGCGACTTCTGCACGCGCGTCGGCCTTTCCGGCCGCGCCTTCGTGCTAACCGATACCGGCTCCGGCCCCCTCTTTGCCGCCACTGCCCTCGATTCACTCCGCGCCGCTGGCTTCCAGGCCGCGGATATGGCCATCCCCGCCGGCGAGGAGCACAAGACGCTCGCCACGGCCCAGACCGTCTACGACTGGCTCCTCGGTGAGCGTGTTGAGCGCAGCGACTTCCTCGTCTGCCTCGGCGGTGGCGTCGTCACCGACCTCGGGGGCTTTGCCGCCGCAACCGTCCTGCGCGGCATCCCCTTCGTCCACGTACCCACCACCCTCCTCGGCATGGTCGATGCCGCCATCGGCGGCAAGACCGGCGTCGATCACGCCATCGGCAAGAACCTCGTCGGCGCCTTCGCCCAGCCCCGCCTCGTCCTCACCGACCCCGCCCTCCTCGCCACCCTCCCGCCCCGCCACCTCCACGGCGGCCTCGCCGAGCTCGTGAAGCACGGCTTCATCCTCGACGAAGAGCTCGTGCAGCTCCTCGAAGCGCGCGCCGGCGACCCCGCCGCCCTCGCCACCGAGGAGCTGATCGCCCGCAGCACCGCAATCAAGGCCCGCGTCGTCTCCGAAGACGAGCGCGAGGCGGGCGCGCGCACGCTGCTCAACTACGGTCACACCATCGGCCACGGGATCGAGGCCGCCGCCGGCTTCAGCGGTTATCTCCACGGCGAGGCCGTCGCCATCGGGATGCACGCCGCCGGGCGCATCGCCTGTGAGACCGGCCTGCTCCCCGCCGCCGCCCTCGAACGCCAGCAGAGCCTCCTCCGCGCCTGTGGACTCCCCGAACGCGCCGAGGGCGTCGACCGTGAGGCCGTCGTCACCGCCATGCGCAGCGACAAGAAGGTCCGCGCCGGGGAAATCTCCTGGGTCCTCCTCGAACGCATCGGCCAGGCCGCCGTCTACCGCGATGTGCCTGAGACGGCCGTCGAGGCCGCCCTCGACGCCGTCCTCGCCTGAGCATGGCGCTCGCGTTCCGGCTGGAAGGTGGCGGCGAAGGCCCCACGTCCCCTCGCGCGGGCACCCTCGTGACCGATCGTGGGGAAGTCCCCACCCCCGCCTTCATGCCCGTTGGCACGCTCGCCACCGTCAAGGCCCTCACCCCCGACGAGGTCGCCGGCTCCGGCGCGCGCATCGCTCTGGTCAACGCCTACCACCTCTACCTCCGCCCCGGACACCGCCTCATCGAGTCGCTGGGAGGCGTCCACCACTTCATGGGCTGGAGCGGCCCCATCCTCTCCGACAGCGGCGGCTACCAGGTCTTCAGCCTCGCTCGCCTTCTGCGCGTTGACGACGAGGGTGTCCGCTTCCGCTCCCACCTCGACGGCTCGGAGCACCACTACACCCCGGAGCTCGCGGTCGAGGTCCAGAGTGCCCTCGGCGTCGACATCGCCATGCCCCTCGACCACGTCCTCCCCGGCGACGCCCCTGCCCCCGACCAGCGCGATGCCGCCGAGCGCACCCTGCGCTGGTTCGACCGCTCCCGGGCCCTCGACCCGGCTCCGGCTCTCTTCGCCATCGTCCAGGGAGGCGTCGGCGAAGACCTGCGCCGCTGGCACGCTCGCGAGCTCGCCGCCCGCGAGGCTCCCGGCTACGCCATCGGCGGCCTCTCCGTGGGCGAGTCCAAGGCCGAGCAGTACGCGATGACCGAGGTCGCCTGCCGCGAACTCCCCGCCGATCGGCCCCGCTACCTCATGGGGGTGGGGAGCCCTGAGGACCTGGTGCACGCCGTCGCCGCCGGCGTCGACCTGTTCGACTGCGTCCTCCCTACCCGGCTTGGCCGCACGGGCTCACTCTTCACCGACGGTGGCCGGGTGAACATCAAGAGCGCCCCCTTCAGGGACCGCGGCACGCCCCTCAACTCCGATTGCGGCTGCACAGCCTGCGGGAACTACTCCGCCGCCTACCTCAACCACCTCTTTCGCAACGACGAACTGCTGGGGTATCGCCTCGCCAGCATCCACAATCTCTGCTACATCCAGCGCCTCTGCGAGCGCATGCGCGCAGCCATCCTCGCAGGCGCCTTCGACGCCTTCGCAGACGAGTTCCTTGCCCGCTACCGGCCCGCCGACGAAGCCGCCCGCACCGAGCAGCGCGCCCGCTGGCAGACACGCTCCCGCGCCTGACCCGGACTCGACAAACTCGCGTACTCCCTTCTACGCTCGGGAACTGAGGACGCCTTCCGATGCGTCCGGGTAGACGAAGAACGATGCCGAAACGAACCTCCTCCGCCACCGCGACAGGCGGCAAGAAGGCCGCGAAGCGTGCGCCCGCGAACGGCGCTGCAAAAGGCTCGCGCGCCCGTGGCGGCAAGGACCTCGTCATCGTTGAGTCCCCGGCAAAAGCCCGCACCATTGAGGGCATCCTCGGCGACAAGTACCGCGTCATCGCCTCCGTCGGCCACGTCCGCGACCTCCCCAACTACGGCTACGGCGTCGACGTGAAGGGGGGTTCCTTCGAGCCCACTTACGAGGTGCTCAAGGACAAGCGGGACGTCGTCAAGGAGATCAAGACCGCCGCCGGAAAGGCCGATCGCGTCTTCCTCTCGACCGACCCCGACCGCGAGGGCGAAGCCATCTCCTGGCACATCCTCGAGGCAGCGAAGATACCGGCCGAGAAGACCCAGCGCGTCGTCTTCCACGAGATCACGAAGCCGGCCATCGAGGCCGCCTTCGAGCACCCCGGCGAGCTCAACCGTGAGCTGATCGAGGCCCAGGAGACCCGCCGCGTCCTCGACCGCCTTATCGGCTACCCCCTCAGCTGGTTCGTGCAGGGCAAGGTCGCCCGCAGCGCCAGCGCCGGGCGCGTCCAGAGCGTCGCCCTTCGCCTCATCGTCGAGCGCGAGCGCCAGATTGAGGCCTTCACTCCGCAGGAGTACTGGACCATCCACGCACGCGTCGCGAAGGACGGCGAGGAATTCGGCGCAAAGCTCACCGGGCTCCCCGGCGTCAAGAAGCTCGACGAGAAGCGCGACCTTCCCGACGAGGCCACCGCCAACGACCTCCTGGCCGCCCTCCGCCGCTCCGACTTCTCCGTGAAGTCCGTCAAGAAGGGCGAGCGCAAGCGGCGCCCCGCGCCCCCCTTCACCACCAGCAGCTACCAGCAAGCCGCCAACAACCGCCTCGGCCTCGGGGCCCAGCGCTCGATGGCCCTCGCGCAGCAGCTCTACGAGGGCGTCAACATCCCCGGCCAGGGACCCGTCGGCCTCATCACCTACATGCGCACCGATTCCCTCAGCATCTCCCCCGTCGCCCGCCGGGAAGCCCGCCGCTTCGCCACCGACCGCTGGGGCGGTGACCACGTTCCCGAGAAGGAGCGCGTCTACCGCTCCCGCGCCCGTGGCGCCCAGGAGGCCCACGAGGCCATCCGCCCCACCTCCGCGTTCCGCACCCCGGAGTCGCTCAGTACCGTCCTCAACCGCGACCAGCTCCGCGCCTACACCCTCATCTGGCAGCGCTTCATGGCCAGCCAGCTCGCCGATGCGCGTTACGCCACCGTCGCCGTCGACATCGAGGCACGCGAGTCGGGCGACTTGCGCGGCGCCTTCCGCTCGAACGCCCAGCGCCTCATCTTCCCGGGCCACCTCGCCGCCCTCGGCATCGATGCCACCGAGGAGCGCGCCGCCAGTCCCAACGCCGATACTCCCGAGACCGTCGCCGCGCTCCCCGAGCTTGCCGAAGGCGATGCCCTTGACCGCCGCTCCGTCGATGGCGACCAGCACTTCACCGAGCCCCCGCCGCGATTCACCGAGGCCTCGCTCGTCAAGGCCCTCGAAGAGGAGGGCATCGGCCGCCCCAGCACCTACGCCTCCATCGTCCAGACCGTGCTCAACCGTGCCTACGTCGTGCGCGAGGGCCGATCGCTGGTGCCCCAGGAGCTTGGCTTCGCGGTGAACGACCTGCTCGTCCAGCACATGGACCGCTACGTCGCCGTCCCCTTCACGAGCGAGCTGGAGGAAGAGCTCGATGAGATTGCCTCGGGCGAGCGTGACTACGGCGAGGTCGTGCGCGGTTTCTGGGAGCCCTTCAACACCGCCCTCGAGACGGCCAAGCAGGAAGCCCGCAAGCAGGTCGAGGAGACCGACATCCTCTGCTCGAAGTGCAGCGAGCGGAAGATGGTCGTGCGCTGGAGTCGCAACGGGAAGTTCCTCGGCTGCTCCGGATACCCCGAGTGCAAGCACGCCATGCCCCTCACCGAGGAAGGCGAACCCCAGCCCACCCCGGATCCCGAGCCCACTGACTGGAAGTGCCCCCGCTGCGACGCCGGCACGGAGCTCAAGCACGGTCCCTACGGCGAGTACATCGACTGCGTGAAGCGCGAGTCGAAGGAGTGCGACTTCCGCACCGGCAAGCCCGTCGGTGTTTCCTGCCCCGAGGAACCCGAGACCGGCCAGCTCGTCGCCAAGCGCGCCCGCCGCGGCGTCTTCTACGGCTGCTGGAACTACCCCGACTGCACCTACACCACCAACAGCATCGAGCCCGGCAAGCTCTCGCCCGTACGCACCGCCGAAGAGCGCGAGGCCGCCGCCGAAAAGGCCAGGGCCCGCTCGAAGAAGGGCCGGCGAAGCACGCGCCGCACCACCACCCGCCGCCGTCGCGCCAGCTAGCGCGCTCGTCGCTCTTTACGAATCCTGTCGTATTCTGTCGACATGGCCTCCCCGCCCGCCCACAAGACAGCCGAGGCCTTCCTCGATGCCTACCTGCGTGAGCTGCAGAGC
This sequence comes from Chloroflexota bacterium, assembly GCA_026702615.1. GTDB lineage: Bacteria > Chloroflexota > Dehalococcoidia > Tepidiformales > Tepidiformaceae > UBA2991. The sequence continues at coordinate 10,248 of JAPPBY010000023.1, read as the reverse complement.
CTCGGTGGCCGTTCGCCCTACACCATCCGCAACTACCGCAACGACATCGGCCACTTCCTCCGCTTCTGCGAGGAGGGCGGCATCGAGCTCCTCACCATCACCCGAGCGACCTTCCGCACCTACCTTGCCAGCCTCCGCGAGGCGGAGATGGCGCCTGCCTCGGTGACGCGCCGTACCACGACGATCCATGGCTTCTACCGGTACCTGCAGCGCGAAGGCGCCACCGACCGCGACCTCCTCTACGGCGTCGCCCTCCCCAAGAAACCGAAGCGCCTTCCGAAAGTCATAGAGCCGCCCCATCTCCAGGCCCTGATCGAGGCGCCCGACCCCGATACCCCGCAGGGCCTCCGCGATCGCGCCATGCTCGAATTGCTGTATGGGGGCGGCCTGCGCATCTCCGAGCTCGTCGGCCTCGATGTCGCCAGCCTCGATCTCGTCGGGGGCCAGGCCATCGTCCTGGGCAAGGGCGACAAGGAGCGTGCCGTCCTCTTCGGCGAGCCCGCCATCCGCGCCCTGCAGGCCTACCTCACCGTCGGCCGCCCCGAGCTTGCCGGTGGCCCCGAGCCCGCGCTCTTCCTCAACCGCAACGGCAAGCGCCTCAGCGCCCGCTCCGTCCAGTACGCCGTCCGCCGCTACGCCCTCACCGCCGGCATCCCCGAGGATGTCCACCCCCACCTCCTCCGCCATTCCTTCGCCACCCACCTCCTCGATGGCGGCGCCGATATCCGCATCGTCCAGGACCTGCTTGGCCACACCTCGGCCAACACCACCCAGATCTACACCCACGTCAGCCGCGCCCGGCAGGCCGAGGTGACCGACAAGGCCTGGCAGGAGGTCGGCGTGAAGGCGCTGGAACGCGCCCGCTCGAAGCGCCGCGTCTCGTGAGCGCGTCCGAAGCCCCCCTGCTCCTCCTCGTGCACGGTCCAAACCTGAACCTGCTTGGCGAACGCCGCCCCGAGATCTACGGCAGCGACACCCTCCCCGACATCGAGGCCGACGTCGCTGCCGCCGCTAACGCCCGCGGCGCCACCGTCCTCAGCTTCCAGAGCAACCACGAGGGCGCCCTCATCGACTTCCTCCACGAGCACCGCCGTCGTGCCGCCGGCGTCATCCTCAACGCGGGCGCCTACACCCACACCTCCATCGCCCTCCACGACGCCCTTGAGTCGATCGCCCTCCCTGCCGTCGAGGTGCACCTTTCGAACATCCATGCCCGCGAGCCCTTCCGCCGCCGCTCGGTCATCGCCGCCGCCTGCATCGGTCAGGTCGCGGGGCTCGGACGCGCCGGCTACACCGCCGCCGCCAACCTCCTCCTTGATCATCTCGAAGCCCCCGACTAACCCCCACAACCGCCGGGCGCTACACTGACCCCGTGACCGCCCCCGCCCTTCCTGCCCAGCGACTTGAGCGCGTGCGCGCTGCCCTCGACGAGGCCGGTCTCGACGGCCTCTACGTCGCCAGCCCCGTCGACGACGTCAACCATCGCCACTCCGCCAACCGCCGCTACCTCTCCGGCTTCACCGGCTCGACCGGGTATGTGGCCGTCTCCGCAACGCAGGCCATGCTCGCCGTCGATGCGCGCTACACCGACCAGGCCCGGCGCGAGGCCGAGCCCCGCGGTTTCACCGTCTTCGATACGAAGGGACCGCAGTCGGCATGGCTCCCTGAGTTTCTCTCCGCCGCCGGCCTTTCCGGCAAGCGCGTCGGCCTCTCCCGTTCCGATCTCAGCTACGGCGACTTCCTCACCCTGCAGGAAGCGCTCGCGCCCATGCCCGAGGCCGACCGCCCCGACCTCGTCCCCGCCCCACCCATCATCGAGCGCCTCCGTTCCCGCAAGGACGCCGAGGAGATCGCCCTGCTCGAAGAAGCCATCGCGATCGCCCAGCGCGCCTTCCTCGACGTTACGGCCACCGTCGAGCCCGGCGTCACCGAGCGTCGCTTCGCCGCTGCCCTCGACGCAGCCGTCAAGGAGCATGGCGCCCGGGGCCTCTCCTTCGAGCCCATCGTCGCCGGCGGCGAACGCGCCGCCATGCCCCATGCCGACCTCTCCGACCGCCCCCTCGGCCCGGGCGAGTCCATCATCGTGGACTGGGGCGCCGAGCTCTCCGGCTACTGCAGCGACCTCAGCCGCACCTTCTGGCTCGATACCGAACCAGAGCGCTTCCGCGAGGTCTACGAGGTCGTGCGCGAGGCCCAGCAGACCGCCATCGAGCTCGTCGAATCCGGCATGACCGGAGCCGACGCCCACGCGCTTGCCGCCTCCGTCATCGAGAAGCACGGCTACGGCGATGCCTTCACCCACGGCCTCGGCCACGGCGTCGGCCTCGACGTCCACGACTACCCGCCCTACCTGGGTCCCACCTCTACCGATGTGCTTGAAGACGGCATGGTCTTCACCATCGAGCCCGGCATCTACCTGCCCGGCTGGGGTGGCGTCCGCATCGAAGATATCGTGACCCTCGAAGGCGGCCGCGCCCGCCAGCTCAGCACGCTCGATTCAACCCTTCCTGCAGGAGCCCGCCCTTGAGCCAGATTTCCACCTCCGAGTTCCGCCGCGGCGTCACTATCGAGATGAACGACAAGCTTTATGCCGTCCTCAGCTACGAGCACAACAAGACGGCCCGCGGCTCCGCCCAGGTCCGCATGAAACTTCGCGACGTCCGCAGCGGCGCCATCATCGAGCACACCGTCCAGGCGGGCACGCGCTTCGACCGCGCCCGCGTCGAGCGCCGCGACATGCAGTACCTCTACGCCGACGACGACTTCTACTACTTCATGAACACCGAGACCTACGACCAGATTCCCGTCGACATCGCCAAGGTCGGCGATGCCACGAAGTTCCTCAAAGAGAACGACGTCTGCGAGGTCGCTCTCTACGGTGAAGAGGTCATCGCCGTCGAGCTGCCGGGCTCGGTCGCCCTCGCCGTCTCCGCCACCGACCCCGGCCACCGCGGCGACACCGCCCAGGGCGGCTCCAAGCCCGCAACCCTGGAGACGGGTTTGGTCGTGCAGGTTCCGCTCTTCATCAGCGAGGGCGAGGTCATCCGCGTCAACACCGAGACAGGCGAGTACATCGAGCGAGCCAACTAGTGGACCCACTCCGCGTTTCCCAGCTCGTCTACCTCCTCAAGGACATGCTTGAAGGTAGCGAGCTGCTCTCCGACCTCTGGGTCGTGGGCGAAGTCGCGGACGCCACCCGCTCCCGCCTCGGCCACCGCTACTTTTCCCTGCGCGACGGCGACGGCGCAGTTCGCGCCGTCCTCTTCCGCGACGACATGCCCGGCGCCGAAGTGCCTGCCGGCGAACGCGTCCTCGCCCACGGCCGCGTCACCCTCTACCCGCAGCGCGGCGAGCTCCAGTTCGTCTGCGACTTCTTCCGGCCCGAAGGCGTCGGTATCGAGGCCGCCCGCCTCGAACGGCTGCGCGAACGGCTCGAGGAGGAAGGCCTCTTCGAGCCTTCCCGCAAGCGCGCCCTCCCCGCCTACCCCCGCCGCATCGGGGTCGTCACCTCCCCCACCGGCGCCGCCATCCAGGACGTCCGCGACGTCCTCGCCCGCCGCTGGCCCCTTGCCGAGCTCGTCGTCTCCCCCGCCCTCGTCCAGGGCGACCAGGCCCCCGCCAGCATCGTCGCCGCCCTGCGAACTCTCGCAGGCGACGATGCGCTCGATCTCGCCCTCGTTGTCCGCGGCGGAGGCGCCTCCGCCGACCTCTCCGCCTTCAACGACGAGAGCGTCGTGCGCGCCGTCTTCGGCTTCCCCGTCCCCGTCGTAACCGGCATCGGCCACGAGACCGACGCATCCCTCGCCGACTTCGCCGCCGACCTCCGCGCCCCCACCCCCAGCGCCGCCGCCGCCCGCGCCACCCCCGATGCCGTCGAGGTCGCCGCCCGCTTCGACTCGCTCGAGCGCGCCATGGCCCTCGCTGCCCGTAGTCGCATCGAGGCCGCCAGCGCCCGCCTCGCGAACCTGACCGCGAGCCTGCGCCACGCCGCCCCCAGCCCCGCCCGCGCCGCCGAGCGCGTCGAGTCGCTGGGCGCCCGCATGGGAGGCATCCTCACCGCCCGCCTGACCGCCGAGCGCGCCAACCTCGACCGCACCGGCGCCCAGATCGCCGCCCTCAACCCCGCCACAACCCTCGCCCGCGGCTACGCCATCGTCGAACGCCTCGGGCGCCGCCGTCGCGTCGTTAGGCGCGTCAAGGATGTGAAGGCCGGCAACCGCATCGCCGTTTCCGTTGGCGATGGCGCCTTCTGGGCGGAGGTCAACTGATGGCCGAGCAGCCCTTCGAAGAGCTCGTCGCCCGGTTGGAGGAGCACGCCCGCAAGCTCGAGGAAGGCAACATCCCCCTCGAAGAGGCCATGACCACCTACGAGGAGGGAGCTGCCCTCGTGCAGCAGCTCCGCAAGCTCCTCGACGAGGCCGAGATCCGCGTTCAGCGCCTCCAGGGCGACCTCGAGGAGGGCGCGAACTTCCGCGAGGACGTCGAGCCTTACACCGAGACCGCCGCCGCCGATGACGCCGGCTGAACCCCTGCGCATCGCCTGGCTTACCACCGGGCGCGGGCCCGGTTCCTACGGCGCCCTCGAAGCCCTGTTCGCAGCCATCGACGATGGCCTCCCCGTCGATCTCGCGGTCGCCTTCGTCAACCGCGAGCGCGGGGAGTTCGAGTCCACCGATCGCCTCCTCGATCTGCTCGAGGGTCGGGGCGTATCCGTCGAGACGCTTTCCTCCGTGCGCTTCCGCCGGGCCCAGGGCGGCTCCCGCTCCCGCCCCGGCGAACCCCTGCCCGCCTGGCGCCGTGCCTTCGACGAGGCCGCTGCCGAACGCCTGGCCCGCCACGCCTTCGACCTCGCGGTCATGTTCGGCTACATGCTCATCGCGACCGAACCCCTCTACGACCGCTTCCCCATCATCAACGACCACCCCGCCCTCCCCGACGGGCCCACGGGCACGTACCAGGAGGTCATCGCCCGGCTCATCGCCACGGGCGCGACCGAGTCGGGCTGCATGTACCACCTTGTCACCGGCGACCTCGACCGGGGCCCCGTCCTCAGCTACTGCCGCTTCCCCATCCCCGCCGACCCCGCCGCCCAAGTGCCCCCCGACGCGACCCGCGCCGACATCGAGGCCCTCGCCCTCTACGACGAGATTCGCGCCCGCGGTGTCGCCCGCGAACGCCCCTTCCTGACCGAGACTCTGCGCGCCCTCCACGAGGGCCGCCTGGCCGTGCCCGCGGCCCGGCCCCTCGACCTCTCCGCCGAGGTCGAAGCGGCCCTCGCCCGGGGCGTATAGTCCCGGTCCATGGTCGACCCGGCGCCGGAGTTGCTGTTCTGTCCCGAATGCGCCGAACCGTACGACGCCACTGATAACTACTGCCGCGAGTGCGGGATGTTCCTCCGCGACAATCGGCTGCCCGTCGCACGCCCGACCGTCGCGCTCGAACCCCGCCGTCCCGCCCTCCCCACGCCCGTCCGGCGCGCCGCCACCGCCATCGCCATTGGCACGGCCCTCAAGATCACGGCGAACATCGTGGGCAAGCTGCTCGCCCAGCGTGCCGCCCGCAAGGCGCCGGCCCGCGCTGTCGCCCGCCGCCCGCGCGAAAGCACCGTCGTCAGCGAATCCCTCTTCGTCCGCCGCACCTGGATCCAGCGCGACTAGCGCCACCGGCGCTGGGACGAGACCGGTGCGCGTCCGCAACCCCATGGTCATCCACTACGTGCGCGACATGGAACGCGCCTGCGCCTTCTACGGAGACACCCTCGGGCTCCCCGAGGAGCCCACGCCCGACTCCGGCTCGTCCGGCTGGAACACCTTCCGCTGCGATGGGCTCATCGTCGCCCTCCACATCCTCCCCGCCCGGGACTCCCGCGAGGGACCGCTGCCCCACGCCGGCCTCAACCTCCAGGTCGATGACCTCGATGCCGCCCTTGCCGAACTCAAGGCTGGTGGCGGTACCGTGCGGGCGATCCAGGAGGCCGGCGGCGGCGTTCCGGTGCGCGTCGCTGAGGTCACGGACCCCGACGGCAACGGCTTCGAGTTGCGCGAGCACGTCGGCTAACGCAGCAAACCCCCACCTGTCGTAGGCTTCGCTCCGGTAGAAAAGAGGGATCCCATGTTCGCAACCATCGGCCACACCATCGACCTGATGAAGATGAGCTGGCGTGTCCTCATGCTCGACCGCGAGCTCATCCTCTTCCCCGTCATGTCCGTGGCGGCGATGGTCCTGCTGGCCGTCGCCATCTTTGCCGGGGGCCTCCTCGGCGGGGCCTTCGGTCTCGCCGAAGAGGGCGGCGAGGGCTCGGGCGGCGACCTCGCGCTTGCCCTCGTGCTCGCATTCGGGTCCTCCTTCATCGTCATCTTCTTCAATGCGGCGCTTGTGGCGGCGGCGCTCGAACGGCTCCGTGGTGGCGACCCCAACGTCACATCCGGCCTCAAGGCCGCCTCCGCGCACATCCCCCAGATCCTCGGCTGGGCCCTCATCACAACCATCGTCACGCTCATCCTCCAGGCCCTTCGCGACCGTGGAGGCATCGCCGGGCAGGTGGCCTCGATGCTCGGGGGCATCGCCTGGAGCCTCGCGACCTTCTTCGTGATCCCCCTGCTCGTCGCCGAGGGCATCGGTCCCATCGAAGCCATTCGCCGGTCGTCCTCCCTCCTCCGGGACACGTGGGGGCGCCAGATAGCCGCAAGCTTCGGCTTCGGCATCGTGACCATCGGCGCGATCATCGTGGCCGCGATCCCAGGCCTCCTGCTCGCCCTTGTCCACCCGCTGCTCGGGCTGGCAGTCGGCATCCCCCTCGTCGGCCTTGCCTGGGCGACCGTTACCTCCCTGGAAGGCATCTTCAAGGCCGCCCTCTACGACTACGCCATCGGCAAGGACCCCCACGGCTTCGACCGCGCCACCCTCCAGAGCGCCTACGGGTCCGATACCGGCGGCATGCGGGGCCTCGTCTGAGCGGGGGTACCCCTCTCGCGCCCCGAACGCTTCGGTGGAGCGGCCAGACCCTCACCCTGCGCCCGGCCACCCCCGATGACGTCCCCGGGCTCGTTGCCCTGCACCGCGGCGTAGGAGGTCCTCCCCTTCCCCCCGACTCCTCCCCCGTCGAGTGGTTCAGCACCGGTGGCGCCTGGATGCACGAGCACTTCTGCATCCGCCACATCCAGGTCTACCGCGACCTCGGGTGGGACTGCTGGGTCGTCGAACGCGACGGGGGAGCGATCGTCGGCAGCGTCGAAGTCCTGTACGCGACCGAGCCCGAACCCCTCGGCCGTTACGCCCACCTCGAGATCCTCGAGCTCGCTGCGGACGTCGACGATGCCGAGGTCGAGGAGTGGGTCCTTGACCAGTGCGAGTCCCGCGCCCGCGCTCGCGGCTTCGACCGTTTCTGGTGCCGGCCCGTCGGCTCCGGCGGCAGCCCTGAAGTGCTCGATCGGCGCGGTTACACCGAGCGCCTGCGCCAGTCCTGGCTCAGGATCGTCGATCTGGACCGCATCGAGCCTCCCCCCTTCGATGCCCACCCCCTCACAGGCGACTACGAGACCGAAGCCTCCCACCTCCGCGCGCTCGACCACCGCGAGGCCGCCGCCTACCGCTGGCGCTACCTCTGGCGTCCCGTGCTCACCCCCGAAGCCTCCGACTTCCCGACGGACGTCGCGTTCTCCGGCCGGCGCATCACCCTCCCCGACCGCCCACCCGCGAGCGTCCTGGTGAACATCTGGCGCTGGCGCGGTCCCGATACCGCCTGGACCGACCTCTACGTCGTCCCCGCCCTCGCCGCTGACAGCGACTACGTCGCCGATCTGGTCGCCGTTGCCGCCCACCAGGCCGCCTCGATGAGCGCGACTTCACTCGAGGTCGTCGTCCCGGAGGCCCTGGCCGAACCCGTCCGGGCGCGCTTCGAGGCAACCATCGTGCCCCTCGAACACGGCGACCCGTGGCTGCTCAGGGAACTGTCACCTACGCCGTAGCGCCCCCGCGCCCCGGCCCCTAGGATGGCGCCACCCTCAACCCGGAGCCGTGTCCATGCAGCCCCTTAACGATGAGCAACTCGCCGCCCTGCGCGCCTGGCCCTCCCCCGCCATCTCCAACGCCATCGAGACCTTCCAGGTCCGCGCCCGCAACTACGGCGCCATGACCCCCGACATCCGCTGCCACTTCCCCGAGATGGAGCCGGTCGTCGGCTACGCCGTCACCTGCAAGATTCGCGCGACCGTGCCCCCGGACCAGGACCCCGAAGTCCGCGTTGAGCGTGGGGACTGGTACGACCACATCGAGTCCATCCCCACGCCCCGCATCGTCGTCATCGAAGACCTCGACGATCCGCCCGTCGGCTCCTTCTGGGGCGAGGTCAACGCCAACATCCACCGGGCCTTCGGTTGCGTTGGCGTCGTCACCAGCGGCGGCGTGCGTGATATGGAAGAGGTCCGCGAGCTCGGCTTCCAGTTCCTCGCGAAGGAAGTCCTCGTCTCCCACGCCTACGTCCACCAGGTCGAGGTGGGTGGACCCGTCACCGTGGGCGGCGTCACCGTCAATCCCGGCGACCTCCTCCACGCCGACCTCCACGGCTGCATCTCAATTCCCCACGACATCGCCGCCGACGTCCCCGCCGCCGCCCAGATGGTTGAGGACCGCGAGCGCATCATCATCGACTACGCCAAGTCCGCCGAGTTCACCCGCGAGGGCCTGATGGAGCGCTTCCGCGGCGGCTTCACTCGCCCCCGCGAGGAGCCGTAGAGCGCCGCTCTAGTCGAACATCAGCACCGAACGAGCGACCTCGCCCGCCTTCATCGCCCGGAAGGCCTCGTTCACGTCTTCCAGTCGCATGCGGCGCGTGATCATCTCGTCCAGTTTCAGCCGACCCTGCATGTAGAAGTCGATGTACCGCGGCATGTCGACGCGGAACCGATTCGACCCCATGGAGCTGCCCGTCAGCTTCTTCTCGCTCAGCAGGGAGCGCCCGTCGACTTCCACCTTCTGTCCCACCGGGATCATCCCGATGATGGTGGCCGTGCCCCCGCGCCGCAGCGCCTCGTACGCCTGCTCGGCCGCCACCTTCAGCCCGATCGCCTCGAACGCGTAGTCCACGCCATCCCCGGTCAGATTCCGGATCGCCTCAACCGGATCGCCCGAGGAGGCGTCAACAACGTGCGTCGCGCCCAGCTCGCGCGCCTTCGCCAGCTTCGACTCGACCATGTCGACGGCGATGATCATGCGCGCGCCTGCCACCAGCGAGCCCTGCACCGCCGCCAGCCCCACGCCCCCCACGCCGAAGACCGCCACCGTCGAACCCGGCTGCACCTTCGCCGTGTTCACCGCCGCCCCGAACCCGGTCGTGACCCCGCAGCCGATGAGCGCCGCCGCGTCGAGCGGCATGTCCTTTCGGATCGCCACGACGGCGTTCTCGTGCACCAGCATCTTCTCCGCGTAGCTTGAGAGGTTGGCGAACTGCGCCACCGGCTGGCCCTGCCAGGTGTACTTGGGCGGCTCGTCGGCGCCGCGCGTCACCGCCTCCTTGTCGCAGGCGTAGGGCTGGCCCGTCATGCACCGCTCGCACATTCCGCAGAACACCGAGAGGCAACAGATGACGTGGTCGCCCGGCTGCACGTACGTCACCTGCTCGCCCACGGCCTCGACGATGCCCGCCGCCTCGTGCCCGAGGATCGCGGGCGAGTCGAACGGGTAGAACCCGTCCACGAAGTGCAGGTCGCTGTGGCAGACCCCGCTCGCGGCCGTCTTGACGATGACCTCGCGGGGTCCCGGTTCGTCGATTGCGACTTCCTCGATCGTGAGTGGTTGGTGCGCTCCGTGGAATACCGCGGCCTGCATGGCGCGCCTCCTTACGGAAAGTGCGCCTACTCTACGCCGCGCCGCCGCAGATTAGTCCCTCGCGGGCAGGGAAGCTCGCGGCTGAACCCGGGGATTCGCCACGAATTGCGGCCAGCGCCCCTCCATCAGGCCCACCACTGTTTCGCCCACGCGGCGCCGCATGCTCTCGAACGACTGGTCCGAGTACGAGGCCGAGTGCGGCATCAGCACGACGTTCTCCATGCGCGCCAGCGGCGACTCCGCCTCCAGCGGCTCGCGCTCGAACACGTCGAGCCCGGCTCCCGCAAGCTGTCCCCCGTCCAGCGCCGCGATCAACGCCTCCTGGTCGACCACCGGCCCTCTCGACGTGTTGATCAGGTACGCCGTCGGCTTCATCGCTGCCAGCTCCGCCTCCCCGATCAGGTGGCGCGTCTCCGGGTTGAG